>NZ_JBYSXY010000010.1:0-20358 GCF_058782685.1 Pseudomonas sp. FW306-02-D09B
GAACTCAGCAGTGAAACGATGCATCGCCGATGGTAGTGTGGGGTTTCCCCATGTGAGAGTAGGTCATCGTCAAGATTGAATTCCGAAACCCCTGTCTGCTTACGCAGACAGGGGTTTTGTCATTTCAGAGGCCGCTAAAAGCTTCAAGCTCCCCGCGAAGACCCTGCCGCCTCGCCCTCCTGATTGGTGCAGAGCGCCTGTGCTGCATGATCAAGCGTCATCAAAAAAGCGTAGGTTGAAAGCTCTAGCACGCCATTTAGCGGGTTCGTGCAGGGAAAGACGTGCGTTTTGCATAAAAGCCTAAGTTTTCTCGGATCTGTGCCGAAAGACTGGTGAGACATGCGTGCACCAAAGTAGAGCCGCCTTAGAACGGTCTACGGCGTCACATGGAATGTTGCACCCGGAACGCATCCCCACTCCTTGCATAAGAAGTCCCATGAAATGAATCTCAAGTTCAGCCATAAAATCCTTTTGGCCGCTTCAGGCGTAGTGGTTCTGGCTTTTGCGTTGTTCACTTTGTACAACGACTACCTGCAGCGCAATACCATCCAGCAAAACCTCGACTCCTCCGTCCAGCAAGCCGGCGATCTGACGGCCAGCAGCGTCCAGAACTGGCTGAGTGGGCGAATCCTGGTACTGGAAAACCTCTCCCAGAACGTCGCGCACCAAGGCGCCAACGCAGACTTTGCCGGGCTGGTCGATCAGCCGGCCTTCACCTCGAATTTCCAGTTCACCTACGTCGGTCAGTCCAATGGCGTGTTTACCCAACGTCCTGACGCCAAAATGCCCGATGGTTACGATCCACGTCAGCGCCCTTGGTACAAGCAGGCCGTAGCTGCCGACAAAACCATGCTCACGCCGCCCTACATGGCCGCTGTTGGCGGGCTGGTGGTGACGATCGCCATGCCGGTGAAGAAGAACGGTGAACTGCTCGGCGTCGTCGGTGGTGACCTGAGTCTGGAAACCCTGGTGAAGATCATCAACTCGGTGGACTTCGGTGGTATCGGTCATGCGTTCCTGGTCAGTGCTGACGGCCAGGTGATCGTCAGCCCGGACAAAGACCAGGTGATGAAGAACCTCAAGGACATCTACCCAGGCTCGAACGTACGCATCGAGCGGGGGAATCAGGAAGTGCTCCTGAACAAGCAAGCGCGCATCCTGTCCTTTACCCCGGTTACCGGCTTGCCGAATGCTGAGTGGTACATCGGCCTGACGATCGATAGGGATAAGGCTTATGCGCCACTGAGCAAATTCCGCACGTCGGCACTGATTGCGATGTTCATCGCGGTGACCGCAATTGCCGTGCTGCTGAGTCTGTTGATTCAAGTGCTGATGCGTCCACTGACCACCATGGGCCGTGCGATGCAGGACATCGCTCAAGGGGAAGGCGATTTGACTCGCCGTCTGGCGGTGGAAAGCAAAGACGAGTTTGGTGAGTTGGGCGGTGCCTTCAACCAGTTCGTGGAGCGGATTCACGCGTCGATTTCCGAAGTGTCGTCGGCCACGCGCCAGGTCCATGACCTGTCGCAACGGGTCATGGCGTCTTCGAATGCTTCGATCATCGGCTCCGATGAGCAAAGCGCACGGACCAATAGCGTGGCGGCAGCGATCAACCAACTGGGTGCGGCCACTCAGGAGATTGCCCGTAACGCAGCGGACGCGTCGCAACACGCCAGCGGTGCCAGTGAGCAGGCTGACGACGGTCGTCAGGTGGTGGAACAAACGATTTTGGCGATGACCGAGTTGTCGCAAAAAATCAGCCTGTCGTGCACCCAGATTGAAACCCTGAACGCCAGCACCGACAACATCGGGCACATCCTCGATGTGATTAAAGGCATCTCGCAACAGACCAACTTGCTGGCTCTCAACGCGGCCATCGAAGCGGCGCGGGCGGGTGAAGCCGGACGTGGTTTCGCGGTGGTGGCGGACGAAGTGCGCAACCTGGCCCATCGCACTCAGGAGTCGGCAGAGGAGATTCACAAGATGATCACCTCATTGCAGGTCGGCTCGCGTGAAGCGGTATCGACCATGAATGCCAGCCAGGTATCCAGTGAGGAAAGCGTCGAAGTGGCGAATCAGGCCGGCGCACGGTTGATCAGCGTGACCCAGCGGATCACCGAAATCGACGGCATGAACCAGTCGGTTGCGGCCGCAACGGAAGAGCAGACGGCAGTGGTGGAAACCCTGAACGGTGACATCAATCAGATCAACCTGCTGAACCAGCAGGGCGTGGCCAACCTCAACGAAACATTGAAGGATTGCGATGCCTTGTCGCTGCAGGCCAACCGCCTGAAGCAACTGGTGGATAGCTTCAAGATTTAAACCGTTGCATGGATGCAAAAAAACGCGATGAAGTCGGTCTGACTCATCGCGTTTTTTTATGGCGAAAATTCCCTACGCAAACAAATTGCGCGCATTGCTCATCGAGTCATCGGCAAACCCCTGCACGAAATCCTTGAACCCCGGCATTGCTTCTGCGCCGCCCTGGGCGGGTTCTGCGATGATGGTCCAGGTTGCGCGCGACTTGCCGGCGCTCAGGGGCTCGACACTCATGGCAGCCCACAACTGACCAACACCCAAGGTGTTGTAGACGGTAGTCCAGGTCATGCTCAGCGCCTGGTCGTCGCGGGAGTTGAGTTGTTCGACGACCAGGTTGCCGTCCTTGAAGAACTTCTTGCGCAGCGACGACACACCTTCGCCGGTCATCTCGATGTGCGACAGCGCCGGGATGAACTTGTCGAAGCCGGCGAAGTTGCCGACCACTTCCCAAACCCGCGACGCCTCGGCGGGTATTTCCACCGACGACACAACGTGGCAGCCGTGCGGGTTTTTGATCAGGGTATCGGGTTGCAGAGTGCTCATGGTCTTGCTCCATTTCTACGGGTGGTGAATCAGATGAAGTTGATTTCTTTCAGGTAGTCGCAGCCGCGACGCAGCAGCGCCGGAGACTTTTGCGGGTAGTGCGTGCCCATTTGCTGCACACCGGCCTGGGCATTGGCGTGGCCGATCATCGAGATGTCGCCGATGTCCTCCTCGAAGCCGTTGAGGTAGAAACCCAGCACGCCAAACAACGCGTTATCGCTGTCGACCCGACCCAGTTGCTGTTGCCAGTCGGCGACGCTGACCATTTGAAACTCGCGGCCGGCCTCGCGGAACGAAGCGACGTAGGCGTCCCAGCTCAGCGGTTCAGGGTTGTGCAGGTTGAACACCGCCTGTTCGGGCTGATAACGGCTGGCGTGAAAGGCGATGAAGCGCGCGAGGAAGTCCACCGGCATCAAGTCGAAGTTCAGTGCGAACTCCGGCACCTGGCCGAGCTGGATCGAGCCTTTGAGCATCAGCAGCAGACGGTTCTTGTGCGGCTGGCAGACGCCGGTGAGGCTGTTGAAACTGATGTTGCCTGGTCGGTAGAGGTTGACCCGCACCCCTCGCTCGCGAGCGCGCTCAAGGATCCGTTCGCCGACCCATTTGGACAGGTTGTAGCCGTTTTTTATGTAGATCGGCGGAGTCTGCGCGGCGGGTTGTTCGAGCACTCGCCCCTCGGCGTCGATGGTGCTGGAGGCCGACAGCGTGGAGACGAAATTGAAGATCTTCTTGCTGCGCCCTTCGCAGAGCCGCAAGCACTCGAAAATCGGCTCGACGTTATCCCGGGCCAACGACTCGTAATCGAGTACGTGGTTGACGTTGGCGGCGTTGTGCACCAACGCGCCGAACTCCCGATCCAGTCGCTCATATACCTCCGGCGTCAGGCCCAGTGCCGGTTGCGTGATGTCCGCTGCGTAAACCTGCACCCGAGTCAGGTCCAGGTGCTCCAGGCGGTTCTCACGCAGCGATTCGGCGAAGCGCTGCGCAGCGCTTTGCCCGGCGCCGTCACGCACCAGGCACGCGACTTCGCTGGCGCCCCAGGCCAGCAGCGCTTCGACGATATGCACGCCGACGAAGCTGTTGGCGCCGGTAACGATGACCTTGTGCACATCGCCCATTCGGCTGACCGGCAAGGGCTGTACATCGAGCTCGCGGAAGGCATCGGCCAGGGCTTTTTCGCTGAGCACTTCTTCGCCGGCAGAACCTCTGACCAGCGTGGCCAGCCTGGCGATGGTCGGGACTTCGATGAAGCGGTTGATCGAGATACTGCGTCCGAACTGCTCGCGTATCTGCAGCAACATGCGCGACAACAGGATCGAGTGCCCGCCCAGATTGAAGAAGTTTTCGTCGGTGGAAATGTCGCCTGCCGGCAACTCCAGCAGATCGGCCCAGAGCTCCAGCAGTTGCGCCTCATCGGTGGACTCGGGTAACCGACGCTGAAGGTTTTCGAGGACACTGACCGGCATCGCCAGCAGCGCCCGGCGATCGACTTTACCGTTGCTGGCAAAAGGCATGTTCACCAACTCAGTCCAGGCGATGGGCTGCATGTAGTCCGGCAAGAACTGCTGGGCGTGAGCTTTCAGCGCTTCGCGCGCTACGCCTGGCTGGTCTTCCTGGGGTTGTGCGAGGAACGCCAGAATCCGTCGATGACTGTCGATCACTACGGCCACCTGGCGGAACAACTGGCTGTCGCGCAGGCAGCGCTCGATCTCCTCCGGCTCGACCCGATAGCCGCGGATCTTCACCTGATTGTCTCGTCGCCCACAGAGCTCGATGCCGTCGGCGGTCCACTTCGCCATATCGCCGGTGCGATAGGCACGCAAACTTTGGCCGCCCGGCAAGGGCAATTGCAGGTAGCGTTCGGCGGTCTGCTGCGGGTTGTTCAAATAGCCCAGGCACACCCCCGGACCGACGATGTACAGCTCACCGACGGTCTGCTCGACCACGGGCTGAAAGTTCTCGTCGAGGATCAGCACCTGACTGTTGGCAATCGGTGCCCCGAGGCTGCGATTGCTGTCACCGACCTGCAGTTGTCGGGCGGTGATCAGCACTGTGGCTTCGGTCGGGCCATACAGGTTGTAGAGCTTGCCTTGTTGGGTCAGCTGTTTGATCACATGGGGTTCGCAGACGTCGCCCCCGGTCATCACATGTGCAAGGTCGCGCAACTGATCCAGCGGCAGAATGCTCAGCAGCGCTGGCGGCAAAAACGCGTGGCTGAGCTGATGATGACGGATCAACTCGACCAGTTGCAGCGGGTCACGACGCTGGTCATCGTTGGGTACGATCAGCTCGGCGCCCTGGATCAGCGCCGGAAAAATATCGATCAACGAGGAGTCGAAACTCAGCGATGAAAACTGCAACACCCGACTCCGCTCCGTCAGCCCGACGTAATCGGCATACCACGCGGTGAAGTGCCCCAGATTGTTTTGGCTGAGCAACACGCCCTTGGGATGACCGGTGGTGCCCGACGTGTAGAGCGCCATGCACGGTGCCTGGCTGCCGGGACGCAGGCGCATCAACGGCAAGCAGGGATTCGCCTCACGGGCGTCGATGCCACTGATGTCGAGCCCGGGCATCTCGTCGCTTAATGGGTGCTGGCCATCGTGCAACAACAGCACGGCGCCAGCGTTCTCCAGGATGTACTGCTGACGTTGCAGCGGGTGGCTGGGTTCGAGTGGCAGGTACACCGCGCCACTGCCGAGGATCGCCAGAATGCCGGCGAACAATGCACTGGATTTCGGCAGGCAAATACCCACGACCACCGGTCCCTCAACCGCCCGGTGCTGCTCGATCAATGGCAGCAGCCGTTGTTGGATTGCCAGGCTCCGGGCGTACAAGTCGCCATAGCTGAGCACCTCATCGGCAATGTGCAGCGCTGGGCGTTCACGGAAGGTTTTGAAACTCTGTTCGAGCCGCTCGATCATCGGGATTTGCCCGAGTTGCAGCAGCTGCGGTTGCGCGTTGAGGTTTAGCCGGTGGGCATAGGCCAGACTCTCCAGCGCCAACAAGCTTTCTTCACGCTGATGACGACCGGGCGTGGCCGTTGCAGCTTGCGTGAAGTACTCGGCATCGCGAGAAAAACGGCTGACCTCAAGCGCCACGCGGTCAACCAATTCAGCGATGACTCTCAGGCGCAGCGCCTGGCCATTACCAGAGGCTTCGTCGGCGACGGGGACGCGAGCGATCAGTCGCTGGTCGCCGCTCGATATGTAGCGGCACAGCACGTCGATAGGCGGCAGACCGCTGGCGTCTTCAGGTCCCAGGCCCAGGCGCACGCTCAGTTGTGCGCACTCGCCCTGGTCGCGCAGACGTTGCGCCGGAATGGCCAGGCTGCCGTCATCGATCAGCAGCTCGGCGTTACCGACCGATTGTTCGCTCAGGGTGTGGCTGTCGCTCAATCGCGTCAGCGTATGGCCGTGTTGTTCCAGCTCCAGCGCCAGCTCATTCAAGGCCTGGCTTTGACCGATGAGCAGAATGTCGAGACGTCTCATGATGTTCTCCTCGGCTAGATCAGGTAGTCGCTCAGGGCGTCTTGCACGCACGGTGAATCGAGCAGCGAACTGCTGCGGAAAAACCGCACGATGTTGGCAACCAGCGGGTGATGGCGATTGATCGGGAAGGCCAGGCCTGCCACTTCGCTTTTGAGTGCGGCCTTGGCGGCATCGCTGATGTGCAGGTGTTCGATCAACCGAAAATCGAACGATTTCTGAATGTCGTTAGTCAGGTAGTGAGTGATGAATACCGGCAGAATCTTCGCGATCAGTTGGCGGTCGTCTTCGTTAGCCGAGTGCCAATAGATCCGAACCAGCCGTGACCAGAACCCCGAGTGGCGGCCCTCGTCGAGCAAGTGGTCAGCCATCAGGCCCTTGATCGATTGCTTGACCGTGTCGTCCTTGGCGAATGCCGCGACGTCGTTGGTCACGGTGCTTTCCGCGATGGCCACGCAGATCAGCTCAACGGCGCTGCGCAGATGTTCCGGGGCCAGCGCCAACGCTGCAGGAATTGCCCGGCTCAGCTCGATTTCATGCGGCAGTTCGATCGGCGTGATGCCGGTCATGGCCACGGTCTGCTGCATGAAATCCATCGCCACCAGCGCGTGGTAATCCTCATCCACCACCACGGTCATGGCGTCATAGCGACAGGCGAACGGGAAGGGCACGGCGAAGCGATTCTTGGCGATGCTGCGGGCGGTCTTGTCGACGATTTCGGTTTCGAAAATCACCACGTCGTTGATGAACTTATAGAGCGTCTGCACCAATGCAAAGTCGCGTTGTTCCGGGCATTCGCGGACAAAGGTTTCGCTCAGTACCAGCGGTTGGCGGCTCAAGGGATAGATCAGTTTGTCGTCGTTTTCGACCATGCGCCGCGGACGTGTACGGATAGTCGCGCGGTTTTCCCAGGCGTCGGCGAAGGATTGGTAGTCGGCGGCGTTCATGCGCTCACCTCGGCGACCGATTCACGCATGCTCAGGCGCAAGCCGTCCCACAGTGCGATACGGCTTTCCACAGCGGCAATGGCTGCGGCGTAGACGTCTTCTTGTCGTTGCGGATCGCCATCGACCAAGCGTGCCAGGAGTGTTTCGGCGGCGGGGCCGTGGTCTTCGGAGTCGACTTCGATGTGCCGCTCCAGGTAGTAACGAAAGGTCGGCGCCTGTTCGATGCCTATGCCCCAATCGTCGAGAATGCGTTGGAACATCTGTGGAATGACGCTTTCACGGCCATGCAAAAACGCTGCGGCAACGCTGTGCCCCGGCGCATACAGCGCGGTGTGCAAGGTGTGCCGGACGAAGTTCGATGCGGCCGGGTCGACGTCCACGCTTTGCAGGGCGACGTCGTAGCTCACGCCTTCCTTTTGCAGGGCGACGAAGCGCTCCACGGCCGCCGTGCTGGCGCCGATTTCGCGCATCGCATCCAGGTACAACTCGAAATGGCTGTAGTGACCGTGATCGAGTCGGTCATCGGACTCTTCGCCAAGGACGATTTCGTTGATCAGGCGCGCCGCTTGAGGGTCTTGGGGCGGTAGCCAGGGCAGCTGCACGCACGTGAGTTCCTGTTGCAGGCGTTTGGTCAGTGACATGAAGTCCCATACAGCAAATACATGGGTTTCCATAAAGCGTTGAAGTATTGACAGTGAATGGATCTCGGCAAAGATAGGGTGAGCGCTCAGGGCTGCTTTTTTTTGGTCGAGAAGTGCTTTGTTGGGTTTCATGAGAGACCTATAAGTTGTGAGTTAAGTTGTTCGATTGGCAGAGGTTTATTAGGCGAGTTCAAACACGGTGCGGCCTGATTTTTTTAATAGGCGAACAAGTACCTCAAACAAACGTTGATGCAGTTCATGGCGTTGGCGGACCTTGCCAGGCAAGGCGTTGCGTGCGTCGATGGTGCTTGGCGGTCAGATGCCGAGATGAGTCTTACAGACCCTGGCATTGACCGTGCCGACAAGTACGCGGGAGCTTGAAGTTGTCGGCGGAGAAAAATTAATACATGAAACAAGTAACGGGCAAGTGTTTTTTATATTATTTGTCAAGTGTGTTTTTTCGGGCGCGACAAGTTTCGATAAAACTTCTGGATTAAGTTTTATTGGGGTGAAGTTGTTCCTTCCGGCTTATATAAGTCAGAATTTAAATGAGTGAATGCCTCACTCGGAGCAACTTTGTATCTGGGGAGTTGATGTTTTTTTTGATGTGGTGGGCAGGAGGAGGGCACGGCCCATCTCTTCCCGTCCTTTGGCAAGCCTCCTTTTGTTCGTCCATCACGCGAGGGCTGTGCAGGCAGATTTACACGCCGCTCGTCCTTTTTTAGTCGGCAAACCAAGAGTGAGCCCAAAAAGCCAGTACTGCTATCACTGGCGCAGGGAGGGGCAGGGGTTTCAGGGGGGGAAGAAGGGATTGGTGTCGCCAGCGCTTCTCAAGAACCTGTGCCTCATGGCACAGGCGTCAGGCGCTTACTCGCTGAGCAGGCCCAGATGGGTGTTGATAATCTGCAGCAGACGATGGCGCTGAGTGGTGGTGAAAAAATGATTACCGGTCATTTCTATCAGTTCGAATTCACGGCGAGTGAATTCGCACCAATTGACCATGCTTTCAAGGGGGGCCAGCGGATCGTCGCTGCCGTAGAAAGCAGTCATCGGGATGTGCAGGCTGCGACTGGAAGGGTCGGCCCAGGACTCGAGCAGTTTCAAGTCACTGTGTATCAGTGCTTCGAAGGCGGCGAGTTGATCGCTGGCTGTTGCATCGAGAAGCGCGCCTGGGCTTGAGGGTGCATAACTGTGCCGGATGTTCGGCAGACTATGCAGCGGCGCAGAGGCGGGTCGGGTATCCGGGCTGCGGCAACCGGAAATGAACAAGTGACGGGTTTGCCCCGGGCAGTGGGTTTCACTCAACTTGGCCAGCTCGTAGGCCAGAATTGCGCCCAGGCCATGGCCAAACAGCGCATGGGGTTCGGACAAGTAAGGTTGTAGCGCCGCAAAGGCGTCGACCAGCAGCGGTGGCCATTGTTCGTAGCGAGTCCGGTTCTGCGGATTGTCATGGCCGGGAAGCCTGAACGCGAGTAGTTCAATGTGCTCGCTCAGTGCTTGAGTCCAACTGCGGAACTGCTCGGGGTCGGCACCAGCTTCGCCGAAGCAGATCAGCCTGACGTCCGTCGTCTGGCTGGCACTGATCACAGTCAACCATGGGGTGTTCCGGGTGTGCACGGCTTTTCTTGTGCGATTCACGTCGATGATTTCTTGCCCTGAGGTTCAAGGCTGTTCAGGTAACGCGTGATGACCTCGACACCCCGGTTCAGGTGGTTCTGAAGCTTTGTCACGGTTAGCGCGATGTCTCGGGCTTGTGCAGCGCGCAGCAGGTCACGGTGATCTTCCTGGGACAGCTTGCCGAGCCCCATGGCTTCAAGGTTGAAGCGCAGAAAGCGTTCCTCTTCCCACAGACCGCCTTCCACCAGGCTGAGGAGCCTACGGTTGGGCGCCTTGCGGTACAGCGTCATGTGGAACAAACGGTTAAGCCTGCCGATCTCGGCATAATCGGTTTGTGTTTCGAGGTCGTCGATATAACGCTCGGCCTCGGCAAAATCTTCGTCGTCGAGCAGCGGGATCGACAGGCGCAGGGCCTCGGACTCCAGCAGGATACGCAGGGCATAGGTTTCGGCGGCGTCACCTTCGACCAATGGCGCGACAACCGCGCCTTTGTGTGCGACAACATGCAGCAGTGATTGCGCCTCGAGCTGGCGCAAGGCTTCGCGCACGGGCATGCGACTGACGCCGAACAGGTCGGCCAGGTCTTGCTGGCGCAGCGCGGTGCCGCAAGGCAAACGGCCGTCGAGAATCGCCGAGCGCAGGGTTTCTTCGATCACCGATCGCGCAAGGTGAGCGGGGATTGGGCCGCTGACCGGGATAGTACTTAAAGGGTTGGGCTTCTGTGTCACGACAACGCACCCTGATTAAAATGAAAAATATTGGATCCAATGCACACTAGTGACTGCCTTGCTGGTTGTCAAACCGGCAAAACAAATCAGTTTCCGTTAGTTTTATGCCACTGGCATTGCCACCGAACAGAGCATCACTGGCTACGTTTTTTTCAACTGCTTGCGCTTTCTCAAGTTTAGCGTGCTCGCGGTGATTGCACCGTGCCATTGTCTTTTATCCATCAAGGCTTCACCATCCATCGATTTCCAACCGCCCTTTGGACTCACTGCATTGCAGGCACGTTTCGCTCTCCCTCGGCCCCTGCGCTGGTTGTGTTCAGCACTGCTGATTGCTGGCGTCTTGCTGGGCGGTCTGCATGCCGATTGGGATTTTTCGCTGATCAGCCGCCGGGCCGAAACATTGTACGGGCCGTTGGGTGAAGGCAAGCAACGAATCGATGCCTGGCAACACCTGCTGGCGGCACAGAAGCAAACTCCAGAGCTGGAACAGCTCAACGTGGTCAACCTGTTCTTCAACAAACAGATGCGTTACGTGGAAGACATCGACCTGTGGCACGTCGAGGACTACTGGGCGACACCGATCGAAGCCTTGTGGAAAGGCGCTGGCGATTGTGAGGACTACGCGATCGCCAAGTATTTCAGCCTGCGCCATCTTGGGGTTTCCAGTGACAAATTGCGCATCACTTACGTCAAGGCCCTGCGCCAGAATCGCGCGCACATGGTCTTGACCTACTATTCAAGCCCGGACGCCATGCCGTTGGTACTCGACAGCCTGATGGATGCGATCCAGCCGGCCAGCCAGCGCACCGATTTGCTGCCGGTCTACTCCTTCAATGCCGAAGGGCTTTGGTTGCCGGGCGCCAAGGGCAATAAAAAAGTCGGTGACACCAAGCGTCTGTCCCGTTGGCAGGATGTGTTGAAGAAAATGCAGGCCGAAGGATTTCCGGTCGAGACGACTCACTAGGAGCACGCGCTTAGATGTCTTTGTTCAAACAACTGTTGATCGCTATCTGTCTGTTCCTGGTCGTCGCCTTCAGTGGCAGCTTCATGGTCGGCCTGGAGAGTTCGCGGACCCAGTACGTCAATCAGTTGCGCTCCCATGCGCAGGACGCAGCGACCGCGCTGGCGCTTTCGCTGACGCCGAGCATCGATGACCCGGCGATGGTCGAGCTGATGGTCAGCTCGATCTTCGACAGCGGTTATTACGCGAGTATTCGCGTGGTCGACCTCAAAACCGACAAAGCCATCGTCGAGCGCAGTGGCATTCCGGAAGTCAGCAGCGTGCCCGGCTGGTTCGTCAAATTGATCGCTCTGGAACCTGCTGGCGGTGATGCGCTGGTCAGCCGTGGCTGGGAACAGGCGGCCAGAGTCGAGGTCATCAGCCACCCGATGTTCGCCGTGGCCAAGCTCTGGCAGAGCGCTCTGGGCAGTCTGGGATGGTTGCTGATCTGCGGCGCGTTAAGCGCGGTACTCGGCGCACTGTTACTGCGTCGACAATTGAAACCGCTGGATTACATGGTCAAGCAATCCCACGCCATCGCCCGTCGCGAGTTTCTCAGCCTGCCCGAGCTGCCGCGTACCCCGGAACTGCGGCGCGTGGTGCAGGCGATGAACCAGATGGTCGAGAAACTCAAGGCGTTGTTTCAGGAGCAGGCTGAGCGCAGTGAAAAACTGCGGGTCGAGTCCTATCAGGACACCCTGACGGGATTGGCTAACCGGCGTTATTTCGAGATGCAATTGAACGCCCGGGTGAGCAACCCGGAGCAGGCCAGTTCGGGTTATCTGTTGCTGTTGCGGGTCAAGGACCTGGCCGGTTTGAACCAGCGTCTGGGCGGTCAACGCACCGACCAGTTGCTGCGGGCGGTCGGTGAGCAATTGTCGCGTGAGTGCGCCAGATTCCCGGAAACCCAGAACCTGGTGACGCGTATTCGCGGTGGTGAATTTGCCGTGCTGGCGCCTGGTCTGGTCCGCGAAGAGGCGCTGCAACTGGCGCAGAGCCTGGACAGCGCGCTGGCCAGTCTGCACGCAACCGGGGCGACTGATGTGGCGTCGGTGGCGTCGATCGGTTTGGCGCCGTTTGCCCATGGCGACACGCCGCAGGCGGTGTTGAGCCTGGCGGATCAGGCGTTGTCACAGGCGGAAGCCGAGGGCGAGGTGAACTGGGCGTGCCTGGATCACGGCGCAGCGGCCATTGTCGGCGACGATCACCATGCGTGGCATACCTTGCTCGATCAGGCACTGAATCAGCAGCGATTCGAGTTGTACTTCCAACCGGTCGTGGCCAGTCAGGACACGCAATTAGTGCTGCATTACAAAGTGCTCTCGCGCTTGCTTGATGAGCAGGGCAAGACTATCCCTGCCGGGCGCTTCCTGCCGTGGCTGGAGCGTTTTGGCTGGACCGCGCGGCTGGACCGTCTGATGCTGGAACGGGTGTTGGCGCAGATGGCGGGCCATGAAGACTCGCTGGCGCTGAACCTGTCCGCCGCCACCCTGGCGGATCCGCAAGCCCTGAATAAAGTCTTCGAAATCCTGCGCGAGCATTCCAGTCTGGGACCACGCTTGACCCTGGAGATTGGCGAAGAGCAATTACCTGATCAGGCCGTGCTCGAACAGCTGACCCGTCGTCTGCGTGAGCTGGGCTTCTCCCTGAGCCTGCAGCGTTTTGGCGGTCGCTTCAGCATGATCGGCAACCTGGCGCGGCTGGGGTTGGCCTATCTGAAAATCGATGGCAGTTACATCCGCGCCATTGATCAGGAAAGCGATAAGCGTCTGTTCATCGAAGCCATCCAGCGCGCCGCCCACAGCATCGATCTGCCGCTGATTGCCGAGCGAGTGGAGACCGAAGGGGAGTTACGGGTGATTCGCGAGATGGGTGTGTACGGCGTGCAAGGGCAGTTGTTTGGTGAGCCGAAGCCTTGGCAGTAAGGCTTGATCGTTCCCACTCTGCGTGGGAATACAGCCCGTGACGCTTTGCGTCACATGCAGAAGCGGACGCAGAGCGTCCATTGAGGCGTGCCCACGCGGGAGCGTGGGACCGAGCGGCGTTGTGGGGGTTAGATCAACCCGCCTTCATCTTCATCAATCAAGTGACTCAAACCACCCAGCGCTTCGCGGGCCTGGGTTCGGTCCATCAGTTTGGCTTGCGCGGCTGCTGGCAGGTCGGTGACGCGAATCACCCCTTTGCTGGTCAGCACCTGAATCAGGTCGTCGAGTACCCGGATCATCTCCAGGTCGCTTTGCTTGAGCTGCTTGAGGCTGGTCTCCATCACTTCGTTGGCGTACCAGGCCTGGATTTCATGGTGATCGGAGGGCAGCGTTTCTGTAGCCTCCGCGTAAGCCGTCGCTTCCACGCGCACCAACTGGCCTTGCGCATCGCGTTGCACGTAGAACATCGAAAATCCCTCATGAATGAACCCGCGTCGTGCTGTCAGCAGGATAGGCCAACGCGTACGAGTATGCGGTGCCACGACGAAATCGTCACCCGCTGGCGACTGACAGCACCGTGACGACCGCTCATTACGAGCGGCCGTCAGGGGCTTGATCAGGTGTTGTTGTGGTCGATCTTGATGGTCGGGTCGCTACCGGCGATCAGCGAGTTGATGCTCTGACCGGACCAGTTATTGCCTTCCAGTTTGATCGTCACATCAGCGTTGGCCACGCCGCCGGCCGCGTTAAGCTTGCCTTCGGAGCTGACCTGCAACGTCGACACACCTTCAACCGTGCTGATTTTCAGGAAGTTGTCGATGGTGCTGCCGCTTTCGCCCTGCAACAGATCCCGCAGGTCAATCCGGTCGCCTTCGCTGGCCTTGAAGTCCTTGATCACGTCGTTACCGGTGTCGCCGGCCTTCCAGACGAATGTATCGGCACCCGATCCGCCAATCAGGATATCGTTACCCTGACCGCCGATTAGCGTGTCGTTACCCGTACCGCCCAGCAGGATGTCATTGCCCTTGCCGCCGTCGAGGATGTCGTTGCCACCCTGGCCGAAGAGGATGTCGTTACCGGTACCGCCCAATAGCGTGTCATTACCGTCATGAGCGCCGGACACATCGAACGCGGTGTAGTGCTCGGTGATGTACTGGTGCACGTTGCTGGTGGTGACTTTGCTGAGATCCACGCCGGTCTGCTGGGCCACGAAGGCCTGCATAGCCTGGTAGCCCTCACCGGCAATGCCGTTGAAGCTCACCAGGTCGCCGAACAGGATGTCGTTGCCGTCGCCGCCATTAACCGTATCGGCGCCTGGCATGGTCGCTTCGGTGTGACCGATGATCGAATTGGCCAGGTTGGCCGGATCGATGTTGCTTTGCGGCTTGCCGTCGGTGTCGAACGGTTTCAGGTCGCTGAGGCTGACATCGCTGTTCAGGCCGATGGCCTCGACCTGCGACAACTTGCCGAGCAACGCGAAGCTGTCGTTGGAGTTGCTGGTGGTACTGCTATCGGAGCTGTAGCCTGTGCCGTCCAGTTTCGACAATTCATAGGTGCCATCGCCTTGAGCGTGGAGCATCCCCAGGTCTTTGCTGATCCAGCGGTTGCCGTTATAGGTCTGCAGCGTCGTTGAACCATCGGTGTTGATGGAGAGGTAATGGGTGTTGTCCAGATACTTGGAGAACGTATTCCCCAAGGTGTAGTTGCTGGTTGTGACGACGTCATCCAGCTTCGCACCACCGCTGTACAGCGTCGGGTTGGTCTGCTCGCCGGACTGATAGTACGTTGGCTTTCCGTCGGTAATGAAATACGTCAGGTTGGTCGCGTTGCTGTTACTGGTGGCCATGCTGCTCTGGAAGAAGTTGGCCGTAGTCTTGAACACGTCTTCGTAGTTGGTACCGCCGCCTGAAGCCATAGAGTCCAGCACCGACTTGAGCAGGGTCAGGGCATTCGGGTCGTTCAGGTTGACCGCAATCTGCTTGTTGACCTGAGTATCGAAGTCCGCGAGGAAGACGTTCACCGTGCCCGAAGTGCTGGCGCCCAGGCTGTTCTTGAGGGTGTTGAACACCGATGTCAGTGAGTCTTTGGCGGCGCTGATCGAGCTGGCGCTCATGCTGCCCGAGCTGTCGACCATGAACGCAATGTTGTAGTTGGTGCCTGGCACCACGGTCAGCCCGCCGATGTCGGCGATCATGATGTCGTTGCCGTTAGTACCGACGAAATTGTCATCCCCTGAAGTGCCGACCAACGGGTTATACACCGCCGGGTAAACCGTGACCGGGATCTGCGCAGTACTTGGCGCCGAGCCGCCGAGGGACTCGGTGGAAGTCGAGGTGACCGTCAGATTGATCGAGCCATTGAAGTACGGTGGCGGAGTGAGCGTCAGGCTGCCGAGATTCCAGCCAGTGACATTTGCTTCACCGGTGGTCGCCACGGTGAAGGTATGTCCCGCGCCATCGCTCAGCACGGAACCTGCCGGCATACCGCCGATTTTCACGCTCAGGCTTTCGGAGCCGTCGGTGTCGGTCAGTGCGGTGGTGATTTTTGACAGATGAACGCTGCCGCCCTCGGCGCCGGTGTTGAGCTTGTAGCCGTCGTAGTAGCCTTCGCCATTGGTGCCGTGCAGATCGGAGACCGTCACACCAGCATTGATCAGGTCGGTGACACCCGTGTAGATCGGCACGCCAGCGCTGCTCAGGTCGACGGCCGGGGCGCCGTTGACCGACAGGTTGACGTCGTAGCTGCCCGGGCCATTTTGGTTGTGGTGGTAGATGTCCAGGGTGTAGTAACCGCTGGTGGTCGGTGTGAACGATCCGGAGATTTGGCCACCCGCGCCCCACGTGGCACCGGCCACGTTATTACCGCCGATGGTCACCAGCAGACTGTCATCAGCAATACCGCTGAAGCTGTAGGTCTTGCCGGCTTCGAGGTAGATCAGCCCGGAAGTTTTCGACGCTGTACCGGCTGCAACGTTGCTGTCGGACTGCACGTTGCTCACGGTACCGCTGCTGTTCGGAGTACCGGCAGCATCGATCACGGATTTCAGGGTTTCAGCTGGCGCGCCACTACCGCTGGTGCCGAGACCGGCCAGGCCGGTCCAGACTTCCTTGATCAGGCCTGTCGAGTTCACGTTGTTGCCGGCGACGCTGAGTGTCGGCGCATCGGCAACGGGAGTGATATCGACTTTCACCGTGCCGGTATTGCCCAGAAGCTGGCCGTCGGTTGGCTGGAACTGGATTTGTGCGTAATCCGCCTGTTGGTTGCCCACGCCGGTGCCGCCGTAGCCATTGGTGCCGGATTCGTTGGCATCAGGCGTGAAGCGCAACTTGCCTGCATCAATGTCGGCCTTGCTGAAAGTCTGGTTGTTGGCCACGTCTTTCCAGGTCGAACCGTCCAGGTACTGCAACTTGCCGTCGCCCGGCAGCTGGGTGATTTTCACGCCCAGGCTGGCAGCAGGACTGTCGACATCGCTCACACCGAAATTCGACCAGCCGAGGATCAGCGGCGTGTCTTCAGTGCCGGTGACCGCACCGCCGGTAGCGACCGGAGCATCGTTGACCGCGACCACATTGACGGTGGTGGTGGCGACGTTGGAGTAATTGCTGCCGTCGGTCACCGTCACGGTGATGGTCCGCGGCGTGGTGCTCGGGTCTTCACTGTTGTTGGTGAAGGTGATGTTTTTGATCTGTTGCATGTAGTCGGCCAGCGTTGCATTGCCGGACAGCGTCAGGGTGATCGAACCATCCTTGCTGTTGGCGTTGATGCTGATGCCGTTGACGCTGTTGCCCAGGTTCAGCGAGTCGCCCGGCTGACGGTTGGTCAACACGATGGTGGCGCCGGTCAGCATGGTGCTGTCCGGGTCAGTGATCGTGAGGTCGGTGTCGCCAATCGATACGCCAGGGCCGGTGGTGCCTTCGGTGAAGGTGACGTTGTAATTGGCACCGGTCGCGCCGCTGGAGTTGTTGGCGTCCAGGTCGATGACGGGCGGAGCATCGTTGTCGATGATCGACGTGTTGACGCTGCCATTGGTGCTGCTGACCACCAGGTTTTCGAAGTTGCCACCGCTGGCCGAGTCGATCTTGACCACGATGTTTTCGGTAGGCTCGGTGATCTTGTCGTCAATGGTCGCGATATTGAAACTGGCGCTGCTGGCACCCGCCGGGATTTTCACCGTGTACACACCGGTAAAGTCCGAGCCGTCGGTGGCCGTGCCGCTGTAGACGATCTTCAGCGTCACGTCGGTTTGCGCAGGGTGCGTCAGGGTCACGGTGTAGCTGGCGGTCTGGCCTTCGGTGACCTGACTGCTGCCGCTGATGCTGACTTCGGTTTTATCGATGGTGTCGGTGACGCTGGTTACCGCTGGGGTATCGCTGGTGACCAGTTTTTCGAAATTGCCACCGGTGCTGGCGGTGATCTTGGCGTTGACCGAGCCGGCGTCGAGGTAGACATCATCTTTCGGCGCGGCGAAGTTCACCGAACCGCTGGTTTTGCCAGCGTCGATGTTGATGACTGCACCGTTGCTCAGGGTCACGGTCATCGCTGTGCCGGCCGGGTTGGTCAGGGTCGCGGTGTAGGTGATCTGGCCACCTTCGGCGACTGAGCCGGTCGCGCTCAGCGTCAGGTTGGTGGTGTCGACGGTGTCGGTCACGGTGGTGCTGACCGGGGTTTTGTCGGCGACCAGGTTTTCGTAGTTGCCGCCGCTGACGTTGGTAATCGCGTTGGTCAGCGGGGTGTGGCCGACCAGCGCGTCGTTCGGAGCGGTGGTGGTCGCGGTGCCGCTGGACTGGCCGACCGGGATGGTGATGGTCTGGCCGTTGGCCAGGGTCACGATCACTGCCGAACCGGTGACCGGAGCGCTGACGGTCGCGGTGTAGGTGACAGTGCCGCCTTCGGCTGCCGAATCGGTGGCGGTCAGTTTCACCGTCGAGGTGTCGATGGTGTCGGTGACATTGGTGACCGCAGGTGTGCTGCTGGTGACCAGGTTCTCGAAGTTACCACCGGTGGCGGTGGTGATCGTTGCCTGGACTTTGCCGGCGTCGAGGTAGACGTCGTCTTTTGGTGCGTCGACCACGACGGTGCCGGTGGTTTTGCCAGCGTCGATGTTGATGACTGCGCCGTTGCTCAGGGTCACGGTCATCGCTGTGCCGGCCGGGTTGGTCAGGGTCGCGGTGTAGGTGATGTGGCCACCTTCGGCGACTGAGCCGGTTGCGCTCAGCGTCAGGTTGGTGGTGTCGACGGTGTCGGTCACGCTGGTGCTGACCGGGGTTTTGTCGGCGACCAGGTTTTCGTAGTTGCCGCCGCTGACGTTGGTAATCGCGTTGGTCAGCGGGGTGTGGCCGACCAGCGCGTCGTTTGGCGCGGTGGTGGTCGCGGTGCCGCTGGACTGGCCGACCGGGATGGTGATGGTCTGGCCGTTGGCCAACGTCACGATCACTGCCGAACCGGTCACTGGCGCCGAGACGGTTGCGGTGTAGGTGACAGTGCCGCCTTCGGCTGCCGAGTCAGTCGCGGTCAGTTTCACCGTCGAGGTGTCGATGGTGTCGGTGACGTTGGTGACCGCAGGTGTGCTGCTGGTGACCAGGTTCTCGAAGTTACCACCAGTGGCGGTGGTGATCGTCGCCTGGACCTTGCCGGCGTCGAGGTAGACGTCGTCTTTTGGTGCGTCGACCACGACGGAACCGGTGGTTTTGCCGGCGTCGATGTTGATCACTGCACCGTTGCTCAGGGTCACGGTCACTGGCGTGCCGGCGGCATTGGTCAGGGTCGCAGTGTAGGTGATGTGGCCACCTTCAGCCACGGAACCGGTTGCGCTCAGCGTCAGGTTGGTGGTGTCGACGGTGTCGGTCACGGTGGTGCTGACCGGGGTTTTGTCGGCGACCAGGTTTTCGTAGTTGCCGCCGCTGACGTTGGTAATCGCGTTGGTCAGCGGGGTGTGGCCAACCAGCGCGTCGTTTGGCGCGGTGGTGGTCGCGGTGCCGCTGGACTGGCCGACCGGGATGGTGATGGTCTGGCCGTTGGCCAACGTCACGATCACTGCCGAACCGGTCACTGGCGCCGAGACGGTTGCGGTGTAGGTGACAGTGCCGCCTTCGGCTGCCGAGTCAGTCGCGGTCAGTTTCACCGTCGAGGTGTCGATGGTGTCGGTGACGTTGGTGACCGCAGGTGTGCTGCTGGTGACCAGGTTCTCGAAGTTACCACCAGTGGCGGTGGTGATCGTCGCCTGGACCTTGCCGGCGTCGAGGTAGACGTCGTCTTTGGGTGCGTCGACCACGACGGTGCCGGTGGTTTTGCCAGCGTCGATGTTGATGACTGCGCCGTTGCTCAGGGTCACGGTCATCGCTGTGCCGGCCGGGTTGGTCAGGGTCGCGGTGTAGGTGATGTGCCCGCCTTCGGCCACAGAACCGGTCGCCGTCAGGGACAGGCCGGTGTTATCGATCGAATCGGTGATCGTCGTAACGGCTGGGGTGGTGCTTGGGGTCAGCTGCTCGAAGTTGCCACCGGTGGTGCTTTCGATGGTGGTGCTGACCGTGCTGCCGTTTTTGTAGACGTCATTCGCGGGGGTGTCGACCACCACGGAGCCGGTGGTTTTTCCGGCTTCGATGTTGATCACCGCGCCGTTCGACAGGGTCACGCTCATCGCTGTGCCGGCCGGGTTGGTCAGGGTGGCGGTGTAAGTGATCTGACCGCCTTCAACCACCGAACCGGTCGCCGTCAGGCTGAGGCCGGTGTTATCGATCGAATCGGTAATGGTCGTAACGGCCGGGGTGGTGCTTGGAGTCAGCTGTTCGAAATTGCCACCGGTGGTGCTTTCGATGGTGGTGCTGACGGTGCTGCCGTTTTTGTAGACGTCGTTGGCCGGGGTGTCGACCACCACGGAACCGGACGTTTTACCGGCTTCGATGTTGATTACGGCGCCATTGCTGAGCGTGACAGTCATCGGCGTGCCGGCCGGATTGCTCAGGGTCGCGGTGTAAGTGATCTGGCCGCCTTCGGTAATCGTGTTATTGGCGGTGAGTGTCAGCCCGGTGTCGTCGATCGAATCGGTGATCGTCGTAACGGCCGGGGTGGTGCTTGGGGTCAACTGCTCGAAATTGCCGCCAGTGGTGCTCTCGATGGTGGTGCTGACGGTGCTGCCGTTTTTGTAGACGTC
>NZ_JBYSXY010000010.1:20456-244751 GCF_058782685.1 Pseudomonas sp. FW306-02-D09B
TCATTCGCCGGGGTGTCGACCACCACGGAACCGGAAGTCTTGCCGGCCTCGATATTGATCACGGCGCCATTCGACAGAGTCACGCTCATCGCGGTGCCGGCCGGATTGGTCAGCGTCGCGGTGTAGGTGATCTGGCCGCCTTCGGTAATCGTGTTGTCGGCGGTGAGTGTCAGCCCGGTGTTGTCGATCGAATCGGTGATGGTGGTGACCGCTGGCGTCGTGCTCGGGGTCAACTGCTCGAAATTGCCGCCCGTGGTGCTTTCAATGGTGGTGCTGACGGTGCTGCCGTTTTTGTAGACGTCATTCGCCGGGGTGTCGACCACCACGGAACCGGAAGTCTTGCCGGCCTCGATATTGATCACGGCGCCATTCGACAGGGTCACGCTCATCGCGGTGCCGGCCGGGTTGCTCAGGGTCGCGGTGTAGGTGATCTGGCCGCCTTCGGTAATGGTGTTGTTGGCGGTGAGCGTCAGGCCGGTGTTGTCGATCGAATCGGTGATCGTGGTGACCGCCGGGGTGGTGCTCGGGGTCAGCTGCTCGAAATTGCCACCGCTGGTGCTTTCGATGGTGGTGCTGACGGTGCTGCCGTTTTTGTAGACGTCGTTGGCCGGGGTATCGACCACCACCGAACCGCTGGTTTTGCCGGCTTCGATGTTGATCACGGCGCCATTCGACAGGGTCACGCTCATCGCGGTGCCGGCCGGGTTGGTCAGGGTCGCGGTGTAGGTGATCTGACCGCCTTCGGTGACCGAACCATTCGCCGTCAGGCTGAGGCCGGTGTTGTCGATCGAGTCGGTGATCGTCGTCACCGCCGGGGTGGTGCTCGGGGTCAACTGCTCGAAGTTGCCACCGCTGGTGCTTTCGATGGTGGTGCTGACGGTGCTGCCGTTTTTGTAGACGTCGTTGGCCGGAGTGTCGACCACCACCGAGCCGCTGGTTTTACCGGCCTCGATGTTGATCACGGCGCCGTTCGACAGGGTCACGCTCATCGCGGTGCCGGCCGGGTTGCTCAGCGTGGCGGTGTAAGTGATCTGACCGCCTTCGGTAATGGTGTTATTGGCGGTGAGCGTCAGGCCGGTGTTGTCGATCGAGTCGGTGATCGTCGTAACGGCTGGGGTGCTGCTCGGGGTCAGCTGTTCGAAGTTGCCGCCCGTGGTGCTCTCGATGGTGGTGCTGACGGTGCTGCCATTTTTGTAAACGTCATTGGCCGGGGTGTCGACCACCACCGAGCCACTGGTCTTGCCAGCTTCGATATTGATCACCGCGCCGTTGGACAGGGTCACGCTCATCGCGGTGCCGGCCGGGTTGGTCAGCGTCGCGGTGTAGGTGATCTGGCCGCCTTCGGTAATGCTGGTGTCGGCTGCCAGGGACAGGCCGGTGTTATCGATCGAATCGGTAATCGTCGTAACGGCCGGGGTGGTGCTCGGGGTCAACTGTTCGAAGTTGCCACCGGTGGTGCTTTCAATGGTGGTGCTGACGGTGCTGCCGTTTTTGTAGACGTCGTTGGCCGGAGTGTCGACCACCACCGAGCCGCTGGTTTTACCGGCCTCGATGTTGATCACGGCGCCGTTCGACAGGGTCACGCTCATCGCGGTGCCGGCCGGGTTGCTCAGCGTGGCGGTGTAAGTGATCTGACCGCCTTCGGTAATGGTGTTATTGGCGGTGAGCGTCAGGCCGGTGTTGTCGATCGAGTCGGTGATCGTCGTAACGGCTGGGGTGCTGCTCGGGGTCAGCTGTTCGAAGTTGCCGCCCGTGGTGCTCTCGATGGTGGTGCTGACGGTGCTGCCATTTTTGTAAACGTCATTGGCCGGGGTGTCGACCACCACCGAGCCACTGGTCTTGCCAGCTTCGATATTGATCACCGCGCCGTTGGACAGGGTCACGCTCATCGCGGTGCCGGCCGGGTTGGTCAGCGTCGCGGTGTAGGTGATCTGGCCGCCTTCGGTAATGCTGGTGTCGGCAGTCAGCGTCAGACCGGTGTTGTCGATCGAATCGGTGATCGTCGTAACGGCCGGGGTGGTGCTTGGAGTCAGCTGTTCGAAGTTGCCACCGGTGGTGCTTTCGATGGTGGTGCTGACGGTGCTGCCGTTTTTGTAGACGTCATTGGCCGGGGTATCGACCACCACCGAGCCACTGGTCTTGCCAGCTTCGATATTGATCACGGCACCGTTCGACAGGGTCACGCTCATCGCGGTACCGGCCGGGTTGGTCAGCGTGGCGGTGTAGGTGATCTGACCGCCTTCGGTAATGGTGTTGTCGGCAGTGAGCGTCAGGCCGGTGTTATCGATCGAGTCGGTGATGGTGGTGACGGCCGGCGTCGTGCTTGGGGTCAGCTGTTCGAAGTTGCCACCGGTGGTGCTCTCGATGGTGGTGCTGACGGTGCTGCCGTTTTTATAGACGTCATTCGCCGGGGTATCGACCACCACGGAACCAGTGGTCTTGCCAGCTTCGATGTTGATCACCGCGCCATTCGACAGGGTCACGCTCATCGCGGTGCCGGCCGGGTTGGTCAGCGTCGCGGTGTAGGTAATCTGGCCGCCTTCGGTAACCGAACCGGTCGCCGTCAGGCTCAGGCCGGTGTTGTCGATCGAGTCGGTGATCGTGGTAACGGCCGGCGTCGTGCTCGGGGTCAGCTGCTCGAAGTTTCCGCCCGTGGTGCTTTCAATGGTGGTGCTGACGGTGCTGCCGTTTTTGTAAACGTCATTCGCCGGGGTGTCGACCACCACGGAACCGGTGGTTTTGCCGGCTTCGATGTTGATCACCGCGCCGTTGCTGAGCGTGACGGTCATCGGCGTGCCGGCCGGATTGCTCAGGGTCGCGGTGTAGGTGATCTGGCCGCCTTCGGTGACCGAACCGGTCGCCGTCAGGCTCAATCCGGTATTGTCGATCGAATCGGTGATCGTGGTAACGGCTGGCGTGGTGCTTGGCACCAGGTTTTCAAAGTTGCCACCGGTAGCCCCGGTGATGGTGGTGCTGACCGTGCTGCCGTTTTTGTAAACATCGTTCGCCGGAGTGTCGACGTTCACCGTACCGGTGGTTTTACCGGCTTCGATGGTGATGGTCGAGCCGTTGGACAGGGTCACGGTGACCGGCGTTTGCGCCGGGTTGGTCAAGGTCGCGGTGTAGGTGATCTGACCGCCTTCGGTGATGGTCGAGCCTGCCGTCAGGGTGACGGTGGTGGTATCAATCGTGTCAGTGACCTGTGTGACGGCGGGCGTCGGATCGACGGTCAGCACCAGGCCGCCACCACCGGTGGTGCCGGTGACATTGACGGTGATCTGGTGCGGGTCGTTGTAGACACTGTCATTCGGTGCCAGCGGAACATTGACGCTGCCACTGACCTGGCCGGCCGGGATGACGATGACCGAGCCATTGGACAGGGTGATGCTCAGGTCAGTCAGCGGCGCCCGGGTGACGTTTGCGGTGTAAACCAGCACACCACCGGCTTCGGTGATGGTCGATGTAGCACTGAGGCTCAGGGTCGAGCCAACCAGCACGTTGGTGCCGTTATTGGTGTTCTGGCCACCCGTAGTGACGTCGACGGCGGAAGTAGTTGCGCCAATGCCTGCGGTCGGAAAACCAATGGTCGGGGCTACGCGGGCAGCTGTTTCGTCCAGTGCCACGAAGCTGTGGCCTCCGCCGGCAGCACCCGTGCCTGTTGCAGTCGGGCCTGCGGCGGCGGCTTCTATATCAGTGGTCGGGTCGACGCCCGCGAGGATGGCTTGTTGCAGTTCTGCTACCGAAGGCGCGGCTTGCGCAGTGGCTTGTGCCAAGTCAGTGCTGGAGTCCGGAGCGCTGCCGCTCCACTGGGTATCACGGCCCAGGTCCAACGTGCGACCGTCGGCCAGTTCAAGCGTCACCGCGCCCGTCGGACCGGTATCGAGCTGGTCGCCCGTGAACAGTCGGTCACCCTCAATCAGCACACGTCTGATGCCTTCCGGGGACACCGCGAAAACTTGACCAACAATGCTTTTGACGATGGCAACAACACTGCTCATTGAGGACTCTCCAAGTGTTCCGTTCAGTAGGCTTCCATAGACCTGAAGAGGCCGTCTGCCAATTCAGTCTGGACGTACTTTCAAAGTGGGGCGCATTAATTTGACGCTGCCGCGTCAATAATTTGGCTGGTTTTTTTCACGATTAACTTTGTGCCAAACTATTGACCTTCTGGGTGCCATCCTAAACAATCGCCCCGGTAATGTCACATTGATATTTGTGTGACGACCTGCCGGCAGCGTGTGACCCAGTTCTGATTTTTAACTTTCCGACATACGGTCATTTCGGTTGCCATTTTCCGTCGCAGCACTGCGATCTGCTGTGATTTGAGACAAGAAGTCCAGGGAAATTCTTATATGCGCTCACACCTGTTCAAGGCTCTACCATTTGTTCTTGCTGCCAGTTTTGTACAAGCTCAAACCCTGCCTCAAGCCATGCAACAAGCACTGGATGTCCACCCGGAAATCCAGGCTGGGGTGAACAGTCGCCTTTCCGCGGACTATCAGCTCAGAGCCGCTCAGGGTGGCTACTTGCCAAAGGTCGATCTGCTAGGGGGGTATGGTCGTGAAGGCACTGACAACCCGACCACTCGTGCTGGCGCCGGCAACAATCATTGGGAAACCTTGAACCGCGGCGAGTCGAGCGTGCGTTTGCAGCAGATGGTTTTTGACGGTTTTGCGACATCCAGCGAAGTCGGGCGTCAACAAGCCACCGTCAACTCCCGCGCCTATTCATTGCTGGGGACTTCCGAGCGCACGGCACTGACTGTGGCCCAAGTTTACCTCGACGTGCTGACCCGTCGCGAGTTCGTGCGCTTGGCCGAAGAGAACCTGAAGAGCCACGAACGGATTTTTGACCAGATCAAACTGCGCACCTCGCGTGGCGTGGGCAGCGGTGCCGACCTCGATCAGGCCGAAGCGCGTATGGCCCAGGCCCGCAACAACCTGATCACTGAGCAGACCAATCTTGCGGACGCCGAGACCAACTTCCTCAGCGCCGTGGGTCAGATGCCCGATCAACTGGAGCGTCCGGCACCCTTCCTTGCGCTGCTGCCGGCGAACCTGAATGAAGCCCGCCAGCAAATGCTCGAAAACAGCCCGGTACTGCGTTCCGCCGAGTCCGATATTGCCGCGGCCGAGAAGCAGTACGATGCTGCCAAGTCGACGTTCTATCCACGTTTCGATGCCGAACTGGGCCGCACCGCCGACAATAATCTGGATGGTGCGGTTGGTCATAACAATGAATGGCAGGCCATGCTGCGCATGCGCTTCAACCTGTATTCCGGCGGCAGCAACAAAGCTGATCTGGAATCCAAGTCCTATCTGTCGAACCAGGCGCTGGATATCCGCAACAACGCCTTGCGCGTGTTGAACGAAGAGTTGGGCCTGGCATGGAATGCCCTGAACAACGCCAACGCCCAAGTGCCGATCGCTCAGCAATATGTCGATCGCAGCAGTGCCGTGCGCACCGCGTATCAGCAACAGTTCAGTTTGGGTCAACGTACTTTGCTCGACTTGCTCGACAGCGAGAACGAACTGTTTACCGCTTCCCGTCGTCTGGCGGATATCAAAAACATTCAGTTATTTACTCAATATCGAATCAAGGCGACCATGGGCGAATTGCTCAAAAGTCAGGGTGTAGTTGCACCCATGGCTTCCGTCGTGTCGAACGATGTGAAGACCAAGGTCCAACTGCCCGGTATGAATTGAGCAGATCCTTCTAGTTAGTTAGCCAAGAGTGCCAAGCGTGGAATCAGAAGCCAGTCGAGTTCATCTCCGTCATGATCCACGCGCGTTGCACGACGATCCGTTACTGGACGGCCTGCTAGCCCTCTGCACGCTGCACCAGAAACCGGCGAGCGCGGCGATGCTGACCACCGGTCTGCCATTGCCCAAGCAGCGCCTGAGTGTCGAGTTGCTCCCGCGTGCGGCGGCCCGCGCCGGCCTGCAAGGGCGGGTGCTGCAACGCAAGCTGGCGCAAATTCCGGCGATTGCCATGCCGGCACTGTTGCTGCTCAAGGATGGTCGCAGTGCCGTGCTGCTGGGCTGGCTCGGCGATGACCAGGCGCGTCTGCTGCTCAGTGAAAGCGATGGCGGTGAAGTTCACGTCAGCCGCGAACTGCTGGCTGACGATTACACCGGGCAAGCATTTTTCGCCCAGCCTCAACATAAATTCGATGTGAACCACGGCACGCTGATCCCGCGTGCGCGCTCCTGGTTCCGCGATACCCTCAAGCGCTCGCGCTGGCTGTATGTCGACGCCATCGCCGCGAGTTTCCTGATCAACATCATCGCGATGGCCGCGCCGCTGTTCGTGATGAACGTCTACGACCGCGTGGTACCGAACCAGGCCGAAGCGACCCTGTGGGTGCTGGCTCTCGGCATCACCGGGGCTTACCTGTTCGACCTGGTCCTTAAAAGCCTGCGCAGTCTGTGCCTGGACCTGGCCGGCAAAAAAACCGACCTGATCATTTCCGCGACGCTGTTCGAGCGGATCGTCGGCATGGCCATGAAGTACCGCCCGGCGCGGGTCGGCAGCTTCGCCCAGAACATCCACGAGTTTCAGAGCCTGCGCGACTTCCTCGCCTCGCTGACCCTGACCAGCCTGATCGACCTGCCGTTCACCTTGCTGATTTTCCTGGTGATCGCCCTGCTGGGCGGGCACCTGGTGTGGATTCCGGTGCTGGCGTTCCCGATTGCCCTGCTGATCGGCTACGCCTTGCAGAAGCCGCTGGTGGCGACCATGGAGCGAACCATGGCGCTGGGGGCCGAGCGTCAGTCGAGCCTGATTGAAACCCTCGCCGGGCTTGATGCGGTGAAGGTCAACAACGCTGAAAGCGAGCGTCAGTACCAGTGGGAGCAGACTATCGGCACCCTCAGCCGCCTTGAGCTGCGGGTGAAAATGCTCTCCGGCCTGGCGATGAACATCACCCTGCTGATCCAGCAACTGGCCGGGGTGATCATGATTGTCTTCGGGGTTTACCAGATCATTGCCGGCAACCTCAGCATGGGCGGCCTGATCGCCTGCTACATGCTCAGTGGTCGGGCCCTCAGCCCGCTGGCGTCGTTGTCCGGTCTGCTGACCCGTTATCAGCAGGCGCGGGTCACCATGACCTCGGTCGACCAGATGATGGAGTTGCCGCAAGAGCGCAACTTCGAAGAGCGCCCGCTGAGCCGCAAAGTCCTGCAGGGTGGCATCGAGTGTCGTCAGTTGAACTTCACCTACCCGGGTCAGCAGAATCCGGCGCTGAAGAACATCAACCTGATCATCAAGCCGGGTGAAAAGATCGGCATCATCGGCCGCAGCGGCTCGGGCAAGAGCTCGCTGGCCAAACTGCTGGTCGGCCTGTATCAGCCGGACGATGGCGCGTTGCTGGTGGATGGCGTGGATATCCGGCAGATCGATGTCAGCGAATTGCGCCACAACATCGGCTATGTACCGCAGGACATCCAATTACTCGCCGGTACGTTGCGTGACAACCTGGTCTCCGGCGCCCGCTACATGGAAGACGAACTTGTTCTGCAGGCTGCTGAACTGGCCGGCGTGCATGAGTTCGCCCGTTTGCACCCGCAAGGTTACGAGTTGCAAGTCGGTGAGCGCGGGCAAAACCTCTCCGGCGGTCAGCGTCAGAACGTGGCCCTGGCCCGTGCCCTGCTGCTCAATCCGCCGATCCTGCTGCTCGACGAACCGACCAGCGCCATGGATAACACCGGTGAAGAACGCTTGAAACAACGCCTGCAAGCCGTCGTAGAGAACAAGACCGTGGTGCTGGTGACGCACCGGGCTTCATTGCTGTCGCTGGTCGATCGGTTGCTGGTGATCGATCGCGGGCAAATTCTGGCCGATGGTCCAAAAGCCTCGGTGATGGAAGCGTTGAAGAAGGGGCAGATCAGTGTTGCTTAAGTCCGGAATGCGCGACTCGATCCGCCGCTACTTCAAAGGCTCCGAATCGCTGCAAGGCCAACCCTTGCCCGAGGTGAACAAGGCGCTGATCGAAGACGCCCCGCGGGTGGTCCGCTTGACCATCTGGGCCATCATCGGCTTCTTTCTGTTCCTGCTGCTGTGGGCCAACTTTGCGGTGATCGATGAGGTCACCAAAGGCGATGGCAAGGCGATTCCATCCTCCAAACTTCAGAAAATCCAGAACCTGGAGGGCGGTATCGTCGCAGAACTTTTCGTTCGCGAAGGGCAAATCGTCGAAGCCGGTGCGCCGTTGATTCGTCTGGATGACACGCGCTTTCAGTCCAACGTTGGCGAAACCGAAGCCGACCGTTTGTCGATGTTGCTGCGTGTAGAACGCTTGAGCGCGGAAGTCGACGACCGCCCGCTGAGCTTTCCTGACGACGCAATGAAAGCTGTGCCCGGTCAGGCCGCCAGCGAAAAATCACTCTATGAGAGCCGTCGCCAGCAACTGCACGATGAAGTCGGCGGCCTGCAGGAGCAACTAATCCAGAAACAACAGGAGCTGCGCGAATTCACCTCCAAGCAGGCGCAGTACCGCAGCGGTCTGGCGTTGCAACGTCAGGAAATCAACATGTCTGAGCCACTGGTGGCTCAGGGCGCGGTGTCGCCGGTGGAAGTGCTGCGACTCAAGCGCGCCGAAGTCGAAACCCGTGGCCAACTGGACGCCACCACCCTGGCGATCCCGCGTGCCGAGTCGGCAATCAAGGAAGTGCAGCGCAAGATCGACGAGACCCGTGGCAAGTTCCGCAGTGAGGCGCTGACTCAGCTCAACGAGGCCCGCACCGACCTGAACAAGGCGAAGGCGACCGGCAAGGCGCTGGAAGACCGCGTCAGCCGGACGCTGGTGACCTCGCCGGTGCGCGGTATCGTCAAGCAGCTGCTGGTCAACACCATCGGTGGCGTGATCCAGCCCGGCAGTGACATGGTCGAAATCGTGCCGCTGGACGACACCCTGCTGGTGGAAGCGAAGATCCGTCCGCAAGACATCGCGTTTTTGCACCCGGGCCAGGAAGCCATCGTCAAGTTCACGGCCTATGACTACACCATCTATGGCGGGCTGAAAGCCAAGCTGGAGCAGATCGGCGCCGACACCATCACCGATGAAGACAAGAAAACCACCTACTACATGATCAAGCTGCGCACCGAGCGCAGCCACCTGGGCACCGACGAAAAACCCTTGCTGATCATTCCGGGCATGGTCGCCTCGGTGGACATCATCACCGGCAAGAAGACCATTCTCAGCTACCTGCTCAAGCCGATCATCAAGGCGCGGGCAGAGGCGTTGCACGAGCGTTAACTTTTTGGTGAGGCTGATGGCCTCTTCGTCGGATCGCCGCCCGGAGCAAGCCCGCTCCCACATTAGATCTGCGCCGTACACAAATTTTGTGTTCGATGGAGATCCAGTGTGGGAGCGGGCTTGCTCGCGAAGGCGGCCGCAAAAACTCCACATTACAAAAGCCATATCGTTATTCATTAACGGTATTTAAATTCGCATTCTTATATCTATAAAGTCAAACCCCTGCGTACCCACCGACCAATCGGCGTGCCGCACGAAATGAACCCACACGGGACCTCCGTGAGTTTCTGATCGACGCGCACGCCATTGGGCGTGCTCTGCGTGGGAGTGATATATGCCTGTACTGTCCGCTTCGCCCAGCGCCGCGAGCCTTGCGCCGCAATCGTTCGAGATCCGCCCGTTCAGTGGGGCTGTCGGTGCCGAAATCATCGGCCTGAACCTCGCCTTGCCCATCAACGATCAGGACTTCGCACGGATCCACCGCGCGCATCTGGATCACCACGTCGTGGTGTTCCGCGACCAGCGCATCAGCCCCGAACAACAGATCGCCTTCAGCCGCCGTTTTGGCGTGTTGCAGATCCACGTGCTCAAGCAATTTCTGCTGGCCCATCACCCGGAAATCCTCATCGTTTCCAACATCATCGAAAACGGCCAGGCTATCGGCCTCGGTGACGCCGGCAAGTTCTGGCACTCCGACCTGTCCTATAAAGAACTGCCGAGCCTGGGCTCGATGCTCCATGCCCAGGAGCTGCCATCCGAAGGTGGCGACACACTGTTCGCCGACCAGCACAAAGCCTGGGACACCCTGCCCGATGCGTTGCGCAAGGCGGTTGAAGGACGCTCTGCCGCACACTCCTATACCGCGCGTTACAGCGAGAACAAATTCGAAGGCAACTGGCGCCCGACCCTGACCCCGGAGCAACTCGCTCAGGTCAACGAAGTGGTGCATCCGGTGGTTCGCACTCACCCGGAAAACGGCCGCAAGGCACTGTTCGTCAGCGAGGGTTTCACCACCCGCATTGTCGGTTTACCGGAAGACGAAAGCCGGCAACTGCTGGCCGAGCTCTACGCCTACAGCGTGTTGCCGGAAAACATCTACCGCCATCAATGGCAGCCCCACGACCTGGTGTTCTGGGATAACCGCTCGCTGATTCACCTGGCCGCCGGTTGCCCGAGTCATCTGCGCCGCAAGCTCTACCGCACCACCATTCAGGGCGACGCGCCTTTCTGATCGGCTGCATTTCGGAGATACCTGCCATGTCCAAACGTATTCCATTCGCGCCGCTGGCCGCCGCCATCGGTCTGGGTTTCAGCCTGCTCGCCGGGAGTCTGGTCGCACCGACTGTGGCGCACGCCGAAGGCGAAATTCGCATCGCCGAGCAGTTCGGCATCGTTTACCTGCTGCTCAACGTAGTCCGCGACCAGCACCTGATCGAGAAGTACGGCAAGGAAGAGGGCATCGACATCAAGGTCGACTGGACCCAGCTCTCCGGCGGCGCGGCGGTCAACGATGCGTTGCTCTCAGGGTCCATCGACATTGCCGGTGCTGGCGTTGGCCCGTTGCTGACCATCTGGGACCGCACTCACGGCAAGCAGAACGTCAAAGCGGTCGCCTCGCTGGGCAACTTCCCGTATTACCTGGTGAGCAACAATCCGAAGGTCAAAACCATCGCCGATTTCACCGAGCAGGACCGTATCGCGGTGCCGGCGGTCGGGGTTTCCGTACAGTCGCGATTCCTCCAGTACGCGGCGGCCAAGCAGTGGGGTGACAAGGAATTCAATCGCCTCGACAAGTACACCATCGCTGTCCCGCACCCGGACGCCACGGCTGCGTTGATCGCTGGCGGCACTGAACTGACCGGGCACTTCTCCAATCCGCCGTTCCAGGATCAGGCGCTGGAAAACCCTAACGTCCATGTCGTGCTCAACACCTATGACCTACTGGGCCCGAATTCGCCGACCGTGCTGTTCGCCACCGAGAAATTTCGCAACGAGAACCCGAAAACCTACAAAGCCTTCATCGAAGCCCTGACCGAGGCTGCTGAATTTGCCCAGAACGACAAGGGCGCAGCGGCGGACACTTACCTGAGGGTGACCAAAGCTAAAATCGACCGCGCCGCGCTGCTGAAAATCATCGACAACCCGCAGTTCGAATTCAGCGTCACGCCGAAAAATACATATCCGCTGGCTGAGTTCCTCTACCGCGTCGGCGCGATCAAGAACAAACCGGACTCGTGGAAGGACTACTTCTTCCAGGACGCCAAACCGCTGCAAGGGAGCTGATTGCCATGAACGCTCGCTTGCAAGGCCACGCGGCCAGCAACCCGATCGCCAGCACCCAGGCGTTGCTCGCGGTCGATCACGTCAGCCTTGAATACCGCACGCCGCAACGGGTGGTCCGGGCAACGCATCAGGTCAGTTTCGAGGTCGATCCCGCCGATCGTTTTGTGTTGCTCGGCCCCTCCGGCTGCGGCAAGTCGACCTTGCTCAAGGCCGTTGCAGGGTTCATTGCGCCCTGTGAAGGGCAGATCCGCCTGCAAGGGCAGGTCGTCAATGCTCCGGGTCCCGACCGGATTGTGGTGTTTCAGGAGTTCGATCAACTGCCACCGTGGAAAACCGTCAAACAGAACGTGATGTTCCCGCTGCTGGCCTCGCAAACCCTCAAGCGTCGCGAGGCTGAAGAGCGGGCGTTGCACTACCTCGACAAGGTCGGGCTGGCGGCGTTTGCCGATGCCTATCCACATACCTTGTCCGGTGGCATGAAGGCGCGGGTGGCGATTGCCCGGGCCTTGGCTATGCAACCAAAAATCCTGCTGATGGATGAACCATTCGCCGCGCTCGACGCGCTGACCCGACGCAAGATGCAGGAGGAATTATTGCTGCTCTGGGAGGAGGTGCGTTTCACCCTGTTGTTCGTCACCCACTCCATCGAAGAGGCACTGGTGGTGGGTAACCGGATCCTGTTGCTGTCGCCTCATCCCGGTCGGGTGCGGGCGGAAATCCACAGTCATCAATACGATTTGCACAGCCTTGGCGGCGTGGCGTTTCAGCAGTCGGCACGACGCATTCATCGGTTGCTGTTCGATGAAGGTCAGTCTGCCGAGAGCGATCACGAACTGGATTTCAACGATATCCGCATCGCTTATTGAGCGGCTGGAGGAGTGCCCGATGAGCCATTCATCACCTGCGCGACAAGAATATGAAGTTGAGTTGCAACCCCTGTCGAGCGTTGCGCTGGAGCGCGAATTGCCCCTTGGCCAGCGCCTCTGGCAGCAGGGCTGGTTGCGTAAAAGCCTGATCCTGATTCTGCTGGCGGTGCTCTGGGAGGCCATCGCCCGCTATCAAGACAATGACCTGTTGCTGCCGAGCTTCCTGCAAACCGGCCATGCGCTGTACGACGGGTTGCTCAGCGGAGAGTTGCTGGGCAAGGTCGGGATTTCGCTGGTGGTGCTGCTCAAGGGGTATCTGGTCGGTATCGTCCTGGCGTTTGCCCTGACCACGCTGGCCGTGTCGACCCAGTTCGGCCGCGACCTGCTGAGCACCCTGACCTCGATGTTCAACCCATTGCCGGCGATTGCCTTGTTGCCGTTGGCACTGCTGTGGTTCGGGTTGGGGCAGAACAGCCTGATTTTCGTGCTGGTGCATTCGGTGCTCTGGGCACTGGCCCTGAACACTTATGCGGGATTTCTCGGGGTCTCGGAAACCTTGCGCATGGCCGGCCGAAACTACGGCTTGAGGGGGATCCGGTTTGTGCTGTTCATCCTGATTCCCGCCGCGCTGCCGTCGATCCTTGCCGGGCTGAAAATCGGCTGGGCCTTCGCCTGGCGCACGCTGATCGCCGCCGAACTGGTGTTCGGCGCCACCAGCGGCAAGGGTGGCCTGGGCTGGTACATCTTCCAGAACCGCAACGAGTTGTACACCGACAAGGTGTTCGCCGGGTTGGCGGTGGTGATCCTCATCGGTTTGCTGGTGGAGAACCTGGTGTTCGACACTCTGGAGCGAATCACGGTGAAGCGCTGGGGAATGCAGCGCTAGGCTTCTGGTTCTGTGGTGATAGGGATGTTTGCTAGGATTGCGCCTGAATCAATTCTGATCAGCGATGAGTGCTCAGCATGCAACTCCCGGACATGAACCTGTTGGTCGCCCTCGACGCCTTGCTCGACGAGGGCAGTGTGGTAGGCGCGGCGCGGCGGATGAACCTCAGCCCGGCGGCGATGAGCCGGACCCTGACCCGCGTTCGCGAAGCGCTCGGTGATCCGATTCTGGTACGTGCCGGTCGCGGGTTGGTACCGACGCCCAAGGCGCTGGAGTTGCGCAGCCAGGTACGTGATGTAGTGGAACAGGCGGCGATGCTCTTTCGTTCGGCGGACAAGGTGGATTTGCGCACCCTACGCCGACGTTTCAACGTGCGCGCCAACGACTTTTTCATCGGGGTCTACGGCGGCCGGTTGATCGACACGCTGAACCGTCAGGCACCGCATTGCGAGTTGCGCTTTGTGCCGCTGGGCGATGGTGACGATGAGGCGCTGCGCGAAGGGCGGATAGATCTGATGGTCAGCAACACGCGCCCGCGAACGCCGGAAGTTAAGGTCCAGAACCTGTTTGCCACGCATTTTGTCGGTCTGGTACGTGAAGGTCACCCACTGCTTGAAGGCGAAATCACTGCAGAGCGTTTCGCCGGGTTTTCGCACATTTCCATGTCTCGTCGCGGTATTGCCCGAGGGCCGATCGATACGGCGCTCAACGGTTTGGGGCTGGAGCGTCGCGTGGCCTTGATCGCTCCCAGCTTTCACGCGGCGATGTTCGTGCTGCCAGACTCCGATCTGATTCTGCCGGTTCCCAAAGAGGCATTGCTCAGCGTGGCCCGACTTGGGTTGCGGCTGAGCTCCTTTACTTTGCCGATCCCGCTGCCAACCTTGATGCTGACACAGGCCTGGCACCCGCGTTACGACAAGGACCCGGCCCACCGCTGGCTGCGCGAAACCTTGAAAGCCAGTTGTGATGAGACATGGCTGGCGGCGCAGCCGTCCTGACAGCAGCAGACTACTTTTGTGGCGAGGGAGCCTCGCGATTCGTGTGTCTGGCGCACTTATAACCTGTCGATAAGTCAGTTTTCGTCAGCTGTCTGCGTTCATAAACTGCCCCGGTATTCCTGTAATCCGGAGCTGTACTGAACATGACCTCCCTCGCTGTCCCCGCAACACTCGAAGCGGCCAGCAAATCTTCCGTCGGTATCCCACCGATCTTCGGTCCACGCATCATCATCGGTCTGATCGGTGTGTTGTTGGCGGTGCTGGTGTCGGGCCTGAATGACATGGTAACCAAGCTCGCCCTGGCTGACATTCGCGGTGCCTTGGCCATTGGTTACGACGAAGGCACCTGGCTCGTCGCCAGCTACACCGCGACCTCCGTGGCGGCGATGGCGTTTGCGCCCTGGTGTTCGGTGACCTTTTCACTGCGGCGTTTCACCCTGTGCGCTATCAGCCTGTTCACTGTACTCGGTGTGCTGAGTCCCTTCGCGCCGAACTATGAAAGCCTGCTGCTGATGCGCACCTTGCAAGGCCTGGCGGGTGGGGCGTTGCCGCCGATGTTGATGACCGTCGCCCTGCGGTTTTTGCCGGCCAACCTGAAACTCTATGGGCTGGCCGGCTATGCCCTGACGGCGACGTTCGGCCCCGGACTGGGCACGCCGCTGGCGGGTTTGTGGACGGAGTACCTGAGTTGGCGCTGGACCTTCTGGCAAATCATTGCGCCGAGCCTGCTGGCGATGGTCGCAGTGGCGTATGGATTGCCACAGGATCCGCTGCGTCTGGAGCGCCTGAAACAGTTCAACTGGCGTGGCCTGCTGCTGGGCTTCCCGGCTATCTGCATGCTGGTGATCGGGATCTTGCAGGGCAATCGCCTGGACTGGTTCGAGTCGAGCCTGATCGGTTGGCTGCTCGGTGGCGGGCTGTTGTTGCTGGTGCTGTTTCTGGTCAACGAATGGTCGCAACCGGTGCCGTTCTTCAAATTGCAGATGCTCGGCATCCGCAACCTGTCATTCGCCCTGTTGACGTTGGCCGGGGTGCTGGTGGTGTTGCTGGCGGTGATCATCATCCCGTCGAGTTACCTGGCGCAGGTTCAAGGCTATCGGCCGATTCAGACCGCCCCGGTAATGCTGCTGATGGCCGTCCCGCAACTGATTGCGCTGCCGCTGGTGGCGGCGCTGTGCAACTTGCGCTGGGTCGATTGCCGTTGGGTACTGGGCATCGGCTTGAGCCTGTTGGCGCTGTCCTGCATCGGCGGTTCGCAGCTGACGTCGGCGTGGATTCGCGATGACTTCTACGGGCTGCAATTGCTGCAGATTTTCGGCCAGCCGATGGCGGTGCTGCCGTTGTTGATGCTCGCGACCGGCAGCATCAGTCCGCAGGAGGGGCCGTTTGCGTCGGCTTGGTTCAACACCGTAAAAGGCCTAGCGGCGGTAATCGCCACTGGTGTGCTGGATACGCTGACCACGGTTCGCCTGCATTTCCACTCAACGGTGCTGGTCGACAACCTCGGCAACTCACCGCTGGCCGACAGCGACAGCGCGGGTCTCGCGCATCGGTTGCACCAGCAAGCGGTGGTGCTGACCTCGTCAGACTTGTACCTGTGTATGGCCGGGATCGCGCTGGCGCTGATCCTGCTGATTTTCTGGCTGCCGACGCGGATCTATCCGCCGCGCGCGCCGACGTGAACGCTTACTGAAACAGAAGGTTTTTATGACGATCCCTATGAAATCCAAACTCACCGGTGCAGCCGTCGCGGTGTTGGCGGCTGGCGTGCTGGTTTACCTGTTGGCGCCGGGCGTGTTCGGCAACAAACCTCAACAGACCACCAACGACGCGTTTATCGCTGCCGACTTCACGCTGGTCGCGCCGCGCGTGGCCGGGTTTATCAAGCAAGTGCTGGTCGAAGACAACCAGCAGGTCAAGGCCGGGCAGTTGCTGGCGCTGATCGATGACCGGGATCTGCGCGCCGCAGCGCAAGCCGCGGATGCCGAAACCCTGGTGGCCAAGGCACAGCTGCAAAACGCTCGGGCAACCCTCGAACGCCAGGCGTCGGTGATCGCTCAGGCGCAGGCCACGGTGGTGGCCGCGAAAGCAGAAATGGCTTTCGCCGAACATGAACTGAACCGCTACAACCACCTTGCCGGAGTCGGCGCCGGCACGGTGCAAAACGCCCAGCAAGCGCGCACCCGCATCGACCAGGCTGGCGCACGACTGGCCAATGCCACCGCAGCGCTGGCGGCAGAACGCAAGCAGGTGGAAATCCTCACGGCCCAGCGTGATGCGGCCGAAGGAGGGTTGAAGCGCGCCCATGCAGCGCTGGAAATGGCCAGTTTCGAGCTGTCCTATACGCGCATCGTGGCGCCGGTGGATGGCATGGTCGGCGAGCGTGCGGTACGGGTCGGTGCCTATGTCACGCCGGGCAGCAAGATTCTCGCCGTGGTGCCGCTGGCGCGAGCGTATGTGGTCGGCAACTTCCAGGAAACCCAACTCTCTGACGTACAGTCTGGGCAAAACGTGGAAGTGCGCGTCGATAGCCTCGGTGGTGAAACCTTGACCGGTCGGGTCGAGAGTGTCGCACCGGCTACCGGCGTGACCTTCGCTGCCGTGAAACCTGACAACGCCACCGGTAACTTCACCAAAGTCGTGCAGCGAATTCCGGTGAAGATCGTCCTCGATCCCGGCCAACCGCTGGCAGAGCGTTTGCGGGTGGGGATGTCGGTGGAAGCGAGTATCGACACCGTCGGACCAAAGGCCAGTGCGCGTGAGGTGACCCAGCGATGAGCACTGGCAAACACCCATTTCTGTGGCGAGGAGGCTTGCTCCCGTTGGGCCGCGAAGCGTCCCCAAAACCTGCCGCCGCGTTTCCCTTGGTACACCGCGACAGCTTTTTTGCGAGCACTACGCACTCGGGCGGGAGCAAGCTCCCTCGCCACAAAGGCCTTGGCCAGTCAGTGATTGTTGCGCTGGGTTTGTTTTCGCTGGCGGCCTGCACCGTCGGCCCGGACTTTGTGCGACCGCAAGCACCGCAGATCGAAGAATGGTCAAAACCACAAAAAGCCGCTGCCAGCCAAGCGGTGACGGCCGAAATGAACGAACGCTGGTGGGAGGTCTTTCATGACCCGCAGCTGTCGGCGCTCAGCCGCCGTGCATTGACCGGTAATCTCGACCTGCAACTCGCCAGCAGCCGCTTGCAGCAAAGCCGCGCGGCTCGCCAGGTGATCACCGCCGAGCAGTATCCCACCACCGCCGCAACCGGCAGCTACGGACACAAACGCAACAGCGCGCAAGGCTTGATGGACCCGTCCGGCAACAACGGCCGCTCGGCGTTCAACCTCTGGGATGGCGGATTCTCAGCCTCCTGGGAGCTGGATTTCTGGGGGCGTGTGCGGCGCGAAGCCGAAGCCGCCGACGCGACTCTGGAAATGGCAGAGAATGATCGCCGGGGTGTGCTGCTCTCAGTGTTGGCGGAAACCGCACAGGACTACATTCAACTACGCGGCGTGCAAAGCACCCGGGTTGTCACCGAGCAAAACCTCGAGGTCGCGCGGCACAGCCTGAAGTTGTCGCAGTTGCGTCTGGCCGATGGTGTGGCCACCGATCTGGATGTCGCCGAAGCCGCCGCTCAGGTGGCAAGCATCGAAGCGCGCCTGCCCGCACTTGAGCAGCGTCAGGTGCAGTTGATCAACGCCTTGAGCCTGTTGATGGGAGAACGGCCGCAAGCGCTGCAAGCCGAGTTGTCGAAGGACGCCCCGGTGCCGCAAACCCCGCGTCAAGTCGCGATCGGCCTGCCGTCGCAACTGGCCGAGCGGCGCCCGGACATTCGCCAGGCCGAGGCTCGACTGCATGCCACCACCGCCAGCATCGGTGTGGCCAAGGGCGATTTTTATCCGCGCATCACACTGTCTGGAAACCTCGGTTCGCAGGCCATGCAATTGAGTGATTTTGGTTCCTGGGGTTCGCGTCAATTCGGCATCGGCCCGCAGTTCAACCTGCCGCTGTTCGATGGTGGTCGCCTGCGCGGTATGCTCAATTTGCGCGAGGCGCAGCAACAGGACGCGGCGCTGGCCTACCAGAAAACCGTGCTGCGGGCCTGGCATGAAATCGACGATCAGTTGACGAGCTTCAACGCCAGCCAGCTACGCCGCGACAGCCTTGCCGAAGCCGTGCGCCAAAACCAGATCGCCCTGCATACCGCGCAACAGCAATACGTCGAAGGCGTGGTCGATTTCGTCAACGTCCTGACCGTACAGGGCGCGCTGCTGGCGACCCAGGAACAACTTGTGGAAAGCTCGACCGGCGTGTCGCTGGCGATGGTGGGGTTGTACAAGGCGCTGGGAGGTGGGTGGGAGTCGGTGTATCCGTTGGCTCAGAACGTGAGGGAGTGATGAGACTGAAGCGTGCCGTCACCAGTACTCGGGTTTGATTGCAGGTGCTTTGCGTGTAGGGACTCGAGAGGGAAACTGATGAGTCTCTAGCTCCTGCGCAGTGATGACCCGTCGCATCCAGTGTGAGAATTCTTTTAGAGAACCTGGAGCGGCACGCTTGAACTCAGGTCTGTGAGGTAGAACGATTCCTACGGTCATCTCAGGGAAGTCTTCTCGAATGGCTCTCAAGGCCGGTGTCATGTCGGTATCACCAGAGACCAATATCAGTTGTTCGATGCGATCTGTCTCGCTGATGAGGGCTTGTCTGGCTGCAATGCGGTACATGCTGATTGCGATATGTACGTCTGTTTCTTTCTCTTCGAGCTTCCAGATGTCGACTTTGTCCTGACGCGACGCTCCGGTTTTTTTATCAATGAAGCGTGGGGCCTTGGCGGGCTCGAGCTGATGTCGGCCATAGTGGACACGGACATCACTGGCTTTCAGCGCTCGGACATAGGAGTCTTGGGCTTCCTTTGATACTCGGCCGCGGGTCGCAAGCTCAGGTTTGACAGACGAGGTGAAATAATCGACGGATGCCAACGTGCTGGCCGGGTTTTCTACGTAAGCGATATGGGCCAGTAGTTTCGACAAGTCCAGCCACTTGTAGGGCGTACCCGCCAGCAGGCCATAGAAAAGGTTGTAACCGTCGACGAAGAACGCTGTGCGCACAATTCCAATCCCTGAAAACGAAAAAACCGGCCGAAGCCGGTTTTTTCACCCCAACTGCCAGCGAACTGAATCACTGCGTACGGGGTTGAGTAGTGGGGCCGATGCTAAGTCGAGTTGACACTGACGTCAACTGCAACCTAACAAAGAGATCATGCAGGGATGGCCGACGCTCCAGCACCCGCGGTGGTTGTTTTTGCCCTAGCAGGCCATTGGCGTCAAGTCATGGCGAGCTTGGTTTTATGAGCCCATATTACGGTTGCGTTTGCGTCATATAGCCTGCCTACCGATTCTGCAAAAACACCACATACCCGCGAAACCACTCGTTGTCCTTCAAATACCCCGGCTCCTCCCATTCGCCGCCCTGAATCAGCCCGACCTTGAAAGGTAAGCCGAGCCTGTTCAGCCTTGGCAGGTAGGCGGCGTAGTTGGGGATGCTGTGGCGGCCCTGGTAGGTTTGCACCACCACTTCGTCGACCACGCCTTTGAGTTGGCCGATCACCTGCGGATCGGCGTGGCTGCTCCAGTCCATCAGGCCGGTGATGCTCAGGCGATACTGGGCGGGCAGGCGTTGGCGCAGGTCTTTGAGGAAGCTGACGTATTCGTCGAGGTAGCGGGTGCGGGCGTCGAAGTCGATCTGGATGCCGACCACCGGGTTACCCGCTTGCTGCCAGCGCTGCACCTGCCCCAGCAATTGCTGATAGACCGGCTCCGGCCAGCGTAGCGTGTGGGCGCGGTAGGTCACCCAGACTTCGCCCTGGGTCAGGCGCGGGATAGCGATGCCTTGGGCGATGAAGCGCACGCCGCGTTGTGGCGTGCGGCGTGATTCGCTGATCTGCCCTTGCAGGACGTACAGGGTTTTCGCCTGGGCCAGCACCGGTTGCGTGCTGACCCCGCTCCACAGCCAAAAGGCGTCGTACTCGCCGGCGTCGACGGCCGCAAAGGACGGGGCGCTGACCAGCAGTGCGAGCAGCGCCAGGCCTTTGAGGAAATCTCTCATGGCTTACCAGTAATACTGCAGCGACTTGCCCCATTGAGTATCGGCAAAACCGCTTTTCAGCTGGCGGAACCAGGCCTTGCGCACAGCGGGTTCGACATCCTTGCCGCCGCAGCTGTTATTGCCCGAGGGCGCATAGCAGTTGATGGCGCGGAACAGAGCGTAAGCGCGGTCTTCCTTCGGCGCTTTGGCGTTGTCGATGACCTGGCGATAACCTTCGTGCCGGGCGTAGATCTCGTCTTTGAACGCCGATCCTGTGGCACCGAGTTCGGACTTGTTGGGTTTGGCTTCCAGCGGTGAACTGTCGAGGCCATTGCGCAGGATGAACTCACCCAGGCAGTTCAGGCCTTTGGGGTTCTTGCCGTCCGCCTGAAGGGCCGCGGCAATCTCGGCGATGCTCGGGCAGTGGTAACCCGATTCAGCCTTGTCGCCCTGCCAGCGGAACATCGTCAGCGGTTGGCCGGTGCTGTAGAAATAGCCAATGCTCACACCGAGTTTGTCCGTCGACGGCTCGGCCGGCAGTCGTTTGAAGTCTTCGGCAAACTCGGCGTACTGACTGCGCAGCAACTCTTTGTAGAGCAGCACGAACAGCGCGCTGTTGCGCTCGGTGGCGTCCGCGCCCTGGCTGAATTGCTGACGCAGCAGTGGGGCGTCGGCCACTAGCCGTTGCAGGCGATAACGCACGGCAGGTGTCTTGATCGGTGAGTCGGCGGCGAACACTTTGCCCAGCCGCTGGCTGAGTTCGTAGTTGAAGGCCAGCGCCAGTTCGACCTGCTCGCGCTGCAACGGCTGTTTGACCTTGCCCAGCAACTCCAGCCACAGCGCTTCGGCTTCCGGCCATTTGTGCTGCTCATGCAGGGCAATGCCACGCAGCATCTGTTGGCTGAAGGCCAGGTAATCGAGTTTGTCCGGGACGCTGCCCGGGAGGACGTTCAGTGCCTGCTCGGGATTTTTCTCGAGGTACACCAGCACCGCAGCTTGCAGGTAATCGTAGAGCGCTGGTTGCTGGGCAAACGAGGCTTTCTGCGCTTGCAGCGTCTTGAGGTTGAAAGGCGTCTGGTAGGTGCCGATGCTCAGCAAGTCTTTGACCGCCAGCAGCAGCGGCGCCTGAATACCGTTATCCGGCTGGGTCAGCAGTTTGCTGTCGACCTCTTCCACCAGTTCCGGCAGGGTTTTGTTGCGCTGGGCGTCAGTGGCCTGGGTGAGTTGCCAGGCGTAGTCATCGGCGAGTTTCTGATCTTCGCCGGCCAGCCAGTGCACGCGGCGGATCAGGCCTTTGGCCGACGCGCTGTATTCGCCCTGTGGATAAGTTTTCAGATAGTTGTCGAAGCCGGTTTCGGCCAATTGCAGGTTCGCGTTATCCACATGTTCGAGCGTCGGCAGGCCCATCTCGTCGAAAGCGTTTTGCTGGGCCGCGTTGAGCGCAATGCGCGCGGCCATGTACAGCGCGGTTTCCTTGAGCCAAGGCTGTTCGCTGTTGTTCAGGCTGGCGAAGGTTTGTGTGGCCTCGGCGAACTGGCCGCCATAGAACTGCGCCGCGCCGCGCACGTACGTGAGGAAGGCTTTACCCGGTTCCGAGGTGATTGAGGCGGGCAGCAGGCTGTTCAGTTGATCGGCTTCCCAACTGCATGCGGCGAGCATCTGGAGGCGACTTTGCGCCAGGCTTTGGCGTTCTTCGGCGGGCAATTGAGTGGTTTTCAGCAGTTGCGCGAGGAACGCGGCGGCGCTCTCTTCACTGTTGCTGCGGCAGCGGCTGCCTTCGCCTTCGATGAACTGATTGCCGGCAATGGTCGAGGCTTCGTGGCTGATGCCGAGTTGGCGCAGGGGCTCATCAAGTACGGAAACCGGGGCCGATTCTGGGGGAGGAGTAGGTGCAGGAGCTGACGGTGAGTCGAGACGTCCGAGGTCGAACGGCACCGGGCCGTAGCCGGCCTCGCGGTCAAAATCACTCAATGGCGCCGGGTTCAGCGCTAGCGCGCCTTGATCGGAGAGCAGCAAGCGCAAATTGGCGCGGCTGTCGTTGCCAGGGTTGAGGAAAGCCACATTGTTGCAGCGTCCGGCGCCGCTGAGCGACAGTTCAGGCGTACAGGCGTCCTGATCGTAGCTGGCGTGGGCCGGGAGTGCGCAGGTTGTGGCAAGTGCCAGAGCGAGGGGCGACAGAAGACCGGTACGCATGAATTGTCCTTAATCCGCAAACGCTGAAATCGAGGCCGTGATCATACCGCGCGCTGATCTCGAATTTGCAGTGCCGAGCCGCAATTTCGGGCAGTGATGGCTAATTGCTTGACGCTGGTCGAAGCTGTCTTAGACTCCGACCATCTGTCAGGGAGACATGGCTATGCGGCGTTTTCGTGGTTTGGCGTTAGGTTTGATCGGGCTGGCAGGCGTGTCACAGGCGCAAACGCCCGTGCCAGACGATCCGCTGCTGGAAAGCACCAGCACAGGCAGTCATGCCACAACCAGCAGCGAAGCCCGCGGTGTGTTGCGTGCTCGCGATCAAGCGGTGCTTGCCAGTGAACTGCCCGGCAGAATTGTCGAGTTGCCGTTCAGTGAAGGCGAGTCCTTCAAGAAGGGTGACACCCTGGCGCGTTTCGATTGCTCGGCCTTTCAGGCGCAGCTCAACGCCGCACAGGCCGCCAGCCGGGGTGCCGGCGAAGAGTTGGCGCACAACAAACAACTCGCTTCGTTGAACTCGGTCGGGCGTTTTGAAGTGGCGCGAGCCGAAGCCAAACTCAGCGAAACCCAGGCGCAATCTCAGGTGTATCAGGTTCAGGTCAAACGCTGCAGCGTCGTCGCGCCGTTTGACGGCCAGGTCGTCGCACGCAAGGTTCAGCGTTATGAAAGCGTCGCCGCCGGTGCGCCGCTGTTGGACATCGTCGACAACCGTAGCCTGGAAATCCACCTGCTGGTGCCCTCGCGCTGGATGGGCAAACTCAAGCCCGGACAGACCTTCAGCTTCGTTCCCGATGAAACCGGCCAGCCCATCGACGCCACGGTCAAACGCCTCGGCGCGCGAATCGACGAAGGCAGCCAGACCTTGCTGCTGGTCGCAACGGTGCCCAACGCCAGTGGCTTACTGGCCGGGATGAGCGGCACGGCGCGCTTCGCGGAGCTCAAATGAACGCGCCCGTCACGGGTGGCGCCGAGCAGGTCTTCGCGCGCTTTCTGGAGCTGGAGCGCCAGACTCGCGCCGCGCGCACTGCCGACCAACTGGCTTACAGCCTGGCCAATGACGGTCAATCCTTGTTCGGTTTTCGTCATGCGGCGCTGTTGATTGCCGGCAAGGTGCGGGCGATTACCGGTGTCAGTGCCGTGGAGCCGAATGCGCCGTTTGTAGCGTTCGTCGAGCAAGCGGTGGCGCAGTTGTTCAAGCTCGAACTGGTGAAGCAGGCGCGGGTTATACCGGCCTCTGCGTTAAGCGGCCCGATTCAGGCCGACTGGCAAAGTCTTTCTGCCGCACAGGTGTTCTGGCTGCCGCTGATTGATCGCCAGGGCCAGGTATTCGGCGGTGTGTGGCTGGCTCGCGATGTACCGTGGAATCCGTCCGAGCAAGTGCTGTTGTCGCAACTCGGTGACACCTACAGTCACGCCTGGCTGGCGCTGCAACCGCGTCAACCGTGGCGCTTGCGCTGGACCCGCAAACGTCAGGTCGCCTTGGCGGCGGTGCTGGTGCTGGGTTTGCTGATTCCGGTACGCCAGTCGGTGCTGGCGCCGGCCGAAGTCGTGCCGCTCGGCGGTCGGGTGGTGGCGGCACCGTTGGATGGGGTAATCGCCGAGTTCCTGGTCAAACCCAACCAAAGCGTGAAGACCGGCGACCTGTTGCTGCGCTTCGAAGGCACCACACTCAAAGCCCAGGCGGATGTCGCCGATCGGGCCTTGGGTGTGGCAGAAGCCGAGCTCAAGGCCAACGCCCAGCGCGCCTTTGCCGACGCCGAGTCGAGTTCGAAAATTGATTTGCTGGCCGCACGCGTCGAGCAGAAGCGTGCCGAACGCGATTACGCCCATGAGCTGCTCAAACGCAGCGAAGTGCGTGCCGAGCGCGATGGCATTGCGGTGTTCGCCGACGCCGAGCGCTGGACCGGCAAACCGGTGCAGACCGGCGAGCGGCTGATGGAAATCGCCGACCCGAGCCAGGCGGAGTTGCGCATCGAACTGGCGGTGGGTGATGCGATTGCACTGGAGTCGGGCGCGCAGGTGGCGCTGTTTCTCGACAGCGATCCGTTGCAACGGCATTCGGCCAGACTCGAACGCTCGGCCTATGAAGCGCAACCGACGGCCGGTGGCCAGTTGGCGTATCGGCTCGATGCCAGTTTCGAGGCCGCGCCGCCGCGTATCGGCTTGCGCGGTACGGCGAAAATCTTCGGCGATCGCGCGCCGCTGGCGCTGTACCTGTTGCGCAAGCCGCTGGCCGGCTTGCGCCAAAGTGTAGGTCTCTAGATGACATTGCCCAGCCTGCGTGCCGATTTACAGTTGCAGATGGCCGCCCCGGCGCTGGACGGATCGCCGCGTTGGACCTTGGCCGACCCGCTGCGCGGGCGCTACTTCAAGCTCGGTGCCGCGGCCATGCGCTTGCTGCGTCATTGGTCGTTGGGCGATCCCGAGCAAGTGCTGCGCGCCGCCAATCGCGAACCGGGCTTGCCTCTGGACGTTGCTGAGCTTGAGCAGTTGCTGAGTTTTCTGCGCGCCCACGACCTGATTTCCGCCCTCGACCCGCAACAGCGCGACAGTTATGGCCTCAAGGCCGCGGCACAACGTCAGAGTGTCTGGCAGATCTTGCTGCATCAATACTTGTTCTTCCGGATTCCACTGTGGCGCCCTGACGCTTTTCTCAATCGTGCCTGGCCATGGCTCGCGCGTTTTGGTCCTGGAGCGCTGCGTTATGGTTTGCCGCTGATCCTGGGTCTGGGGGTATTTCTGGTATCGCGGGACTGGCAGCGCTTTATCGCGACCTTCCCGCACTTGTTCAGTCTTGGCGGTGCGTTGGCGTTCGGGGTGGCGTTGTTCTTTGCCAAGCTCTGTCATGAGTTCGGCCACGCCTTCATGGCCAAGCGCGCCGGTTGTCGGGTGCAGAGCATGGGGGTGGCGTTCATGGTGCTGCTGCCGATGTTTTACACCGACGTCAGTGACGCCTGGCGGGTCAATGATCGGCGCGCGCGGTTGCTGATCGGCGCGGGCGGGGTGCTCGCCGAGTTGCTGCTGGCATGTATCGCCTTGCTCGCCTGGTCGCTGTTGCCGGACGGGCCGGCGCGGACGGCGGCGTTCATGCTCGCCAGCGCGACCTGGCTCACTACGCTTGCGGTCAACCTGAACCCGTTCATGCGCTTCGATGGTTATTTTTTGCTCAGCGACTTCTGGGAAGTGGACAACCTTCAGGGTCGGGCATTTGCCTTGTGTCGTTGGCGATTGCGCGAGGCACTGTTCGGTTACGGCGCGCCGGCACCGGAGCCTTGGTCGCCGTCGATGCAGCGGCGTTTGCTGTGGTGGGGATATGGCTCGTGGCTGTGGCGCGCGGTGCTGTTTTTCGGGATTGCGCTGGCGGTGTATCACCTGTTCTTCAAATTGTTGGGGATCTTCCTGATGATGGTCGAGCTGGTGTGGTTCATTTTCTTGCCGATTGCGCGTGAGTGGCGTGAATGGTGGAGCCGCCGCGAACAGGCCCATGCACCGCGGGCGTTGCTCAGTGGCCTGGGATTGCTGGCGGTGATTGCCGTGTTGGTGCTGCCGTGGCGTAGCGCGGTGGAATTGCCGAGCATGCTGGAAGCTGGCCGGGTCAGTGCCTTGCATGCGCCGGTGGCGGCCCGGGTCAAACAGTTGAATGTCCACGACGGGCAGATCGTCGCCCAGGGCGATGTGTTGATCGAGCTGGAGTCGCCGGACCTGGATTCGCGTCAGGCCATCGCGCGCCGGGAAATCGAGATCCAGCAATTGCAGATGCGTCGTCAGGCCGGACGCAGCGAAACCGCCGCCGATGCCGGTATCGTCGAACAGCGGCTGGCAGAGGCGGTGGCCGAGTATCGCGGTTTGGCGGCGCAGCGCGAGCGCCTGCTGCTGCGGGCGCCCCAGGCCGGTCAGGTGCGCGATCTGCTGCCGCAACTGGCTGTTGGCCGCTGGTTGTCGCCCAAAGAGACACTGGCCCGGGTTGTCGAAGACGGCGCGCGGTTGCGCGGTTATCTGGCCGAAGCCGAGCTGTGGCGGGTTGCACCCGGTGCGACGGGACGGTTTATCGCCGAGGACCCGATGCACCCGGCGGTGGCGGTCGAGTTGACTGAAATCGACACCAATGGCGCGGCGGTTGTCGATCAGGAAGCGCTGACCTCCGACCACCACGGGCCGATTGCCGTGCGCCGCGATCAGAGCCAGCGCGCCGAGCCTGTGCAAGCGCAATACGCGGTGCGGCTCAAGGTGCTCGAGAGCATTGCCACCCCGGTGCAGCCATTGCGGGGGCTGGTGGTATTGCAGGGCGGCAGTGAGTCGTTGCTGGGGACGGCCTGGCGCCGATTGGCGGCGTTGGGCGTGAGGGAGAGTGGTTTTTAGCGCAAGGAGCATCACGATGCTGAACAACAATGCCAATGCCGCAGACGGTCTGGTGGTGCGCCCTTCACGGGCAACCGATGGGCCGTTTCTGGAAAGCCTCTATCATGCGGCGCGCCCCGATCTGCAATGGATCGACGGCGAACGCGAGCTGGTCGAGGAAGTCATCGCCCAGCAGTTTAGGGTGCAGGAGCAGGGCACCGGGGAGCGTTTCCCCAACGCGATGCACTATGTGGTCGAGAAACTCGACACCCCGATTGGCGCCTTGAGCGCCGAGTTTGGCAGCAACGAAATTCGTGTCCTGTACCTGGCGTTCATTCCGGCGGCCCGCGGCAAGGGCTATGGCCGTACGGTGCTGCAAGGCGTGCAAAAAGCCGCCGAACAGGTGCGCTGCCCGGTGAGCACGGTGGTCTGGGCGAGCAACCCCCATGCGCGCCAGCATTATCTGGCGCTGGGGTTTCAGGTCGAGGAGCAAAGTGTCGCGGCCGAACGCCTGGTCTGGTATCCCGGCCAGCCGCAGATTCTGGTCAGTTGAAGGTGATGTAGAAATACGCCCGGCTTGCATCGCGCCCCAGGGCCAGGGTGCGCGATACGAATATGCCTTCGATACGGCCCAGTTCAGGCAAGTCGATCGCGCAGAGTCCATCGACGAACGAAGTGAGGTCCGGGCTGCTCAAGGTCACGCCAAAAGGCATCCGGCTGCTCTCTGACAAGCGTGCCCTTGGTACGTCCTCTACCAATTCGATGATTACGGACAGTTGGCTGCCATCCTCCAGGTACAAGAGGGTGGGTGTTTCCAATAGCTGTCGAAAATGATCGCTGTTGACCTGTTGCTGCATGGCCTGGCTCCAGAAAAGTAAAGAGCCGGGGCCTTGGGCCCCGGCGGCATGTTCAGTTGCGAGACGGGAAAAGACCGTTGAGGCACATGCTGAAGTTCAGCACCAGGAACGGGTTCATCGTGTCCATGGGCACGCCACCGCCGATGGGCGCTACGGAGACGGCGACGTTGACGGTGCCGCCAACGGAGGTGCTGACACCTTGCAGCGGCACGGGCGCAGTGCCCTGTGCGGTGGAGTAAATATTGGCCGTGCCCGGGCCGCCGCTGGAGGCACCGATAAAGGCATTGGTCGTTGAGGGCACGCTCGCGGGGGTGGCAGCGACACTGGCCAGGTTGACGGTGGTGCTGGCCGTCAGGTTAGGGGTGCCGACGGCGGTCGCGGTAGGCGTATGGATGGGCAGGTTGCTCACCGTGGCGGCGGTTTTTTCGGCGCCGGAGGCGGTGCCGATCACCCGTGGGGTGAGGTTCAGGCCCAACCCCTGACACAAAGGCAGGCGACCGCGCAGGTCCGGCAGCATGAAGTTTGTCGTGCCATTGCCGCCGTAATTGGTGCCGAGCAAGGCGAACAGCGCCTGGAACTGGCCGACTTGCATGGTCTGCCCGTTGCACAGCGCCCAGCCGCTGGGAGGATAGTTGAAAGCGAAGGTCTGGATGGTTCCGGTAAACACTTCCATGGTTGTTATCCCTGTGTTTTTTGGAGGAGGCCGGCGTGTCCGCCGACCACCGATCAGCGTAGCCGCAAAGACGAATGCCGCTACATTGCGTGCGTGCAGGGAATGGGGCAGCATCCACACCCAATTCGAGGTCCAAGCCTTATAGGGCCTTATCAATCACCCAGGGGGACAGATGGAATACCGAAGAGAAACAGAGCTTGCCGGCAAGCCTGATGCGTGTGCTGCGCGCACTCGGCTGGCGGCCTCGGCGCGTCTGTTTCAATGGCTGACCGATTACGGGATCTGGCCAATTTTGCTGTTGGCGGCGTTCATGCGGTTTTACGACCTGACAGCCGCGGCGATTTGGGGCGATGAAGGCTCCAGCCTGCTGATGAGCCAGTACGATCTGGCCGGGATCTGGTTCCACGCGGCCCGTGATGTGCATCCACCGCTCTACTTCATGGTGTTGCATGGCTGGATCGAACTGTTTGGCGACAGCATGCTCTCGATTCGCGGCTTGAGTGCGCTGCCGGGGATCGCCACGGTGGCAATGGGCGTCTGGCTGGTACGGTTGATCGCCAACCCGCGGGCGGCGTTGCTGGCCGGGTTGTTGCTGGCGCTATTCCCCTCGGCGGTGCGTTACAGCCAGGAAGTGCGGATGTATTCGCTGCTGGGCGTGTTGCTGCTCGGCGCGACCATTGCACTGGTGTATTGGGTCAAACAGCCCCAGCGTGCACGGTATCTGGTGATCTATGCAGTGCTGATGGCCGCCGGGTTTTACACCCACTACTTCACGGCCCTGTGCGTGATTGCCCATTGGTTGTACCTGCTGGTGCTGCGGGTGCAGCCAGGCGAGCGGTTGCGGCACATCAACCGCCCGGGCTGGTGGCTGACCAATGCGGCGATCGTGCTGCTGTTTCTACCGTGGTTCCCGGAGTTGCTGAGCCTGGTTCAGCACATGCCGGAACTCAAGGCCAGCGGCGATGTGGGCTGGGAAGATCCGGTCACTCTTAGCTCTCTGCCATCCATGGTCTGGACCTTCATGATCCAGAGCGATGATGACTTCCTGCCCAGGTCGGTGTTTTTCGCACTGCCGGTGCTGTTGCTGGGTGTGATCGTGTCGACGGTGCTGCGTGATCGTAGCGTCTACCGCTGGAGTGCCTTGCTGGCGATTTACGCGGTGGTGCCGCTGGTGCTGGTTTTCCTGGTGTCGTTCATTTCGCCGGTGTTTATCGAACGCTACGTGACGGCCTACGCGCTGGGGTTACCGCTGATCATCGCCCTGAGCGTCGATGGCCTGAAAAAAGGGGCCCGGGTGCTGGCCCTGGCATTTCTCATGCTGTTTATCGGCATTGAAGGGGTGGGCCTGAAAAACAACGCGACGGTCGATCCAAATGACCAGCTCAACGTGACGGTGGAGTTCATCAATCAGCATTACGAGCCGGGGGATCAGGTCGTCATCAGCGATCTGCTCTGGTACATGCCGTACGTCTACTACGATCGCACCGTCGTCCAGCCGCGGCTCTTTACTCCGCCCTTGGCCAATGGCACGTCCAGTCGCCCGAATGCCTACGGTTTCGGTACGCTGGTAGAGGAAGCCGCCGACAAGATTTACCTCGATCGGCTCACCGACCTGCCGCCCGAAACGCACCGTGTGTGGCTGTTCAGCACTGCTGACCAACCTGATGAGTTCGCACCGTTGCCCGCCGATTGGCAGAAGATCAGCGAAAAAGTCGCCGGCAATGCGCGGGCGCGGTTGTTTGTCATCAGCAGCCCCAAAAAATAACCTGTAAATCTGTAGGAGCTGGGCGCCCCCCCGCTCCTACAGACGCGCGTTGCAGCTGAAGACCGTACTCGATCAGCTTAAACGTTTCACTCTGTCCGCATTCGTTACAACCACACCTTCTGCAAGGTTTTTGCTCCGATTTGATATCAAAAGCCCACTAGTCGGATCCAAAATCGTAGGCTACGCTTTGTCCTACAAAGGACTGACGACTACGGTGAAGGGATTGCAGAAATTCCACTTTATCTCCGGCTTGCCGCGCTCGGGCTCGACCCTGCTTTCTGCAATTCTGTTGCAGAACCCGCGTTTCCATGCCGGCATGACCAGCCCCGTCGGCTCGCTGTTCACCAGCGTCCTGGAGCAATGCAGTGCCGGCAGCGAATTTGGCGCGGTGATTGACACTCCGCTACGCCGTCGTCTATTGCGCGGTCTGTTCGACTCCTTCTATGCCGATCAGGCAGATACACCCGTTATCTTCGATACCAATCGCCAATGGTGCTCGCGTCAGCCTGCGCTACGGGAACTGTTTCCCGAGGCCAAAACCATTGCCTGTGTGCGCAATGTCGCCTGGGTGATGGACAGCCTTGAGCGTCTGTACCGCGCCAATCCGTTCGAGAACACCAAGCTGTTCAATGACGAAATCGAGCGCCATACCGTTTACAGTCGTTGTGAAACCCTGGCCCAGCGCAATCGTCTGGTGGGTTTTGCCTGGACCGCGCTGAAAGAGGCTTATTACGGCGAAAACGCCGACTCGCTGCTGATCGTCGATTACGACCTGCTGAGCCAGGCGCCTGACCGGGTCATGCGGTTGATCTACGATTTCATTGGCGAACCCTGGTTCGAGCACGATTTCAACAACCTCGCCTACGATGCGCCGGAATTCGACCAGGCACTCGGGGTATCGGGGCTGCACAAGGTCAAGCGCTCGGTCGCACTGGAGCCTCGGCGCACGATCCTGCCGCCGGACCTGTTCGACAAATACGCAGAATTGTCCTTTTGGCACGATGGCTCAGCCAGCGCCGCCAACGTTATTCGCATGAAAGCCGACGCCGCGATCAGTTGATCACGGCGTTTTTTATTTGCGCGGTAATAAAAGTTCGAGTCCGGGTGAGCAGCATGTGGTGGAGCAAAGGCAAGTCGCAGGTCACGGAGGGCGTACGCGTCCTGGCATCGCCAATGATCATGTCCCTGGAACCGCGAATGCTGTTCGACGGCGCAGTGGCGGCCACGGTTGCCGATACCGCCGCCCAAGCTGACAGCCACGCCACGGCGGACGCTGCCAAGGCACCGGTTGCCGACCACCCGGTGGCCAGCAAGGACACCCACGGCCAGGCCGACAACACGTCAGCGGCCACGCCCGCGCCCGCTGCAACGCCCACCGCCGTGCCCGGTCAGAGCGTGGTGTTCGTCGATTCGCGCATCAAGGACGCCGATAGCCTGCTCAAAGGCGTGGCGCCCGGCACCCAGGTGGTCCAGCTCGACGCAACCAAGGACGGCTTGCAACAGATCGCCGATTATCTGGATACCCACCACGGCGTGAGTACCGTGGAAATCATCGCCCACGGCAATAGCGGCGACTTGTGGCTGGGCGACACTTACCTGTCGGCCGATAACGTGGCGGCTCGCAGCGCGGTGCTGGCGCGCATCGGCAATGACATGAACGTCGGCGGCGACATTCTGATCTACGCCTGCAACACCGCCGCAGGTGACAAGGGCATCAGCTTTGTCGACTCGCTGGCGCAACTGACCGGGCGCGATATCGCCGCGTCGAACAACCGTACCGGCGTGAGCGGTGACTGGGATCTGGAAATCGCCACCGGAACCATCGAGAGCCATAACGTGCTGTCGGCCCAGTCCATGGCTGCGTATCAGTACAGCCTGGCGACCCTGACGGTCACCAACAACGGTGACAGTGGGGTCGGCTCATTGCGTCAGGCGCTGAGCGATGCCACGGGGGGGGACACGGTGACGTTCAGCACCACCATGACGGTCAATCTGAATTCGCAACTGACCATCACCAAGAACGTCACGCTGGAAGGTGACCTGAACCACGACGGCATTGCCGATGTGACCCTCAACGGTCAGTACAAGACCCGGGTGGTTCAGGTCGCTTCCGGGGTCACTGCGACCTTCGACGGGCTGATCATCAAGCAAGGCCTGGTGACCGGCAATGGTGCTGCCGCCGGTACGGACGGCACGGCGTCCATGGGCGGCGGTATTTTCAACTCCGGCAACCTGACTCTCAAGAATGTCACCGTGACCAGCAACGCCGCTTCGGGCGGCGGTGGCGGTGGCGGGGTCACCTCACCTTACGTCGGTGGCGCGGTCGGTGGTGGTGGCGGCGGTGGCGGTGCGTTGGGCGGGCAAAGCGGCGGTCATGGTGGCACCTCCGGTTTCGGCACGGGTGTGTACGGCGGTACGAGTGGTAGTGCCAACACGGGCGGTAACGGTGGCGGCTACAACCCCAACTACATGGGCGGTCGCGGCGGTAGCAGCAGCGGTGGCGCGGGCGGCGTAGGGGCTGCCAACTACAGCAACGGTGGCGCGGGCGGTACGGCGAACAATGGCACGATTTCCATCGGCGGTGGCGGTGGCGGCTCCGGTTGGGACAAGCCCGGCAGGGCCGGTGCATCGGCTGCCGGTGGTATTTACAACGCCAGTAGCGGCACCCTGACGGTTATTGGCACTTCGGTGATTTCCGGCAATATCGCCGCCGGTGGTGGCGGTGGCGGCGGTGGTGGCCTGGGCGGTTCCGCCGACTCCGGTGGTGCGGCCGGTAAAGGCGTCGGTGCGATCTGGAACAAAGGTACGGTACTGATGACCGCCGCCAACTTCGCGGCGCTGTCCGGTAACGTCGGTGGCAGTGGCTCCGGCGGTCCGGCGCTGGGCGGCGGTAGTACCGGTGCCAGCGTGGCGGCCGTGAACAATATCTTCAACGACGGCGGCACCGTGAACACCGCCTATGCACCGGCACCGAGCGCTACCATCGTGGTGGCGAACAGCGCCCTGCACATCGGCCAGACTTCGCTGGTGACCATTACCTTCACTGAGGCGGTGACCGGTTTCACCAACGCCGACCTGACGATTGCCAACGGCACGCTGAGCGCGGTGAGCAGCAGCGATGGCGGGGTGACCTGGACGGCGACTCTCACCCCGACCAACGCCATTACTGACACCACTAACCTGATCACCCTGGATAACACCGGGGTCCAGAGTGTGTCGATGGGCACAGCCGGGGTTGGCACCAGCACGTCCAACAATTACACCATCGACACCGTACGGCCGACGGCGACCATCGTGTTCACCGATACCGCACTGAAAATCGGCGACACCTCACTGGTCACCTTCACGTTCTCTGAAGCGGTGAGCGGTTTCACCAACGCCGACCTGACGATTGCCAACGGCACGCTGACGGCGGTCAGCAGCAGTGATGGCGGCATCACCTGGACCGGGACCTTCACCCCGACCGCGAGCATCACCGACACCACCAACCTGATCACGCTGGATAACACCGGAATCGCCGACCTGGCGGGTAATGCGGGCACAGGTACGACAGATTCCAATAACTATGCCATCGACACCGTGCGCCCGACCGCGACCATCGTGGTCGCCGACAGCACCCTCACGGTCGGTGAAACATCGTTGGTGACCATCACCTTCTCCGAAGCCGTGAGCGGCTTCACCAACGCCGACCTGAACATCGCCAATGGCACGTTGAGCTCGGTGAGCAGCAGCGACGGCGGGATCACCTGGACCGCGACTTTCACCCCGACCGACGGGGTATCCGATGCCACCAACCTGATCACCCTGACGAACGCTGGTGTCAGTGACCTGGCGGGCAACGCGGGCAGCGGCACCACCGATTCGGGCAACTACGTGGTCAACACCGCACACCCGACCGCGACTATTGTGGTCGCGGACAACGTTTTGGCAATCGGTGAAACCTCGCTGGTGACCATCACCTTCAGCGAGGCGGTGACTGGTTTCACCAACGCTGACCTGACCATTGCCAACGGCACGCTGACCGCAGTCAGCAGCAGCGATGGCGGCATCACCTGGACCGCGACCTTTACCCCGACCAACGCCATTACTGACGCCACCAACCTGATTACCCTGGACAACACCGGTGTACAAAACACGGTGGGCAATATTGGCCTGGGTACGTCCAGTTCCAACAACTACGCGATCGACACAGTGCGGCCAACGGCGACCATTGTGGTCGCGGACAACGCCCTGAAAATCGGTGACACCTCGCTGGTGACCATCACCTTCAGTGAAGCGGTGACCGGCTTTACCAACGCCGACCTGACGATTACCAACGGTACACTGACCGCCGTCAGCAGCAGTGATGGCGGCATCACCTGGACCGCGACCTTTACGCCGAGCGCCAGCACTACCGACGCCACTAACCTGATTACCCTGGACAACACCGGGATCGCCGATCTGGCCGGCAACGCCGGCAGCGGGACCACCGACTCCAACAACTACGCCATCGACACTGTGCGGCCAACGGCGACCATCGTGGTGACGGACACCGCGCTGGGGATCGGCCAAACTTCGTTGGTGACCATCACCTTCAGTGAAGCGGTGACCGGTTTCACCAACGCCGACCTGACGATCCCCAACGGTACGCTGACCGCGGTCAGCAGCAGCGATGGCGGTATCACCTGGACCGCGACGTTTACCCCGACCGCGGGCATCAACGACACCACCAACCTGATCACTCTGGCCAACGCTGGTGTGGCTGATCTGGCCGGCAACGCGGGCAGCGGCACCACCAATTCCGGCAACTTCACCATTGATACCGTGCGTCCGACGGCGACCATCATCGTTGCCGACAACGCGCTGAAGATTGGCGACACCTCACTGGTGACCATCACCTTCAGCGAGGCGGTGACTGGATTCACCAACGCTGACCTGACCATTACCAACGGCACGCTGACCGCCGTGAGCAGCAGCGATGGTGGTATCACCTGGACGGCGACCTTTACCCCGAACGCCAGCACCACCGACGCGACCAACCTGATCAGTCTGGACAACACCGGGATCGCCGATCTGGCCGGTAATGCGGGTAGCGGCACCACCGACTCGAACAACTACGCTATCGACACCCAACGTCCGACGGCAACCATCGTGGTGACAGACACCGCGCTGGGAATCGGTCAAACCTCGTTGGTGACCATCACCTTCTCCGAAGCGGTGACCGGTTTTACCAACGCCGACCTGACAATCGACAACGGTACGCTGAGCGCGGTGAGCAGCAGCGATGGCGGCGTGACCTGGACCGCCACCCTGACGCCGGTGAACGGCGTCACCCACAGCGGCAACGTGATCACCCTGGACAACACCGGGATTGCCGACCTGGCCGGCAACGCCGGTACCGCGACCACCGATTCCAATACTTACGCTATCGACAGCCAGCGCCCGACCGCCACCATCGTGCTGGCCGACTCGACGCTGGCCGCCGGTGAAACCTCGCTGGTGACCATCACCTTCAGCGAGGCGGTGACCGGTTTCACCAACGCCGACCTGACAATTCCCAACGGTACGCTGAGCGCGGTCAGCAGCAGTGATGGCGGTATCACCTGGACCGCCACCTTCACTCCGAATGCGGGCATCTACGACACGACCAACCTAATCAGCCTGGCCAACGCCGGCGTGGCTGACCTGGCCGGCAACGCGGGCAGCGGCACCACCAGCTCCGCCAACTTCACCATTGATACCGTGCGTCCGACGGCGACCATTATTGTTGCCGACAACGCGCTGAAGATTGGCGACACCTCACTGGTGACCATCACCTTTTCCGAGGCGGTGACCGGCTTCACCAACGCCGACCTGACGATTACCAACGGCACGCTGACCGCCGTCAGCAGCAGCGATGGCGGCATCACCTGGACGGCGACCTTCACTCCGACCAGCGCCATTACCGACGCCACCAACCTCATCACCCTGGACAATACCGGCGTGCAGAACGGTTCCGGCAACGTCGGGACGGGCACCACCGATTCGAACAACTACGCCATCGACACCCAGCGTCCGACGGCGACCATCGTGGTGACGGACACCGCGCTGGGGATCGGCCAGACTTCGTTGGTGACCATCACCTTCAGTGAAGCGGTGACCGGTTTTACCAACGCCGACCTGACGATCGACAACGGTACGCTGAGTGCAGTGAGCAGCAGCGATGGCGGCGTAACCTGGACCGCCACACTGACGCCAGTGAATGGTATTACCCATAGCGGCAACGTGATCACCCTGGACAACACCGGGATTGCCGACCTGGCCGGTAATGCCGGTACCGCGACCACCGATTCCAATACTTACACGATCGACAGCCAGCGCCCGACCGCGACCATTGTGATCGCCTCGCCAACGCTGGCAGCCGGGCAGACGTCGCTGGTGACCATCACCTTTTCCGAGGCCGTGACCGGTTTCGACAACAGTGACCTGAGCGTGCCCAACGGCACCCTGACCAGCGTCAGCAGCAGCGATGGCGGCATCACCTGGACGGCCACCTTCACCCCGACTGCGGGCATAAAAGACACGACCAACCTGATCACCCTGGCCAACACCGGCGTCGCCGACCTGGCCGGTAACGCCGGTAGCGGCACCACCGACTCCGCCAACTTCACCATCGACACCGTGCGTCCGACGGCGACCATCGTGGTGGCCGACAACGCCTTGAAAATCGGTGACGCCTCGCTGGTGACCATCACCTTCAGCGAGGCGGTGACCGGCTTCACCAACGCCGACCTGACCATCGCCAACGGTACGTTGAGCGCGGTCAGTTCAAGCGATGGCGGTATTACCTGGACAGCGAGCTTCACCCCGGCCGCGAATATCACCGACACCACCAACCTGATCACCCTGGACAATACGGGGGTGCAGAACGTCTCTGGCAACGTTGGGGTGGGCACCACCGACTCGAACAACTACGCCATCGACACGCAACGTCCAACGGCAAGCATTGTGGTGACCAATCCGCTGCTGGGCATTGGCCAGACCTCACAGGTGACCATCACTTTCAGTGAGGCGGTCAGTGGTTTCGATCTGTCCGACCTCAGCGTGGCCAATGGCACTCTGTCCAATTTGCTGAGCAGCGACGGCGGCAAGACCTGGACGGCGACCCTGACGCCGACCGCGAATATCAACGATGCCACCAACCAGATCGTGCTCGACACCGCCAATGTGCAGGACAGCGCCGGTAATGCGGGCAGTACCGTAACGCTGTCCAACAACTACGTGCTCGATGCCGACCGGCCCACCGGGACCATCGTCGTCGCCAAACCGCTGCTGGGCATCGGTCAGACCTCGGGGGTGACCATCACCTTCAGCGAAGCGGTAAGCGGTTTTGACCTGTCCGATCTGAGCGTGACCAACGGCACGTTGTCCAACCTGGCCAGCAGTGACGGCGGCAAGACCTGGACCGCGACGTTCACGCCGACGGCGAACGTGACGGACCCCAGCAACCTGATTGTGCTCGACAACAGCAATGTCAACGACGCCGCAGGTAATGCCGGGACGGGGCTGGCCATCTCCAACAACTACGCTCTGGACAGTGATCGCCCGACCGCGACCATCGTCGTCGCCAACCCGAACCTGGGCGTTGGCCAGACCTCGCAGGTGACCTTCAGCTTCAGCGAGGCGGTGAAGCATTTCGATTTGTCCGACATCAGCGTGGCCAATGGCACCCTCACCAACCTGAGCAGCAGCAACGGCGGCAAGACCTGGACCGCCACCCTGACCCCGGCGGCCAACATCAACGATGCGACCAATTTCATCGGGCTGGACAGCAGCAACGTGACCGACCGCGCCGGGAACGCGGGCACTGGGGTCGCGATCTCCAACAATTTCACAGTCAACACGGTGCCGGCCGTCGTGGTCTTGGTCAGCGACCCGACACCGCCGCAAAGCACTCCGAACATACCGTTGCAGCCGATTGTCTTTGCACCGCCGACCGGCAATCTCGGCTCACCGCTGACTTTTGCGCCGTTGTTCGAACAGCGGGTATTGGGCGATGGCATCCGCCCACTGGGGGATATTTTCATCAATCGTGGCGCACTGAGCCCCAGCTATATCGCTCAGGTGTTCACTAGCAGCGACAGCGGCGGGAATGGCTCCGCTCACGGCTTCCTGGGTTTTGGCGGGGGTGATGGCGGGGTGTTTGGCAGCAGCACGCTGTCGAGTCTGTTCAGTCATGAGTCGGGCAATGGTGACAGTTCGTTCAATGCGTTCGGCGACAAGTCGATCCAGCACGGCGGCGATGCCGCTCAAGGCCTGCACGGTGTATATGGCGCACTGACCTTGGGCGAGCAACTTCAACAACTTGAAAACGCCGAGAAGCAGCAGATCCAGGCGTTGGCTGCAGCGTTGCAACAGGTTGGCATCAGCGAAATGCAGGCCTGACTAAAAACCTAAAATTGTGCGGTACCTAGGGGCGGTCCAAGGATGAAGAAAAGTCAGAAACTATTCGGCGCCAGCCTGCTGGCGCTTGCAATCAGCGGATGTGCGGTAACCAGTGAGCCGATTGAACGCAGTGTCAGCGAGCAGCGCGCCAGAAGCGATTTGGCGAGCATGTACAAGGATCAGGAGCCCCTTAGCGGCCCACTGACGCTGCATCAAGCCATGGCCCGCGCAGTGAAATACAACCTCGAAGGCCGGTTGAAAATCATGGAAGAGGCGTTGGCCAAGCGCCAACTCGACCTCGCCAGCTTCGACATGCTGCCGCGCATGGCCCTGGACGCCGGTTACGTGGGGCGAAACAACACCAGCGCCTCCAGCAGCCAGAGCGTGCGCACCGGCACCCAGTCCCTGGAGCCTTCGACCTCACAGGACCGCGACCGCAGAGTTGCCGACCTGACCATGGTCTGGAACGTCCTCGACTTCGGCGTCAGCTACATCAACGCCAAGCAGCAGGGCGATCAACGGCTGATCGTTCAGGAACGTCGGCGCAAGGTCATCAATACCATCGTTCAGGACGTGCGCTCGGCGTATTGGCGGGCGGTGGCCGCTGAACGCCTGCTCAAGCAGATCGATAGCCTGATGGCGCGGGTCGATGCCGCGCGCGACAACAGCCAGAGCATGAGCGAGCAGCGTATCGGCGACCCGGTGCAGGCCTTGGGTTACCAACGTTCGCTGATCGAAGCCACGCGCCAGCTCGAAGAACAGCGGCGGGCACTGTCGCTGGCGAAAACCGAACTGGCGACCCTGATCAACCTGCCGATGGGCACCGAGTTGACGTTGGCGACGCCGGAGGATTACCCGATTCCGGAACTCAAGGTCGGCATGGCCAGCCTTGAGCAGGAAGCCCTGGCCAGCCGCCCGGAACTGCGCGAGCAGGATTATCAGACGCGCATCAGCACCGCTGAAACCCGCAAAGCCATGCTACGGCTGCTGCCGGGGCTGGAACTTTCGGCGGGCGGGCACTACGACAGCAACTCGTTTCTGGTCAACGACAAGTGGGCCGACTACGGGGTGAAAATCACCTGGAACCTGTTCAACGTGATTTCCGCTCCGGCGGCCATCGACGTGGCCAAGGCCGGTGAAGAAGTGGCCAAGGCACGCCGTCAGGCAATGTCGATCGCGGTGCTGGCGCAGCTCTACGTGGCCAACGCCAACTACCGCGAAGCGCTGCGCCAGTTCGAGACCAACCAGCAGCTGTCGAATATCGACGGGCAGATCCTTGGCCAGTTGCGTAATCGTCATCAGGCCGCGGGCATCGGCGAACTGGAGCTGATCCAGGGCGAACTGAACACCCTGCAAGCCGACCTGCGCCGCGACCTGTCGTACGCGGATTTGCGCAACGCTTACGGGCAGATCTTCGCCAGCGCCGGGCTCGACCCACTGCCGGATCAGGTGCAGTCGACCCAAGTGCAGTCGATCGCCACGGAACTGGCCAGCCGCGAGGATGCGTGGGCCGCCGGCAACATCACGGTGCCGACAGCCCATGTCCAAAGCAAGTAATCTGCTGGCGCCCACGGCCAGCATCAGCCGGGCGCAACGCGAAGAGCGCCATGGCCATCGCGGAGCGGCGATCCTGCTGACCGGTTTACCGGCGGCAGGCAAGTCGACCCTGGCCCAGGCACTGCACGCCGCGTTGTTCGAACGCGGCCTGCACAGCCTGGTGCTCGATGGCGATGGACTGCGGGTCGGGCTCAATCGCGACCTCGGGTTTGCCGACAAGGATCGTCAGGAAAATATCCGCCGCGCCAGCGAGGTCGCAGCGTTGCTGGTGGAGAATGGGCAAATCGTTATTTTGGCGATGATTGCGCCGTTGGTTGAACTGCGAGAAATCTTCGCCCGGCGTTTGGGTGAGGACTACCGCGAAGTCTGGTGCAGTGCTGCGCTCAACGTTTGCGAGCAGCGTGATCCGAAAGGTCATTACGCCCGTGCGCGCAGCGGTGAACTGCCGGGCTTTACCGGTATCTCCGCACCTTACGAGCCACCCGCGTCGGCGGCGTTGGTGCTCGACACCGGCGTGCTGTCGGTGGACGCCTGCCTCGATCGCTTACTGACCTGGCTCGGCGAATGCGCGGTGCTACCGCACCGATGACTCGACCGGCGTTTTCCCGCCTGCCGGTGACGGTGCCTCTGCCGTTACTGTTGCAGGCATTGGCGCAAATCAAGGACAGCGACTGGCATAGCCATTTCAACAGCCACTATTTCAGTGGCGACTGGAGCGGGGTGGCGCTGATCAGCGCGGCTGATGCGCTGACGGAGCTATCCCCTGGCCATGGAAAACCGGTGTTGCGAGCGCCGTGGCTGCTCGATGGTCGATGGCAGCGTGCATTGCAGGAATTACCGTTGGACATCGTCTCGGCAAGATTGCTGAAGCTGGGGCCCGGCAGTCGGATTCACGAGCACCGCGACTATGATCTTGAGGAGCCAGAGGCCGATCTGCGGCTGCATATTCCATTACTCAGCCCACCGAATGTCGACTTTCTGCTCGACGGTTTACGGATGCCGATGGAGGCCGGCGAATGCTGGTTTCTCGACCTGTCGCGGCCTCACAGCGTCGACAATCGCGATAGCCGCGAGCGGGTGCATCTGGTGATCGATTGCAGACCCGACCCTTGGTTGGAACAGGCGATTGTCGAGGGCGTTTCAACCACGCCGGCGCCTGGCGTCGGTCATGCAGCGCAAGCGCTGGCACAGTTTCGACGGCTGCTGGAAAACGATCCGCAGCTCTGCAAGACCTTGCAGGGCGTGACCGACAGCGAAGCCTTTATCGCCACCACCCTGAAGCTGGCTGCCGAGCGCGGCCTGGCGTTCTCCCGTGAAGAGTTGCGTGCTGCGATGCGCAATGGCCGTCGCCAATGGAATGAACAATGCAGCGCCTGAACCTCGACGGCTGGTTGCCGATTCGCGTCTGGCAGCAGGCCGGGGAGTGGCGGGTCGATTGGTGCTGGTTTGGTGATCAGCCGTTGCGACAGCCGTTTTTCCGCGATGCGGTGGAGGAGGCGCTGCGCCTGCCATTCAACCAGGCTTTCCGCCGTCAAACGCCGCTGAGTGTGCTGAGTGATTGGCAGACGATCAGCCCGGGGCTGGTGCCGAGTGCGTTCATTTTTCATGCCTCGCGCTGTGGCTCGACGCTGATCAGCCAGATGCTGGCGCAACTCGACAACCACATCGTCATTTCCGAACCACCACCTCTGGATGCCTTGCTACGCAGCGAACTTCTGCCTGCAGAACGCAACGCGGCGATTCGCGGTTTGCTCTCGGCCTATGGCCAGCCGCGCCGAGGTGTGGAACAACGCTTGGTGATCAAGCTGGACGCCTGGAACATCGGTGAGCTGAAGCGGTTGCGTGAGTGCTTTGCTGAAACGCCCTGGCTGTTTGTCTATCGCGATCCGCTGGAAATCGCCGTGTCCCACCTGCGTCGTCCGGGCCTGCACATGGTGCCGGGGCTGATCGGCGCCAGTGCATTGGACGATGGGGCAGTATTCGATGGGCGAGAGGATTTCATCGCGCGGCGCTTGGGCAAACTGCTGCAATTAGGCGTTGAACATTGCCACGAATTTGCCGGACTGGCGGTCAACTATCGTGAGTTGCCGGGCGCCATGGAGGGCCGTTTGGCGGCGTTTTTTGCGTTGAATGCCGAGCAGCGGACCTGCGTGTTCAGCGCCGTGAGTCAGCACGCCAAACAACCGGCCGAAACGTTTGTGGCCGACAGCGAAGGCAAACAACAAGAGGCTTCGGCGCAGCTCAGAGAACGCGTTGAGTGTTGGGCGCACGGGCATTACGAAGCATTGGAGCAATGGCGAACCGCTTCTTGTGGCGAGGGAGCTTGCTCCCGCTGGGCCGCGGAGCGGCCCTAAACTGGCAACGAACGGTATTTTGTCAGGCGCACCGCATTGGCTGAATAACGACAGCTTCGCCCGAACGCGGATCGGCCGACGGGAGCAAGCTCCCTCGCCACAGGTGAATCAACAGCTCAGCTCTTCGACGATAATTCCGCCATGCCCTTGAGCAATTCGATCGGCAGCGGAAAGACGATGGTCGAACTCTTGTCGCCGGCAATCAAACTCAGGGTCTGCATGTAACGCAACTGCATGGCGCCGGGCTGGCGACCGAGCATTTCGGCGGCTTGCATGAGCTTTTCCGAGGCCTGCAATTCACCTTCGGCGTGGATCACTTTCGCCCGCCGCTCACGTTCGGCTTCGGCCTGTTTGGCGATCGCGCGGATCATCGATTCGTTGAGGTCGACGTGCTTGATCTCGACGTTGGCGACCTTGATCCCCCAGGCATCCGTCTGGGCGTCCAGCACTTGCTGGATGTCGAAATTCAAGCGCTCGCGTTCGGCCAGCAATTCGTCCAGTTCATGTTTACCGAGCACCGCCCGCAAGGTGGTTTGCGCGAGTTGGCTGGTGGCCATAAGGAAGTCTTCGACCTGGATGATCGCTTTCTGCGAGTCGAGCACACGGAAGTACAACACGGCGTTGACCTTCACCGAGACGTTGTCGCGGGTGATCACGTCTTGCGGCGGTACGTCGAGCACCACGGTCCGCAGATCGACCCGAACCATTTGCTGCACCACCGGAATCAACAGGATCAGCCCCGGGCCCTTGACCTGCCAGAAGCGTCCGAGCTGGAACACCACGCCGCGCTCGTATTCGCGCAGGATGCGGAAGGTCGATCCTGCCAGTGCAATCATCAGCACCAGCAGCGCGGCAAAACCCAGTTGCAGACCCATGATCATTCTCCTTGCGGCGCCGCGTCAGCCGCGGCCACTTCCAGCAGCGTTCCCTTGCGTGCCACCACTCGCACCCGTTGCCCGGAATGCAAGGGTGTCTTGCAGTGCACCTGCCAGCGTTCACCTTGCAAATGCACCCAGCCCTTGTGCGTGTTGTGACCCTGCAACGCGGTCACCTGCGTGACGCTGCCGAGCAGCCCGGCATCGCCACTGACAATGTGGCGCGGTCGGGTTTTCAGCGCGTGGAACAGCAGGGCGATCAACAGCAGGGCGCTGATCAGTCCAAGACCGATGATCAGTGGCGCAGGGACATCGGCGTTGCTCACCATCACCGCGCCGATCACAAACATCGTGATGCCGCCCAGCCCGACCACACCGTAATTGGGCAGCACCACCTCCGCCACGAGCAGCGCGATACCCACCATCATCAGCCAGACGCCAAGCGGGTTGGGGACGACCACCACAACCGTGTCTGTCGCGAAAGCCGATCCGCTCAAACCCAACAACAGCGCAACCACATACCACCAGCGAGTGTTCACTTGACCCTCCAGGAGAGTCATCCGTCCGCGAGCCACACGGTGGCCCTGCTTATAGTCTAGTTGAGCCTTTGGCTGGATGATTCTTGATCATTTTTTGCGAGTTTCCAGTGGGCAGATTTATCACCGGGTACCGGCAGCAGGCCTAGACTTTAGAGGAGACGCCAACCTGTCTAATCATCGTCCGTCCGCCTTGCGACGGACACCGAGGTGCATCATGCGTATGGCAAGAACCGTGCAGCGCAGCCTGGAAGAGGCGCACTGCGAATTCGACGTAGTCTCTCACCCACATTCGGCCAGCAGCCTGGAAACCGCCCGGGTCGCGGGCATTCCTGCTGAGCGCGTGGCGAAATCGGTGATCCTCGACGACCACCACGGCCACTACCTGATGGCCGTGTTGCCAGCCAGCCGACATCTGGACCTGACCAAAGTGCGTGGCAGCGGTGAATGGCAAGTCACCCGCGAAAGCACCCTGGCCCACCTGTTCAACGACTGTGAACGCGGCGCCGTTCCGGCCCTGGGCGAATCCTATGGCCTGGACATGGTCATCGACCCGATGCTGACCCGCCAGAAAGAGATCTACGTCGAAGCCGGCAACCACAACAACCTCGTGCACTTGAGCATGGACCAGTACCTGAAAATGGTGCCTCATGCCGAGGTATGCGAGTTGAGTCAGTAGCCATTACATTATTGGCGGTGAAAGCACCGCCGCCATCGCGGGCAAGCCGCGCTCCCACAGGAACCGCCGTGTGTGGGAGCGTGGCTTGCCCGCGATGGACTGCGCAGCAGTCCCCAACTTTCCCCCAAACAACTCAGGAGCCAACCCCCATGGAATCACCTACCCACAGCCTCCCCAACCTGTTCAAACAACTCGGCCTGCCTGACGACGCCGAAAGCATCGACAAATTCATCGCCACTCACTCACCGCTCAAACCCGAACTGCACCTGGCCGACGCGTTTTTCTGGACCAAGAGCCAGGCGGACTTCCTGCGCGAGGACATCCTCGACGATTCCGATTGGGCGGAGGTGGTGGATCAACTGGATGTGCTGCTGAGGAAGGGGCGGGGGGTGTAAAAAAGCTGAGAGAAAAGGGCGAAATGTAAAAAAATCTGAGGGAAAACGGCGCTTGTCAGTTTTTTCTGGGGTTGTTTAACAGGGAGCGATAGACCAGATTAACGGTCTGAATAGAGGTCTTGATGATGCAACGTGTTCTGGCCGACAAGGCTGTCAGCGTTTCCGAATTGAAGAAAAACCCGTCTGCCGTACTCAGCGGTGCAAACGGTGGGTCGGTTGCCGTGCTCTATCGCAACCGGGTGATGGGCTACATGGTGCCCACCGAGGAGTTCGAGTCCATGGTGGAACGTTTGGACGATCTTGAGCTTACCGAGCTGGTTCGGGCTCGAATCCACGAAACCCCGGTCCCGGTAACGTTGGATGATCTTTAAACTCGTTTCGATGGGGCTGTCGACAAGCATGAGCTCAATGCCCGTGTACGAACGGGCTAAAAAACGCTAGGAAAAGTCCGTAGCGGTTTTGCTCGGTTGCTAACACCGAAACACTTCCTATAGTTCGACACGTCGCCGCACATCGGCGACAGGATATGGCGATCCTAATTCTACGTAGAGGCTGTTCCTAAACTATCTACGAGATATTCCCTATGCACCCATATCGTCCGCTTAGTACCAACCCAACCCCCGGCTGCGTTCTGGCCTACAACATCCTCGCACCGACCCATTTTCTCCACGAAACTGCCTGTAGCCGAATCCGCATCGGCACCGATCTGCTGGAAACCCTCACCTCGATCACCCTTCGCGATCTCAACGACTAAGACTTCTATCGCCTGATCTATGCCGCGTATGTGTCATTGCGCGATGGGCTGGATCTTATGGAAGAGCTGCAACACCCTTAAGCCCCCCCCCATTCGAGGTGAACACCAAACCTGTGGCGAGGGGGCTTGCCCCCGTTGGGGCGCGTAGCGGCCCTGATAAGCGATCACCATATTTCTTCAGCCATATACGACGGGCGCCGCCATTGCGACTGCTCCGCAGTCGAGCGGGGGCAAGCCCCCTCGCCACAGGTGTTGTGTTTTGCCCGCTAGGCTAATTTGTTTCAAAACTTGACGGAATTTCCCCTCCAATGCGATATTGATAGTTAGCAAACTAACAGTGTGCGAATTCTCCTGTGTCCCAGACCCTCGACGCCCTTCAGATGAACATCAGCAGTGCCATGGTGGTGGCCGCGCGGCATTGGCGGAAAATCTGCCAGACCACGCTGGTCAACTACGGCATTTCCGAAGCCTGCGCGGTCCCGTTGTTGATGATCGGGCGGCTGGGCGAGGGTGTGCGGCAGGTGACGGTGGCGCAGGCGGCGGGGATGGAGAGTCCGTCGCTGGTGCGTTTGCTCGACCAGTTGTGCCAGTCCGGGTATGTCTGCCGCACTGAAGATCCCCTTGATCGTCGCGCCAAGTGCCTGAGCCTGACCGATGCTGGCCGTGAGTTGGTGCAAGCGGTGGAAGCCGAGTTGGTGCGCTTGCGCCGTGTGGTGCTTGAAGGCATTGATCCAGCGGATCTTGAAGCCGCGCTGCGGGTGATTCGCGCGTTCGAGACGGCAGAGCAGCAGTTACCGGTGACCCCCTCGTGAACGGATTTTTTAGCGGCATACCGCCGGCCCGCGACTGGTTTTACGGCGTGCGTACCTTCGCCGCGTCGATGATCGCGCTGTACATCGCCATGCTCATGCAAATGCCGCGTCCGTATTGGGCGATGGCCACGGTGTACATCGTTTCCAGCCCGTTCGTCGGGCCGACCAGTTCCAAGGCCCTGTACCGCGCCATCGGCACCTTGACCGGGGCAGCAGCGGCGTTGCTGTTTGTGCCGATGTTCGTCCAGAGCCCGTATGTGCTGGTGCTGGTCATCGCGCTGTGGACCGGCACCCTGTTGTTTCTGTCGATGCATCTGCGCACCGCCAATAACTACGCGCTGATGCTCGCCGGTTACACCTTGCCGCTGATTTCCCTGCCAGTGGTGGATAACCCGTTGGCGATATGGGATGTGGCAGAGGCGCGGACTGAAGAGATCTTCCTCGGCATCGTCTGCGCAGCGGTGGTTGGCAGTCTGTTCTGGCCCCGACGGTTGGCGCCGGTGTTCGATGGTGCGGTGAGCAAGTGGTTCAGCGACGCGGTGACCTACAGCCAGCGCTTCCTGACCCGCAACGTGCAACCCGACGAAGTCAGCACCTTGCGCGCCTCGATGGTGGCCACGTTCAACTCCCTGGAATTGATGATCGGCCAGTTGCCCCACGAAGGTGCGCGGCCGCAAACCGTGCGCAACATCAAAGAACTGCGCGGGCGGATGATTCACCTGCTGCCGGTGGTGGATGCGCTGGACGATGCGCTGTATGCCTTGCAGCGGCGCACGCCCGAGCTTGTGGACAAGTTCGCGCCGCTGCTGGCCGCGACCATTGAATGGCTCGACCGCACAGACGCTTCGGTCGAGCACTGGCAAGCCCTGCGCGCTCAACTTGAAGCCCTGCAACCGAGTGCCGAAGCGCTGGATGATCGCAAGCAACTGCTGTTTTCCAACGCGCTGTATCGCCTCGGTGAATGGATCGATTTGTGGCAGGACCTACGCAGCCTGCAAGAGGCGATTCGCTGCGAAAGCCAGGACAACTGGCGTGCGGTCTACCGTCATTGGCGGCTGGGCCGGCTGACACCGTTTCTCGACCGTGGGCTGATGCTCTATTCGGCGGCGTCGACGGTGCTGGCGATCATCGTCGCCTCGGTGCTGTGGATTCTGCTCGGCTGGACCGATGGCGGCAGCGCGGTGATTCTGGCGGCGGTGGCGTGTAGCTTTTTCGCCGCGATGGACGACCCGGCACCGCAGATTTACCGGTTCTTTTTCTGGACCGCGATGTCGGTGCTGTTCGCCAGCCTCTACCTGTTTTTGATCCTGCCGAACCTGCATGACTTTCCGATGCTGGTGCTGGCGTTTGCCGTGCCGTTTATCTGCGTCGGCACCCTGACCGTACAGCCGCGTTTCTACCTCGGCATGCTGCTGACCATCGTCAACACCTCGTCGTTTATCAGCATCCAGGGCGCCTACGACGCGGACTTTTTGAGCTTCGCCAACTCCAACCTCGCCGGGCCCATGGGCTTGTTGTTTGCCTTTATCTGGACTCTCGTAGCGCGGCCCTTCGGTTCGGAGCTGGCGGCCAAGCGCCTGACCCGTTTCAGCTGGCGCGACATCGTCGGCATGACCGAGCCGGCGAACCTCGCTGAACACCGTCACTTGGGTGTGCAGATGCTCGATCGGCTGATGCAGCATTTGCCGCGCCTGGCGATGACCGGTCAGGACACCGGCGTGGCGTTGCGCGAAGTGCGCGTGGCGCTGAACCTGCTGGACTTGCTGGCGTACGCGCCACGGGTGCAAGGGGGACCGAACGTCTTGCTGCGGCAGGTGGTGGCCGAGGTCGGCGAGTACTTCAAGGCCTGTCTCAAGGCTGGCGAACGCTTGCCAGCGCCAGCGCCGTTGCTGATGACCCTGGATCGCACCCGGCGCGCACTCAATGGCCAAGGCCTGCAGGGTGACGGCGAAACCCGCCTGCACCTGCTGCATGCCCTCGCCGGTCTGCGTCTGGCGCTGTTGCCGGGCGTGGAGTTCATCGGTAACGAGATCGATGAACCGTTTCCCCAAGGTATCGATGGAGCGCCTTTATGATCGGTGATCTGGACATCAGCGGGGTGTTCCTGCCCACGTTGCTGGTGCTGATGGGTATTACGTATGTGCTGTACCTGGTGGTGCACGGGTTGCTGACACGCCTGCACTTTTATCGTCTGGTCTGGCACCGGGCATTGTTCAACGTTGGTCTTTACGCCTTGCTGCTCGGCGCCGTGGACTCACTCAGTCGATACCTGATGACATGAAAAAACCTATTTTGACCCTTGGCCGTGTGGTGTTGACCCTGTTGGTGGTGACCTTTGCGGTCGTCGTGGTCTGGCGCATGGTGATGTATTACATGTTCGCTCCGTGGACCCGCGACGGGCACATTCGCGCGGATATCGTGCAGATCGCCCCGGACGTTTCCGGGTTGATCCAGCAAGTGGAAGTGCGTGATAACCAACCGGTGAAGCGCGGCCAGGTGCTGTTCAGCATCGACCAGGACCGTTTCAAACTGGCGCTGCGCCAGGCCAAGGCCACGGTCGCCGACCGTCAGGAAACCCTGGCCCAGGCGCAACGTGAAGCCAAGCGCAACCGTGGCCTGGGCAATCTGGTGCCGGGCGAGCAACTGGAAGAAAGCCAGTCCCGCGTGGCTCGCGCCGAAGTGGCGTTGTCCGAGGCCCAGGTGTCGGTGGACAGTGCCCAGCTCAACCTCGACCGCTCGGTAATCCGCAGCCCGGTGGACGGTTACGTCAACGACCGCGCACCGCGTACTCAGGAGTTCGTCACCGCCGGGCGTCCGGTGTTGTCGGTGGTGGACAGCAATTCCTTCCACATCGACGGCTATTTCGAAGAAACCAAACTCGACGGCATTCATGTCGGCCAAGGTGTCGATATCCGCGTGATCGGCGACCGTGCGCGATTGCGCGGGCATGTCGAAAGCATCGTCGCCGGTATCGAAGACCGTGATCGCAGCAGCGGTTCGAACCTGCTGCCCAACGTTAACCCGGCGTTCAGCTGGGTGCGGTTGGCTCAGCGGATTCCGGTGCGGATTGCCTTCGATGACGTGCCGGCAGATTTCCGCATGATTGCCGGGCGTACCGCGACCGTATCGATCATCGGCGACAAGCCTGAGCAGGAGCCGGAGCAATGAAAGCGGCCGCCTGTTTAGCGACGGCCGGTCTCGGCTTGCTGCTGTCGGCCTGTCAGGTGGTGGGCCCGGATTACCATTTGCCCATCGATGCGGCGGTGCACCGCGAGGACTTTCAGGGCGATCTGACTGCGCACGGAAAAAACGTGGTCTCGGCGCCGGTGCCGGGCGACTGGTGGCGGCTGTACCAGGACCCGCGTCTGGATGAGTTGGTGCGCCAGGCCATGGCCACCAATACCGATTTGCGAGTGGCGGCAGCCAACCTGTCGCGCGCTCGTGCCCGGGTCGAACAAGCCGAGTCGGCGGGCGGCTGGAGCGGTGGCGTGAAGGTCGGCGCCCAGCGTTTGCAGGAATCCGGCGAGGCGTTCTTACTGCCGGAAAAGATCCCGGTGACCAATGTCGGTGATATCGGCATCACCACGTCCTATCAGTTCGATCTGTTTGGCACCTTGCAGCGCGGCATCGAAGCGGCGAAAGCCAGCGCTGACGCAACGCAAGCGGCAGCCGATACGGCGCGAATTACCTTGGTCGCCGATGTGGTGCGTGCGTATACCCAGGTCTGCGCGGCCAACGAAGAGCGTGAAATCGCCGAGCACTCACTGGATCTGCAAGGCCAGAGCACCGCGCTGATTCAACGCCTGCGCGATGCTGGGCGCGGCGACGAAACCCAGGTCACCCGTTCGCAAACCCAGTTCAAATCCTTGCGCGCCGATATGCCGCGCTATGAGGCCGCCCGTCAGGCCGGGCTGTTCCGTTTGTCGATGCTGTTGGCCAAACCGGTGGATCAATTACCCGCCGGGACCAGCAGTTGTCACGAGCTGCCAAAGATTGCGCAATTGTTGCCGGTCGGTGACGGCGCCACGCTGCTTAAACGGCGGCCGGATGTGCGCCAGGCCGAACGTCAGCTGGCGGCCGCGACGGCGGACATCGGGGTTGCTACCGGTGCGCTTTACCCGGACATCAGCATTGGGGCGACCGTCGGTACCGTGGGTATTCTCGATCACCTTGGCCAACCGCAAACCAATCGCTGGGGGTTCGGCCCGTTGCTGACCTGGACAGTGCCATCCAACGGCTCCCGGGCACGGGTGCGTGAGGCTGAGGCGGCGACCCAAGGCGCGCTGGCGCACTTTGACGGGGTGGTGTTGAACGCGATCCGCGAAACCCAGACCGGTCTGGCGCAGTATTCCGCGCTATTGCAGCGCCGCGATGCCTTGGTCGATGCCGAGCAATCGGCGCAACAGGCGGCGGACCAGACGCACCGCTTCTTCCAGGCCGGTCGGGCGTCATTCCTCGCCGATTTGCAGGCGACCCGCACCTACACCGATGTGCGTGCGCAGGTGGCAGCCGCCAATACCCAGGTTGCCATGAGCCAGATCGATTTGTTCCTGGCGCTGGGCGGCGGTTGGGAAAGCGGACGAACGCAAGGTTCACAGCCAACGAAACCCTGAGGCCGTTGCTATGCTTTTAGATGTCGGGTCTGCACAGGCGGGTCCGGCAGTCAAAGCTCGCATTGGTCATGGGGATTCCAATAATGAAAAACCCTTATGCTCCCGGCTTCTGGTGCGCAATTGTCGCGCTGGTGCTGCTCTCGGCTACGTATTTTTATGGCGTGATGCTGACGCACCAGATTGATAAGGCTTTGATCTTTCTCGACAGTGCCAGTGCGCTGATCGGGGTGATGTCGATCGCAGTCGCCGCCTGGGCTTTGCTGCAAACCCGGCGGATCAAGAAAAAACAACTCGAGCAAGGCAAGACCCTGGTGCTGATCTGGGACACCAAGGTGGCGTTGCGCCGGGTTGAAACGGTATTCGACCGGTATTTCTGGGGCAGTTACTGGCAACCGGGACGTACTTTTCAGGAAGTCATGGGCGAACTCACCGGCACCCCGCTGGAAAAAAGCCTCGAAGCGCTCAAAACCCAATGCCTGGCCCTCGACAAACAGGTCACCGGTGAACGCTGGCACTGGCTGAACAATGCCCGCGAACTGTCTGACGTGGCCAACGCCATGGCCCGCGAACGCTATCAACTGGATTTTTGCGACCCGCGCTCGGACTCACCGAATGGCGCGGTGATCAATCGGGATTTCGAAGTGCTGGTCTATACGTGGACCGCACGGCTGAAAAGCTTTGATCATCAGCTGGATGAGATTGAAGTGCAGTATTCCTAATGCGATGTTGACAGGACTGCCGTCTTCGCGAGCAAGCCCGCTCCCACAGTTGACCGCGTTCTTATCCCGCGACTCGGTCCAATGTGGGAGCGGGCTTGCTCGCGAAGGCGATCGAATGAACAACGAAAATTCCGCCCCCTGCGAGTGGTCCACAGCCCCCGCGCTCCATCGACACTCTTTCACCTTTAATCATTGGGCCGCTCCACGGCACAAATGCTAATCTCATCGCACTTTTAGCGGAGTCGAGCCGCAACCCGTCGAGGGTTCAGGGAAGACGACCACATTTTCAACAACGGACATTGATCGGGTCATTCATGAATAAATCAGCAGGCGTGCTTCTGGGAATCGTCGTTGCCATCGGTGCAATCAGCGCCGGCGGCGCCTGGTACACCGGTACGAAACTGGAAGGGGTGCTGCAAACCTCGATTGCCGACGCCAACAAAGAGCTGCAAACGGCGATGGTCGGCTCCAAAGGCACCGCGACCCTGGAACTGGTGTCGCTGGATCGCCAGTTGTTCAGCAGCACCGCGCACTACCGCCTCAAGGGCCAGGGCGAAATGTTCGGCGAGAACTCTGAAGGCGTAGAGCTGCTGTTCGTTGACCACATCGAACACGGCCCGCTGCCATTCTCGCGCCTGGTGTCGCTGAAATGGCTGCCGGTCATGGCCACCAGTCACTACTCGCTGGAAAAGACTCCGACCACCGAGAAGTGGTTCGCCGCCACCAAGGATGCGTCTCCACTCAAGGGTGTGGTCAACATCGGCTATGACCGTGCTACCAGCGGCAACCTTGAACTGCTGCCCGTCGAAACGGCACTGGACGACAAGTCCACGTTGAAGTTTTCCGGTCTGAACATCGACGTGTCGGCCAGCGCCCAGGCACAGAAGGTCAAGGCTGACGGTTACATGGACAGCCTCACGCTGACCAGCGTTGCCGAAGATCAGTCCCCGGTGAAAGTCGAATTGAATGGCCTGACCCTGGCCAGCAACCTCAGCAAAAGCAGCTATGGCTACTACCTGGGGGAAAACGTCGTCGAGCTGACCAGCACCAAGACGACCTTTGGCGACAAACAGTCGGTGATGACCTTCAAGAACACTGAAATGAAGAGTTCCACCACCGAGTCCGGGACCAACGCAGCCGGTCGTGCCGATTACAAGATTGGCGAAATCGCCCTGAACGACAAGGCCCTCGGCTCGGCGCAAATGGCCTGGAGCATGAAAAACCTCGATATTCCGTCGACGCTGTCGCTGGTACAGATCTACCAGAACAAACTGCAGCCGTACGAAGCGGCCGCCGCGGCTGCTGCCGCTGCGGGTGAACCGGCGCCCGAACTGAAGCTGACCGACGCCGAACAAGCACAGGTCAAGGCGGGTCTGGAGACGTTGCTGGCCGCCCAGCCACAAGTCGCGCTGGAGAACTTTTCGTTCTCCACCCCGAACGGTGAAAGCCGTGCCAGCCTGGTGATTGACCTGACCAAGCCGACATCGCTGGACCTGCCACCCGACCAGTTGGGCAAGCAATTGATTGCCCTGCTGGACTTCAATCTGAAGATCTCCAAGCCGATGATCACCGATCTGGTGACAGTGCAGGCGCAGATGGAAGGCCAGACCGACGTCAAAGCCGTTGCCGATCAAGCCGCTGCGACCAGTGACATGGTCAGCAGCATGGCTGTCGGTACGCAACTGGCGACGCTGGACGGCAACAACATCGTTTCCAAACTGCACTACGCCAATAATCAGGTGGACTTCAACGGCCAGAAGATGACCGTCGAACAGTTCGTCGGTTTCGTGATGAGCAAGCTCGGTACCACTGGCGCACCCCAGTAAACGACCCACCGCTTGACTTAAGCGAACGCTCTAAACCGCAGGTTACAAGCTAGCGCCCGGCCCTCCGAATTTGTGGATTGGCTGGGCGTTTTGCTGTCTGGTGCCCGCAAATCAAGGCTGTAGGGCGCACGGGGGGCAAGCCGTTGTATTGAATCTGAACAAATGTTGTGTTCCTGATAGTGGTCTAACCTTGCGTGAAATACTGCGTTTGCAAAACCTTGTCGGGTGATTGCCCGACTTCCCGTTTCGAACCAGGCAAGGGGGGTATGAGACTCCGGCTCGCCATGTAAGGATGCTGACGAATGCCACGTATTACTCGTCCTTTTACTGTTCTTGGCCTGCGCCCTCTGATTCGCATGGCCTTGTGCAGCCAACTGCTTTGGCCGGGTCTGGCGTTCGCGGATACCGCCTACGACCAAATGATTCGCGATGCGCGTACTGGTAACTACGCACCGGTGTTGACGCTGTTACGCAACGTGCCTGCTAGCCAGGTGACCACCGGCCAGGTCAGCGACCATTTGCAGATCGCCAGTTGGGCCGGTCTCGACGCCGAAGTGGTTCAGGTTTATGAAACTCAGGGGCGCAACCGGGTGCTGCCGATTCAGGCGCTGACCGCCACCGCTCGTGCCTACCGCAATCTCAAGCGCTGGGACTCTGCCACCGAGCTCTACCGCAAGGCACTGGCGCTCGAACCTGCGAATGCTGACCTGCAACTCGGCCTGGCCATGACCCAGGCCGATTCTGGAAACCCCGTCGAGGCCGTCAACCGTGCCAAGGCTCTCGTCGCGGCCAAACCTGACGATCCGGCCCGGCGCCTGGCGCTGGGCTACGCCTTGACCCGTTCCGGTGCGACCTATGACGCGTTGTTCGAATACGACCAGGCGTTCATCCGCGCCGGGAGCAAACCTGACGTCGCCCGCGAATACGTTTTCGCCCTGCAACGCGCACGGCTGCCAGAGCCGGCTTTGCGTCTGGCCCGTCAACGTCCGGGGTTGATCGATCCGGTGACGCAGCGCCGCCTCGAAGGTGATGTGGCGGCAGAGCGCGTGCGGCTGGCGGAATTTGCCACGCGCAGTGAAAAAGAACGTTACGACATCGCCGATCGTGCCTTGAGCGACTACGACCAGTTGCTGGCGACCTGGACCCCGGATGCACAGGCTCACGACGACGTGGTTCGTTGGCGCATCGACCGCATGGGCGCACTCAAGGCCCGCGCGCGCACGGCTGAGGTCATCGGCGAATACCAGAAACTGCTCGCTGAAAACGTGAAAATTCCAACCTACGCCATGCGTTGGGTGGCGGCTTCCTATCTGGATCAACGTCAACCGGACGTCGCGACAGACTTGTATCGCCAAGTGCTGGTCGCACCGGACGCCGACCCGGCTGACCGGGTAGAAGACACCACGGCGCTGTTCTACGCCTTGATGGAAAGCGACAAACCGCAGGAAGCACGCACCGTCGCCGAAAACCTGGCCAAGACTCAGAGCTCGCGGGTGGAGCTCAAAGGCTTGCCGATCGGCAATCCCAACGATTCATGGATGGACGCGCAACAACTGGCCGCCCAGGCGGGCACCTATAGCGGTAACTTGCCCGCTAGCCAGCAAGGCCTGGATGCCTTGGTTGAAAAAGCACCGGGCAACGTCGGTTTGCGTCTGGCGCAGGCGAATGTCTACCTGGCGCGTGCCTGGCCACGCCGTGCAGAAAATCTGCTCAAGGAAACCGAGAGCATGGCCCCGCGAGATATCGGTCTGGAAGTCGCGCAAGGGCATACCGCGCAGGATTTGCAGGAGTGGCGCCAGCTCGATGCGTTGACCGATGACGTCGCTGCGCGATTCCCGGACAACCGTGCGGTGCAGCGTTTGGAGCGTCAGCGTGAGGTGCACGACATGGCCGAACTGCGCGTGTCGACCTATGGCGGCAAGAGTTATGGCGGTGGCAGCAACGGTGCCGGTGCAGTCGCTGGCAGCAAGGACTTTGGCATTGAGACCACGCTCTACAGTCCACCGATCAATGAGGACTGGCGTGTGTTTGCAAGTGCCGGTTATGCCACTGGTGACTTCCAGGAAGGCACCGGTCGTGACCGTGTCGAACGGCTTGGTGTCGAGCGCCGAACCCGCGATATGACACTGGAAGCGGAAGTCTCCAATCACAACTTCGGCTATGGCAACAAACAGGGCGCGCGCCTGTCGATTGCCCGCGACATCAATGATGCCTGGCAGTATGGCGGCAGCCTCGACTACCTCTCGGCCACTACGCCGCTGCGGGCACTGAACAGTAACGTCACCGCCAACGGCGGCAGCGGTTTCCTGCGCTGGCGCGCCAACGAAAGCCGCGAGTGGAAACTGGCGGTCAGCCCGTCGCACTTCAGCGATGGCAACAATCGTCTCGAAGCATTGCTGACCGGACGCGAAGGCGTGTACAGCGCACCGGGGGTGCAGGTCGACCTCGGTCTGGAGGTCGGCACCAGCCACAACAGCAAGAATGAGGACGTTCCCTACTTCAACCCCAAGTCGGACTTCAGCGTCCTGCCGACGGTCAGCGTCAATCACGTGCTCTATCACCGCTACGAAACTTCGTGGAGTCAGCAGTTCCAGGTCGGTGCCGGTACATACAGCCAGCGTGATTACTCCACTGGCGGTGTAGGCCTGCTCAGCTACGGCCAGCGCTTGAGCTGGAATGATGTGTTCGAGGTCGGTGCCGCGCTGAGCGCGATCAACCGGCCCTTCGACGGCGATCGAGAAACCGATCTGCGCCTGCTCGTCGACCTTACCTACCGTTTCTAGAAGAGTTTGAAGATGCCTCTGATGACCCGTTGCATCCTTCTGTTGGGCGTTTTGCTGATCAGCGCCTGCGCCCGGCAAGCCCCGACCTTTGCGCCACCGGCACAGCGACCGCTGCCGGCCAATGAAGCGCCATGGCCGAAAAACCATGTGTTGGGAATTGCCTATCACGATGTCGAAGACCGCGACCCTGATCAGGCGCTCGTTGCGGTGCGCACCGAGCGGATGATCGAGCAGCTCGCGTGGCTGCGTGAGAACGGCTACAAACCTGTCACCGTCGATCAGATCATCGCCGCGCGCAAGGGGGGGGGCGAACTGCCAACCAAAGCCATTCTGTTGAGTTTCGACGATGGTTATTCGAGCTTCTACACCCGTGTGCTACCGGTGCTGCGGGCCTATAACTGGCATGCCTTACTGGCGCCCGTCGGTACCTGGATCGATACACCACCGGATAAGCTCGTGGACTTCGCAGGTGATATGCGACCGCGTTCGGAGTTTTTGACCTGGACGCAGATCTCTGAAATTTCCAGGTCCGGGCTGGTGGAAATCGCCGCTCACACCGACGCCAGCCACAAAGGCATCCTGGCCAATCCGCAAGGCAACCTGCAGCCGGCGGCGGCGACTCGTCGTTATGACGCTGCGACCGGTCGCTATGAGTCGGAAGCGGATTTCCAGGCTCGTCTGCGCAAGGACGTGGTCACCATTACCGAAAAAATCCGCAAGGCTACCGGTTATAACCCGCGTGTATGGGTTTGGCCGTACGGCACGGCCGATGGCACCACATTGCAGGTGGTCGATTCCCAGGGTTACCAGATGGCCCTGACCCTGGATGACGGGCTCGATGCACTCGACAACCTGATGAGCAGTCCGCGTTTCCTGGTGGCCTCGGACCCGGATGGCGAACACTTTGCCAACAGCATCGTCGCGGTGCAGTCCAGCTCACCGATGCGCGTGGTGCATGTCGACCTGGACAACGTTTATGACCCGGACCCGGCCCAGCAGGAAGTCAATCTGGGCAAGCTGATCCAGCGCATGGCCGACATGGGCGCCAACACCGTGTTCCTGCAAGCCTTCGCCGATCCACAGGGCGACGGTCTGGTGCACTCGTTGTACTTCCCGAACCGCCACCTTCCGGTTCGCGCCGACATCTTCGACCGGGTGGCCTGGCAGTTGCGTACTCGCGCTCACGTCAAGGTTTTTGCCTGGATGCCGGTGCTCAGCTTTGCCCTCGATCCAAAACTGCCCCGGGTCACCCGTTGGGACCCGGCCACAGGCCAGACCTCGGTTGACCCGGGACAGTATCGACGGCTGTCGCCGTTCGACCCGACCGTGCGGCGCATCATCGGTGAAATCTACGAGGACGTGGCGCGTCTGACCTCGGTCGACGGCATCCTCTACCACGACGATGCAGTGCTGTCGGACTTCGAGGACGCCAGTCCCGAGGCCTTGCGCACCTATGCGGCCAACGGCTTGCCGGGGTCGATGGCGGCCCTGCGCGATGATCCGGCGATGATGCAGCGCTGGACTCGGTTCAAGAGTCGCTACCTGATCGACTTCACCAAAGAGCTCACCGCCAAGGTTCGCGCCATTCGTGGGCCACAGGTGCTGACGGCGCGCAACATCTTCGCCGAACCGATGCTCAACCCGCCCAGTGAGGCTTGGTTCGCGCAGAATCTCGACGACTTCCTCGGCACCTACGACTGGACCGCACCGATGGCAATGCCGTTGATGGAAGGTAAACCCCTCAAGCAATCGGGTGAATGGCTCGAAGAGTTGGTGGCCACGGTCAAGGTCCGGCCGGGAGCACTGGAGCGCACGGTGTTCGAATTGCAGGCCCGGGACTGGACGAAGAAAAGCGGCGCCGACATCGATGGCGGGCAACTGACCGACTGGATGGGTCGCCTCAAACGCCAGGGAGCGACCAGTTTCGGTTACTACCCGGACAACTTCCTTGAGAACCAGCCGGACCTGAAAACCGTGCGTCCCGCGCTCTCCGACAAGTGGAATCCATAACATGCTGGATAGACTTCTAGCTCTGCTGGTCCTGGCGATCGTCCTGGGGATTCCCCTGGGGCTGATCTTTCTGGTCACCGGGCAATTCTTGATGGACTTCGTGTTTTTCTATCCGCTGTTCATGTCCGGACTGTGGATCGCCGGTGGCCTGTATTTCTGGCTGCACTGGGAGCGCCACTGGCCGTGGAAGGACGATACGCTGCCGCCGCCGCTGGCGGGTGAACCGCTGATTTCGATCCTCATCCCTTGCTACAACGAGGGTGATAACGCGGCCGATACGATTCACGCCGCGCTGGGTCAGCATTACCCGAACATCGAAGTGATCGCGATCAACGACGGCTCCAAGGACAACACCGCCGCCGTCCTCGATGCCCTCGCTGCTGAAGACCCGCGCCTGCGGGTGCTGCACCTGGCGGAAAACCAGGGTAAAGCGGTGGCCTTGCGCATGGGCGCCATTGCCGCACGCAGTGAGTACCTGGTGTGTATTGACGGCGATGCCTTGCTCGCGCCGAACACGGCGGCCTATCTGGTGGCTCCCATGCTGGACAACGCCCGACTTGGTGCGGTGACCGGCAACCCACGGATTCGAACCCGTTCGACGCTGGTCGGGCGTGTTCAGGTCGGTGAGTTCTCTTCGATCATCGGTTTGATCAAGCGCACCCAACGGGTCTTCGGGCGGATTTTTACAGTGTCCGGGGTGATTGTGGCGTTCCGTCGTTCGGCGTTGCATCGGGTCGGCTATTGGAGCCCGGACATGATCACCGAAGACATCGACATCAGCTGGAAGCTGCAACTGGATCACTGGAGCATCTTCTACGAGCCGCGCGCGCTGTGCTGGATTCTGATGCCGGAAACCCTGTCCGGGTTGTGGAAGCAGCGTTTGCGCTGGGCCCAGGGCGGCGCCGAGGTGCTGTTCAAAAACATCCGCGGCATCTGGCAGTACCGCCATCGCTACCTCTGGCCGCTGCTGTTCGAGTACTGCCTGTCCACCGGCTGGGCCTTCACCTTTTTTCTGTCGGTGATTTTCTGGGGCGTGGGCAAGTTCGTCGACATGCCGGCCGCCATTGCCGTGCACCACTTGCTGCCGCCGGCCTTCACCGGGCTGTTGCTGGCGATGGTCTGCTTGCTGCAGTTCGCGGTCAGCATCCTGATCGACCGTCGCTACGAGCGCGGGCTATGGAAAACCATGTTCTGGGTGGTCTGGTATCCGTTGGTGTTCTGGTTCATCAGCCTGCTCACCACCCTGGTCAGCTTCCCCAAAGTCCTGTTTGGCCAACATCAGAAGCGTGCGCGCTGGGTCAGTCCCGACCGTGGCATCAAGCCGCTGAATGACGATGACGATGACGAGGAGTTCAGCAAATGAAAATCATCAGAACCCGTCAACGACCATTTCTGGTCGTCATTGATGCCTTTTTCACGGTATTGGCCTGGTTCGGCTTGCTGTACCTGCTGGTAAGCGGCCTCTGGCCATTGTTTGATACCCACGAAGGGTTGCGTATCGAATCGACGATGCTCGACGCCCTTGGCACGCTGCAAATCTACTTGTGGGTGGCGTTGTTCAACGCGGTGGTCCTGATCTCCTGGGCGCGTTACCAGCACCGCAAGAGCAAAAGCTTCGCCCAGCGTCGTCTACCGGCACCGGTGATCGATGACAAAGGCTTGAGCATAAGCTTCAACCTGACCGAAGAGCATCTGGCTCAACTGCGCGATCTGGGAACCATGGTGATCCACAACAACGAAGACGGCGACGTCAGCCACGTTGTCCCACGCTTCTTGCGCATCGATCCCGAGCTCCAGAAGCAGTTGCACCCGCCGGCCTCACTGGTGCATCAGAAGGCGTTGGTGTTGGCGGCAAATGACGATCAGATGCCTGTGACGTGAGCTGCGGTAAGGTTTGACTGAAAGTTTTACAGGGCTATTGCGGTCTGAGCGTTCAGGGCATTGGCGTCGTTCGTCGAAAGCGAGCACTATCGAGCCAATTACTGGTGCGTTGGAGGCCAGCTGTGACACAACGAATAGACCGCATTGCCCAATTGCTCAACTGCCCGATCAAGGGCGAAGAAATGCGCCGGGCGATCACTGAAGCGCGCAAGGACTTTCTTCTCGACGACGATGAAGAGGATGACGACGAGGAGGAGCCTGCCGAGGTGGACGTCGTGGATGAGCAGTCATCCAGGGCATGACTACCACCAGCTGCGGTTGCTCTCCAGTTCGCCCCTGCATTGCCGGAGTTGCCAGCCATAATCTTTCGCCTGTTGCTCAACCTTGCGCGCGACCTGCATCAGCCAGGGTTTCTGTAGATAGGTCTGGCGACTGAACCCGCCACGTCCTTCGTGGTAGGCAAGGTACTGGCTGTAGGCATCCCATTTGGAAACCCCCAACTGACGCTGAGTGCCGGCGACGTACCAGCCGACGAACATGATCGCGTCGTCAAAGTTGTCACGCGAACCGCCGTTGCCGGTCGCGCTCTTGTACTCGCTCCACACCGGATCCTGCGCCTGGGCATAGCCGTATGCCGAGCTGACCCGTCCCCAGGGAATAACCCACAAAAAGTAGTAGCGAGGGGGCAGGGCATCGTGCACAAAGCTGCTTTCCTGCTTGATGATCGCCATCGCCACATGCGGCGGCAGGCCCCAGGCCTTCTCCATCTTCAGCGAATCTTCGTACCAGGCCGGGTATTGGCGGTAGATGCTGCAAAGGTTGCTTTGCTCTCTTGGCGGTGTCGTCGAGCAACCCGCCAACAAGCCCAAGGCGATGAGTACGACTAAAAAACGTCCGTGCAAAAATCACTCACTTGGCGATTGGCCAATCCTTATCGGTTCAAAACAGGGTGGGGGATACAGCGTGATCGTTGTTTGCTAACAAGCCAGCCGCCAAACCACAGACTACCCAAGAAACCACCCAAGAAACTACCCAGGAAACCAGCCTGGAAACGGCACGAGGGCAGATCGTGGCTGTATTGTGTCATCAGCCAGCGACCACCCGGTGTGATCCGGCATGTGGGCCAAATGAAAAGTGGGCACTGGGAAGTACTCAAAGATCGTGTTGCCGCACACGCTTTGGCGAACGAACCAGCGGCCAGAACAGCTCCTGCTGCCACGTCACCGGATGCAAATCCTCAATGCCATAGGTTGAGGGGCGACGCCGGGTGATCTTGGCCGTACCGAATAGCACGTCCCAGAAGAACAGGAGATTGCCGAAGTTTCCCTTGTAGTGGGTTACGCCGTCATTGGCGTTCAAACCATGATGGGCCGCATGGGTGGCGGGGGTCGAAATGGTTCGTTCGAGGACCCACATCAGCGGACGCAAGGCCGGAATGCGGTAGAGTTTTTCATCCCAGGCGACGCTGCTGTGCGCGGCGAAGATGACCGTCATCTTGACGATCAAGTAACCGTAGTAAACCGGTGCCAGGCCCAGGTAGATGAGGGCTCCGGACAGCCAGATACCTGGCATCAGCAGGTAGTAAAAGCTGTTGTTTCGATAAACGATGCGAATGCTCATGTAGGGCGCCGAATGGTGAGCGCGATGCAGGGCATAGAGAAACGGCAGCCGATGGGTCAGGCGATGCCACCAGTACTGGGTCAAGTCATCGAACAGTAGAAACAGCCCGAGGCCTGCCACCCAGTGAATGTTGGCCAGGCTGTTCTTGAGTTGAGGGGCCAAACCGCCGAGCAGCAGGTTGCTGAGGAACATCACCAATGGAAAGGTGAGACCCAGCAGGAGCGACGAACCGATGATCTCGATCAGCGTATCGCGGCGCTGGCCTTTGGGTTGGCGGAAACAGGTGCACGCGATTTCCAGCAGGATGAAACCCAGAAAAATCCCGGCGACGACCAGAATTGGATTGTTGGCGAGCATTATTGTATTCATGGCAATCTCGAGTCAGGCCCGACCTGGGCATTGCCTGAGCAATAAGAAACCATGAGCCTTCCAGACAACATGTGCGAAATGGACAAAATCACTCGAGAAGAGGCCAATCAGCCAGCCCGCCGCTTTCATCGAGGGCAGCTCGGACAGGTTCTGGAACGTGTACTGCATAAGCAGACACGCAGTAACCGACGCGATTACAGCCTGCTTGAGCTTGAGCAATTGTGGACGGCGGCGGCCCAACAAGATCCTGCCATTGGCCTGCACCTGTTCGCCGGGTTCACCCCGCAGGACTGCCACGAGCTGACGTACATCTGCATGTATTGCCCGGACGTCAGCGCAGCTATCCAGTGCTGGTGTGACTATGCGGGGCTGGCGTCGGACATGGACAGCGTCAAGCTGATCAACGATGCCCATGGCCTGGGCGTAGAGCTGCGTATCGACGCCCCCGCCAAACTGGCCCGCTACGTGGTGGAACATTACTGCGTGATGGCCGTGACCCAACTGCGCAAAGCCACGGGCGAACCGGTCCGGCCGGTGCTGGCTCACTTCGCCCATCCACGACCAACCTACCACGCCGAATACACCCGATGGTTCGGGGATAACATCGTGTTCGAGTGCGCGCATAACTGCCTGTATTACGACCCGAGCGTCTTGCGGTTACCTTTGCTGACGCGACACGACGGGATGGCAGAGTTGTTGCGCAGTGAGATGGATCGACGGATCGCCCGGCATCTCCAGCTCAATGGCTGGACCGGAAAAGTCGCGGCCGGCATGCGACAAAGCCTGGCGCGCGGCGTGGTACCCAGCCTGGAAAATCAGGCAGAGGCTTTGCACCAGAGCCCGCGTACCTTGCGCCGGCGCATGGAAGAGCAAGGCATGACGTTCCGCCTGCTGCTCGATCTGGTGAGGGCCGAGCTGGAACAGCATCTTGAATTTCTGGGTGAGAACCGCGCGCAAATTGCCAGTCAACTGGGTTACGGGGACCTGGCTGCGTATCTGCATGCACGTAAACGATGGCGGCGTGAGCCATTTGACGATCGCATTCGCGATGTCGAGGAGGGTAAGTAACGCAGAGGAAGTGAACTGGTGTGGGTGGAAGCTCGGTTCACAGCGAGCAGCGCCTAGCTCTTGGCGGGCTTGCGCCTGTAATGCATTGACCATCACCAAAACGGCAGCAATCGGCCTACGGCAGTCAGCCTGCTTCAATCGAAGGCAGGCCCCCCTTTTTACATCACTTCAGTCAACCTCCACAAACCGCCGCCTGGTCACGAACAGCCCCGCGCCCATCGGCACGGCAAGGACCGACATCAATCCCAGGTCAAAGCCCAGCAACCGGGCCTGGCTCACTGCGACGCAGCCGATTGCGCCAGCCACCACCAGCGTCACCCCTAGCCACTTGCGCAGCGGGTACGGCTTAAGAAACCGATCAAGTAGAAAGGCCAGCGCCACGACGATGACCGTCTGGGTAATTTCGGACATGTGCAGCCCCACTCAGGTCTTGATGATCAGGGATTCGGAAGAGCGCTGTGGGCCAATCCCACCATTGACCTGCGCCTGGATGCTGACGATGACGTCGCCAGCATGGTAGGTGGGCAGAGTGTCATTGACGTACGAGCGCACACCCGCCGTTACAACAGTGCCTGCGGCGAAACTGCCTACAGGCCCGGCTAAACCGCCCACAGTACCGGCAGTGCCACCGAAGGCGGAGGCGGCCAGGTTGGCGAGTTTGGTGCGTTGGGTATCCAGGGCGTCGGCCTGTTGCCGGGTCAGCGGCTTGGAGATGCCGATCATCATCACGCACGGCAGGTTCTTGGCCTGCATCTTGTCGTACACCTCTACGACCTTGCTGTTGACCTGATAGTGGGCGCTTTTCGCTTCGCCAAAATGAAGCTCGCGCAGGCGGCCGCGCTCGCTGTCGGTGAGGGTGATCTGCGAGACGTTGAAGACGATCCCGTGCGGGGTCATGTATTGGAAAGTCCCTTCGGCCTTCATTGCGAGCATCCTTTCGAGCAAGAGGAGGATTCTCTATAAACAGCGCCCAAGATGCAAAGGCTTTGGTTTCGAAGGTTTTTCGTTGGGCTGGATAGCCCTTGTGATGGATTTGCGCTTCCCACTGTCCTTTATTAACGGCAGGGCCGCGATTCCTGATTGTTGCCTTTTCGACCATTCCCGCCACCGTGAGTGCGGCAAGCTTGTGGCAAAAACGACGATCAGGACCAGGACAGGTTTTTATCAGGAGCGCTATTCCCTTGTCATACAAGGGAAAGAAGATGGTGCACCAGGCGGGATTCGAACCCACGACCCCTGCCTTCGGAGGGCAGTACTCTATCCAGCTGAGCTACTGGTGCAATGCGGGCGCCATGATACTCATATGCGCTGCGGGCGTCCATGCTGCTGAATAGCCTGATGTTTCGCGCCCGCCGAGCGGGTGTTTACTACGTTGATCAGAAAAATATGGCAAATGCGGCGTTTTCGTTCTTTTTTTCGAACAGCCTATTGTCCTTTACCCCCTTTGATCCTAGGATTCGTTTGAGATTTCAAACGCTCTTGTCTGGGTGCTGAACCGCACGAGCTTCAATAGTGCGCTATTTATGTGCTTCAGCCCGGTGAATGATTTCCCTGACGGCAGCCTTCAAGGCGCCTTTCTACAATCATAATTTGCTCCGCGCGTGCGCGGTGCTGTTAAGGAAAGCCGACATGCAGCTTAAAGACACCCTGTTGTTCCGCCAGCAAGCCTTCATTGATGGCGCCTGGGTCGATGCGGACAATGGTCAGACGATCAACGTCACCAACCCGGCAACGGGCGAAATTCTGGGCACCGTGCCGAAAATGGGCGCTGCCGAAACCCGCCGTGCCATCGAAGCTGCTGACAAAGCGCTGCCGGCCTGGCGTGCACTGACCGCCAAAGAGCGCGCGAACAAGCTGCGTCGCTGGTTCGAACTGATTATTGAGAACCAGGACGACCTGGCTCGCCTGATGACTCTGGAGCAGGGCAAGCCATTGGCCGAAGCCAAGGGCGAAATCGTTTACGCCGCATCCTTCATCGAATGGTTCGCCGAAGAAGCCAAGCGCATCTACGGCGACGTGATTCCGGGCCACCAGCCAGACAAGCGCCTGATCGTGATCAAGCAGCCAATCGGCGTGACCGCTGCCATCACTCCGTGGAACTTCCCGGCTGCGATGATCACCCGTAAAGCCGGCCCGGCCCTGGCCGCTGGCTGCACCATGGTGCTCAAGCCTGCTTCGCAAACGCCTTACTCGGCCTTCGCCCTGGCTGAGCTGGCCCAGCGTGCCGGTATCCCGAAAGGCGTGCTGAGTGTTGTCACCGGCAGCGCCGGCGACATCGGCAGCGAGCTGACCAGCAACCCGATCGTGCGCAAGCTGTCCTTCACCGGCTCGACCGAGATCGGTCGTCAGCTGATGGCTGAATGCGCCAAGGACATCAAGAAAGTTTCCCTGGAACTGGGCGGCAACGCACCGTTCATCGTGTTCGACGACGCGGACCTGGATAAGGCCGTCGAAGGCGCGATCATTTCCAAATACCGCAACAACGGCCAGACCTGCGTCTGTGCCAACCGTTTGTACATTCAGGATTCGGTGTACGACGCGTTCGCTGAAAAACTCAAAGTGGCCGTGGCCAAACTCAAGATCGGCAACGGTCTGGAAGAAGGCACCACCACTGGCCCGTTGATCGACGGCAAAGCGGTAGCCAAGGTTCAGGAGCACATTGCTGATGCCCTGAGCAAAGGCGCGACCCTGCTGGCCGGTGGCAAGGTGATGGAAGGCAACTTCTTCGAACCGACCATCCTGACCAACGTTCCGAAAAGCGCTGCTGTGGCCAAGGAAGAAACCTTCGGTCCATTGGCGCCACTGTTCCGCTTCAAAGACGAAGCCGAAGTGATCGCGATGTCGAACGACACCGAGTTCGGCCTGGCCTCGTACTTCTATGCGCGTGACCTGGGTCGTGTGTTCCGTGTGGCTGAAGCCCTGGAATACGGCATGGTCGGCGTCAACACCGGGTTGATCTCCAACGAAGTCGCGCCGTTCGGCGGCATCAAGGCCTCGGGCCTGGGCCGTGAAGGCTCCAAGTACGGCATCGAAGATTACCTGGAAATCAAATACCTCTGCCTGGGCATCTGATCAGGTAAGGAATTAAACGCAAAGGGCACGAGAGCGCTGTCCCTTTGCGGGCTTCAAACGTTATTTCTCGGTGGCCGGGAAAGCTGTGGCAGTCGATCATCGCATGCTGCCGTAGTTGCCTCCCCGCCACGTATTCCTTGGACCACGCCGCCCGATGAGCGGTGAATGAGGACTTTATGAGCAAGACCAACGCATCCCTGATGAAACGCCGCGAAGCCGCCGTACCACGCGGTGTTGGCCAGATTCACCCGATCTTCGCCGACCATGCGAAGAACGCCACCGTGACCGACGTTGAAGGTCGCGAGTTCATCGACTTCGCCGGCGGTATTGCCGTGCTGAACACCGGTCACCTGCACCCGAAAGTCATCGCGGCCGTGACCGAGCAGCTGAACAAGCTGACTCACACTTGCTTCCAGGTGCTGGCTTACGAACCGTACGTAGAACTGTGCGAAAAAATCAACGCCAAGGTTCCAGGTGATTTCGCCAAGAAGACCCTGCTGGTGACCACTGGCTCCGAAGCTGTGGAAAACTCCATCAAGATCGCCCGTGCCGCCACCGGCCGTGCTGGCGTGATTGCCTTCACCGGTGCGTACCACGGTCGCACCATGATGACCCTGGGCCTGACCGGTAAAGTCGTGCCTTACTCGGCCGGCATGGGCCTGATGCCAGGCGGCATCTTCCGCGCGCTGTACCCGAACGAACTGCATGGCGTGAGCATCGACGATTCGATCGCCAGCATCGAGCGTATCTTCAAGAACGACGCCGAGCCGCGTGACATCGCTGCAATCATCATCGAGCCGGTTCAGGGCGAAGGTGGTTTCTACGTTGCGCCGAAAGAATTCATGAAGCGTCTGCGTGCCCTGTGCGACCAGCACGGCATCCTGTTGATCGCTGACGAAGTACAAACCGGCGCTGGTCGTACCGGTACCTTCTTCGCCATGGAACAGATGGGCGTTGCGGCCGACCTGACCACTTTCGCCAAATCCATCGCAGGCGGCTTCCCGCTGGCCGGTGTGTGCGGCAAGGCTGAATACATGGACGCCATCGCTCCAGGCGGCCTGGGCGGCACTTACGCCGGTAGCCCGATCGCTTGCGCCGCTGCGCTGGCGGTGATGGAAGTGTTCGAAGAAGAGCACCTGCTGGATCGCTGCAAGGCGGTTGGCGAGCGTCTGGTTACTGGCCTCAAGGCCATCCAGGCCAAGTACCCGGTGATCGGTGAAGTGCGTGCCCTGGGTGCGATGATCGCGGTTGAACTGTTCGAAAACGGCGACAGCCACAAGCCTAACGCCGCTGCTGTCGCCAAAGTCGTGGCCAAGGCGCGCGACAAGGGTCTGATCCTGCTGTCGTGCGGCACTTACGGCAACGTGCTGCGTGTGCTGGTGCCGCTGACTGCACCGGACGAGCAACTGGATAAAGGTCTGGCGATCATGGAAGAGTGCTTCTCCGAGCTCTGATTGCGCAGTGTGACCTGATCGACAAAAAACCCGCTTCGGCGGGTTTTTTTTGTCACTTGAAACACATCGGCGGCTTTTGCGCTGTATCGAATGGCCAGCATTGTCTAAGGTGCAAGCATTGCCTCGGAGTGAACTGATGACCGCTGTTGATTTACCGGCTGTACCGCGAGTGCTGATCGCCGAGGCTGACCCTTGGTCTCGAGACCTGCTCAAGCAGGTGTTGCTGCACGTGCGCTGCGATGCGCGGCTGGATCTGTGTGCTGATGGCCAGCAGGCGCTGGAGTTGTTGAGTGAACATCCCTATGACCTGGTGATTGCCGATTGGGAGCTTTCCGGTGTCGATGGCCTGGGCTTGCTACGTAGCGTGCGTCAGCGGCGGCGTAACCCGGTGTTGCCGTTCATTCTGATGAGCAGCCGCAACGACAGCGCCAGCGTGCGCGAGGTATTGCCGCTGGCCCCGACGGCCTATCTGACCAAGCCCCTGAACATGGAAGGTCTGACTCAGCGCCTGCAGGATTTGCTCCTGAGCGCCGGCCAGACGGTTTCCTGTGACGTTCCGGCGCTGGCGCCCGGCATGACCTTGTCGACCTTCCTTGAGCGTCGGCGTGAGTTGGCGGACGGCGCGCCGTTGCTCACCGACGTGCAACTGGCAGTCAAGCGCAGCCTGAACCCCAATGGCCTCGATCTGAAGCTGCTGGAAGAAGAAGTGCGCACTGACCCGCAGATCACTGCGGTGCTGATCGCCGCCGCCAACAGCGCCTCGCAGCACCTTGGCGACACGGTGCAGACCGTGTCCCAGGCCTTGCATCGCCTGGGCACCGGACAAAGCATGAACCTGATCGTTGGCCTGGCCCTCAAGCGCAGTGCGAAGCTGAGTGATCCGTGCCTGGCCGATTACGCCGAGCGCTACTGGGAGCTGTCACTGCACACCGCAGAATACGGACGGAGCCTGGCGCGCTTGCTTGATCTCGATCAGGAGCGTTGCTATTGCGCCGGCATGCTCCATCGTCTCGGCGATCTGGCGCTGTTGCGTTGCTTGCAGGAGTGGAAACAGGCGGGGGGCGAACTGGACGAGCTGGAAGAGGTCGGCGACGCATTGGCTGAATTTGGCGCGGCCTATGGTTCGGCGTTGCGTACTCGCTGGCGGCTTCCGTTGGAGTTGCGAGAGCTGATTGCGGCGGTCTATCAGCTCGGTGGCGGGGTGTATTCCCGTGAAGCGCTGGTGATGAACCTGGCGGCGCAACTCGCTCGCCTGACCGAGCATGAAGGCGTTGAAGAACTGGCCAAAAGCCGAACGGCGCGCCTGCTCAAAATCGGCCTGCCGGAACTGATGCGCTTGCGAAAAAAATGATCCCGATCCGAACCCCGTAGGAGCAAGGCTTGCCCGCGATTGGGGCACCTCGGTCTTGCAGAAACACCGCGGTGATGCAATCGCGGGCAAGCCTTGCTCCTACGGATCGGTGTTGTTCAAGCCATTGGGGTCAGCCGGAGATAATGCGGTTCTTGCCCTGGCGTTTGGCTCTGTACATCGCGGCGTCGGCGCGGGTGTACAGGCTGTCGATGGCTGCATCTTCTGCCGTGAGGCTGGTCAGGCCCAGGCTGACGGTGATACCGAAGGTCTGTCCGTCATGGCTGAAACTCAAGCGCTGGATTTCCCGTTGCAGGCGCTCGGCGACTTGCCTCGCCATCTCTGGCGCGCAGCCAGGGAATATCGCTGCAAACTCTTCACCGCCAATGCGCCCGAACAGGTCACCACGGCGCAATGCGGCGCGTCCGCATTCGGCGAGTTGTTGCAGCACTTGATCGCCTTGCTGATGGCCGTACGTGTCGTTGATGAGTTTGAAGTCATCGATATCCAGCAACAGAAACGCCAGCGGTGAACCTTGCAGGCGAGCCTGTTCGAACTCGTGGCTGGCGCATTCGAAGAAGTGTCGACGGTTGCTGCTTTGGGTCAGCACATCGGTGGTGGCGAGGCGTTGCAGCTCGGTTTCCAGCTGCTTCTTTTCGGTAATGTCCTCGGCGAAGCCGACTACGATCAGCGGTTGCCCGGGTTCGGCCTGACGATTGATGAAGCACTTGTCGCTGAGCCAGCGCACTTGGCCGTCGGCGGCGAAGATTCGGTATTCGCGGTCTTCAACTGCGCCTTTTTCCAGCACTTGGGCAAGGCTGCGTTCGGCATAGTCCAGATCGTCCGGGTAAACGCTGTCGCGCCATTGATGATAGTCAGCCAGCAGCAGGCCGGCCGAGCGACCGAAAATCCGTTCATAGGCCGGGCTGACATACAGCACCTGACGCGTTTCCCAGTTGAAAGCCCAGAGAACGGCATTGACGCTGACCAGCAACGAACTGAACAACTGTTCACGCTCGCTCAGGCGCGCGACTTCGCCCTGGGCATGCATCAAGGCCATCAGGGTTTGCGCGGCCTCGGGCCACTGTGGGTAGGGTAGGTCTTCCAGGTTCTTATTGACCATCGGCACAACTCTCAAAGGGCGTGCCGCAAGTTCGATAGCGGCCACAACAAAGCCCGCCTGGATGGCGAAGTGCTCTTTGAGATAGGGGATTTGAAGCTTAGTTCCCGCTTTTTGTGGCGAGGGAGCTTGCTCCCGCTGGGCGGTATACCGCCCCAATCTGGCGACTGCGTTTTGTCAGTTAAAACGTGTCGCCAAGATTGCGAATGCTCTGCATTCGAGCGCGAGCAAGCTCGCTCGCCACAGGGTCAGGCGGGGCGCAGAGAGTAGGTTTTCAACTGGTGGGCGAAGTCGCGCAGCGATTGAATACCGCTGGCTTCGGCTTCGTGGACCCAGTCCTTGATGGCCGCCAGCATGTCGTGGCCATTTGAGCTGGTCTTGATCCAGATCTGCTGCAAGGCCAGGCGCTTCTCGTAAATTACCTTCAGTGCGTGGCTGTGCTCGAGCATGGTCTGGATGCGCACATGGTGCTTGTCATCCAGCAGGCTGGTTTCTCGCGAGAGCAGGCGCTTGGCGCGATGGAATTGGTGGCGAACCGAATGGTCGACCTTTTCCAGCTCTTGCTTGACCAGCGGGCCGATCACCAGCTTGCGGTACTGGGCCATGATCTGGAAGCGGTTGTTGAGGATCGCCATGGCGGTGTCCATGTCCAGGCTGCCTTTGCCTTCGACACGGTGGGCGATCGGTGCAACCCGCTGAACCTTGGCCAGGCGCAGGAAGCTGAAGACCTGGATCCACGCCCAGCCGAGGTCGAATTCCCACTTCTTCACCGACAGTTTTGCCGAGTTAGGGTAGGTGTGATGGTTGTTATGCAGTTCTTCACCACCGATCAGAATGCCCCAGGGCACCAGATTGGTCGCCGCATCACGGCATTCGAAGTTGCGGTAGCCAACGGCATGGCCCAGGCCATTGACCACGCCAGCGGCCCAGACCGGGATCCACATCATCTGGATCGCCCAGATGGTGATGCCGATAGTGCCGAACAGCAGCAGGTCGATGACGGCCATGATCGCCACACCCAGTAGCGGATAACGGCTGTAGAGGTTGCGTTCGATCCAGTCTTCAGGGCAGTTCTTGCCGTAAATGCGCAGGGTTTCGGGGTTCTCCGCTTCGGCGCGGTACAGCTCGGCACCTTTGCGCAAGACCGTGGACAGGCCTTTGATCACCGGGCTGTGCGGGTCATCGACAGTTTCGCATTTGGCGTGATGCTTGCGGTGGATGGCAGTCCACTCGCGGGTGTTCTGCGCCGTGGTCAGCCACAGCCAGAAGCGGAAAAAGTGTTTCAGGCCGGCATTGAGCTCAAGGGAGCGATGGGCTGAATAACGATGCAGATAAACCGTGACGCCCACGATGGTGATGTGGGTCATTAACAGGGTGACTGCCACCAGTTGCCAGGGCGACAAGCCGAGTAAACCTTCGTACCACATAGGCTGTATGGCCCTCGATAAAGAAAAAAACAGCTGGCGCATTATCACTCAGCACACAGATAAAACCAGTCGCCCTTTCAGATAAGAGTGGCTGGATGTTTCTTTAATCTATAATTCCAACCTTTTTTGTAAGGCCATGGACGACCGAATGTCTGCTTCTTATCGCGATGCCTTGCGTGCAGCGCTGCTCTACCTGGTGTTTTCTGTCGTTTGGCTGAAATTCACTGGTTATTTATTAACCAATTTATTCGATGAATCCGCAGATCTTCAGCAATGGCAACTGATCAACGGTTATGTCTGGGTGGTGCTTAGCGCTGGGTTTATCTTCACCGCCCGGGCTCGTTTGCTGTGTTTTCTCGGAGTCGGCGCCAAATTGCGCCACCGTCACGAAGATCGCACTCGATTGCGCCAGGCGCAGGCGGTGTTCGATTGCACCCGTGAAGGGGTGTTGGTCACTGATCGCCGGAGGGTGATCGTCCATGTCAATCGGGCCTTTATGGACATCACCGGTTATCAGGCCGAAGAGGTGTTGGGCCAGAGTCCCAGCCTGTTCAAGTCCGGCCATCATCCGCCGGATTTCTATCAAGCAATGTTCGAGAGCCTGAAACGCACCCGCGAATGGAGTGGCGAGATCTGGAACCGGCGCAAAAGTGGTGAAATTTATCCGCAATGGCAGACCATCCGGGTCATTCACGATGACCACGGCCAGCTCAGCCACTATGTGGCGGTGTTTTCCGACATCAGCGCGATCAAGAATTCCGAGCACGAACTCGCGCATCTGGCGCACCACGACCCGCTGACCGACCTGCCCAATCGCTTGCTGTTCAGTGATCGCGTCGAGCAGGCGTTGGCGTCGGCGCAGATCCACAAGCGTGGGTGTGCGCTGCTGATGATCGATCTGGACCATTTCAAGATGATCAACGACAGCCTCGGGCATAACGTTGGCGATCAACTGCTCAAAGCGACGGCGGTGCGTCTGCAAGGCCTGTTTGGCCCCGGTGTTACGCTGGCGCGGTTGGGTGGCGACGAGTTTGCCGTGTTGGCCGAGAACTGTCCGCAAGTGGTGCAGGCTGCCGCGTTGGCGCAGCGGATCATTGAGGGCCTGAAAGAGCCGTTTTTCATCGTGGCTCACCCGTTGTTCATCAACGCCAGTGTCGGTATCAGCCTGTTCCCCAGCGACGCGCTGAGCGCCGAACAATTGCTGCGCAATGCTGATTCGGCGTTGTTCAAGGCCAAGAGTTCGGGGCGCGACGGTTATGCCTTGTACACCGAGGAGTTGACTGCCCACGCCCAGCACCGGGTCGAGATGGCCTTCGAATTGCGCCGCGCGCTGGAGCAGCAGGAGTTGCGGGTGTACTACCAGCCGGTGCACGACCTCACGACCCGCCGTTTGATCGGCGTTGAAGCGCTGGTTCGCTGGCAGCATCCACAGCGGGGGCTGGTGCCGCCGGGTGAGTTCATTCCGATTGCCGAACGCACCGGGTTGATCGCCGAGATTGATGCCTGGGTGATGCAACAGGCCTGTCAGCAGATGTGTGCCTGGCAGAACGCCGGGGTGGTGTTGTCATTTGTTGCGGTGAACGTTTCCACCCGCCTGTTTGCCCGGCGCGAACTGTTTGAGCGGGTTGCCCAAGTGCTGCACGACACGGGACTGGACCCGGCGTGCCTGGAGCTGGAAGTGACCGAAAGCGCAGTGATGGACGATCCGGAAGTCGCGCTGGAACAAATGCACCGCTTACGCGAACTGGGCGTGCGGCTGGCCATCGATGACTTTGGTACCGGTTATTCATCGTTGCTGCGACTTAAGCGTCTGCCAGTGCAGAAACTCAAGATCGATCAGGGCTTTGTCGCTGGCCTGCCGTTGGATGAGGACGATGCGGCGATCGTTCGAGTGATCATCGCCCTGGCGCAAAGCATGGGCATGCAGGTGCACGCCGAAGGCATCGAGCAGGTCGAGCAGGCGGCGTTTTTGCTCGAGCAGGGGTGCGATCTGGGCCAGGGTTACTGGTTTGGCCGACCGATGCCGGCTCATGAGCTGGACTGGGCGCGCGCCCCAGTGATTCGGTAAACACCGCGCTCTTGTGGCGAGGGGGCTTGCCCCCGTTGGGCTGCGCAGCAGTCCCGATATCAGCAGCCCGGTTCTTTCAGACATATCGCGTGTTCCGATTTTACGGCTGCTTCGCACCCGAACGGGGGCAAGCCCCCTCGCCACAGAGGCTGCGAAATTTTCAAAATCTGCAAATCCTTGTCCTGCCAGTTAATGTCTTTCGGTTATATAAACATTCTTAAATAGTATTTTTAAGAATATCTGCGTCTATCTACTATTGCCCTCACGCCGTAAGCAGTGCCGCCACTGCCAGGCACATCTCATTGAAGGAGCAGCACCATGAGCGCATCTCTACGTAGCGTTGACGGCCAGGACGAAGCAACCATTTTGCGCGAGATCCAGAGCGCACTGCGCGATCTGCGCTTTGGGGCAGTAGAAATCACCGTGCACAACGCCCAGGTAGTTCAGATCGAACGTAAAGAGAAATTCCGTTTGCAGAACCCAGGCAACAAGCCGAGCTGAAGCACTACTCAACGGGCAACCCGATTCCGGAAAACCATAAGAACAGCCAACACAAAAGAATTCAGGAGCTGCACCATGTCGTCGATTCGCCGTTACGCTTTGGCCGCTCTGGCCAGCGCTATTTTTACAGGTTCCGCGGTTGCCAAGGATTATGAACTGCTCAACGTGTCGTACGACCCGACCCGCGAGCTGTATCAGGACTACAACACCGAGTTCATCAACTTCTGGAAGAAAGAGCACGCTGGCGACAACGTGAAGATCCAGCAATCCCATGGTGGTTCGGGCAAACAGGGCCGGGCGGTGATCGATGGTCTGCGGGCCGACGTGGTGACCCTGGCCCTGGCCGGTGACATCGACGAAATCGCCAAACTCGGCAAAACCCTGCCGGCCGACTGGCAAAAGCGCCTGCCGGACGCCAGCACGCCGTACACCTCGACCATCGTGTTCCTGGTGCGCAAGGGCAACCCCAAAGGCATCAAGGACTGGGGCGACCTGACCAAAAACGGTGTTGAAGTCATCACCCCGAACCCGAAAACGTCTGGCGGTGCGCGCTGGAACTTCCTAGCGGCCTGGGCCTATGGCCTGAAAGCCAACGGCGGTAACGAAGCCAAGGCCAAAGAGTACGTGCAAACGCTGTTCAAGCATGTCCCGGTACTCGACACCGGCGCTCGCGGTTCGACCATTACCTTCGTCAACAATGGTCAGGGTGACGTGTTGCTGGCCTGGGAAAACGAAGCCTTCCTGGCGCTGAAAGAACAGGGCGGCGCTGACAAGTTCGACATCGTCGTGCCTTCGCTGTCGATTCTCGCCGAACCGCCCGTAGCGGTCGTCGACAAGAACGCCGAGAAGAAGGGCAACGAGCAGATCGCCGAAGCCTACCTCAAGCACCTGTACAGCCCGGCTGGTCAGGAAATTGCTGCGGAAAACTTCTACCGCCCGCGTGACAAGGACGTGGCCGCCAAGTACGCCAAACAGTTCCCGACCCTGGAGCTGGTGACCATCGACAAGGATTTTGGTGGCTGGAAATCCGCCCAGCCGAAATTCTTCAATGACGGTGGCGTGTTCGACCAGATCTATCAGGCGCAGTAACCTGAAATAGATCGGCAAACGAGCCCCGAATTCACCGTCGGGGCTTTATGCATTCTCAACCAAGGACTTTTATGTCGCGTCGTATCTCCCCCGTCATACCCGGCTTCGGGCTGACGCTGGGCTACACCTTGGTGTACCTCAGTCTGATTGTGCTCATACCACTGGCGGCGATGTTCGTGCATGCCGCTCAACTCACCTGGGATCAGTTCTGGGCAATCATCTCGGCGCCACGGGTGCTGGCGGCATTGAAGCTCAGTTTCGGCACCGCGCTGTACGCCGCGATCATCAACGGCATCATCGGCACGTTGCTGGCCTGGGTGTTGGTGCGTTACACCTTCCCCGGACGCAAGATCATCGACGCGATGATCGACCTGCCGTTTGCGCTACCGACGGCCGTGGCCGGTATTGCGCTGACGGCGCTGTACACGCCGACCGGTCTGGTCGGGCAGTTCGCCGCGGACCTGGGGTTCAAGATCGCCTACACGCCGCTCGGCATCACCCTGGCGCTGACCTTCGTCACGCTGCCGTTCGTGGTGCGTACGGTGCAGCCGGTACTGGCTGACATCCCGCGAGAAATCGAGGAGGCCGCCGCGTGCCTGGGTGCCAAGCCATTGCAGGTGTTCCGTTACATTCTGATGCCGGCGTTGCTGCCGGCGTGGCTGACCGGTTTTGCCCTGGCGTTTGCCCGTGGCGTCGGTGAGTACGGCTCGGTGATTTTCATCGCCGGCAACATGCCGATGAAAACCGAAATCCTGCCGCTGCTGATCATGGTCAAGCTCGACCAATACGACTACACCGGCGCTACCTCCATTGGCGTGCTGATGCTGGTGGTTTCCTTCGTCCTGTTGCTGCTGATCAACTTGTTGCAGCGGCGCATCGAAACCCCATAAGGAGGCGCGAAAAATGTCCCAATCGTCTATTGCCGCCGCGTCTTCGGCCAACGCCGCCCGTCGTGGCAGCGCTGTTTCTCGGCGAATTCTGATCGGCCTTGGCTGGCTGATTTTTGCGCTGTTCCTGCTGCTGCCGCTGTTCATCGTGGTGTCCCAAGGCTTGAAGCTGGGCCTCGGCGCATTTTTTACCGCGATCTTTGAGCCCGACGCCTTGTCGGCTCTGAAGCTGACCGTCATAGCGGTGTTGATTTCGGTGCCGTTGAACCTGGTGTTCGGCGTCAGCGCGGCCTGGTGCGTGAGCAAATACTCGTTCCGTGGCAAGAGCATGCTGGTGACCCTGATCGACTTGCCGTTCTCGGTGTCGCCGGTGATCGCCGGTCTGGTCTACGTGCTGATGTTCGGTGCCCAGGGGATTTTTGGCCCGTGGCTGCAGGATCACGACATCCAGATCGTCTTCGCCTTGCCGGGCATTGTGCTGGCGACGATTTTCGTCACCGTGCCGTTTGTAGCGCGTGAGTTGATCCCGCTGATGCAGGAGCAGGGCACGCAAGAAGAGGAAGCCGCACGGCTGCTGGGTGCCAACGGCTGGCAGATGTTCTGGCACGTGACGGTGCCGAACATCAAGTGGGGCCTGATCTACGGCGTGGTGCTGTGTACCGCGCGGGCGATGGGTGAGTTCGGTGCGGTGTCGGTGGTGTCCGGGCACATTCGCGGGGTGACCAACACCCTGCCGCTGCACGTCGAGATCCTCTACAACGAATACAACCACGTTGCCGCGTTTGCCGTTGCGAGCCTGTTGCTGATCCTGGCGCTCTTCATCCTGCTGCTCAAGCAGTGGAGCGAAAACCGTATTAACCGCCTGCGCGCCAGCGCCGCGGAGGAATAAGTCATGTCGATCGAAGTCCGTAATGTCAGCAAGAACTTCAACGCGTTCAAGGCGCTGAACAGCATCAACCTGGACATCCAGAGCGGCGAGCTGGTGGCGTTGCTCGGTCCGTCCGGCTGCGGCAAAACCACCTTGCTGCGGATCATCGCCGGCCTGGAAACCCCGGACGCCGGCAGCATCGTGTTCCATGGTGAAGACGTCTCCGGCCACGACGTGCGTGATCGCAACGTCGGCTTTGTGTTCCAGCACTACGCCTTGTTCCGCCACATGACCGTGTTCGACAACGTCGCGTTTGGCCTGCGCATGAAGCCGAAAAACCAGCGTCCGAGCGAAAGCCAGATCGCGGTCAAAGTTCATGAGCTGCTGAACATGGTGCAACTGGATTGGCTGTCGGATCGTTATCCGGAACAACTCTCTGGTGGTCAGCGTCAGCGCATCGCCCTGGCCCGGGCCTTGGCGGTAGAGCCGAAAGTCTTGCTGCTCGACGAACCGTTCGGCGCGCTGGATGCCAAGGTTCGTAAAGAGCTGCGGCGCTGGTTGGCGCGACTGCACGAAGACATCAACCTGACCTCGGTGTTCGTGACCCACGACCAGGAAGAGGCGATGGAAGTGGCCGACCGCATCGTGGTGATGAACAAGGGCGTGATCGAGCAGATCGGTTCACCGGGTGACGTCTACGAAAACCCGGCCAGCGATTTCGTCTACCACTTCCTCGGCGATTCGAACCGCCTGCACCTGGGCGACGACAATCACGTGCTGTTCCGCCCTCATGAAGTGTCGCTGTCGCGCACCGAGCTTGCGGATCACCACGCGGCGCAAGTACGTGATATCCGCCCGCTGGGTGCGACCACCCGCATCACCTTGAAGGTCGAGGGCCAGAGCGAACTGATCGAAGCTGAAGTGGTGAAGGATCATGACAGCCTGACCGGCCTGGCCAAGGGCGAGACGCTGTTCTTCAAACCCAAGGTCTGGCAGAAAGTCGCCAACCTCTGAAAAATATCGCCGGCTTGCCTCTCCCACGGGGTCTGCACTGACCTGTGGCGAGGGAGCTTGCTCCCGTCGGCCGGTCCGCGTTCGGGCGCAGCAGTCGCAAAGCAGGCCACCTTGTCCTGCCTGGAAAACGCGATTGCTGGTTTTAGGACTGCTGTGCAGTCCAGCGGGAGCAAGCTCCCTCGCCACAAAAGCGTCTTATGCTGCTGCATTTTTTCGATTAATTCGCACCCCACCCGCCCGCGCCTCGATCTGCTCTTTGAGCTCATGCCGCAAGCCCAGCAAAAACCCCAGTTCGGCCACCACAAATAACGGCCCGACGATCAACCCTGTCACATCATCGACAAACGCCGGTTTGCGTCCTTCGTAGTGATGGCCGACAAACTGGATCGCCCAGCCGACCACAAACATCGCAATGCCGCTGCTCAACCAGAGCAAGGTACTGTGCGCCGCGAGAATCTGGCCTAGCCAAACGGACAGGCCCAGCAGCACCGTCATCACCCCGCCAAGGCGTACTTCCAGGCGCAAATAGAACCACGCCGACGCCAGCGCCAATAGCACCGCCGGAGACAGCCAGAGCCCGGCCACCGGCCATCCTGGCCGTGACAGCAACACCGCGACGGCGACCACGATCAGCGGAATGCCAATGAAGTGGCTGGCGATGTTGCGCGGGTCACGGTGGTACGCGGCGTATTGACTGAGGTGGTCAACGAGGCTTTTCATTGTTATTCCTCCTGTAGGGATCTCGATCATGCCCTGCGGTCCGTCGTTGCTCTGTCAGCCAGACGACAATCATCTTGGAGTTTTCATGGATATGCAGGTCTGGCGGTCACGCCTGATGAGTGGCCAGTGGTTCAGCCATTTGCCGCCCTCGTTACAGGATAGTCTGCTGTCCCTGGCCCGCGTGCGGCGGTTGTCGCCGGGGCAACGGCTGTTCAAGCGCGGCGATCCACCGTGTGGTCTGTACGCGGTGCTCGAAGGTGCGATACGCGTGGGCGCCGTGAGCGAGCAGGGCAAGGAGGCGTTGTTGAGCCTGATCGAGCCGCCGCACTGGTTCGGTGAAATCAGTCTGTTCGATGGTCAGCCGCGCACCCACGACGCCTATGGCGTGGGCCACTGCATTCTGTTGCACATACCGCAGGCAGCGCTGCTCACCTTGCTCGAAGAACAGCCGCACTACTGGCGACAGCTGGCCTTGCTGATGAGCCATAAATTGCGCCTGACGTTCATCAATCTCGAACAGTTGACCCTGTTGCCGGCCCCGGCCCGCGTGGCGCATCGTTTGCTGATGATTGCCGACGGCTACGGTGAGATCGAGCCGGCACGGCGCACCTTGCAGCTGCCGCAGGAGCAGTTGGCGTTGCTGCTTTCGCTGTCGCGGCAGACCACCAACCAGATTCTCAAGGACCTGGAGAACCAGGGCATTCTCAACCTGAGTTATGGCGAGATAGAGATCCTCGATGCAGGTCGGTTGCGGGCGATGGCGAGCGTCTGAGTCGGCCGCCTCATCCGAAATAACCGTTAGTGATGGGCTTTGTGCGCCAAGGCGCCTAGCCTGTGGTGATGATTATTCGAGGTGTGCCATGCGTTTGCTGTTAGTGGAAGATGAACCCGAGACCGCGAAACATCTGGCCCAAGGCCTGAGCGAAGCCGGTTATGCGGTGGATGTAGCGGACAACGGCATGGCCGGGCGACGCTTCATCGAAGCGGGTGAGTATGATCTGATCATTCTTGATGTGATGTTGCCCGGCCTCAACGGCTGGCAGCTGTTGCAACAGATCCGCCAGCTCGGTGCAACGCCGGTGCTGTTCCTGACCACCACGGATGGCATTGAAGACCGGCTGCGCGGGTTGGAGCTGCATGAGGATGACTATCTGCTCAAGCCGTTCGCCGTGAGCGAGCTGGTGGCGCGGGTGCGCAAGTTGCTGCGCCGTGATCGGGGGCGCTGAGCCTTCTGTGGTGTCTGGGAAATTGCTATCGCGAGCAAGCTTTGCTCCTACGGATTTGTGGTGAAGCACAACGCTGGATCGACGCGAATCCGTAGGAGCAAGGCTTGCCCGCGATGAGGCCGGCAAAAGCGGCCAAATCCCGACGCTTTACCGCAACCCATCGCGAAACTGCCCCGGCGTCATCCCGGTCCAGCGTTTGAAGGCGCGGCTGAAGCTGCTGGTGTCGGCGAATCCGAGCAGGTAGCTGATTTCGCTCAGCGAGCATTGCGGGTCTCGCAAGTGCAGCAGCGCCAGATTCTCACGACACTCATTGAGCAACGTATCGAACCGGCAACCTTCGTCCGCCAGATGCCGTTGCAAGCTGCGCAAACTCAAGTGCAAGGTCTCGGCGATACGTTCGGCGCTGGGTTCGCCTTCCGGCAGTTGTGCTTCGATGGCATCGAGCACCTTGCGCTCCCAGGTCAGCAGGCGCAGTTGCGTCAGGGCGCGCTTGAGTACGGTTTCGTTGTGTTCGGCGAGTTCCGGGTTGGCGTCATCCAGATGGCTTTCGAAGTCTTCGATGGAAAACTCCAGCCGGTCTTCATCAGCAGCAAAGAAGATCGGCGCGCGGAACACCGCGTGCCATTGTTTCGGGTCGGCCGGTTCCGGGCGACGCAGGTACACCGCCAGCGGCGCGTAGTCCCGGCCCAGACGGTTGCGACAGGTGCGCACGTAGATCGCGGCAAAGGCGTCGATCGCTTCCCGTGCTGGCGCCGGGCTGCCTTCGGGCACCTTGAGGGTGAAGCAATAGCGATCTTCGCCGCGGGTCAGTTCCAGGTCCAAGGCGTCGCTGATGACCTGGTGATACCGCACGATACGCTCGAACACCTCGCGCAGACTGCCGCTGGCCACCAACGCATAACCCAGCGCGTGGAAGGTGGTCGGACTGACGAATCGCGACACCCGCAAACCAATCGCCGGGTCGCCGCTGACCTCGACCGCCAGTTCCCACAGTCGGGTCGTGGCCGATAACGGATAGCGGGCGTTCGGGTCGTCCATCAGCTGCGGGTCGAGCCCGGCTTGCAGGCACAGCGCGTTGCTGTCGAGGCCGAGGGCGTCGAGTTGCTTGCGCAAAGCGCGGGTCCAGCTGGCGAGGGAGGTGGGTTCAATCATGATGATTGGCGCTTCCGGTCAACAGGTTGGCGTTCACAGCTAACGCCCGAAGCAATCGCACAGGGCAGGATGCGAACATCAATAACTAAAGGATGGAAGCATGTACGGTACTTCTGCAAGTCCTCAACGCCTGAATGCACAACAACGATCTGCACATATTCGTGAAGTGGTGCTCGCCCGCGGTGTCGAACTGCGCAAGCGCTATCCGATTCTCGATCATCAGGACGCCTTGGGCGTGGGGATTCTGGCCTTCGCCCTGGCCGGGATGATCAGTTCGGCTGCGCTCTACATGACCGGACACATGGCCTGGTGGGCGTGTTTGCTGCTGAATGCGTTTTTTGCCTCGCTGACCCATGAGCTGGAACACGACCTGATCCACAGCATGTATTTCCGCAAGCAACGCCTGCCGCACAATCTGATGATGGGGTTGGTCTGGCTGGCGCGGCCAAGCACCATCAACCCCTGGATCCGCCGTCATCTGCACCTCAACCACCACAAGGTTTCCGGCAGCGAAGCCGACATGGAAGAGCGTGCGATCACCAACGGCGAGCCGTGGGGCATCGCGCGTTTGCTGATGGTCGGCGACAACGTGATGTCGGCGTTTATCCGCATGCTGCGGGCCAAGACCTGGGCGCATAAATTCAGCATCATCAAGCGCTCTTTGAAAGTTTACGCGCCACTGGCGCTGGTGCACTGGGGCGCGTGGTACCTGTTTCTCGGTTTTCACGCGGCCAACGGCATCGCGTATTTGCTGGGCAGCTCAGTGGAGTGGTCGGCGACTATGCTGTCGGTGATGCAGGTGATTGATATCGCCGCCGTGGTGATCATCGGCCCGAACGTGCTGCGCACCTTTTGCCTGCACTTCGTCAGCTCGAACATGCACTACTACGGCGACATCGAGCCGGGTAACGTGATCCAGCAGACCCAGGTGCTGAATCCCTGGTGGATGTGGCCGTTGCAGGCGTTCTGCTTCAACTTCGGCAGCAGCCACGGCATCCATCACTTTGTGGTGAAGGAACCGTTTTATATCCGCCAGCTGACCGTCCCGGTGGCGCACAAGGTGATGCGCGAGATGGGTGTGCGCTTCAATGATTTCGGTACGTTTGGACGGGCGAACCGGTTTGTGCGCAAGGCGCAGCAGACAACCGAAGCGGTGCGGGAAGCTCAAGCGTAAATCGTTCCCAGGCGTGTTCCTCGGCAGCTCTCTGATTCCGGGAGCTGGCAGGAAGTGTTGATTTTTATATGCGATACAGATCTATATAAATCATAAAATATTACTTTAAGAAATAAGTCATTGAAGCAATGATTCATCCATCGAAGCGGTCGCGTTGGGGGGAGGCACAGGCAGATCGATTCATTGAACCGCAACCTAACCGTGTTAAACATTTGAGGAACACCGAGCTGTCGTGATGAGCGCGCGGTACAAAATAGTGATTTCCGGGGCCGTCTCCTTGGCAGGGTGCGGCCCCTTTTTTTTGTCCTGAATAAACTGTCCGTCAAGCAGACCCTGTGGGAGCGGGCTTGCTCGCGAAGGGGCCCAGGCATTCAGCATTGATGTCGACTGATACTCCGCTTTCGCGAGCAAGCCCGCTCCCACAGAGTGATCAGTTTTATATTCGATATAGGTCTTAATAAATAGCTTCTTATTCCTTAGCGAATATAAATCCTATCCCTATACTCGACCAGGAACAGACACGCACAGGAGAGCTCCCCATGCGCAACGAGTCAATTCGCTACCTGATTGTGCCGGGCTGGCAAGGATCGCCAGAGGATCATTGGCAAAGCCATTGGCAGAACAGTCTGCCGAACAGCGCACGGGTAGAGCAGGCCGATTGGCTGACGCCGCGTCGCGAGGATTGGGTCGCGGCGCTGGCCGAAGCGATTGATGCCGACAGCACGCCGGTGATCCTGATCGCCCATAGCCTGGGCTGCATCACCGTTGCCCATTGGGCGGCTACTGCGCCGTTGCAGGCGTTGCGTCAGGTTCGCGGGGCCTTGCTGGTGGCGCCTGCCGACGTCGAACGCCCGGCCTGCGTGCCTGCGTTGCGTAACTTTGCGCCGATTCCGACGCACCTGCTGCCGTTCCCGAGCCAGGTGGTGAGTTCCGACAACGATGCCGCTGTCAGCGCTCCACGGGCGCTGGAGTTGGCACGTAACTGGGGCGCCGAAGCGGGGATTCTGGCGGGGGCTGGGCACATCAATGTGAAGTCCGGTCACCATCGTTGGGAGCAGGGTTTTGCCTACCTGTATCGCCTGCAAAACCGCATGGAACATCACGCCCTGCGCCGCGCTTGAACCTCTTTTTTATTTAAACGCCCCCGTCTCCCGGCGGTTTTGGGCGGGAGTCTGCCATGAGTTTGCATGAATCTTTCGGTCAGCCCTTGCTGACTTTTCCCGACGCTGAAAAAAGCCCGTTGAGCATTCGCGCCAAGGCGCTGGTATTTGTTGACCCGCGTTCGCGACAGCTGCGCCAGGAGCTGGAGCAACTGGCGCCGCGCTCGATCTCGGTGTTGATTCGCGGTGAAACCGGCAGCGGCAAAGAGCTGTTGGCACGGCACATTCACCGTGCCAGTGATCGCGGTGGTTTGTTCGTATCGGTCAACTGCGGCGCCATTAGCCCGACCTACGCCGATGCCGAGTTGTTCGGTTATGCCGGCGGCAGTTTCAGTGGCTCGGCCAGCAGTCGCGCTGGCTGGTTTGGTTCGGCCAATGGCGGCACGTTGTACCTGGATGAAATCGGCGATTTACCGTTGCCGATTCAGATCAAACTGCTCGCAGCCCTGGAGAATCACGAAGTCACCCGCGTCGGCGCGCAACAACCGAGCCCGGTGGATGTGCGCCTGGTGGCGGCGACCAGCATCGATCTGGCGCAAGCCGTGGCGGCCGGTAAATTCCATGAGCGGCTCTACCACTACCTCAGCGAAGGTCAGCTCGAATTACCGGCCTTGCGTGAGCGAGTCGGTGACATTCAGTCATTGGCCGAGTATTTCCTCGGCATCTACAGCCAGCGCCTCGACCTGCCGGTGCCGTTTATCAGCGATGCGGCCCAGCAGGTTCTGGAACGGCACAGCTGGCCGGGCAATACCCGTGAGCTGGAGAACGTCATTCACTTTGCGTTGCTGGTGAGCAGTGGCGAGGAAATAACGCCTGCGCATTTGAATTTGCCTCAGGTGCTTGCGCCATTGGAGTTGATCGAGCGAGAGGCAACGCAGGTGATCACCTCCGGTTCTGCCGGCGAGCGCGCAGCGCTTAAACGTTTGCTCGAAAACCTGACGCAAACCTTTTAACCCCCTGTGGCGCGGGAGCAAGCTCCCGCGCTACAGGAGTTAGGTGTCTTTTTTGTGTATGAACAAAATGGAATATGAAAGTGAATAAAAGATATTGTTCGGGAATAAAATATCTCGGTATCGTCCGCACCACACCAGCGATAGCACGTCACTGGCATTTCATTTTTTAGCCGTTGTCGACAACGACAAATAAGGACACTGCATGAAAAAGGTTCTGTTGTTCACCGCATTGGCGGCTGCCCTGACTGCGGGCCTGGCCCAGGCTGGCGAAAAACTGGTGGTTGCCGCAACGCCGGTGCCGCACGCCGAGATCCTCGAACTGATCAAACCGACCCTCGCCAAAGAAGGCGTGGATCTGGAAATCAAGGTCTTCACCGACTATGTACAACCGAACGTGCAGGTCGATCAGAAGCGTCTGGACGCCAACTACTTCCAGACCCTGCCGTACCTGCAAAGCTTCAACGAAGGCAAAGGCACTCACCTGGTGACTGTGATCGGCGTCCACGTCGAACCGTTCGGCGGCTACTCGAAAAAGGTTAAAACCTTGGCTGAGCTGAAAGACGGCGCGACCATCGCTATCCCGAACGAAGGCAGCAACAGCGGCCGTGCGCTGATCCTGTTGCAGAAAGCCGGCCTGATCGAATTGAAAGACCCGAAAAACGCCCTGGCTACCCCGAAAGACATCGCCAAGAACCCGCACAACTTCAAGTTCAAGGAACTGGAATCGGCGATGCTGCCGCGTGTGCTGGATCAGGTCGACCTGGACATGATCAACACCAACTATGCGCTGGAAGCGGGTCTGAACCCGGCTAAAGATGCACTGGTGATCGAAGGTGCGGATTCGCCCTACGTGAACTTCCTGGTCGCGCGTCCAGACAACAAGGACAGCGTAGCGATGCAGAAACTGGCCAAGGCCCTGACCAGCCCTGAAGTGAAGGCATTCATTGCCAAGAAGTACAACGGCGCGGTACTGCCGGCGTTCTGATTGAGCGGTAAACCCTTTCGAGGTTTCAACGCCGACGGCTTTCGATAGCGTCGGCGTTTTTATTGCTCGACCTGTGGCGAGGGGGCTTGTCGGAACGCCGCACCGCCCCGTTGGGCCGCAAAGCGGACCCGAGACCTGCCACTGCGTTTCATCAGGCTCACCCGAGATGCTGGATTTACGACTGCTACGCAGCCGAACGGGGGCAAGCCCCCTCGCCACGAGATCAAAAGCCTGGGAGCTGGGGGCATGAGTCAGGTCACTCTGGCCTTCAACGCCCTGCGTAACGCCGTCAATAACTTCACGATGTCCTGCGGATCCAGCCGCTGGGGTGTTTTCACGTCTGCCATTTTTATCGTCCTTGTGATGGTTTGGCCGGGGAGTGTGGCCGCGCGCTGCTCGTCCTTGGAGGGGCAATCTGAAAAAAAGATCCTTCCTACAGCGCAAAGGGAAATAGCTGTCTCCTGCTGCCGCCGCCAATCCAGCGAATAGTTTTTTGCGTGATATCAATATGCTTTATCGGTATTTAAATGTTTCTTTTTATACCTTTAAGGTTAGTGCCTGCCGGGTTGTTATCCACAGCCCAATGGACTGCGCCACCGTCGCTTACCCTGCGGCGTTCAGGATCTTCAATGACGTTCGATTACGCTTTCATCCTCAGCACCCTGCCGGCGTTTCTGCGCGCTGTGGGCGTGACGCTGCAGGTCGGTCTGATCGCCATCAGCACTTCGTTGCTGGTTGCCCTGATCAACGCGACGTTCCTGGTGTTCCGCACGCCGTACTTGCAGCGCCTGGTGGCGTTGTACGTGGAGCTGGCGCGCAACACGCCGCTGCTGATTCAACTGTTCTTCGTCTACTTTGCATTGCCAGCACTTGGGGTGAAGGTTTCCGGCTTTGCCGCGGCAATCATCACCATGACCTTCCTTGGCGGCGCCTACCTCACTGAAGTGTTGCGGGCCGGCGTTGAAGCGGTGCCTGCGGCGCAACTGGAATCGGGGCGCTCGATCGGCTTGTCTCGCTGGCAATTGCTGCGCTACGTGATCCTGCCGCAAGCGGGGATCCTCAGCCTGCCATCGCTGTTCGCCAACTTCATTTTCCTGCTCAAGGAAACCACCGTGGTCTCGGCGGTGGCGGTGCCGGAGATTCTCTACACCACCAAGAGCTACATCGCGCTGTATTACAAAACCTACGAAATGCTCGCCGTGCTGACGCTGATCTGCGTGTTGCTGTTCTTGCCGTTGTCGCTGCTGCTCAGCCGTCTGGAAAGGAGGCTCCAGCATGGCCAGTTCGGGTCTTGAGCTGCTTTGGGTGTCTTTGCCGCAGTTAGGCAAAGGCGCTGCGCAAACCTTGTCGATTTCGTTTTTGAGTATCGCCATCAGCACGGTGGGCGGAGTGCTCTACGGCGTGCTGTGCAGTCTGAATTCGAAGTGGTTGAACGCGTTGCTGCGAGTCTATCTGGAACTGTTCCGGGCGATCCCGGTGCTGGTCTGGCTGTATTTGCTGTTCTTCGGCCTGCCGATTTTTTTCGGCCTGAGCCTGCCGAGTTTCTGGTGTGCGGTGCTGGTGCTGTCGTTGTGGGGCGCCAGTGAAGTTGGCGAAGTGGTGCGCGGCGCCCTGCATTCCTTGCCCCGTGGCCAGCGTGAAGCGGGGTTGTCGATCGGGCTGTCCGGCCTCCAGCTGTTCGGTTACGTGTTGCTGCCCCAGGCACTGAAACGCATGACGCCACCGACCATCAACGTCTACACGCGGATCATCAAGACCAGCTCGCTGGCGGTGTTGATCGGTGTGGTCGACGTGATCAAGGTCGGCCAGCAGATCATCGAGCGTACCTACGAGTCGGTGTTGATCTACGGCGCGTTATTCCTGTTTTTCTTCTTTATCTGCTACCCGCTTTCGGCCGCTTCCCGCGTGCTGGAACGGCGCTGGACGCAAGCATGAGTGCATTGATCGAATTCAAGGGTTTCAACAAGTTCTTCGGTGAGCATCAGGTCCTCAACGGGATCGACTTAAGCGTCAAAACCGGCGAAGTGATCGTCATCCTCGGCCCCAGCGGCTGCGGAAAAAGCACCTTGCTGCGTTGCCTCAACGGTCTGGAAGTCGCCCACAGCGGCGAGCTGCGTTTCGCCGGGCGCGAGTTACTGAACAAGACCACCGATTGGCGCGAAGTGCGCCAGCAGATCGGCATGGTGTTCCAGAGTTATCACCTGTTCCCGCACATGAGCGTGCTCGACAATCTCCTGCTCGGCCCGCTCAAGGTGCAAAAACGCCCACCGCGTGAAGCTCGCGAACAAGCCTTGGCGCTGCTGGAACGGGTCGGTCTGGCGGACAAGCGCGAGGCTTTCCCGCGCCAGCTTTCCGGTGGTCAGCAGCAACGCATCGCCATCATCCGCTCACTGTGCATGAACCCGCAGGTGATGCTGTTCGATGAGGTCACTGCGGCCCTTGATCCCGAGATGGTCAAGGAAGTGCTGGAAGTGATTCAGGGCCTGGCCCGCGACGGCATGACGCTGTTGATCGTGACCCACGAGATGGCTTTCGCCCGCGCGGTGGCGGACCGCATTGTGTTCATGGACGCCGGGCGCATCCTCGAACAAAACCCTCCCGAGATTTTCTTTACGAACCCGCAAACCGCACGAGCGCAGCAGTTCCTGGAGAAGTTCTCCTACGTCGAAGCACTGCCCAAAAAGACACTTGCAAAGGAACTGGAACCCTCATGAAAACTGCCAAGTCTTCACTGCTGCTACTCCCATTGTTCGGCCTCGCGCTGTTGGCCGGGTGCAACAAATCCGAAGAAGCCGCCAAGCCTGCGGCCTCTACCGCCAGCGCGGCACCGGCGGCCAGCTACCTGGAGAAAATCAAGGCGCGGGACAAGCTGATCGTTGGTGTATTCACCGACAAACCGCCGTTCGGCTTCGTCGATGAAGCCGGACGCTACGTGGGGTTTGACACCGACATCGGCCGTCAATTTGCCAAGGACCTGCTGGGCGACGAGAACAAGGTCGAGTTCGTCGCGGTCGAGCCGGCGAGCCGGATTCCGTTCCTGCAAAGCGACAAGGTCGATCTGATCCTCGCCAACATGACCGTCACCCCGGAGCGTAAGGAAGCGGTGGAGTTCACCAACCCGAACCTCAAGGTTGCGGTTCAGGCGCTGGTGCCGCAGGCAAGTTCGGTCAAAAACCTCGATGACCTGGCGACCCGCACCACTATCGTGACCACTGGCACCACTGCCGATATATGGCTGACCAAGAACCACCCGGACTGGAAGCTGCTGAAGTTCGAGAAAAATTCCGAGTCCCTGCAAGCCTTGGCCAATGGTCGCGGCGATGCATATGCGCAAGACAACCTGGTGCTGTTCAGCTGGGCCAAACAGAACCCGGGCTACCGCGTGCTGACCGAAACCCTCGGTGCCGAGGCACCGATTGCGCCTGCGGTAAAGAAGGGCAACATCGAACTGCGTGACTGGGTCAACGCCGAGCTGGCGAAGCTGGGTGAAGACAAATACCTGCTCAAGCTTTACGACCAGTACGTGCGTAAAGAACTGAGCGATGACACCCACCCTGAAAGCGTGATTGTCGAAGGCGGGAAGTGGCAGGGCTGATTGTTTGAGCGTTCCCATGCTCTTGTGGCGAGGGAGCTTGCTCCCGCTCGGATGCGCAGCAGCCGCTTCTGACAAAACGCATTCTTAGGTTTAGGGCCGCTACGCGCCCCAGCGCGAGCATGCTCCCTCGCCACAAGAGCATGGGAACGATCTGTGTAGGTTCAATCCGGCCAGTTCCACGCTGGTTCGTCCAGCATCCCCTGGCCGACGATTCCCGTCTGGCCGAAATTTTTCTCCAGCACGATGGCGTTGCATTCGGGGGCTTGCTGCAATGCTGCGATCAAGCGGTTGGCGTGGGACACCACCCACACCTGGCACTGCTCCGAAGCGCGGATGATCAACCGCGCCAATGCCGGCAGCAGGTCCGGGTGCAGGCTGGTTTCCGGTTCGTTGAGCACCATCAGCGTCGGCGGCCTTGGCGTCAGCAGGGCGGCGATCAGCAGCAAGTAACGCAAGGTCCCGTCCGACAGCTCGGCGGCGGATAGCGGTCGCAATAATCCTTCCTGATAAAACTCGACGGCAAACCGCGCGCCTTGCAGCGGCTGGATGTTCAGCCGGGCGCCGGGGAATGCATCGCTGATCGCCGCGTGCAGCGCCTCGGGATCACCGATTTCTATGATGGTTTGCAACGCTGCCGCCAGGTCGCGGCCATCGTGATGCAATACCGGCGTGCGCGTGCCCAGTTGTGGTTGACGAACCGGCGCCTCGGCGTCGCTGCGAAAGTGATCGTAAAAGCGCCAACGGCGAATAAACTCACGCAGCTGCAATACCTCTGGCGAGGCGTGCAGGCTGCCGACCTGATCGAACAGGCTGTCGAATGCCGGTGTGTGCTGGGCCAGCACCTCCCAATCGCGCTCGACCCGCGAGCGAATCACCGCCCCTGCACGATTCACCAGCAGACTCGCCGGGCGGTACAGCGGCCCTGACCAGATGCATTCACGCTTGATTTCCGGGTCCAGGGAAAATTCTGAGAGCGACGGTTCCGGCAGGCCCAGGGCGATTGCGTAACTGAAATCCTCACCGGCAAAGCCCAGGCGCAAGCGCTTGGGCGACCGGCGCACGCTGGCTTCGACCGCCACCTCACCGTTGCGCATGCGCCGGCTGATGTTTTCCGGGCCGGCCCAGAAGGTCGAATCCAGCCCACCCTCGCGCGCCAGTGCGTTGACCACGCCGCCCTGAGCGGTTTCGGCCAACAGCCGCAGAGCGCGGTAGAGATTGGATTTGCCGCTTCCATTGGGCCCGGTGATGAGATTCAGGCGCCCGAGCGGGATCACCAATTTATTGATCGAGCGGTAATTGGCCACCGCGAGGGTTTTGAGCATCCGCGAGCTCCTGCTGTGTTGCCCGGCAGTGTGCCTTATTGTCGGCAGAACGATGATCCTCAAAAGTGTGCGGTTGTTGCTGTGCAACGCCGGTCCCGGACGGAAGTTCGTCGTTGGCCTGAGTTTCTTTGCCCTGCTGGCTGCGAGGCCTTCGGCAAGGCGCTGCACCCGCGCATAGACGAGCTGACGGCCGAGCTGCGCCGGAATTCCTTGTCGACCTGAATGGAGCGCGGGAACGATTATGCCTAAGAGGCTTTACGCCAGACACTCGCCAACCAAGGCTGCTGATCCCGCGGCAGCCCGGCCGGCCGGTAGTAATGCTCCAACTCGACAAACCCCGCCTCAGTCAGCAGCTTTTGCCACGCCGCCAGGTCGTGATACGCGCCAAAGCGCGGGCCATTCCAGCCTTCGCGGTTATCCCCGCGTGGATTCGAACTGAACAACACACCGCCCGGCTTCAACGTCCCGTGCAACTGCTTCAGCACCCGAGGCAATTCCTGAACCGGAACATGAAACAGCACCGCGTTGGCGAAGATCCCGTCGAAGCGTTCGGCCGGCAGATCGAGTTTCAAAAAGTCTTGCTGCCAGACCTCACAGCCGCTGTCCTCACGGGCCATCTGGGCGAAACGTTCGGAGCCGTCGAGGCCAATGGCGATATGGCCCATGCGGGTGAAGGTTTGCAGGTCGCGACCGGGGCCACAGCCGAAATCGAGCAGGGTGAACGGCGCCGAGCCCTGTATGTGCCGCAACAGCGCGTCGATGTTCTGGCTGACATCGTGGTCGCGTGTGCCTTCACGGAAACTCTCGGCCACCTGATCATAATGGCCCAGAGTGGTCGCGGTGATCTGTTTGAGGTCGTCGGGGGTGTGTTTCATGGCGGCTGCGCAGGCAAAGGGTGAGTTCGCCGAATATACCCCTTGAAGATGATCGTTCCCATGCCGATGATCGTTCAGCGCTTGTTCAATCCTCGAGCCAACCGATCCCCACCCAGCTGAATCACCGCCACCAGAATCACCAGCAACACAATCACCGTCAGCATGATCTGGCTATCAAAGCGCTGATACCCGTAGCGGTACGCAATGTCGCCCAGTCCACCAGCACCAATGGCGCCGGCCATGGCCGAGGAGTTGATCATCGTGACCAAAGTAATGGTGAAACCGCCGACGATTCCCGGTAGCGCCTCGGGCAACAACACGTGCCAGACGATATGCCAGCGTCGGCAGCCCATGGCCTGGGCGGCTTCGATCAGGCCGTGGTCGACCTCGCGCAAGCTGACTTCGGCGATGCGCGCGAAGAATGGCGTAGCGGCGATGGTCAGCGGCACCACGGCGGCCCAGACGCCGTAGGTGGTGCCGACGATCAAGCGGGTGAAGGGGATCAGCGCGACCATCAGAATCAGGAACGGGATCGAGCGGAACAGGTTGACGAAGGCCCCCAGCGCACGGTTCAGCGCCGGTGCCTGGTATATCCCGCCCTTGGAACTGGTCACCAGAATCACCGCCAGCGGAATACCCGCCAACAGCGCGATCAGCGATGACACGCCGACCATCAGAAAGGTGTCGATAACGCCCTGCAGCAATCGATCAAACCACATAACCCAGCACCTCCACCTGTTGTGCCCAGTGACTGGCGCGCTGGTGCAACTCTTCGGCGTCCAAGGACGAACCGGTTACCGCCAATAACAATTGCCCTAGGGCGTGCCCCTGAATCCGTTCGACGCCGCCTTGCAGCAAGCGCACTCGCCCGCCGAGCGCACTGAACAGCGCCGCCAGGTCGGGCTCATCAGTGCTGTTGCCGGTGAACTGCAAGCGCAGCACTACCGCGGATTCCGACGAGTGCGGTTGCGCCTGCAAGCGGCTTTGCAGTTCTTCCGGCAAGCCGTGTTGCAGAGGCGCCAGCAGGGTTTTGCTGACCTCGTGCTGCGGGTTGCCAAACACTTCCCAGACTGGCCCCTGCTCGACAATCCGCCCGTGTTCGAGCACCACCACCCGATCACAAATGTCGCGGATTACCGCCATTTCGTGGGTGATCAGAATGATCGTCAGCCCGAGGCGCTGATTGATCTCGCGCAACAGGCCGAGGATCGATTGCGTGGTTTCCGGGTCGAGGGCCGAGGTGGCCTCATCGCAAAGCAGAATCTCCGGGTCGTGCACCAGCGCCCGGGCGATGCCGACGCGCTGTTTTTGCCCACCCGAGAGCTGCGCCGGATAGGCCGTGTGTTTGCCTTGCAGACCGACCAGTTCCAGCAGTTCACGGACCTTCTGTTCACGCTCGGCTTTCGGCACGCCCGCGACCTTGAGCGGCAGCTCGACGTTCTGCCACACGGTTTTCGCCGACATCAGGTTGAAGTGCTGAAAGATCATGCCGATCCGCCGCCGCAGCGCCACCAGACGGTCTTCATCGAACTCGCCGATGTCCACCTGATCGATCAGCACCCGACCGGTGCTCGGTTGTTCGAGGCGGTTGATGGTGCGGATCAGCGAGGACTTGCCGGCACCGCTGCGGCCGATGATGCCGAACACTTCAGCGCGCTGGATCGCCAGGTCAATGCCGTGCAGCGCAGCGACCGGGCCTTGTTGGCCGTTGTAGGTTTTGCCCACGCTGATAAAGCGCACATGGGCACGGTTGAACTCAGGGTGCAGCTCGGTCTGTTCTGCACTGCTGGATGGCGGGATTTGCAGTCGAAGTTGGGCATTGGCGGCATTCATGGTCAGCCTTCCCAGCCAGCTTGGTAGAGCTTGCCGTGGGCTTTATCCAGCGCGGCGCGAACCACCGGCGAATGCTGGTAGATGTCGACGAACTTGATCAGGCGCGGGTCGGTTTTACTTTTTGGCTGGATCACGAACTGGATCACGTATTCCTTGTGGTCGAGGCCGTCGAACAGCAGCGCCGAGCCGGCATCGAAGGTCTTGGCCAGGCGAATGTAGGCCGGGTAGCCCTGCACCAGATCGGCGTCGTCATACGCGCGCACCAGTTGCACGGCTTCAACCTGAAGGATTTTCAGCTTTTTCGGATTGGCGACGATGTCGTCTTCGGTCGCCTTGTAGCCCACACCCGGTTTGAGGCTGATCAACCCGGCCTTGGCCAGCAGTTGCAAGCCGCGACCGCTGTTGATCGGGTCGTTGGCGATGGCCACGCTGGCGCCCTCGGGAAGCTCGTCGAAGCTTTTGTATTTCTTCGAGTACAGGCCGACGTTGTTGATGATGCCCGGCGCAAACGGCACCAGATCAAACCCGGCAGCGGCCTTGGCGTTTTCCAGAAACGGAATGTGCTGGAAGTAGTTCACATCGATGTCGCCCGAGGCCAGGCTGACGTTCGGTGCAATCCAGTCGCTGAACTCCACCAGCTCGACCTTCAGGCCTTGTTTACCGGCCTCTTCGACCGCCGCTTCCAATGGGATGGCGAAGGCCGCGGTGGTGCCGATTTTCAGCGGTGCGTCGGTGGCAAAAGTCATGGAGCTGAAGAGGCCGAGGGCCAGGGCCAGTGCTTTGACTGGGTGTTTTAAGCGTTTTTTGGTCATGATGGTTATTCCAGTCAGGGCATAAATGTGTGGTGTGTGATGGGGCCTCTTCGCGAGCAAGCCCGCTCCCACAGTGGATCTCCGGTGTTCACACAATCCCTGTGGGAGCGGGCTTGCTCGCGAAGCTTTTAGCGTCGAAACGCCGATCCCGAATGTTGTTCGGGTAGATGCGCCTGCGCGTGAAACAGCTTTTCGCGCAAGGTGCCTTCGTCATAAGCGGTCTTGTACGACCCGCGGCGTTGCAACTCGGGAATCACCAGGTCGATGAAATCGACGTAGCTTTCCGGGGTGACGATGCGGGTCAGGTTGAAGCCGTCCAGACCGGTTTCCGCGATCCAGGATTCCAGCTCATCGGCGACCTGTTCAGGCGATCCGACCACGGTGATGTAGCGGCCGCCCAAGGCGTGTTGCTCAAGCAACTTGCGTCGGGTCCAGTCGTTGTTTTGCAGGTTTTTGGTGGCGGACTGGATAGCGTTGTTTTTCACGTACTGGATCGGTTCATCGAGTTCGTATTCGGAAAAGTCGATCCCGGTGGACGCCGAGAAATGCGCCACCCCGGCTTCGGCGCTGGCGTAGCTCAGGTACTCGGCGTGCTTGGCCCAGGCCAGCTCCTCGGTTGCACCGACGATTACGTTCAGCCCCATGAAAACCTTGATGTCCTCGGGGTTACGCCCGGCAGCGGCGGCGCTGGCGCGGACCTTGTCCACCTGCACCTTGGTCGAGGCCTTGTTCTGGCCGCTGATGAACACGCACTCGGCGTGCTGCCCGGCGAACACCAGGCCGCGATCCGAACTGCCGGCCTGAAACAGCACCGGCGTGCGCTGCGGCGAGGGCTCGCAGAGGTGATAACCCTCGACCTGATAGAACTCGCCGTGGTGCTCGACCTTGTGCACTTTGCTCGGTTGGGCGTAGACCCGCTGCTCGCGGTCGTTGATCACCGCATCGTTTTCCCAACTGCCTTCCCAGAGTTTGTACAGCACCTCAAGGTACTCATCGGCCTGGTCGTAACGTCGGTCATGTTCGACCTGGGAGCGATGGCCCATGGCCTTGGCGGCACTGTCGAGGTAGCCGGTGACGATGTTCCAGCCGACCCGGCCACGGCTCAGGTGATCGAGGGTCGACAGGCGCCGGGCGAACAGGTACGGCGGCTCATACGTCAGGTTGGCGGTCAGGCCGAAGCCGAGGTTCCTGGTCACCGCGGCCATGGCCGACACCAGCAGCAGCGGGTCGTTGACCGGCAACTGGATCGACTCCTTGAGCGTTACATCGACCGAGTGCTGATAGACGTCGTACACCCCGACGATGTCGGCGATGAACAGCCCGTCGAACAAGCCACGCTCCAGCAACTGCGCCAGCTCGGTCCAGTACTCGACGGACTTGTACTGGGTCGAGTTGTCCCGTGGATGAGTCCACAGGCCGTGGTTGATGTGCCCGATGCAGTTCATGTTGAAGGCATTGAGCAGGATCTTTTTTTTCTTTGTCAGAGGCGATGGCATCAAATAGTCCCTCGCAGCGGCGGGTTTTCATCGTTGAGGTAGTAGTTGCCAATCGCGTGGTACTTCCAGCGCACCGGGTCGTGCAGGGTGTGCACGCGGGCGTTGCGCCAGTGACGATCCAGCCCGTGCTCGGCGAGGGTGGCCTGGCTGCCGGACAATTCGAACAGCGTGCTGCCGGCCGCCAGGGAGATTTCCGTGCTGATGGCGCGGACTTCGGCCACGGCAATCGAGGCCGCCGCGATCGTTTCGGCGTTGGTGTCGGCCTGGGCGCGGTCGAGGAATTCTCCTGCACGTTCAAGCAGTGCTTCCGTCGCGTGCAGGCGAATGCTCAGGTGGCCAAAGCTTTTGATTGTCAGCGGGTCTTCGGTGGCGTTGTCATTGCCGGAGTCGATCCACGGGCGGGTTTTGCTTCGCACGAAATGCAGCGCGTCTTCATAGGCTGCGCGGGCAATGCCGGTGTCGATGGCCGCGTGAAGAATCTGCGCCAGCGGGCCGACCGGGGTCGGACGTTCGAAGGCACTTTGAAACGGGATCACGTCGTCTGCCGAGACGTAGACGTCTTCAAACACCACCGAGCCGCTGCCGGTGGTGCGCTGGCCGAAGCCGCTCCAGTCATCGATGACCGTCAGGCCCTGGCTGTCACGCGGGACGAAGGCCAGTTGCTGGACGCCATTTTCATCGACCACCGTGGTCGGAATCCGTTGTGCGTAGATCGCCCCGGTGGAGTAGAACTTGCGGCCGTTGATTCGAAAACCGTTGCCATCGGGAGTCAGGCTGGTGACCCGGTGGAGAGCGGTTTTGGTCCCGAGTTCGGCCAGTGCATTGCCGAAGCGCTGACCGGCGAGGACTTCGGCGTACAGGCGTTTTTTCTGCTCGGATGTACCGTTTACGCGCAGTACTTCGAGGGCATAAAAATGGTTCTGCGGGATCTGCCCCAGTGAACCGTCGGCCTGGGCGATCAGCGCGATGATTTTGGCCAGGGTGACGTTGGAAACGCCGGCGCCGCCGTATTCCCTGGGCACGCTGATGCCCCACAGGCCGGAGCGCGAAAAGACTTCCAGTTCGGGGTAGGGCAGGCGTCGCTCACGGTCGCGCAGGGCGCTGTCGCGTTTGAAGTCTTCGGCCAGATCGCTGGCGACGACAAGGGCTTGCTCATCGCTGGTAATGACCGCGACGGGGTGAGAAAGAGTCATGTGTTTCTCCAGATGTCTGGTCGGTCAGATCCAGGAATGGCGGGCTGGTTTTGTGCCGTTCAGGTGATAAGTGCCCACGGCGTGGTATTTCCAGCGCACCGGATCGTGAAGGGTGTGCACGCGTGCGTTGCGCCAGTGGCGGTCGAGGTTGAACTCGGCGAGGGTGGCGCGGCTGCCGGCCAGTTCGAAGAGCTTTTCGCTGGCCAGCAGCGAGATCTCGGTGGTCAGCACCTTGGCTTCGGCGACCGCAATCGAGGCGCGTGCGGCGGATTCGGCGGTGACCGGCGCGGCGCTGACTTGATCGAGCACGTTCCCGGCTTTGCGCAGCAGCGCTTCGGCGGCGTGCAGTTCGATTTTCAGTTTGCCGATGTCGGCAATCACGTAGAGGTCATCGCTGGCGCGTTCGACGTTGGCGTCGATCCACGGCCGTGCGCGTTCGCGAACGAAGCTGATGGCGTCATCGATGGCGCCGCGGGCAATGCCGGCGTCGATGGCGGCTTGAATCAGCTGTGACACGGCGCCCTGGATGTTCGGGCTGTCGTTGATCCGCCAGTTTTCCACCACCAGATCAGCATCGACCCGCACATTGTTCAGCAGCACGGTGCCGCTGGCCGTGGTGCGCTGGCCGAAGCCCGACCAGTCGTCGACGATGCGCAGCCCCGGAGTGCCGCGACGGACGAAGGCGATAACTTGTTTGCCATCGTCGTTGAGTGCCTTGACCGCGACCCAGTGCGCGAACAGTGCACCCGTGGAGTAAAACTTCTGGCCATTGATGACGTAGCCATCACCGTCGGCGGTGATGCGGGCCTTGAGTTCCAGGGTGTTTTTGGTGCCGCGTTCCGGGCCCGCGTTGCCGATCCGCCAGCCGTCGAGCACGCTCTGGAACAGCTGCTTTTTCTGCCGTTCGTTGGCGGTGTGCTGGAGCAGGTTGAGAATCCCGAAGTGGTTCTGCGGGATTTGCCCGAGTGCCGGGTCGGCCGCGGAAATGATCGCGAAGACTTCAGCGATGGTGACGAATGAAACCTCGGGACCGCCGAACGCCTTGCCAATGGCAATACTGCCCAGGCCACTGCGGGTGAATTGTTCGATTTCCGCCCAGGGCAACTTGCGCTGTTGATCGCGTCGCGCGGCTTGCAAGCGGGCGACCTGAGCGAGTTCACGGGCTGCTTCGAGGGCTTGTGCGTCGTTGCGCAAAACGTGCGCGGGCAACAACAGCGGGGGAATGTCCAGATCACTCTGAACGTTTGCATCTGCCAGATTAGACATCAGCGCCGCTCCTTGGCTGCACGCAATGCCCTGGCGATTTGCACCGGGGTGATTATGTTCCTGACCATACCTACCTCACATCTCATGGATAAGCCGCAGCGTGCGGCGAAATCAAAATCAAGAATGTCCGGTGGTCCGGTTTATATACCCTAAACGCGTATAAAAAATTAATGAACTAACTTTTAGGAATATGCATAGAAGGGTGTCATCAGCCCTGTGGTTGTTCGCATGGGCGGATGTAACGCAACCCTGTAGCAGCTGGCTGCGCCAGCTGCTACAGGGATCTCATCGGTCGCAGGGGGCAGGGGCCTTCAGCACTTCCTGGCCGGTACTTTCAGATAGGTATTGGCGCAGCCGACTTTCAAGGTGCGTGCAGGCGCCCAGCGCGAGTTGTTACCGACGCGATCGAGGATGCAGTAGGTGACTTCCAGCCGGTTATCTTCACCGGCTTCAAGAATCACTGAGGGCGGCACCCAGACGTTGATCGGGTGGCCGACTTCGCCGGGTTTGATCTTGGGCAGGTCCATGCGCACATCGCCCCAGCGCAGGGTGATTTCATCATCAGCCGCCATGTTCAGATAAGGTTCGATGATCAGTGGCACGCCACGTTTGATCTGGTTCGGATTGACCCCGTGACGGCGAATCATCTCGGGAATACCCAATGGCTCCAGGTGCTGGTTTTCATCTGCACACAGGGTGTGTGGCTGACCACCCGGGCAGTCGAGTTTGACCTGGACCTGTTTCGCCGCGGACAGCGCCGGACCTTGCCCGACTTGCATGAGCCGGTAGTGGATACGCGAGCTGCCGTTGCGGATAAAACTCTCGGGAATCCGCAGGTTGAGTGGCTGACCGACTTCTGCGCGGTTGAGCACCTTTGAGGCCACATAGCAGTTATCCCAGAACAGTTCGATCAGATCACCTTCGTCCATACCGGCATAAGGTGGTATTTCGATCAGCAGGTAAGCAGCGGAAGTGATGTTGATGGCAGAGCCGGGCGACTGCGTCAGGCCGGGAGCCGCCAGTTCAACTTTGTTCGACATACAAGTCATGTGTGTTCTCCTTGAAACATCGCAGCGAAGTCCATTTCGGAAGTGTCGAAGGCGTTAGGGTAGTAGGCGATTAACTATATTCAAGTACTGTGAAATGCCTGTTAGCGCCTAGATAAGGGAGTGGTCGACGGGGTGTCAATAGACGCCAGTTGAGAACGTGGGAATGCCAGGCTATTCAGATATTTCCTACCTCTAATTAGCGATCGATGGACATGCTGTTCGGCTTTTTCCTGGGTGTGCTCGATTTGTGAGCCAGTGTTTCCAGTGTTTTTCGGCATTGAATCAGTCTGAGTGTGTTGGAGGTTACGTGGCGGGAGGATGTTGCAGGAGGTATCTATATACCGTTTTCGACTGGGGTGATTAATTAATTACGGAAATCGGTGGGAGGCAGGTGAGGCGAGTCAAGTTATGTGATGAATGTCACTTCCGTCCGTGGAAGTTGACAGTGCTTACTCTATTTCTGAAGGTGATTGTTAACTTCAGGAGTTAAGGAACTTGTTGAGGAATTGTCGGGTTCGTTCTTCTTTAGGATTGGCAAACAATGCCTTTGCTTCACCTTGTTCGACGATGACGCCCTTGTCGAAAAACACCACCCGGTTCGCCACATCACGAGCAAAACTCATTTCGTGGGTAACGATGACCATCGTGCGTTTTTCTTCGGCCAGGCTGCGAATGGCCGCCAGCACTTCGCCGACCAGTTCCGGATCGAGCGCCGAGGTTGGCTCGTCGAAGAGAATCACTTCCGGCTCCATGGCCAGCGCCCGGGCGATTGCCACGCGCTGTTGCTGCCCACCGGACAGCCTGCGCGGATAGGCGTCTTCCTTGCCTGCCAGGCCGACCTTGGCCAGCAGTTTGCGACCCAGCGCCAACGCTTGGTCCCTTGGCATTTTCTTCACCACCAAAGGGCCTTCGATGACGTTTTCCAGGGCCGTGCGATGGGGGAACAGATTGAAGTTCTGAAACACGAAACCGACATGCTGGCGCAGCCGGCGTACCAGGCTCTGCTGCTGGTTCAGCGGGCGGCTGCCATCGATCTCGATGTCGCCGACCTTGATCCGGCCGCTGGTGGGTTCTTCAAGAAAGTTCAGGCAACGCAGGAAGGTGGTCTTGCCCGAGCCGCTAGGGCCGATGATCGCCACCACTTCGCCTTCTTCAACCTTTAGATCGATGCCATTGAGCACCACTTGACCCTTGAACTGCTTTGTCAGTTTTTCCACGACAATCATGGGGTCAGGACTCCTGGTCGTGCCGATTGACCCGCTCTTCCAACTGGTTTTGCAGGTGCGAGAGCACCGTTGCAAGCACCCAGTAGATCAGTGCGGCGGCAAGATACATGGTAAAAATTTCGAAGGTACGGGCGGTGATCAGCTGTGCCTGACGGAACAGTTCCGGCACCTGAATGGTCGCCGCCAGCGCGGTGTCCTTGACCAGCGAAATGAAGCTGTTGCCCAGTGGCGGTAACGCCGTTCGCGCAGCTTGCGGCAGGATGGCCCGGCGCAGGGTTTGCGCGCGGGTCATGCCGATACTGGCAGCGGCTTCCCATTGGCCGCGTTCGATGGAACTGATTGCGGCACGGAGGATTTCGCAGGCGTAGGCGGCCATGTTCAGCGAGAAGCCGATCAAGGCCGCTGGCAGCGGATCAAGTTCGATACCCAATTGCGGCAAGCCGTAATAGATCACGAACAGTTGCACCAGCAACGGCGTGCCGCGAAAGAACGACACGTAGATGCGGGCGATCCAGCTCACCAGCTTGAAGCGCGACAAGCGCATCAAGGCCAGGCTAAACCCCAGCAACAGACCAAAGAACATCCCGCCCAGGCTGAGGATGACCGTGAAATACGCGCCCTTGAGCAAAAAGGGCGCGGAGTCCAGTGCGAGTTGGAAAGCTTCTTCCATTATTGGGTGACGTCAGCGCTGAAGTATTTTTCCGAAAGCTTTTTCAGCGTACCGTCGGCACGCAGCTTGTCGATGGCCTTGTTCACCGCGGCCAGCAGCTCAGGCTCGCCTTTGCGCAGGGCGATGCCGGCTTCCTGACGGGAGAACGGTTCGCCGGCGGCGGTGGTGTCCTTGGCCTTCTTGGCGTATTCCAGCGCGGCGAGGCGGTCGATCAGAATGACGTCGGTGCGGCCAACGCGCAGGTCCTGGAACTTGGTCGGATCGTCTTCGTAGGTGCGGACTTCAGCGCCTGGCACATTGGCCTTTACCCACTGCTCATAGTTGGTGCCCAGGCCTACGCCGACTTTCTTGCCGGTCAGGTCGGCGGCGGTCTTGATGTTCAGCGCCGCAACCTTCTTCGTCAGCACCAGCGCCTGAATCCCGGAAACGGTGTAAGGCTCGGAGAAGTCATACTTCTTCTTGCGCTCTTCGGAGATGGTCACCTGGTTGATCACTGCGTCCAGACGCTTGGACTCCAGCGCCGCGAGGATGCCGTCCCATTTGGTCGGTTGCAGTTTGACCTTCACGCCCAGCTCTTTGGCCAGGGCTTCGGAGAACTCCACTTCGAAGCCGGCCAGTTTGCCGTTGGCATCGACGAAACTGAACGGTGGGTAAGTGCCTTCAAGGCCGACGTTGATCACGCCAGCTTCCTTGATTTTTTGCAGCTGCTCACCGGCCACTGCTTGCCCCAACAGGCCAGCACCGAGTACCAGGCCCAGCGAGCCCACCAGCAGATTTCGACGAAATGCGGAAAAATTCATGACAAGCCCCTGTGTTTTTTTATGAAGACGTTTTTTGGAGAAGCAGGCAAAACCGAGAATTGAACGGCTGCAACATCGTGCCCTAAAAGCAGCGTATGCGTCTCGCGGCAATTGCGCCTGCGGCGCGACTATATGACGAGGCTTTTAGATGTGAAAATAATATAAATTCAGCTTGTTATTCTTTATTGGAATATAAATGCTTCGTGTAATTCCTATGGTGAGGGAGCTTGCTCCCTCACCACAGAAGATCTTTTTCCGGCTGGCTCAAAACGCCGAGCTATAGGCAAACAACGCCGGCGCACCTCCGGTGTGCAGGAAGATGATCGGGCCGTCATTGAAGCGCTGCCGGCCGATACCGTCGAGCAAACCGGCCATGGCCTTGCCGGTGTAGACCGGGTCGAGCAACAGCCCTTCCTGACTGGCCAGCAACTTGACGGCAGCGAGGGTTCCAGCGTTCGGCTCGCCGTAACGCGGAGCGAAATACTCGTCCCACAATTGCACCTTGAAACTCGCCGGCAGGTTCACGCCCAGCAGTTCGGCAGTGCGCTCGGCCAGGCCCTGGACTTTCGGCCGCTGGTCTTCGTCGCTGCGCGAAACGGTGACGCCGATCACCGGCAAGTCCGGCAGTACTTCGCTCAGCGCCAACGCCAGACCGCTGTGAGTGCCGGCGCTGCCCGAAGCCAGCACCACGGCGGCGAATTCCAGGCCGCTGTCCTCGATTTGCCCGGCCAGCTCCAGTCCGGCTCGTACATAGCCCAGCGCGCCCAAGGCGTTGGAGCCGCCAATCGGCACCAGATAAGGTTTTTTGCCGTTACTGCGCAGACGCTCGGCCAGGGCTTGTAGCTGTTGGTCGGCGTTATCGAGGTTCTCTACCAGTTCGACCTTGGCATCGAACAAGTCCAGCAGCAGGCGATTGCCGTTGCCCAGGTAGTTAGCGTCATCAGTGCCAATCGGATTCTCCAGCAAGGCGACGCAGCCCAGGCCCAGTTTGGCGGCAAGCGCTGCTGTCTGACGCACATGGTTGGACTGGATGGCGCCGGCGGTAATCAGCGTATCGGCACCTTGCGCGAGCGCGTCGGCGGCAAGGTATTCGAGTTTGCGCAGCTTGTTGCCGCCCATGGCCAACGGTGTCAGGTCGTCACGTTTGACGTAGACATCACGCCCCAGCCAGGCCGACAAGCGTTCGAGTTTTTCCAGGGCGGTAGCATTGGCAAGAAGGTCCAGACGATTAAAACGAGCCAGCTGTTGTTTGATCATGGGGCCGCACGGGTTGTGGGAGATGACTGGACTATAGGCAGGCCGATTTGCTCGGGCAACCGACAATGTCGCTTATGCCAAAAAGTGCTTAATACAGCACTATTCGTTCTTAATTCCGCTTTGAGCGCATACCGTAAAGTGAACTCCGTTCAGGCGGCCTTACTGTCCGGCCGCCGCACGTGAGGAGTTTTACCGTGAGCCAGCGTTCCAGCCATTGGCAATTACAGACCATCGTCAGCCAACTGCGCACTGCCCGCGACCAGTGGCGTGCGCAGAACGGTCGTATCAGCGGCGAGCAGGGCGGGCGTGAGCTGCCATCGCGTGCGGCGATGGCGGAGATTCTCGAAGCATTGTGCGGTGCGCTGTTCCCGATGCGCCTGGGCCCGGTGGATCTGCGTGAAGAGAGCGAAGACTTTTACGTCGGGCATACGCTGGATGTGGCGCTGAACGCGCTGCTGGCTCAGGCGCGGTTGGAGCTGCGCTATGTCGCGCGACAAAGCGCCCGGGTCGATACCGAAGTCGAGGCGCGGGCGATCAGCTTGATCCAGGACTTCGCCCTGGCCTTGCCAGGTCTGCGCAGCCTGTTGGATTCCGATGTACTGGCGGCGTATCACGGTGACCCGGCAGCACGCAGTGTCGATGAAGTGCTGCTGTGCTATCCGGGGATTCTGGCGGTGATTCACCATCGTCTGGCCCACCATTTGTACCGCGCCGGGCTGCCATTGCTGGCGCGGATCAGTGCGGAAATCGCGCACTCGGCGACCGGCATCGACATTCACCCGGGCGCGCAGATCGGCCGTAGCTTCTTCATCGACCACGGCACGGGCGTGGTGATCGGCGAAACCGCGATCATCGGCGAGCGGGTACGCATTTACCAGGCCGTGACCCTCGGCGCCAAACGCTTCCCGGCTGATGAAGACGGCCAGTTGCAGAAAGGCCATCCGCGCCATCCGATCGTTGAAGACGATGTGGTGATCTATGCTGGCGCAACCATCCTCGGACGGATCACCATCGGCAAGGGCTCGACCATCGGCGGCAACGTCTGGCTGACCCGCAGCGTACCGGCCGGATGCAACCTGACCCAGGCCAATCTGCAGCATGATGACGGGACGCAGAAGTAAGCCCTGAGGCTGATGATAGTTCCAGCCATTCCCTCCTTGAGCTGGCGTGAAGGCACTCATTTTTGTGGCGAGGGAGCTTGCTCCCGTCGGCCGGTCCGCGTTCGGGCGAAGCAGTCGTCAGCTTCTATGTTTTTAGGGCCGCTGCGCGTCCCAGCGGGAGCAAGCTCCCTCGCCACAGACGTACCGCCGAGCCTTGCGATTAGTCCTCACAGCCTATCCATGTTTAACTTGAACGTTCATTCAAGTTAAACCGGTGGTTCGCTGCCCGCTCACAACAGGAGGCTAGCCTTTGCTGAGTCCGTTATTGACAGCCACGTTTTACCCCCTCGAGGTGCACGTTTCATGAGTGCATCGTTCACCCCTCCAAGCGGCCAGATCCGCATGAATCCGCCGGTGTTCTACTTCGCGGCGACCTTCATTTTACTGTTCGGCCTAGTGGTCATCGCCTTCCCGCAAGAGTCTGGCGCCTGGTTGCTGGCGGCACAAAACTGGGCGGCCAACACGGTCGGCTGGTACTACATGCTGGCGATGACCCTGTATCTGGTCTTCGTGGTGGTCACCGCCTTGTCCGGCTACGGCAAGATCAAGCTCGGTGCCGACCACGACGAGCCCGAATTCAGTTACCTGTCCTGGGCCGGCATGCTGTTCGCCGCCGGGATCAGCATCACGCTGTTTTTCTTCTGCGTCTCTGAACCGCTGACGCACATGCTGCAACCGCCCCAGGGGGAGGCCGGTACGGCCGATGCGGCGCGCCAGGCGATGCAGGTGCTGTTTCTGCATTGGGGCCTGCATGGCTGGGGTGTGTTCGCGTTTGTCGGCATGGCGCTGGCCTATTTCGCCTATCGGCATAACCTGCCGCTGGCCCTGCGCTCGGCGCTTTATCCGCTGATCGGCAAACGCATCAACGGCCCGATCGGTTACGCGGTGGATGGCTTCGGCATCATCGCCACGGTGTTCGGTCTGGGCGCTGACATGGGCTTCGGCGTGTTGCACCTCAACTCCGGCCTCGACTACTTGTTCGGCATTGCCCATACCCAGTGGATTCAGGTCGGCCTGATCACGCTGATGATGGGCGCGGCGATCATCGTCGCCGTCGCCGGCGTCGATAAAGGCGTGCGGGTGATGTCCGACATCAACATGCTGCTGGCCTGTGCGTTGTTGCTGTTCGTGTTGTTCGCCGGCCCTACCCAGCACCTGCTCAATACTCTGATCCAGAACCTCGGCGATTACCTCGGCGCCTTGCCGATGAAGAGTTTCGACCTTTACGCCTATGACAAACCCAGCGACTGGCTGGGCGGCTGGACGGTGTTCTACTGGGCCTGGTGGATCGCGTGGTCGCCGTTCGTGGGCCTGTTCATCGCACGTATTTCCCGTGGTCGGACCATCCGTGAATTCGTCTTCGGCGTGCTGTTGATTCCGCTCGGCTTCACCCTGGCGTGGATGTCGATCTTCGGTAACAGCGCCATCGACCAGGTACTCAACCACGGCATGAGTGCCCTTGGCCTGTCGGCCATCGAGAACCCGTCGATGACCCTCTACTTGCTGCTGGAAACCTACCCATGGAGTAAAACGGTGATCGCCGTTACGGTGTTCATCAGCTTCGTGTTCTTCGTCACCTCGGCCGACTCCGGCACCGTGGTGCTCTCGACGCTGTCGGCCAAGGGCGGTAACGCCGATGAAGACGGGCCGAAATGGTTGCGGGTGTTCTGGGGCGCGATGACCGCGCTGGTCACCAGTGCATTGTTGTTTGCCGGCAGCATCGACTCGTTGAAGTCAGCGGTGGTACTGACCTCGTTGCCGTTCTCGCTGATTCTGTTGCTGATGATGTGGGGGCTGCACAAGGCGTTCTACCTCGAATCGCAAAAGCAGATCGCCCAGTTGCATTCGTTGGCGCCGGTCTCGGCGTCGTCACGACGCGGTAAGGGTGGCTGGCGTCAGCGTCTGAGTCAGGCTGTGCACTTTCCGTCGCGTGACGAGGTGTACCGTTTTCTCGATACGACGGTGCGTCCGGCGATTGAAGAAGTGACGGCGGTGTTCGCTGAAAAAGGCTTGAACGTAGTCACCCAACCGGACCCGGCCAACGACAGTGTCAGCCTGGAAATTGGTCACGGTGAGCAGCATCCGTTCATCTACCAGGCGCAAATGCGCGGTTACTTCACACCGTCCTTCGCCCGTGGCGGGATGGGCTCCAAAGAGCTCAACAACCGTCGCTACTACCGGGCTGAAGTGCACCTGAGCGAAGGCAGTCAGGATTACGATCTGGTGGGCTACACCAAGGAGCAAATCATCAACGACATCCTCGATCAGTACGAGCGACACATGCAGTTCCTGCATCTGGTGCGCTGATCGAGGCCGGTGCTGCTCAGGCGATGTTCAAGGTCATGAACAACACCAGAGCGGCCACCGGTACGCTGAACACCATGAAGCCCACCATCAATTCGGAGGTCAACGGTTGCCCGGCTGTGATCATGCCGATAGCGCCGTTGATCACCGTCAGCGCCAGCCAAAGGACGACGAAACTGTAGGTCAGGGTCTGGCGGCTGAAGCCGAGCTTCTCACCGATGAACAGCATCAGCGCCAGCAAGACCAGGCCGAAGGTGATGATAATCGTGGTGTGCATGATGGTGTGCTCCTGAGCCGGTGTTTGTCATACCGAGCATAGGCGTCGTTCAGCACAATGGCGCTGGATTAGGTGGCGGTCAAATGTCGCCACCCTCAATACAAACATTCGGCGTAAGGGCCAAAATCAAGAACTGTATGAAACGTTTCAGCATTTAGTCGAACACCCCGTTTTGAATGCGTTGCCTGAGCGTATGCTGGGCAGCGCTGACGACTTCGTCGCTCATAACAAGAGAGGGTTCGATGACTTACACCGCTGCTGCTGATCGTTACGACTCCATTCCTTACCGCCGCGTCGGTCGCAGCGGGCTGGTGCTGCCGGCACTGTCGTTGGGCCTGTGGCACAACTTTGGCGACAGCACGCCGATCGATACCCAGCGATCTTTGCTGCGTACCGCCTTCGACCTGGGCATCAACCACTTCGACCTGGCCAACAATTACGGTCCGCCGTACGGCAGTGCCGAGATCAATTTCGGCCGTTTGCTGCGCGAAGACTTCAAGCAGTACCGCGACGAGCTGATCATCTCCAGCAAGGCCGGTTGGGACATGTGGCCGGGCCCTTACGGCCAGGGCGGTGGCTCACGCAAATACGTGCTGGCCAGCCTCGACCAGAGCCTGCAACGCCTGGGCGTCGACTACGTGGATATTTTCTACTCCCACCGTTTCGACCCGGACACTCCGCTGGAAGAAACCGCTAGTGCGCTGGCCACCGCCGTGCAGCAGGGCAAGGCGTTGTACATCGGTATCTCGTCGTATTCCGGGGCGAAAACCCGCGAAATGGCTGCACTGCTGAAAGAGTGGAAAGTCCCGCTGTTGATCCACCAGCCGGCCTATAACCTGCTCAACCGTTGGGTGGAAAAGGATCTGCTGGACGCCACCGATGAACTCGGCGCGGGTGTGATTGCCTTCACGCCGTTGGCTCAAGGACTGTTGACCGACAAGTACCTTAACGGCGTACCCAAAGATGCACGGGTCAATCGTCCGGGCGGTGACTCGTTGCAAGCCTCACACCTGTCCGATGCCAACATCGCCCTGGTGCGCGCCCTCAACGAAATCGCCAAGCGCCGTGGCCAAAGCCTGGCGCAAATGGCCCTGGCCTGGACACTGCGCGACCCGCGTGTGACCTCGGCACTGATCGGCGCAAGTCGACCGGAGCAGATTATCGAGAACGTCGGGGCGCTGAAGAACTTGAGCTTCAGCGTTGAGGAACTGGAAGAAATTGACCGCTTTGCCCAGGAGGGCGGGATCAATTTGTGGGAGAGGCCTTCGACGGCGGAGTAAGAGTCCGGCGCCAGGTAATCTGGCGCCTGTCACACCGCTTTCGCGAGCAAGCCCGCTCCCACAGTTGACCGAGTTCTTAGCTATTACTCGATCTAATGTGGGAGCGGGCTTGCTCGCGAAGAGGCCTTGCCTGTCAGTAAAGAAGTTCGGTGTTTAGCTGAAAAACGGCACATCCCCCAACACCGTCGCCCGGTGCATCACCCGCCGTGCTGGCCGGTAGTCGTCCACCGCAAAATGCTGGGTTACGCGGTTATCCCAGAACGCCACGTCGTTCTCCTGCCAACGCCAGCGAATGGTAAATTCCGGCCGGGTAGCATGGGCGAACAGCAGCTTCAGAATCGCTTCGCTTTCGGTTTCCGAGAGTTCATTGATCTTCGTCGTGAAGCCTTCATTGACGAACAACGACTTGCGCCCGCTCACCGGGTGCGTGCGGATCACCGGATGCGACAGCGGCGGGTTTTTCTTGCGCGCGTCTTCCCACTGAGCCAGTGCTTCAGGCGTGTTTCCAAAGCGTTCCAGCGGGAAGGATTTGACGAAATCGTGGGTCGCGGTCAGGCCTTGCAGCAGGTTTTGCAGATGCACTGAAAGGGCCTCATATGCCGCAATACCGCTGGCCCACAAGGTGTCGCCACCAAACTCCGGCAACAGCTTGGCGCTGAGCACCGCGCCAAGGGCCGGGGTCGGCAGGAAGGTCACGTCGGTGTGCCACACGGCGTTGTCACGCACATCGGTATGAGCGGTGTCGAGGATCAACACTTCTGGCTGTTCCGGCACATTCGGGTAGATCGGGTGAATATGCAGGTCGCCGAAGTTCGCCGCGAAGCGTGCCTGCTGTTGCGGGTTGATCGGCTGCTCGCGGAAGAACAGCACTTGGTGCTTGAGCAGTGCCTGCTCGATCGCATCGCGCTGTTCGAGGTTCAACGGCTGGGAGATATCGACGCCGCTGATCTGCGCGCCTAGGGCGGTGCTGAGTGGGGTGACGGTCAGGCTGCTCATGGCTTTCTCTTCAATTCGGGCGCCGAACTGTCGGCGTAGTCAGTGCTTAAAAAAACGTCTCAATGCGTCTGGCCATGCCACGGCACCAGTTTGCGTTGCAGCGCACGCAGGCCCATTTCCATGGCGAAGGCGATCAGCGCAATCACCAGAATCCCCAGCACCACCACATCGGTGACCAGAAATTGCGCGGCCGACTGCACCATGAAGCCCAGGCCGCTGGTGGCGGCGATCAGCTCGGCAGCCACCAGCGTCGACCAACCCACGCCCAAGCCAATACGCACGCCGGTCAGAATGTCCGGCAACGCGCTCGGCAAAATCACATGGCGAATCAGCTGGGCCCGGGTCGCGCCTAACGACTGCGCCGCGCGCAACTTGGCCGGGTCGACGGTGCGCACACCGGTCGCGGTGGCGATGGCGATCGGGGCGAAGATCGCCAGATAGATCAGCAACACCTTGGACAGCTCACCGATGCCGCACCAGATCACGATCAGGGGCAGGTAGGCCAACGGTGGTATCGGCCGGTAGAACTCGATCAGCGGGTCGAGAACGCCGCGTGCGATGCGGTTGTGACCGATGGCGATACCGACCGGCACGGCGGTCAGGACTGCAAAGCCCAGGCCCAGACCAATCCGGCTGAGGCTTGCGCCCAGATGTTGCCAGAGGGTCGAGTCCATATAGCCCGTGGTCGCCAGCAACCAGCCTTTTTGCAGGACAGCCGCCGGCGGTGGCAGGAACAACGGCTCGATCAGACCACTGGCGGTAACAGCCCACCAAACCGCGAGCAAAGCGATCAGCGTCAGTACGCTGATCCAGCGTGTGCCGAGGCTGCGACGCAGCGGAATCAGCGTCGATGGGCTGGTGGGGCTGGCCGTCGTGGCCGGGATTTCATAACTGCTCATGCGCGCTCCTGCCGCTGGGCGGCGCTGCGTTGGGAGAACACACGGGCGAGTACGTGTTCGCGGGTTTCGATAAAGCGTGGGTCGGATTTGATCGCCCGAGCCGATTCGCCAGCGGCGTAACGCTGACCGAAATCCAGCTGCAGGCGCTCGACGATTTGCCCAGGGTTGGGCGCCAACAGAATCAGATCCGTGGCCAGGAATACTGCTTCTTCAATGTCATGGGTAATCAGGAACACCGGTTTGGCGGTGCGTCGCCAGACTTGCAGCAACAGTTCCTGCATCTGTTCGCGGGTGAACGCGTCGAGGGCGCCGAAGGGTTCGTCCATCAGCAGCACGCGTGGGTCGGCAGCGAGTGCGCGGGCCAGGCCGACACGTTGTTTCTGACCGCCTGAGAGCTGCCAGATGCGGCGCGCATCAAAGCCTGCGAGGTCGACCAGCGCGAGCATTTTCCGGGCACGGACTTCGCGTTTATCACGCGGTACACCGGCCAGTTCCAGACCGAAACCGACATTGGCCAACACGTCCTGCCAGGGCAGCAGCGCGTCGTCCTGGAACACCACCCCACGCTCGGCGCTCGGACCTTTGACCGGCACGCCGTCAAGGGTGATGCGTCCGGCGCTGGGTTCGACGAAGCCGGCGATCAGGTTCAACAGCGAGGTCTTGCCGCTGCCGGACGGGCCGAGGGCGACCAGCAATTGCTGGGGCCCAAGGCTTAAGGAAATGTCCGCCAGCACCGGTTCGGCAGTGCCGGGGTACTGTGCGCTGATGCGCTCCAGCTGAAGCAAGGCCATCGCGGTCAACTCCCGATCAGTTAGTGATGTACTTGGCGCTGACGTAAGGGGCGTAGTCCGGCAGCACGGCCTCGACCTTGCCTTGTTCCTTGAGGAACGCCGCGGTATCGGTGATGGCCTTGGTGGTCGGCGCGCCAAGGGTGATCACCTGATCAGCTGCCAGCGGGTAGACGTTGCCTTGCAGCAGCAACGGGATGTCGCTGGCCTTGGCGCCGGAGAGTTTCACCAGTTTGTCGACATTGCCCTTATCCGCCAGCCAGGCTTGTGGGTCTTTGCGGTAGTGGGCGTAGGCGTCGAGGGTGACTTTGGCGAAGGCACTGACGATTTCCGGGTGCTTCTCGGCGAAATCCTTGCGCACGATCCACGCATCGAAGGTCGGCGCGCCGAACTTGGCCAGTTCGCCGGAAGTGATCAGCACGTTGCCGTTTTCCTTGGCAACACCCAGCGCCGGGTCCCACACGTAGGTCGCGTCGATGTCGCCGCGTTTCCATGCGGCAATGATTGCTGGCGGCGCGAGGTTGAGGATCTGGACTTTCGACGGGTCGATGTTCCAGTGCTTGAGCGCGGCCAGCAGGCTGTAGTGACCGGTGGAAACGAATGGCACGGCGATTTTCTTGCCGATCAGGTCCTGCGGGGTCTTGATCCCGGAACCGTCACGGGCCACCAGCGCTTCGGCGGCGCCGATCTGGGTGGCGATGAGGAAGGTTTCGACCGGAACCTTGCGGGTGATTGCAGCCGTCAGCGGGCTGGAGCCGAGGTAGCCGATCTGCACGTCGCCCGAGGCGATGGCAGCGATGATGTCGGCACCGTTGTCGAACTTGCGCCAGTCGATTTTGGCGTGGGTGGCGGTTTCGTAACTGCCGTCAGCCTGGGCGACTTTGGCTGGGTCGACGGTGGTCTGGTAGGCAACGGTGACATCAGCCGCTTGGGCGAAAAAGCTCGCTGCAGCCAGGGAAGCGGCCGCCAGGAGGCGTAGGGGGAAGTGCAGTTTCATCATGAAAGTCCTCATCAGGCGGCCGGGGTTTCGGCGAGTGATGAGACTAAATGATCTAAGAATTCGAAAATAAATAACTTTTTCGAATGAGCTTATGAGCGGAAAAACCTGACAGCGACCTGTGTACAGCATTGTGGCGAGGGAGCTTGCTCCCGCTCGTCTGCGAAGCAGACGCAAAATCAGCGACGGGTTTTATCAGGTAAAACACTATCGCTGGAATTGGGAGTCCTTCGGACTCCAGCGGGAGCAAGCTCCCTCGCCACAGAGGTGTATATCTAGTTACTGATCGCCAGAATGCTCGCCTGGTACGACCCGACAAACACGTCGAAATCACCGACTTCGTTCTGCTCAAGCTCAGTTTGCTGAGCCAGCGACGAGCGCGCCAGCTCTTCAAAGCGCGCCTGCTCTTCGGCAGGCAGCGGCTCGCTGCGGAAGAACTCGGCGTGGGCCTGACTCTGGCGCAGGGAGAACTGGGCGAAGCTTTCCTTGTGCTCGGTCATCGCTGCCAGCACTTGCGCAGAAGGGGTCAGGGAAGGGTTCTGGATTTTCGCCAGTTGTGCGTCGAGGGCTTTGCTGTGGGCGTCACCGCCGTGGCTCTGATCGAGCAGCGCGGCCAGCGGGGCGATTTTTTCCAGTAGCTCCAAGGCCCACTCTTTCATGTCCACCGACTGACCATCGCGTTGCAATTGCAGGCCCGGACGACGACCTTCCTTGACCACGCTGAGGAAGTTCGAGGTGGCGTTGCCGCAAGTGGTGGCGGTCAGCAGCGGGCTGTCGTTCAGCGCGCAATACAGCAGGAATGCGTCGAGGAAACGTGCCTCTGGCAGGTCGATACCCATTGGCATGAACGGGTTGATGTCCAACAGGCGCACTTCAACGTACTGAATGCCACGGGCCATCAGCGCCTGAATCGGCCGTTCGCCGGTGTAGGTCACGCGTTTCGGGCGGATGTTGGAGTAGTACTCGTTTTCGATCTGCAGGATGTTGGTGTTGAGCTGAACCCACTCACCGTCCTGGTGCGTGCCGATTTCGACGTACGGCGGGTACGGCGTGGCCACTGCTTTGCGCAGGCTGTCGGTGTAGCTGTTCAGGTCGTTGTAGCACGGTGTCAGTCCGGCTTGCGCGTTGCTCTGGTAACCCAGGTCGCTCATGCGCAGGCTGGTGGCGTACGGCAGGTACAGGGTTTCGGCGTCAAATTGCTCCAGCTGATGGGAGCGACCGCGCAGGAAGCCGGCGTCCAGCGCTGGCGAAGAGCCGAACAGGTACATCAGCAGCCAGCTGTAGCGGCGGAAGTTGCGGATCAGCGCGATATAGGCCGCCGACTGATAGTCGCGGTCGGTGCCGACAAAGCCTTCAGCCTCTTTGAGCAGCGGCCAGAGCTTTTCCGGCAGGGAAAAGTTGTAGTGAATCCCGGCGATGCATTGCATGGTCTTTCCGTAACGCAGGGCCAGGCCTTTGCGGTAGACGTACTTGAGCTGACCGATGTTGGAGGTGCCGTAGTAGGCGATCGGGATATCTTCCTCGGCCGGCAGCGGGCACGGCATCGACGGACTCCACAGGTACTCGTTGCCGAGCTTGCTGTAGGCAAAACGGTGAATCTTGTCCAGGCTCGCCAGCGTGTCCGCTGGGTCCGGCAGGGCAGGCGTGATGAACTCCAGCAGCGACTCGGAATAGTCGGTGGTGATCTGTTCGTTGGTCAGCGCGGAACCCAGGCTTTCAGGGTGCGGCGTTTGCGCCAGGCGACCTTCGCCCGTCACGCGCAGGCATTCACGTTCGATGCCGTGAAGACACTGTTCGAGCAGAGAGAGGTTAGCGCGCTCGCCGAGCAGAGCCAGGCGGCGGTTGAGAAGTTCGCTCAAGTTGGATTCCTTCACGCGTCAGTCGCCCCAATATGGGGGTGGGCAGGACGGTCTACAAGGGTGAAGTTAAAACTGGCGTTTTCGCCTCATTATCGAGCTGCACAGGCCTGCTGCCAGTCAGTCAGGAACTAATCGCCGCAATCCCTGTGGGAGCGGGCTTGCTCGCGAAGAGAGAGTGTCAGTCAACATTGAAGTCGCCTGACACACCGCCTTCGCGAGCAAGCCCGCTCCCACAGGAAACGTCGGCGCAGCTTTCGCAGCGCCGAAATTAACTCAAATTGATGATGCGCATCTACAGGACAGCGAACGTGCCTTGTGCTTTTGCGACCAGTTTGTCGCCTTGCATCACATCGGCTTCGACCACCAGCGTGCGCCGGCCCGGGTGAATCACCCGCGCCGTGCACATCACCTCGCCTTCAGCCACGGCGCGGATGTAGTTGATCTTGCACTCGATGGTCGCGCTCTGCTGGTCAAAACCATGGGAACTGGAACAAGCCAGCCCCATGGCAATGTCCACCAGACTGAACAACGCCCCGCCATGCAGCTTGCCGCCGCGATTACGCAGCTGCGGCTCAAGTGCCAGGGCGACTTGCGCCACCCCGACCTCAAGACTGTGCAAGCGGCAACCCAGCAGCTTGAAAAAAGCGCTTTCGGTCAACCCCGCAGGGATTTCCATCAGCGTTTCTTCAGCTGCTTGGCATTGGCGAACAGCGACGCCATGGCATTGTTGCCTGGAGCGGCTGCCGTGGTTTCTTTACGCGGTGCAGGGTTCGAAGACTGACGCGGCGCCGAGCCTGGACGCGCGCCACGAGCGCCGTCGATCTTCTCACCCGGGGTGTCGCTCATGCGCATCGACAGACCCACACGTTTACGCGGGATGTCGACTTCCATGACCTTGACCTTGACCACGTCACCGGCTTTCACCGCTTCACGCGGATCCTTGATGAATTTCTCCGAAAGCGCGGAGATATGCACCAAGCCGTCCTGATGCACGCCGATATCGACGAAAGCACCGAAGTTGGTCACGTTGGTCACCACGCCTTCGAGGATCATCCCCAGCTGCAAGTCCTTGAGGTCTTCGACGCCTTCCTGGAACTCGGCAGTCTTGAACTCTGGACGCGGGTCGCGGCCGGGCTTTTCCAGTTCTTGCAGGATGTCGGTGACCGTTGGCAGACCGAAGGTTTCGTCGGTGTACTTCTTCGGATCGAGACGCTTGAGGAAAGCGGCGTCGCCGATCAGCGAGCGGATGTCACGGTCGGTTTCAGCGGCGATGCGCTGCACCAGCGGGTAGGCTTCCGGGTGAACCGCGGAGGAGTCCAGCGGGTTGTCACCGTTCATCACGCGCAGGAAGCCGGCGGCCTGTTCGAAGGTCTTTTCGCCGAGACGGGCGACTTTCTTCAAGGCAGCACGGGTTTTGAATGCACCGTTTTCATCGCGGTGGGTCACGATGTTCTGCGCCAGGGTCGCGTTGAGGCCGGAAATGCGGGCCAGCAGCGCAACGGAGGCGGTGTTCACGTCGACGCCAACGGCGTTCACGCAGTCCTCGACCACCGCGTCCAGGCCGCGCGCCAGTTTCAACTGCGACACGTCGTGCTGGTACTGGCCGACACCGATGGATTTCGGGTCGATTTTCACCAGCTCGGCCAGCGGGTCTTGCAAGCGACGGGCAATCGACACCGCGCCACGGATCGACACGTCGAGGTCCGGGAATTCCTTGGAGGCCAGTTCCGAGGCCGAGTACACCGAAGCGCCGGCTTCGGAGACCATGACCTTGGTCATTTTCATCGCCGGGTATTTTTTGATCAGGTCCGCGGCGAGCTTGTCGGTTTCACGGCTGGCAGTGCCGTTGCCGATGGCGATCAGGTCCACCGAGTGCTTGGCGCACAGGGCGGCGAGCACGGCGATGGTCTGGTCCCACTTGTTGTGCGGCACGTGCGGGTAAACCGTAGCGTGATCCAGCAGCTTGCCGGTGGCGTCGACCACCGCCACCTTGCAACCGGTGCGCAGGCCCGGGTCCAGGCCTAGTGTGGCGCGTGGGCCGGCAGGCGCGGCCAGCAGCAAGTCGTGCAGGTTGTGCGCGAACACGTTGATCGCCTCGGTCTCGGCGCCGTCACGCAGCTCGCCGAGCAGGTCGGTTTCCAGGTGGGTGTAGAGCTTGACCTTCCAGGTCCAGCGCACCACTTCACCGAGCCATTTGTCGGCCGGGCGGTTCTGGTTGGCGATGCCGAATTGCTGACCGATCATGCCCTCGCACGGGTGCATGGTGCCCGGCAGCTCGTCACCGACTTTCAGCGCGGAGCTGAGAATGCCTTCGTTGCGGCCACGGAAAATCGCCAGGGCGCGGTGCGATGGCATGCTTTTCAGCGGTTCGTCGTGTTCGAAATAGTCGCGGAACTTGGCGCCTTCTTCTTCCTTGCCGGCGATCACGCGGGCACTGAGGGTGGCTTCCTGCTTCAGGTAACTGCGCAACTTGTCGAGCAGGTTGGCGTCCTCGGCGAAGCGTTCCATGAGGATGTACTTGGCGCCTTCGAGGGCCGCTTTCACATCCGCCACGCCTTTTTCAGCGTTGACGAAGCGTGCGGCTTCGGTGTCTGGCGTCAGGTTCGGGTCGTTGAACAGGCCGTCGGCCAGTTCGCCAAGGCCGGCTTCCAGGGCGATCTGGCCCTTGGTGCGGCGTTTTTGCTTGTACGGCAGGTACAAGTCTTCGAGGCGGGTCTTGGTGTCGGCGAGTTTGATATCGCGCTCGAGTTGCGGGGTCAGCTTGCCTTGCTCTTCGATGCTGGCAAGGATGCTGATGCGCCGTTCGTCGAGTTCTCGCAGGTAGCGCAGACGCTCTTCCAGATGACGCAATTGCGTGTCATCGAGGCTGCCGGTCACTTCTTTCCGGTAGCGGGCGATGAAGGGCACCGTGGAGCCTTCATCGAGTAGCGCGACGGCCGCTTCGACCTGTTGTGGGCGTACACCGAGTTCCTCGGCGATGCGGCTGTTGATGCTGTCCATAAAACCACCTGACAAATTGTGAAAGCAGGCTCGCGGGCGCAGGGAATAAGGCCCGGCGAGTCTGGTTGAGCGGCCTGGCGAGCGCCGCTACCTGGATCAAAAGGCATCCCATTGACCCGTGGAATCGAACAATTACTGCCGGGCGATGAAAAATAAAAAGCCGCCACCGGCAGTAACGATCAGACGTTGCCCGACACAAAAGGCCGCGCATTATAACCGCCGTTCTGCCCGATGGGGGCATCGCAGGCTGTAGGCATAAAGGCCATGTCGCTGGCGGTAGAGGAAAAATCTGCTAACAATGCACACGGTGCGTATAACGGCAGCTACGCCATAATGCGCACCGAGATCAAAGGAGCATCCAATGAGCAGCACTGCACAAACTGCTGAAGGCGAAAAAATTCTTATCGTTGACGACGATCCGGGGCTCAGCAGCCTGCTGGAACGTTTTTTCGTCAGCAAGGGCTATCGTGCCCGCGCCGTACCGAACACCGAACAGATGGATCGTTTGCTGGCGCGTGAAGTGTTCAACCTGGTCGTCCTCGACCTGATGTTGCCCGGCGAAGACGGCCTGACTGCGTGCCGTCGTTTGCGTGGCGCAAACAATCAGATTCCGATCATCATGCTCACCGCCAAGGGCGATGAGCTGAGCCGTATCAAGGGCCTGGAACTGGGCGCCGACGATTACCTGGCCAAGCCGTTCAACCCGGACGAGCTGATGGCGCGTGTCAAAGCGGTCCTGCGTCGCCAGTCGGCTCCCGTACCGGGCGCACCGGGCAGCGAAGACGAAAGCGTGACCTTCGGTGATTACGAATTGTCGCTGGCGACTCGCGAACTCAAGCGCGGCGACGAAGTACACATGCTCACCACCGGTGAATTCGCGGTGCTCAAGGCGTTGGTGATGAATGCGCGTCAACCACTGACCCGCGACAAGCTGATGAATCTGGCCCGTGGCCGCGAATGGGATGCACTGGAGCGTTCCATCGACGTCCAGATCTCCCGCCTGCGCCGGATGATCGAGCCTGATCCATCGAAACCACGCTACATTCAAACGGTCTGGGGCGTGGGTTACGTGTTCGTTCCGGACGGCACCGCGACCAAGTGATCGGTGATTTGTAGGAGCGGGTCAGCCGGGTAACGTGTCACCCGGTTGATTCGCGATCCGCAATTCTGCGAGCTTCGCTCGCTCCTGCAAAGTATGTAGCGGTTGTCTATGAAAACCCCCGTGTGGTTCCCCCAAAGTTTCTTCTCTCGCACCCTCTGGCTGGTGCTGATCGTCGTGCTGTTTTCCAAGGCGCTGACCCTGGTTTATCTGTTGATGAACGAGGACGTGCTGGTGGATCGCCAATACAGTCACGGTGTCGCGCTGACCTTGCGTGCCTACTGGGCTGCGGACGAAGAAAACCGGGCAAAGATTGCCGATGCCGCGACACTGATTCGTGTGGTGGGCGCCGGTGTTCCCGAGGGTGAACAGCATTGGCCCTACAGCGAAATCTACCAACGCCAGATGCAGGCCGAACTGGGTGCCGACACCGAAGTGCGATTGCGCATGCACGCACCGCCGGCGCTTTGGGTTCGGGCCCCGAGCCTGGGTGACGGCTGGTTGAAAGTACCGCTGTACCCGCATCCGTTGCGTGGCCAGAAAATCTGGAACGTCCTCGGCTGGTTTCTCGCCATCGGCTTGTTATCCACCGCGTCGGCGTGGATTTTCGTCAGCCAGCTCAACCAACCGCTCAAGCGGCTGGTCGATGCCGCCCGGCAACTGGGCCAGGGGCGCAGCGTGCGCCTGCCGATCAGCGACACGCCGAGTGAAATGACCGAGGTCTATCGGGCGTTCAACCAGATGGCGGAAGACGTTGAACAGGCCGGCCGCGAACGTGAATTGATGCTCGCCGGGGTATCACACGACCTGCGCACACCGTTGACCCGTTTGCGTCTGTCGCTGGAGCTGATGGGTAATCACAGCGACCTGAGCGACGACATGGTGCGTGACATCGAAGACATGGACGCGATTCTCGACCAGTTCCTGGCATTCATTCGCGATGGTCGGGACGAGTCGGTCGAGGAAGTCGACCTGAGTGATCTGGTGCGCGAAGTAGCGGCGCCTTACAACCAGAATGAGGAGCGGGTGCGCTTACGCCTGGAGCCGATCCAGCCATTCCCGTTGCGCCGGGTCTCGATGAAACGTCTCTTGAACAACCTGATCGGCAACGCCTTGCATCACGCGGGCAGCGGCGTTGAGGTGGCGGCGTATGTTTCGGGCGACGTCAGTGCGCCTTACGTGGTGCTGAGCGTCATGGACCGTGGCGCCGGGATCGATCCGTCAGAGCTGGAAGCGATCTTCAACCCGTTCACCCGTGGCGACCGCGCGCGGGGCGGCAAGGGCACCGGGCTAGGGCTGGCCATCGTCAAGCGAATTGCGTCGATGCATGGCGGCAACGTTGAACTGCGCAACCGCTCCGGTGGCGGCCTGGAAGCGCGAGTGCGGTTGCCGCTTGGGCTGATGTTGCCGAGGGATGCTGTCTAACGGCAGGTCGCGATCCTTGTGGCGAGGGAGCTTGCTCCCGCTCGGTTGCGCAGCAACCGCAAAACCAGCGATTGTGTTTAACCTGATCCAGCACAACCGCTGCATTTGGGAGTCCTTCGGCCTCCAGCGGGAGCAAGCTCCCTCGCCACCATGGGACTGGCCGAGCGTTAGCCTTTTCCTTTGGTCCGCGTCATATTCGGCCCGCCGTTCTTCTCGATGTGCTGAATGATGATCCCCGCCACGTCCTTGCTGGTGGTGGTTTCGATCCCTTCCAGCCCTGGCGACGAGTTCACTTCCATCACCAGTGGCCCATGGTTGGAACGCAGGATATCCACACCCGCCACGCTCAAACCCATGACCTTGGCCGCACGCAGCGCGGTCATGCGCTCTTCGGGGGTGATCTTGATCAGGCTGGCGCTACCGCCACGGTGCAGGTTGGAACGGAACTCGCCGGGCTTGGCCTGACGCTTCATCGCGGCGATCACCTTGTCGCCGACCACGAAGCAGCGAATGTCCGCGCCGCCGGCTTCCTTGATGTATTCCTGAACCATGATGTTCTGCTTGAGGCCCATGAACGCCTCGATCACCGACTCCGCCGCCGTCGCCGTTTCACACATCACCACGCCGATGCCCTGAGTGCCTTCCAGCACCTTGATCACCAACGGTGCGCCGTTGACCATTTCGATCAGGTCGGGAATGTCGTCCGGCGAGTGAGCAAAACCGGTGACCGGCAAACCGATACCGCGACGAGAAAGCAATTGCAGCGAGCGCAGTTTGTCCCGCGAGCGGGCGATGGCCACCGACTCGTTGAGCGGGAACACGCCCATCATTTCGAACTGGCGCAACACCGCGCAGCCGTAAAAAGTTACCGAGGCGCCGATCCGCGGGATCACAGCGTCAAAGCCTTCCAGCGGCTTGCCGCGGTAGTGGATCTGCGGCTTATGACTGGCGATGTTCATATAGGCGCGCAGGGTATCGATCACCACCATCTCATGGCCGCGTTCGGTGCCGGCTTCAACCAAACGACGAGTGGAATACAGACGCGGGTTCCGCGACAGCACAGCGATCTTCATGCAACACCTGTGGAAGAGGTAGTGGACACCGGGAACACCGGCTTGTCTTGAACGTATTTAATGCCTGGATTGACCACCAATTGGCCGTCGATCAGGGCTTTGGAACCGAGCAGCAGGCGATAACGCATGGACTTGCGGCAGGCGAGGGTGAACTCCACTCGCCAAACCCGATCGCCGAGCGCCAGGGTGGTACTGATCACGTAACGCACCTGTGCTTGGCCATTGGAGCTTTTAATGGTCTTCATCGTCACCAGCGGCGCTTCGCAGCGACGGTGACGCAACTGCACCACCGTGCCCAGGTGCGCGTTGAAACGCACCCACGTTTCCCCGTCGCGCTCGAACGGCTCGATTTCGGTGGCATGCAGGCTGGAGGTGCTGGCGCCGGTGTCGATCTTCGCCCGCAGGCCCGCGACTCCCAAATCAGGGAGCGCCACCCACTCGCGCAGACCCACAACGGTCAAATGGTCAAATGTCTTCAAATGTGCTCAACCGGTGAGGAACCGTTCGCACCGCAAAGCGGCCGAATTTGCGGTATTCACGCAGAATAAAGGTTAAAAGGCGACAGATATCTACGGCCCGGATTCTCGGCTGCCGAGCGAGGCTCGAAAGCGTCGCGCATTGTATGCTGAACCGGCGAAATTCATGGCACGACAGAAACGGTAGTACAGTTCAGAAATATTTCAGAATGAGGAAAACCCATGGCACAAAAAAACGAAGAGGACGACAAAGTCCGTCTCGATAAGTGGTTGTGGGCGGCGCGCTTCTACAAAACCCGTGCGTTGGCCAAAGCAGCGATCGAAAGCGGCAAGGTGCATTGCCGGGGGGAGCGCTGCAAGCCGGGCAAAGAACCGAGGATTGGCGACGAGTTTCAGATTCGCGCCGGTTTCGATGAGCGCACCGTGGTGGTCCAGGCACTCTCGATCGTCCGCCGTGGCGCCCCTGAGGCCCAGTCGTTGTACGTTGAGACCGAAGCCAGCATCGCCAAACGCGAAAACGCCGCAGCCCAGCGCAAGGCCGGTGCGTTGGGCGTCAGCACTGACGGCAAACCGAGCAAGAAACAGCGCCGGGACCTGTTCAAGTTTCATGGCGGGAACGCAGGCGAGTAATCGCGCTTGTGTGGCGAGGGAGCTTGCTCCCGCCGGCCGGTCCGCGCTCGGGCGAAGCAGCCGTAAACCCAGCTTCCGGGTAGTACCTGACCTCACCGCGTTGGCCGGGTCTTGGAGTCCTTCGGCCTCCAGCGGGAGCAAGCTCCCTCGCCACAGGCTAACGGGGCTAAACTAGCGAGCATCGTTACGTCGCGGTTCGAGCTTGCTTGGAACAAACCCGGATTGTTCATAAAATGCCTGCCATGGCCAATATTAATGCACCGAAACGGTGCGCAAGGCGCGGCTTTCAGCCCTTGTCATCCTTTAGTCTTCACTTCAGATACCCAGACCTATGACTGATCTACCGGATACCGACTTCACCCAACGCTTCATCTTCGATGACAGCGACACCCGCGGCGAGCTGGTGGCGTTGGAGCGTAGCTATGCCGAAGTCCTCGCCAAACATCCCTATCCGGAGCCGGTCGCGCAACTGCTTGGCGAACTGATGGCGGCTGCGGCGCTGCTGGTCGGCACCTTGAAGTTCGATGGCTTGCTGATCCTGCAGGCGCGTTCCGAAGGCCCGGTGTCGCTGTTGATGATCGAGTGCTCCAGCGAGCGTGAAATCCGTGGTCTGGCCCGTTACGACGCAGACCTGATCGCCGCTGACGCGACTCTGGCCGACATGATGCCCGACGGCGTGCTGGCGCTCACCGTCGACCCGACCCAGGGCCAGCGTTACCAGGGCATCGTCGACCTCGACGGCGCGACCCTGGCCGACTGCTTCACCAACTATTTCGTCATGTCGCAGCAAGTCGGCACGCGCTTCTGGCTGCACGCCGACGGTCGTCGCGCCCGTGGTCTGCTGCTGCAACAACTGCCGGCCGACCGCCTGAAAGACGAAGAAGAACGCGCCGCCAGCTGGCAGCACATCACCGCGCTGGGCAGCACCCTGACCGCCGATGAATTGCTGAGCCTGGACAACGAAACCATCTTGCATCGTCTCTACCACGAAGAGCAGGTGCGCCTGTTTGATGTGCAGAAACTACGCTTCCATTGCAGTTGCTCGCGTGAGCGTTCTGCAAACGCGCTGTCCAGCCTGGGTCAGGAAGATGCTCAGGCACTGGTCGTCGAGCACGGTGGCCACATCGAAATCGACTGCCAGTTCTGCAACCAGCGCTACCTGTTCGATGCGGCCGATATCACCCAATTGTTCGCCGGAGCGGGTGTCGATACGCCGTCAGATACCCGTCACTAAAACGCTTCAGCGCAGGTAAATTCACTGGTAAACGCCGGAATAACGCCGTCCTGACGGGAGGGCCCTACTATTTTTGGGCTTTTCTGGCATAATCCGGCCCACTTTTTTAGCGGTAGTAGTGCGCGACTTTCTACTACAAAACGTTTGGAGCACTCGGCCACTGGCCGACGGGGAACCTCATGACGCAAGCCAATAATGCTGTGTACACCGATCTGAGTGTTGATGATCTGGTTAAAGAAGCCCTGAGTCGCGGTGAGGGCGAGCTTGCCGATACCGGCGCGCTGGTCGTTCGCACCGGTCACCGTACCGGTCGTTCGCCCGTCGACCGTTTCATTGTTGAAGAGCCAACCACTCAGGCCGCTATCGCCTGGGGCCCGATCAACCGCAAGTTCCCGGCCGACAAGTTCGATGCCCTGTGGGCTCGTGTTGAGGCGTTCAACAACGCGCAAGAGCATTTCGTTTCCCACGTGCACGTAGGTTCTGCCGAAGAGCATTACCTGGCCGTGAAAATGACCACCCAGACTGCCTGGCAGAACCTGTTCGGTCGTTGCCTGTTCATCAACCCGGCCCAGTACAACCCGGCTGGTCGTGAAGAGTGGCAAGTTCTGAACGTCGCCAACTTCGAGTGCGTGCCAGAGCGTGACGGCACCAACTCCGACGGCTGCGTGATCATCAACTTCGCGCAGAAGAAAGTGCTGCTCGCCGGCATGCGCTACGCCGGTGAAATGAAGAAAGCCATGTTCTCGGTGCAGAACTTCCTGCTGCCGGCCGCCGACGTACTGCCAATGCACTGCGCTGCCAACATCGGCGAAGAAGGCGACGTGACCCTGTTCTTCGGTCTGTCCGGCACCGGCAAGACCACCCTGTCCGCCGACGAAAGCCGTTACCTGATCGGTGACGACGAACACGGCTGGGGCGAGGGCGTGGTGTTCAACATCGAAGGCGGTTGCTATGCCAAGTGCATCGACCTGTCCGAGAAGAACGAGCCTGTCATCTGGAAAGCCATCAAGCACGGCGCCGTCCTGGAAAACGTCGTGATCGACGACGCCAAGCACGCCGACTACACCGATGTCAGCCTGACCCAGAACAGCCGCGCCGCCTACCCGCTGGAGCACGTTGCCAAGCGTTCCGAGAAGAACCTGGGTGGCGAGCCAAACGCTGTGATCTTCCTGACCTGCGACCTGACCGGCGTACTGCCGCCAGTGTCGATTCTCAATGAAGAACAAGCGGCCTACCACTTCCTGTCTGGCTACACCGCGCTGGTGGGCTCGACCGAAATGGGTTCGGGCAGCGGCATCAAGTCGACCTTCTCCACCTGCTTCGGCGCACCGTTCTTCCCGCGTCCGGCTGGCGAATACGCAGAACTGCTGATCAAGCGCATCCGCGGCTTCGGCTCCAAGGTCTACCTGGTCAACACCGGCTGGACCGGCGGCGGCTACGGCGTCGGCAAACGCTTCAACATCCCGACCACTCGCGGCGTGATCGCAGCAATCCAGAGCGGCGCGTTGATCGGTGCAGCCACCGAACACCTCGACACCATCAACCTCGACGTGCCACTGGCTGTGCCAGGCGTTGAGACTGGCCTGTTGAACCCACGTAACACCTGGGCTGACAAGGCTGCTTACGACGAAGCTGCTAAAGCGCTGGCGGGTCTGTTCATTGAGAACTTCAAGAAGTTCGAAGTGAGCGACGCGATCAAGGCTGCTGGGCCGAAGTTGTAAGTATCGGTAGTGGTTTGAGGTAAGAGAAAGCCGCCCTTAGGGGCGGCTTTTTTGTACGTGAGACTTTAGCCATTGCTCGGTTGGAGTATGTAGTCATCAAAATTGATGATGTTAATGTTGTCATAGTCTTCGGCTGTTAGTATTTCATTGAGATCAATGCTTGTTGCAATAATAACTTGGCCACCAAAATTTTCGGTGTGGGTTGCTTTTTTTATGAGTGATCCGAAATCTTTTTTATTAGCTTCGTGTTGTCTTGGCTCGTCAAAAACGACAAAGCCAGAATGTTTGACCTGTTCATAGACACTTGAAAGCTCTAGCAGTGCTAGTGTGTATGACCAAATAATTCGTATGTAATCACTAGCGGAAGAGTCCGCGACTATGTCGAATCCGTCAAGCTCGGGTCTGTATGTGAGTCTAGATACTTTAATGGCGTTGATGTCAGAACTGTTGTAACCGAACTTCATTAGGTTGGATTTTAGTGTTTCTTCAAGAGTGGTCAATATGTTGGAGGATATGCTTGTTGTTGCACGTTTTTTTGCCTGCTCCAATGCTCCCTTTGAAAGGCTCCAATCTTTATGAATGGCGAGAGCTCTCGTGTTGAGCTTAAGTTCTTGTATTTGAATTTTCTTTGTTTCTCGAATGGATTGCTCTGTTTCAATTCGTTCTCTGAGTAGAGATATTTCATCCTTATTTAAATTTTCCTCATCTTTCCTTAGAGTTGTAATTTCTGCATGTAATAGATTTTTCTGCTCATTGCGAGCATTTATTTCAAGCTGAAGATTTTTTGCTGTTGCTGATTGATTTAGTATTATTTTTTGATAGAAGTCTTTTTGGTTTTTTAAGTATTCGACATTTTGCTCTACGGATAACGGTTTGATAGATGCATTTGGCTTGACTAAGCTCTCATACATTTCACTTTCGCATATAGGGCAATTTTTTGTGACAACAGGAAGGTCAGCCTTACTGCCGACATCTTGTAATCGTTTCAATTGTTTGTAGCGATCTAGGTCATTCTCGATTAAGTCGAGCTTCTGTTGTGATTTAAATTCTGACGACAAAAGGCTTTCGAATTTCAGTTCAAGGCTTTCTATTGTTTTATTTGTCTGAAATAGTGCTTTGCTTTTTTCTAATAATGGCTCATGTATAATTCTTTTCTTCGAGTTGCTAGTTATTTCGTTGAGCCTATTTTGAAGGCTGCGGAGTCTTTGATCTAATGTTAAAGTAATATTTCCTGAAGGGAAGATAAAAGAAATTGGATTCGCACCAAGCTCATTGTCTAGTTGTAGGTGCGCTTTTAATTGAATGGAGTTTAGCTCTGCGATTGAGAAAGACGCAGTGATGTTTTTATCCCATTCGCTCTGCAATTCGTCTATGCTTTTTCTTAGTTGGGCAATTTTATTTCTTTCAGCGTAATCTTCAAGCCCTAAGACAAATTCAGTTGCGGAGGATTTTACGTTTTTTATTTTATAGTAGCTTGGTGTGTTGGCTTGTATTTCAGACCAACCTCTTTTTTGCTCGATGAAGAAAAGAGGGAATATGCACTCTAGATATAAAGGAGTTTCCCTGCCTTCGTAGGTGACAACTTTTGGTAGTGTCCAGCCGATAAAACGCTCCAGCCAAAAATGAAAACCAAATGTGCTTTTTGCAGACCCTATGTCTCCCGCTGCCCCCAAAAAATAATCTCTTGTAGTTTCTCCCTCAACAATCACAGTTATTTTGTTCGGGTTGCCTAGTGCCTCCCGTTTAAGACAAGCTTTCACTCCTGATCTATTAGATAGCGATAGCTCGACGCCGGAAAAAAGAACTTTATTGTGATGCTCAGAGCCTTTGTTTTTAAGAAGATAGCTGTACATCGATTTGGGGAAAGGTTGTTTTCTACTCGGGCCAAGAATAGCTTCTAATCCAAGTGCGTAAGCTATTGCATTTATGCAGGTTGATTTGCCGGAGGTGTTTTCGGCTCGAATTATATTTAGACCTGGCTTTAACGGAATTACAGTTGAGAATACCCCTTCTGAGGTTTCAGAGTAAATTTTTATTTCTTCAAGGTTCAAACCAAGCATTTTACTCTCCTAGAATTTTAGAAACTGCCGTGTTAGTTAGGCTTGAAGATATAGATTGAAGAAAATCGACTTCGCTAGTTAGAATATTCTCCTCGCTAATTAATGAGTTCAGCGAGATCCCGAGTTCGGTGAGACTAAGTCTGGAGTCTTCTATAAGGATTAGGTTTTTGGCTAGGCACAGCTCAATAGCTTTCTCGTCACTTCTGTCAATTGAAATATCGAAAGTGTCTTTGTTGGTTAACCTTTCGACATAAAAGGCCCACTGCTGTTTTCGAATTAACATCCAAACAGCAACCTTTATTTTGTTTATTGTTACTTGTGAGTTTTTGTCTTTCAAGTTATTCAGGGAAATTATGATCAGCGATATGCGCCAGAGTGGCCGCATTTCGATAGGTAGAGGGTAGCCTTGTTCACTAATTTTTAGCGTTGATGTGCTTTCAGCTATGGTGTTATTCATATATGACAAACTCCAAATTGCATTCGGCTAGCCATTTTGCAAGATGGCCTGTGGCTAAAAGTTCAATATTCCTAGTCGATATGTTATGGTTGCTATTCAGGAATGAATCTCTGTTTAGCTTTAGAAGCTCTTTAAGTACTTCTTGAGGTGTTAAGCCCCCATAGTGAAAGTCGCTTTTTGTACGATCCAGACTTTCAATTGCTTGGACAAAAATGTCTGTTTCAATTTGAGGAAATACTGCGCGGTAGTAATCCATTAGTTCATTGAGCTGTATATATTTTGTTACTTGCTCTTCTTTGAATATTTCTGTAGCGCGGTCTTTTAAAATTGCGTTAGATTTTCTTTTAAGGTTTTCATGGAATGTCGAATTGGAACTCATCCAGTTTTCAATATCTACATGGCTAACAGGGTTTACTTCAAGGTCGACTTTTTCTAGGACTAGATGCCTTGCGGTTAAAGCAGCTTCTGGAAAGCTTTCATCTGTTTCGATTTTGACTTGAAAAAAATTATCTATAAAGTCGAGGCTTTGAAGTCGGACCTCCTTTTCTTTGACCTTGCATTTTTTGATTAAGTCACGACTCTTTATTTCAGGGATCATTAAGATCCAATGAGTTATTTTTAGGTCGCCAATTAATTTCTTAATTTCTACTTTGTATTTCTCAAGTTTTTTCAGGTCGTCCGTTATTTTTTTTGTAACTTTTTTCTTGTATTCCGCCATGGAGTAATCTGGCTTTGGAAAATAGCACTGATATATCGTCCCGTCTGAAGTGAAAAATTCAATTCCATGATCACCTCTGTCGTCTGCCGGCACATATGTGAAATATTTAAATCCATATTGCTTTCTTAGAATTTGTTCGCAATATTTTTCCCATAGCGGACCATCTAATTGTTGTTTGTATTTATTTAGTAAGCTAGAAATTGTTGTTTTAGGATTTCCGCCATCGCTCATAGAAATGCGCCCAATCGATTTAGAGGTTTAAGCTTGTAGTCGACTAACGGTCGTCCTGAGTGTAATTGTGTCGTCTGCACTTTCGAGTAGTTGTTATCGCTCTGCCACTGTTTTGGTAGGGCAGTAAAGTACAATTTACTTGAGTCGTAATTGTTGTTTTTTTCTGGTGACAGTTGCTGCTTTGTTTGTTTGATGTTGGTTGAGGCGGAAGGGTTGTTGTATGACTTTTTCGAGGTGCAGCGGTACCGCAGTACTCAAGACAAATACTGATTTGGAGGCGGGAATCTACCGTGTCCTGATCCTGGGACTTCATGGCATCCATTTCTCATGCTAGGTAAGCTGAGTACCATATATCTTGTAGATGTCACTCAGCATTGGAGTGAGATTAAACTGGATGGCATCATTTTGCTAGCACCTGCACAGCGGGTGCCTTGAGACTTTGGTATGGGATATACGTCCTGGAGTCTGGAACTCCGAGGTGCGTTAGCTGAGGATAGACGTCTATGTCTTTCCCTCAACTCTCGAAGAGTCGAAGCAGCAATGGCTTTTGCTGAATGCGTTTCTTCATCGGTGGAGCGAAGGCGAGACTCGAGTCGCTTCAGAACGCGTTCACGTTATGACGCAAGTCACTTGCCTTCTAAATCTTGCGTATACCAGCGTTGCGCCTTGATGGCCTGGTAGAGCATGCCAATGGTCAGCGGGACTTTGTCGCCACGTCCCTTGGCCCGTCGTTTGAGAAACACGTCAAAGCCTTCGGGGTGAAAATAGCGATAGGCGTCGTAGTCGACGAGGTCGATCGCGAATTGTTCTTCCAGGGTTTCCATCAGGTGCCGGGCGTCTGAGCCATCGCAGCCGAGGTCGAAATTGATCGAGGTGCTGAGGGTGATGGTTTTGCGTTCGGGCAGGCCGAGTTCTTCGTGCAGCAGCTGCATTAGCAGGTGCATGACATGATCGTCGGGGAAGTTGGGTGCGAGGTTCATTACGGGACGTCCGGTTGGGCTTATGGGGATCTTATTGGCCGTCGGGCTTGGGGGGAAGGGCAGAAGCAGAGGTTGGAGGTTCGTCTTGTCGGTACTTTGCGAGCACTTCTTCTCGTGTAGGAAGTGGTTTGTCGAGGTCTGCCTGTGACGTGTCGAATCCGGCGAGGCGTAGGCTGGCCAAGTAGTTTGAGCGGCGGACTTTTTCGTAATGCGCTTGTTTTTGTTTGAAGGTTAATTGGCTCATGACGGCAGTCTCGGGGCTGCTGTTTCTTTCATTTATGTCTGAAAACACGCGGTGCGTTCATCGCTGGCAAGCCAGGCTCCTACAGGAACGTGGCGTGCCAGCGCGTGTGGTGTGTCAGGTAGGCGCTTTCCAGTTCAGCATGCGTTGCTGGGCAACCTGAAGTAGGTCGCCTCCGATGTAGGGCATCTCGTTTTTTGCCATAGACGCTTGGCTTTCTCATCTTCAATGCCGGGCCAAAGGCTGTCGATGTTGGCTTGTACTCGCCTCCTGACTCCGACGCTTAGGGTAATGGTGTCGACCTATGCGTCATGGCGGTGCTGGAGCATCCATCGCAACGGCATTCCCGTAGGTATTTCCTGAAACCTCTTGACTCTTAAAGTTTACGCATGCGACAGCTGTCCACGTTTTATGGAATGTGGACAGTTGGAAAAACGGTTTCGTGGAGAGTCAAGATCTTTGATGGTTCCCGCGCTCTGGGACCCTGCGATGAGATATGGCGACGTTGTACCGTTCAACCGGCTAACGCGCTCAACACATGGACAGGGTCATTGTGTATGGCTTTCAGCAGGGCTTTGGCTGGTCCTGTCGGTTCTCGACGGCCCTGCTCCCAATTGCGCAGAGTGCCGAGTTGGACGTCGATCAACGCTGCGAATTTGGCCTGAGTCAGACCGGTAGCCTTACGAATTTCTTTGACTTGCAACGCGTCAACATGGAATTCGCGGGAAGGCAGGCGTTCACCCCGTACGATCTCGTCCATCTGTTGCACGCTTTCCATCAGCTCATCAAAAAACTTGCTCATGGTTATCTCCAGTGTTCGATGACGGCTTTCAACGCTTTGCGTTCATCGGCGGTTAGGTCTTGTTGCTCATTTTTAGGGTAGATCATCAACAAAGCGATCTGCGATGCCGAGACGAAATGGTAGTAAATCACTCGGGCTCCTCCTCGTTTGCCGTGCCCCTTGGCCGCGACCCGCATTTTTCGAATCCCGGCTGTCCCTTCGATGACGTCGCCAGCCGAGGGGTTTAGCACCAGCACCTTCTGCAAGGCGATATAGGCATCATCATCTAATAGTTCTTTGGCTCGACGAGTGAAGATTGGAGTCTCAATGAAAATCATTGTTAATGTACGCCATTGGCTTACTTTCGGGCAATGCTGATCAGCATGAATGGACTTTCATCTGTTCAGTTGTAACTGGTGTTTGATCGTTCTCACGCAGAACGTGAGAACGATCTGCTCACTCGGACTTCAGGACGGCGCTTTCCAGTTCAGCATGCGTTGCTGGGCAACCTGGAGTAGATCGCAGCCATCTTGAGTCAGCAGGTACAGGGCGTGGGTGATATGGGGGATGTCTTTGATATCGCCGTGTTTGAAGCATTGGCAGTGCAGGGTTTCGAGCAGGTCGCTGGAGGCGCGGATGCGTTGTAGGGCGGCTTCGAGGATGTCTTGCGGATCGGCCTCTGTGTCGATGATCAGGAGCGGGGAATCGGTGAGGTTGGTTTGGAGTGGGCGGTAGCGATCGGTGAACGGATTCCATGAATTCATTTTTTGTAGCCTCAAATGCATCAGGAGTAACCGCCGCCATCGTGACCAAGCGAAGGAGGCGGACTGTGTTCGGGTTGGTCAACCAGTGAGGCTCACATTCCTGGCACGCCCGAGGGCGTCCCAAACACAGCCACCATATAGCGTGCAGGCACTTGATGTGCCGGCAGCATACAACGGACGCGGATATATGAGCTATTCGGGTGACCAAGCCCGAGCCGCTGATTTTGCAGCGACGCTAACGACTATAGGTGTGGTGTGCCGGCTGGCGATAGCCGACAAGGAGCACGAGGTTGTAGGACGGGGACGAAGATTGGTAAGGCCGTGTCTATCGGTCTGTCTGCCGACGTAGGACGTCTCGTTTTTCAGCCATAAAGCGCTTGGCTTCGTCATCTTCAATGCTGGGACGAAGATCGTTGATGCTGGCTTGTACTTGCTCCCTGAACCATACATCGTAGGCAGCATGGTCGATGGTGTTTTGTGTCTCTATGGGTTTGCTGGGGTTGGCCATGTTTTTCACCTCGTCATCCGCTGCCGAGCCACCTCAAGCAACTCACTCCCATCCTGAGTCAGCAGATAAAGCGCATTGACGATATTCGGAATGTCTTTCACATCCGCTTGCTTGAAGCACAGGCAATAAAGCGTTTCGAGCAGGTCGCTGGAGGCGCGGATGCGTTGTCGGGCGGCGTCCAGGATGGCGTGGGGGGTGGCCTCGGTGTCGATGACCAGGACCGGGGTTTCGCTGTAGTTGGTTTTGAGTGGGCGATAGCGGTTGTTAGACGGATCGTGCGGGTTCATTGAACGTGTCCTGTAGGAAGTCGCGGCGTCGCTCCTGCAGGCCGACACACGGGGTTTAGCCGCGCCGCAAACTATAGAACCCGATCCCGAAGTCTCGCAAGACAGCCCGAATGGACAGGTTTTGTAGGGGGTTTACTTGCTCTTAAGGCTGGGGACTACGCACCGCCCGAGGTTTTTTCAGCGAATCCCCTAGAGGTCAATTTTCCTACGCGATTGTCAGGCGAAACGCGGCAAATTTCGGTATGGTGCGCGCCAGAATCCGTAGGGCGTTTCTCGACGTCTGTTTAAACACTTAAAGGGAATTAGGTATGCGATTGCATCGTATGGCTTCGATTTTGTCGCTGTGGGCCGCTTTTGGCTCGGCGCAGGCTGAACAACTGCCGATCGAGGTGTTGAGTGCGGTGGTCAAGGATCAGAAGATCGCCGACGCTGAAGTGCTGTTGCAACGCAACGGCGCGCAGAACGTGGTGGGGCGTACCAATGCTCAGGGCCAGGTCAGCCTGACCGCCGATTTTGCCGATGACGCCAGCAACCTGCTGATCATCAAGAAGCCGGGTTACTCCAACCTGGTGGTCAAGTGCCCGTGCAAGGGCATGACCTATGCCGTCAGCCCGGTGATGACCAACCTCGACGGCCTGCGAGTGGTGCTGACCTGGGGCGCAACCCCGCGGGACCTCGACTCGCATATGATCTTCCCCGGCAACAACATCTACTTCGGCAGCAAGCAGGGCACCGACGCTCATCTGGATGTCGATGACACCACCAGCTATGGCCCGGAAACCATCACCCTGGAGAAAAAGCACTACGGCGAGAGCTACGTTTACGCCGTGCATGACTTCAGTAACGGCGGTAATCCAAGCTCGAGTGAGCTCTCCAACAGCCAGGCCAAAGTGTTCGTGTACATGGGCCAATCGCTGGTACGCACTTACTACGTGCCGCAAAACCGCAGTGGCAACCTGTGGACCGTATTCCGCATGACCGGCAGCGGCGATTTCCAGGACATCAACAACTTCACGGGCTCGCAGGTCGATGCCAAGAACGTATTGAACGAAGTCTCGCCGTTGCTTGATGACAGCGTTGCCGTCACTGCCGTTGCGGTCAGTGCTTCGGCACTGTCGGATGCGAAAAGCCTGAACCAGAAAGGCGAAGCGGCCTACCACGCCGGCGACCTGCCGCAGGCGATCGACTTCTATCGTCAGGCTATCGAACTGAACAACGGTTTCGGTCAGGCCTACAGCAACCTGGGTCTGGCGTATCAGAAGGCCGGCAACACTGCCGAGTCGATCTGGGCCAACCGCAAGGCTATCGCTCTGGCCAGCGGCAATTCGGCTGCCACTGTTCGCGCCAGTTCCTACTACAACATCGCCCGTATCTATGAAGCGGCGAATCAGTTCCCCGACGCATTGCGTCATTACCAGTTGGCCAAGCAGCAAAAAGCCAACCCGGTGTATGACAAGGCGATCGAGCGCGTGCAAAACCGCTGATCGGTTTGCGTTGAGTTGACCCCATAACGCGCCTCTATCGGCGCGTTGTGCATTTAAGGAGCTGGGTATGCGGTTGCGGGTTTTTACGTTTTTACTGCTCGGTTGCCTGTGGGCAAACACCGCGCACGCGGTGGGTGCGGCGGTGTTCGCGACGATTGATCGCGGCGGCTGGCCAGGCTCGCTGGCCACTGAGGCGGGTTTCGATACGGCCTCGCGCGCCGAGATGCTGATGTTCGGCAAGGCGTTGCTGGCCAGCGAAGCACTGGACGAAAACGCCCTCAAGCAGCGTTTGGGTTTGAAGCAAGTCGAGTTCAAATCCGTGGAGCAGGTGCGCCAGCGTTTCTGGGACCGGCTATTGAGCAACTACCGCAGCGCCAGCCAGAACTGCGAGGCCGAGCTGTTTTGTCCACAGGTGCGTGGTCTCGACGATTTGCGTCAGCAGGCGGCTAGCTTCACCGGCGAGGTCGTCCCGGCCTATGCCGCATGGGCTTCGGTCAGCCGGGTATTTCACGAGCAGTATTTGAACGAGCAACTGCGTCTGGCCGCGTTGTTCCCGAGGATCAGCAGCGAGATCGAGCGCTTCGACAGCGCCGAACTGACCGGCGATGAGCTGGCCGACCGACAGTTTCTGCTGACGTTCGACGATGGCCCGAGTGGCATCGACAAGCACACCGATACCGTGGCCAATGTGCTGCGGGCCAACGATTTGCACGGCGTGTTCTTTGTGCTCGGCGAGCCCTTTCAGGCACGCTTGCGTCAATCTTCGCCAGACAAAATGCGCGAGTTGTACCGAGGCCAGTGCGTTGCCCTGCATGGCTGGGAGCACAAATCCCACAGCGCCTGGAGCGAGTGGCAATCGTCGATCAACCGTTCGGTGACGCTGGTACGCGGTACGGTTCCGGATGACTATCAGTCGTTGTTTCGCCCACCGTATGGCCAGCGTCGCAGCGATAGCGCCGGGTTCTTCAAGGCTCAGGGGCTGAAAGTGATGCTTTGGGGCATCGACTCCCAGGACTGGAGCAAACAGATCAACGCAGACGCCGCGACCCAACGTGTGCAGACCCTGATGCTGCTATGGCGCCGCGGGATCATCCTGTTCCATGACATCCACGACAAGGCACCGAAGGCCGTTCCCGCGTTGATTGCGGCGAATCAGCGCAACGGCGTGAAGTGGGTCGACTGTCGGGCCCAAATGTAGGCTCGACTCATTCGTTTACGATCGTTCCACGTCCGGCGCGGAACGATCGATGCTCTTGCGACACGCCCTCCCTGTATCATCCCGTATCTCTTTTGCGCCCGACCTTTTCTCGACTCGCTGCTTTGGCCGGCTAGGCTTTCGGCATGGCAGCAGTCAACGGAGTGACAGCTTATGCACAACACCCTCGAACAGGTCTTTGGTTATCCACAGTTCCGGCCCGGCCAGGAGGCGGCGGTCAGTGCAGTGTTGGCCGGGCGCTCGGCGGCGGCGATTTTCCCGACCGGCTCCGGCAAATCCTTGTGCTATCAGTTGCCGGCCTTGTTGCTGCCGCACCTGACGCTGGTGGTGTCGCCGTTGCTGGCGCTGATGCAGGACCAATTGGCGTTCTTGCAGCGCCACGGGATTGCCGCGGCGAGTATCGATTCGGCGCAGAGCCGCGATGACGCCAACGAGGTAATGGCGCGGGCGCGTTCCGGCGAATTGAAGATCCTGATGATTTCCGTGGAGCGCTTGAAGAACGAGCGCTTTCGCAACTTTTTGCAGCAAGTGCCGATCTCGTTGCTGGTGGTGGACGAGGCGCACTGTATCTCCGAGTGGGGCCACAACTTCAGGCCCGACTATTTGAAACTGCCGGACTACCAGCGCCAGTTCAACATCCCGCAAGCCTTGCTACTGACCGCCACTGCCACGCCCAAAGTGATCGCCGACATGCAGGCGAAATTCGCCATCGCGGCGAACGATGTGGTGACCACCGGTTTCTACCGGCCCAACCTGAATTTGCTGGTTGAACCGGTGCGTGGCCAGGACAAGCGCCGGCGTCTGGTGGAGTGGATGGGCCAGCGTGCCGGGCAGCCGAGCATCGTCTACGTGACCTTGCAGAAAACCGCCGAGCAGATTGCCCAGCACCTGAGCCAGAACGGTCTTCAGGCCGAGGCCTATCACGCCGGTTTGCCCCATGAACAGCGGGAAGCCATTCAGCGTCGATTCATGGGCGGGCAGTCCAATTGCATCGTCGCCACCATCGCGTTCGGGATGGGTATCGACAAGAGCGATATCCGCAACGTGGTGCATTTTGACCTGCCGAAATCCATCGAAAACTACAGTCAGGAAATTGGCCGTGCCGGGCGTGACGGGCAGCCTTCCGACTGCCTGGTGCTGGCCAACCGCGACAGCCTCAACGTGTTGGAAAACTTCGTGTACGGCGACACGCCGGAGCTGGACGGCATCCGCTGTGTGCTCGACGAACTGCAAGCGGCCGCGCCAGATGGGCAGTGGGAGTTTTTACTGGGACCGCTGGCTGACCAGAGCAATATCCGCCAATTGCCGCTCAAGACCTTGCTGGTGCAACTTGAACTCAAAGGCTTGATCGCCCCGCGTTACGCCTACTTTGCCGAATACCGTTTCAAGTTCCTGCTGGAGCCTGAAGCCTTGTTGGCACGTTTCGAAGGCGAGCGACGGGACTTTGTCGCGGCGATCATCCAGACCTCCAGCCGTGCGCGAACCTGGGCCACGGTGAATTTCGAGGCGCTGTACCAACAGCATCAAGCCGAGCGCAACCGGGTAGTCAAGGCGCTGGATTACTTCCAGGAGAAGGGCTGGGTCGAGCTGGAAAGCAAGCAGATGACCGAGGTCTACAGCCTGCTGCTGGCGGACTTCGATGCCCAGGCGTTGAGTGCCGAGTTGCATGGTTATTTCACGCAACATGAACGTACCGAAATCGCACGTATCCACGCGATGCTCGATCTGTTCGCCACCGAGCACTGCCTGGGTTATCGATTGGCGCAGTACTTCGGTGACGACAATGCGCCGCAGCAGTGCGGGCATTGTTCGGTGTGTCATGGGCAGGTGGCCCGTCTGCCGGAACCGCCTGAGCTGCCGGCGCTTGTGGATAAAAACTTCGAGTCGCTGTGTGGCGACTTTATCCACAGGCATGAGGCGTATAGCGGCGATCTACCGCGTGCGGAACGGCTGACGCGATTCTTGTGCGGTATCAGCGTGCCGTTGTTTACCAAGCTCAAGGCGCGAGCGATTCCGGGGTTTGCAGCGCTGGAGGATTATCCGTATGCCGAGGTACGCGAGTGGGCCGAAGCGAATCTGGCTGACTGAACTGTCACTCATGTAGGAGCGGGCCGGGCGGTTTTCGCCTTAGACTGGCTGTTCAATTCCAGGAACCGACACTGATGTCCAACCCGATACCCCAGCGCTCCGACTACCGCTACTTCCAGCCGATCATCACCCGCTGGCACGACAACGATGTCTATGGGCATGTGAATAACGTGACCTATTACAGTTTCTTCGACACGGCGGTGAATACCTATCTGATCGAAGTCGGTGGTCTGGATATTCACGGCGGTGAAGTGGTGGGGTTTGTGGTGAGTTCGGCGTGCGATTACTTCGCCTCGATCGCTTTTCCCGAGCGCATTGAAATCGGTTTGCGGGTGGGCAAGTTGGGCAGCAGTTCGGTGCAATACGAACTGGCGGTGTTCAAGGCCGGGGAAGTGGACGCCTGTGCGGCAGGGCGCTTTGTGCATGTGTTTGTGGATCGGGCCTCGAATCAGCCGGTGGCGATTCCTGCCGGGTTACGCGGGGCGTTGGAGCGGTTGGTGGTGTGAAACGAAAAATCGCAGCCCGAGGGCTGCGATTTTTTTGGAATCCGTTGCGTGACACTACTCGAGTATCAGTCGCGATAGTACCGGTGGTGATGCTTGCGATGGCCGTAGGCGTGGCCACGACCGCGGTGGTCATCGTCATCATCGCGGTAGTAACGGCGGCCACCACGGTCACGACCGCCACGGTCTTCGTCATAGCTGCTGTTGCCCATATGGTTACCCAGCGCACCGCCCACGCCACCGCCGGCGGCTGCGCCGATCAGGCTGCCCGTAGTGCCGCCCATGCTGCGGCCGACCACGTTACCGCCGGCTGCGCCTAGCGCACCACCGATGGCGGCTTCGCCACGGCTGTGTCTGTTGGCACCTACCGCACTACCGCCGGCGCCGCCCAGGGCTGCACCAATGGTCGAGCCGGTGCTGCCACCCAGCGATTGACCAACCACTGAGCCAAGTACCCCGCCCAATGCGCCGCCAACACCTGCCTCGGCGGTGCCACCGGCAGATGCGGCGCCACTGATCAGGCCAAGGGACAACAAGAGAATCGAGGAGAACTTCATGAGAGGAGCCTCAAAGGGATGACGGCGCGATCCTGAGGCTGTGTCGCGATGGTTACAATAGAAATCCGACGAGTAACACGACTTGTGCACAATTTGCTAAGTTATTGTTTTATAGACGGAACTTAATGGATTTTCGCGGGTCTTTAGCTACTTGCGACAGGCCGCTTTGATACAAAAGCGGCCTTTTTTGTGGGCGTTTGAAAAGTGTTCCAACACCGCGTCAGTGAGGTGAACATAGTCCTGTGGCGAGGGAACTTGCTCCCGTTGGGTCGCGAAGCGGCCCCAAGGTTCACGGCTGCTACGCACCCGAGCGGGAGCAAGCTCCCTCGCCACAGAGGTTTGACTTTGTCTCAGGCAGACTTCGCCATGATCAACCCGGTTTCGCTTGCTGCTTCCAAACGGATCGCCACGAACTTGGAGGTCGGTGTGTGGCTGCCATCACCGATGCTTTCCAGCGGCACCAACGGGTTCACTTCCGGGTAGTAGGCGGCGGCTTGTCCGGCGGGAATATCGAACGCCAGCAAGGTGAAGCCTTTGACGCGGCGCTCACGGCCGTCATCCCAGATCGATACGATATCGGCTTTCTGCCCCGGTTTGAAACCCAGGCGGATGATGTCGGCTTCGTTGACGAACAGCACGTCACGCTGGCCCTTGACCCCACGATAACGGTCGTCGAGACCGTAAATGGTGGTGTTGTACTGATCGTGAGAGCGCATCGATTGCATGATCAGGTCTGGTAACTGCCCGGTGGTGCGGGTGCGCTCGTGTACCAGATCAGCTGGCAGGATGTTCGGGCGGAAATTGGCGCGGCCCGACGGCGTGTGCCAGCGCCGGGCACGTGCGCTGTTGCCGAGATAAAAGCCGCCCGGGTTCTCGATTTTCTGGTTGAAGTCCTTGAAGCCCGGAATAGTGTCGGCAATCAGTTCGCGGATACGGCGGTAATCGGCCACCAGCCAATTCCAGTCGACAGGCGTGGTGCCCAAGGTTGCGGCAGCGATGCCGGCGATGATCGACGGCTCCGAGCGCATCTGTTTCGACAACGGCTGCAGTTGGCCGTTGGAGGCGTGAACCATGCTGAACGAATCTTCAACGGTCACCGCTTGCGCCCCTTCGGTTTGCAAGTCGATGTCGGTGCGCCCCAGGCACGGCAGGATCAGCGCCTCTTTACCGTGCGCCAGATGGCTGCGGTTGAGCTTGGTGCTGATTTGCACGGTGAGGTCGCAATTGCTCAGGGCCTGGAAGGTCCGTGGGCTGTCCGGCGTGGCTTGGGCAAAGTTGCCGCCCAGACCGATGAAGACTTTCGAGCGACCGTCGAGCATCGCGTGGATGGCCTCGACCACGTTGTGACCGTTTTCACGCGGCACCTTGAACTGGAAGCGGCGCTCCAGGGCATCGAGGAAAAACGCCGGTGGGCGTTCGTTGATGCCCATGGTCCGGTCGCCTTGCACGTTGCTGTGCCCACGCACCGGGCACAGGCCCGCGCCCGGCCGACCGATGTTGCCGCGCAGCAGCATCAGGTTGGCGATTTCCTGGATGGTCGCCACCGAGTGCCGGTGCTGGGTAATGCCCATCGCCCAGCACATGATCACATTCTTGCCTTTGGCGTACATGCGCGCCGCTTGCTCGATCTCCTCCAGAGTCAGCCCGGACTGCTCGACGATCTGCTCCCATGAGGTGTCGTCGATTTCGCCCAGGTAGTCGAGCACGCTGACGGTGTGTTCGTTGAGGAAGTCGTGGTCGAACACCGATGGCGCGTCGGTTTGCTGCGCCTCGCGTTCCCATTGCAGCAGGAACTTGGCCATGCCGCGCAGCAGCGCCATGTCACCACCCAACGCTGGGCGGAAGTACGCGGTGTTGGTCGGCTTGTCACCGTTGGTGAGCATTTCGATCGGGTGCTGTGGGTGCTGGAAACGCTCCAGGCCACGCTCTTTGAGCGGGTTGATGCACACCACCTGAGCGCCGCGCTTCACTGCTTCGCGCAGAGGTTCGAGCATCCGTGGATGGTTGGTGCCGGGGTTCTGGCCCCAGACGAAAATCGCGTCCGCGTGTTCGAAGTCGTCGAAGGTCACGGTGCCTTTGCCGACACCGACACTCTGCGCCATGGCCACACCGCTGGCCTCGTGGCACATGTTTGAACAGTCGGGGAAGTTATTGGTGCCGAACGCACGGACGAACAGCTGATAGAGATACGCCGCTTCGTTGCTGGCGCGGCCCGACGTGTAGAACTCGGCCTGATTCGGACTCGGCAGGTTCTGCAGGTGTTTACCGATCAGCGCGAAGGCTGCTTCCCAGCTGATGGGAGTGTAGCGGTCGGTTTCGGCGTTGTAGCTCATCGGCTCGGTCAACCGGCCCTGGTATTCGAGCCAGTAGTCACTTTGTTCCAGCAGCGAGCTGACGCTGTGCTTGGCGAAGAAAGCGGCATCGACCCGGCGCTTGGTGGCTTCCCAGTTGACCGCCTTGGCGCCGTTCTCGCAGAACATCACCATGCCCTTTTCCGGAGAGTCGCCCCAGGCGCAACCGGGGCAGTCGAAGCCGCCGTTCTGGTTGGTCTTGAGCATTATGCGGAGGTTTTTCAGCGCGTTATCACTGGTCAACCAGGCCTGGGCGACGCTGATCAGCGCGCCCCAGCCACCGGCTGGGCCTTTGTAGGGTTTGTAGCGGGGGACGGGTTTCTGGTCGGCTTGACGATGTTGACTCACGCTTGGTTCTCCGTCGCAGGGCTGTAGACCCGCGGCGCACTTTTTTGCGGCAGGTGGATAAGATTGAGGTTGTGCCGGCGTGCCCATTGCACGGCCAGGCCGGTGGGCGACGACAGGCTGACCAGTGTCTGGATGCCGGCGCGCAGCACTTTCTGGATCAGTTCGAGGCTGCAACGGCTGGTGACTATCACCAGTCCACCTGCCATCGGGATGTTCTGGCGGATCAGCGCGCCAATCAGCTTGTCGAGCGCGTTGTGCCGGCCGATGTCTTCACGCCCCAGCAGCAACTCGCCCTGGTTGTTCATGAACACAGCGGCGTGCACTGCGCCGCTGTATTGGCCCAATGGCTGGAATTCACCGATGCGCTGGCGCAGGCCTTCAAGCCATTGTGCGGGCGGTAAGGGGGCGCCCGGCAATATGTTGAGTTGCGGCAAGGCTTGCTCAACCGCTTCGACGCCACAGAGTCCACAACCGCTGGTACCGGCCAGTTGCCGGCGCTGCTGTTTGAGGTTCCAGAACGCGCGGCTGGAAATACTGACCTGCGCGTACTGCGCCGAACCGGACCCGCTGAGTTGCAGGTCATAGAGGTCGGACACGTCACTGATGATCCCGCTACCCAGGCTGAAACCGACGATGAAGTCTTCCAGGTCACTCGGTGTCACCAGCATCACCGCCTGGCTGATGCCGTTGTAGGCGATTGCCAACGCCACTTCCTCAGCGAGCGCGGTGCTGGCTGATTCGCTATGGTCGAGGTTGCAATACTGATAGTTCTGACTGGCGGCTGGCGTGGGCATTTCGACGGCGGGCGCCCCGCAAACCGGACGCTTGGCTTTCATGGGGCATTACCGGCGGTTTATCCAGCCTTAAGCCTAGGCGCGTCAATGTGTCACGTCTAATCGCTATTACTGATCTACCGATAGATGGCGTCGATCAAGAGCTCGTCAGTGATTTCTGGTAGTGCGCGAAACACGCCTCAGCCAGTGCCGAGCGCGGTGTACCGCGGCGCATGATCAGCCCCAGCCGGCCAAGGGTTTGCGCATTTTCAATCGGTTGCAGGCGCAGATGCTCGGTCAGCGTTTCGAGTCCGCCTTCCAGTGGCATCACTGCGCAACACAGGCCTCCGTGCACAGCTTGCAACAATTGATGGACTGCGTCGGTCTGTAACAACGGCTGCGGGCTGAGGCCACGGCTATGGAAGTTGTGGTCGATGGACTGGCGAAAGTGCATGCCGCTGGTGAGCATGCCCAAGGGCAGCTCGATCAGAGCCTCCCAGCTCAAGGGCTTTTCACCGAAGCTGAAAAAGCGCTGGTCGTAGAGCAGGCCCATGCGGGTTTCGCTGAAGGTCAGTGAGTCGAAACGCTCGCTATCAAGGCGTTCAAGATAGGACACGCCGAGGTCCAGGCGATTGTTCGCCAAGTGTTCGAGGATCTGCTCGGAACTCAAGGCCGAGAGTTCGAAGCGCAGGTTCGGGTGTTCGGCGTGCAGTTTCTGCATCAGTGGCAGCGGATCAAAACTCGACAGCGGCACCACGCCCAGGCGCAAGGTGCCGACCAGGTTGCCGCGACAGGCTGCGGCTTCGGCCTGCAAGCCGTCACAGGCGGCCAGCACGGTGCGCGCCCAGGCCAGCACCCGCTCGCCCGGCGCGGTGAAACCTTCGAAGCGCTGGCCACGATTGACCAACGGCAGATCGAGTTCTTCTTCAAGGCTGCGCAAGCGCATCGACAGGGTGGGCTGGGTGATGTGGCAGCGCGCTGCGGCTTGGCCGAAGTGTCGGGTTTCGTCGAGGGCGATGAGGAATTTCAGCTGTTTGATGTCCATCGTCGCTCCGTGGCGCAGGCAAAAGGCGCGATTCTAGCGCTTGTGCCGAAGTTGAGTCATTGGTCGGGCACTGTGGATTTCTAGGCCGTGTGATGGCCATCGCGAGCAAGCTTTGCTCCTACAGACGATTGCGCGATCACACGGTCCGTAGGAGCAAGGCTTGCCCGCGATGCAGGCGACTCGATCTCAGAGGCCTGCAATGAGATCCCGATAATCCCCGACGGCTGCAAATTCCGCAGTGTCTTTCGGTTCTTTGCGGCTGTCCGGCTGGCTCACGGCCAACAGATGCGCCACGCCAAATTCCCGGGCACTGCGCAGGATCGGCAATGTGTCGTCGATGAACAGGCTGCGGCCTGGGTCGAAGTCGATGTCTGCGTGCAAGGCGTCCCAGAATTGCGGATTTTCCTTGGCGAAACCGTAATCGTGGGAGCTGATCAACCGCTCGAAGTAGGGCGCCAGTTCGACTTTTTCCAGCTTCAGCGACAACGAGTCACGGTGGGCGTTGGTGATCAGGATCACGCGCTTTCCGGCCTGCTTGATCGCTGCCAGAAAGGTATCGGCGTCCGGTCGCAATGCGATCAGATGGGCGGTCTCGAGTTTCAACTCGCGCACCGGCAGCTTCAGTTCAGCGCTCCAGAAGTCCAGGCAGTACCACTGCAACTGACCGGCGTTGCGCTCGAACAACGGCTGCAATTCCAGCTCGGCCATGGCCCGACTGACACCATGCAGCTCGGCATAACGCTTGGGCAGGTGTTCCATCCAGAAATGGTTGTCGTAGTGCAGGTCCAGCAGCGTGCCGTCCATATCCAGCAGAACGGTATCAATGTCGCGCCAGGGCAGTGATGGCATTGAAAACTTCTCCAGCGGTAAAAAGATATCCGACATAAACAATCAAGAAAGCCGCGTTATAGTACCGCGTTCACGCCAAGGAGCCGCCATGCGCCAGAAACCCGAAGTATTAGCCCGCGAGATCGTCGCCACCACCCGCTTGTTCTGCGTTGAAGAGGTGCAGTTGCGCTTTTCCAATGGCGTCGAGCGCACCTATGAGCGATTGGTCGGCAAGGGCGCGGGGTATGGCGCAGTAATGATCGTGGCGATGCTCGATTCCGACCACGCGGTGCTGGTTGAAGAATACTGCGGCGGAACCGATGCCTATGAACTGTCGTTGCCCAAGGGCTTGATCGAACCTGGCGAGGATGTGTTGGCAGCGGCCGAGCGTGAGCTCAAGGAAGAGGCCGGTTTTGGCGCCCGGCAACTGGAGCATCTGACCGAGCTGTCGCTGTCGCCCGGTTATATGAGCCAGAAAATTCAGGTGGTGTTGGCGACTGATTTGTACGAAGAAAGCCTTGAAGGCGATGAGCCAGAGCCGATGCGTGTGGACCGGGTCAATCTGCGAGAGCTCGCGGCGCTGGCGCAGAACCCGCAGTTCACCGAAGGCCGCGCCTTGGCGGCGTTGTACCTGGCCCGTGATTTATTGACCCAGCGTGGAGTGTTTCAACCGTGAGTGATTTCCCCCAGGTTCATCCTTTGCTGGCCCCCGTGGTCGAGTTGGCGTTGAAGGCCGGCGAAGTCATCCTGCCGTTCTGGCGCACAGGCACGGACGTGACCACCAAGGCTGACGATTCTCCGGTCACCGCCGCTGATCTCGCCGCTCATCATCTGATTCTGGCCGGGCTGACAGCGCTTGATCCGAGCATCCCGGTGCTCTCGGAAGAAGACGCCGACATTGCGCAATCGGTGCGCGCCGGTTGGCAGCGCTGGTGGTTGGTCGACCCGTTGGATGGCACCAAGGAGTTCATTTCCGGCAGTGAAGAATTCACCGTCAACATCGCGCTGATCGAACAGGGACGTGTGGTGTTTGGCGTAGTGTCGATGCCGACCAATGGCCGCTGCTACTTCGGTGGCGCCGGACTTGGGGCCTGGCGTGCCGACAAGGATGCTGCGCCGCTGCCGATTCAGGTCCGTGACGTACTGCCTGCTGGCGAAGCGTTCACCGTGGTCGCCAGTCGTCGACATTCAAGCCCTGAGCAGGAGCGCTTGCTCGCTGGCTTGAGTGCCAGTCTGGGTGAGCTGCAACTGGCCAATATCGGCAGTTCGCTGAAGTTTTGTCTGTTGGCCGAAGGCGCGGCGGATTGTTACCCGCGTTTGGCACCAACCTCCCAGTGGGACACGGCTGCCGCACAAGGCGTGCTCGAAGGTGCGGGTGGCGAGGTGCTGGAGTTGAGCGGTGAGCCGTTCAGCTATCCGGCGCGAGAGTCGTTGCGCAATGCGTTTTTCCTGGCGCTGCCGGCCAAAGCCGCGTGGCGCGAGAAGCTGCTGGAACTGGCTCGTTCCTGAGCACACCGCAGCCTTGTGGCGAGGGGGCTTGCCCCCGTTCGGCTGCGCAGCAGTCGCAATACAGTCAATGGGGTTTAACGGATACCGTTCGGTGTCTGGGCTCGGGGTCGCTTCGCGCCCCAACGGGGGCAAGCCCCCTCACCACAAGTTTTGCGTAAACTTTGGCTGACCTCCTGCAAAGGGACTACCGATGCAACACATACTGCCCGGTAAACGTCACCGCATCCTCATCGCTATCGACGTTGACGACCCGTGTATGCAACGCCAACCGCGCCCGGCCGTAGCGTTGGTACATCGCCAAAAACTTCCTCCACACTGCCGCACTTGGCGCCGTGCAAATGGCAATGGCATCGCCAGTGACCGGCAGCGGATAGCTGATCTGACCTTCCTGAATCACGATGTGCCCGCCCTCGACGCCTTCTTCGCGCAGGCGCAAATGCAGCCAGCCCCAACCCGCCAACACCGCGCCACAGTACAAACTACCGCCAAACATGGTGCTCTTGTGATTGACGTTGGCCGCCAGCGGCAAGTGCAGGCGTAATTGCCGGTCGTGCCAGTCGAGTACCTTGAGGCCCATATCCCGGGTGAGGGGAATGTCGCGATGGAGGACGGATTCCAGGTGACGACTGTCGCGGTTCATGCACGGGCCTCGCAGTGTGGGACGCTTGGGTGAAGGTTAGTCGGCATGGCTCAATCGAGCTCGTCGGCATTGCTGTTGGTGCCAGCGCCATCGGCGAAGTTCAAGCCGTGTTTGCGCAGTTTGTCATGCAGGGTTTTGCGTGGAATACCCAGCGCTTCGGCGACACTGCGCAGTGAGCTGTGAGTGCGCGCCAGTTCGGCGGCGATCAGGTTCTTTTCAAAGCTTTCCACCTGCTCGCTCAGATTGCCGCCGAGCACTGTACTGTGCGGCGCAGCACTGCCATCCGGAACGCTGTTGTCCAGCGCCAGTTCCAGACCCAGGGCGAATCGCTCGGCGGCGTTTTGCAGTTCGCGGACGTTGCCGGGCCAGGAATGGCGCAACAGCAGGGCTCGTTGTCCGGGTTGCAGTTCGTGGGGTGGCAAGCCATGGCGCTCGCTGGCTTCGTTGGCGAAATGCTGGAACAGCATCAGCGCGTCTTCGCCCCGTTCGCGCAGCGGTGGAATGCGCAGTGGTGCGACGTTCAGGCGGTAGTACAAGTCCGCGCGAAAACGCCCTTGATCCGCCGATTGGCGCAGGTCTTCCTTGGTCGCGGCGATGATCCGGATGTCCAGCGGGATCAGCTGATTGCCCCCCAAACGCTCGACCACCCGCTCTTGCAGCAGGCGCAGCAATTTCACCTGCACATCCAGGCTCATGCTTTCGATTTCATCGAGGAACAGCGTGCCGCCGTTGGCGAATTCGAATTTGCCGATGCGGCGTTTTTGCGCGCCAGTGAAGGCGCCGGGTTCGTGGCCGAAGAGTTCGCTTTCGACCACCGATTCGGCCAGTGCTCCGGCATTGATTGCCACAAACGGGCCATTGCGGCGATTCGACAGGTCGTGCAGGGCACGGGCCACGACCTCCTTGCCGGCACCGGTTTCACCGAGGATCAGCACGTCGGCCTTGGTCGGTGCCAATGCGCCGATCTGTTCGCGCAGGCGCAGCATCGGCGCCGATTGCCCGACCAGTCGGGTGCTCAGCTCGTTGCGATCGCTCAAGGCCAACCGCAGACTGCGGTTGTCCAGCACCAATTGCCGCAGGGCCAGGGCGCGGCGCACGCTGTCGAGCAATGCGTCACTGGCGAACGGCTTTTCGAGGAAGTCATAAGCGCCGGCACGCATCGCCTGCACCGCGAGCGGTACATCGCCGTGGCCGGTGATCAGCAACACCGGCAGTTCCGGGTCCTGGGCGTGCAATTCATTCAACAGTTCGAGACCGTCCATGCCCGGCATGCGAATGTCACTGACCACCACGCCCGGCCAGTCGCGCTCAAGGCGCGAAGCGAGGCCCTTGGCTTCGGCCAACGGGAGGATTTTCAGACCGGCGAGATCCAGCGTCTGGCTCAGGGCCTGACGCAGATGCGGATCATCGTCGATCAGCACCACCTGGATACGGTTGTCTATGAGGTTACTCATTCACTGCGGTCCTCGGACGGTTGCAGACTTACACCGGGTGCGCCCGCGCGCAGCCGCAGGGTGATCAGGGCGCCGCCTTCCTTGTGGTTGGCGAACGACAGTTCACCGCCGAAGGCGCGCATCAACGTGTCGCAAATGGCCAACCCCAGCCCAAGGCCCTGAGTGCGGGTCTTGGTGGTGTAGAACGGTTCACCGGCGCGACCGAGGGCCTCCATGCAGAACCCCGGGCCGTTATCGCGAATGTACAGGTTGACGCCGTCGGCGGTGGATTCGGCACTCAACCAGAGTTTACGGGGCGGGCCTTTTTCGGTCAGGGCGTCGAGGGCGTTGGCCAACAGGTTACCGAGTACCTGGCGCAGACGGGTTTCGCCGGCCTCGACCCACAGCGTGGCAGCCGGCAGGTCACGGATCAGTTCGACTTCCATTGCCCGCCTGCGCTTGGCCAGCAACGCCAGTGCATCATCCAGCGCCGGTTGCAGCGCAACGCTTTCCGGGGCGTGACGGTCGCGACGGGCGAAGGCACGCAGGTGGGCGATGATCGAGGCCATGCGCCCGGTCAGTTCGCTGATCAGTTTCAGGTTGCCGCGGGCATCGTCGGTGCGTTGATGGTCAAGCAGCACTTCGGCGTTTTCCGCGTAGCTGCGAATCGCCGCCAGCGGTTGATTGAGCTCGTGACTGATGCTTGCCGACATGGTGCCCAGCGCCGAGAGTTTGCCGGCCTGGACCAGATCGTCCTGGGCGCGCACCAGCTCTTGTTGCGCCTGTTCGCGTTCCAGCACTTCCTGCTTGAGACGGCGGTTGAGCCCTTCGAGGTCGCTGGTTCTTTCGGCGACGCGCGCTTCCAGTTCGCGGCGGGTCTTGGCCTCGAAGGCGATGCGCTGCAAGTAGTGGCGACGGCGTTGCATCATCAGTCCCAGCAGCAACATCAACACCAACAGCGTCGCCCCACCGATGGCCACTACTGTGCGCACGGGGCGGTCGATCAAGGTTCTGGGCGCGAGGATGCTGACGCTCCAGCCGGTTTCTTCGATTTGCTGAGTCTGGATCAGCCAAGCGTCCGGGTTGAGGTTCAGCGGTTGCGGATCACGGGTCGGGTAGGGCTGGACGGCAGAGATCGCGTGGCGTTCTTCGTCAGTCAGCGGTCGGGTCGCCCTGAAGCGCCACTCCGGGCGTGAGGTGATGATGACCACTCCGTTGTGATCGGTCAGCAGCAGTTGCTCGGGGGTTTTACCCCAAAGGCTTTCGGTGTGGTCGAGGTCGACCTTGACCACCAGCACACCGATGATCTGCTCGCCATCGCGCACGGCTCCCGCAAAGAAATAACCGCGTTTGGCCGACGTCGTGCCCAGGCCGAAAAAGCGCCCGAGGCGGCCTTGCATGGCTTCGCTGAAATACGGTCGGAAGGCAAAGTTACGCCCGACAAAACTATCGTGTTTGTCCCAGTTGGACGCCGCCAGGGTCTTGCCGTGGGTGTCCATCAGGTACATGACTTCGGCGCCAGTCTGGGCGCGGATGTCCTTGAGCAGGCGATTGGCGTTGTCGGTGGCCTGCGGCTCATATGGCGCGGCGAGAACGGCACGCAGGGCCGGTAGATCACCGAGGATCTGCGGCAAGACTTCATAGCGGTGCAGGGTCCCCAGCAGGTTGGCGACGTAGAGGTCCAGCGTCTGGCGGTTTTGTCCAACCAGCTCGCTGCGGTAATAACGCTCGGCCAGGTGCTGCAGTGGCCACAACAACGGCGCCAGGCACAGGGCGAGCAGCGCCAGGCTGCGCCAGCGGGGTCTGCGGGGGAGTGTTGGGGTCATAAGCATCGGGCGCCTGAAGGTACAGGCGCATTATGCCTAGGCTTGTTCGGCAAGACACTCGCGCAACGCGTCGCGCCAGTCGGGTTGGCTGACCTGCCATTGCTGTTGCAGAAGGCGGCAATCCAGACGCGAGTTCAGTGGGCGAGTGGCGGGTGTCGGGTAGTCGCGGCTGGGGATCGCCTCCAGGCTGGCGCAGGTTTTGTGCTGCGCCTGTAAATGTTCGGCGATGGCTTGAGCAAATCCAAACCATGACGTTTCGCCCTGAGCGGTCAGGTGGTAAGTGCCCCAGGCACCGGCTTGCCCCGATTGCCAGCGCTCGATCAAGGCGCGCGTGCTGGTGGCGATGGTGCCGGCCCAGGTTGGTGCGCCGATTTGGTCGGCGACGATGCGCAAGTGCGGTTTCTCTTGCAGCAACCGTTGCATGGTCAGCAGGAAGTTGCGCCCGTGGTTCGAGTAGACCCAACTGGTGCGCAGAATCAGGTGTTGACCGTTGACGGCGCGAATGGCCTGCTCTCCGGCCAGTTTGCTGGCGCCGTAGACGCTCAGCGGGTGGGGTTCGTCGGTCTCGGTATAAGGCGAGGCTTTGCAGCCGTCGAACACGTAGTCGGTTGAGTAGTGAATCAGCGGGATACCCAGTTCCAGGGCCTGCTCGGCGAGCACTCCCGGCGCTGTGGCGTTTATGGCGAACGCCAACTCGGGTTCACTTTCCGCTTGATCGACGGCTGTGTGTGCGGCGGCATTGATGATCAGATTCGGACGTAAAGCGCGAATCTGCAGACGGATCTGCTCCGGATATGCCAGATCGAGCTGATCACGCCCCAGCACGATCAGTTCGCCGAGCCCTTTGAGGCGACGTTGCAGCTCGATGGAAACCTGACCGTGCTGGCCACTGATGAGGATTTTCAGGGGCGTGCTCATACAAATACCTGCGCCTCGCGCAGAAGCTTGCCGGCCTGGTCCTTGGCTGACAGCTGTGGTGTTTGCGTGAGTTGCCAGTCGATGGCCAGATCGGGATCGTCCCAGCGAATGCAGCGTTCGGCCGATGGGGTGTAGTAGTCGGTGGTTTTGTAGAGGAACTCGGCGTAGTCGCTCAGCACGACGAATCCATGGGCAAAACCTTCGGGAATCCACAGTTGGCGATGGTTTTGTGCAGACAAGCGCACGCCCACCCAGCGTCCAAAATTCGCCGAGCTGCGGCGGATGTCGACGGCGATGTCGAGGACTTCCCCATCAGTGACCCGCACCAGTTTTCCCTGGGTATTTTCCAGTTGGTAATGCAAGCCGCGCAGCACACCTTTCTGCGAGCGTGAGTGGTTGTCCTGAACGAACGTTGTGTTCAGCCCCGTCGCTTGCTGAAAATCCCTGGCGTTGAAGCTTTCGTAGAAAAATCCACGCTCGTCACCAAACACTTTCGGCTCGATGATCAGAACCTCGGGCAATTGGGTGGCGATGACCTTCATTGGTGTGTTCCGGCGAGGCTGAACAGGTACTGGCCGTAACCGGTCTTGCCAAAGTATTCGGCGTGCTTGAGCAAATGATCGCGATCGATCCAGCCCTGGTAGTAGGCGATTTCTTCAAGGCAGGCGACTTTCAGGCCTTGGCGATGCTCGATGGTTTGTACGTACTGCGACGCTTCCAGCAGGCTGTCGTGGGTGCCGGTATCGAGCCAGGCAAAACCCCGGCCGAACCGCTCGACGCGCAAGTCGCCACGCTGCAGGTACGCATTGTTGATGTCGGTAATTTCCAGCTCGCCACGAGCCGATGGTTTGACCGCTTTGGCGATCTCCACCACCGAATTGTCATAGAAATACAGGCCGGTGACCGCGTAACTCGATTTGGGATGCAGGGGTTTTTCTTCGATCGACAGCGCGTTGCCCTGATCGTCGAAATCAATCACACCAAAACGCTGCGGGTCTTTGACCCAGTAGCCGAAAACCGTGGCGCCTTCGGTGTGCTCGGCGGCACGTTGCAATTTTTCGGTGAAGTGCTGTCCGTGAAAGATGTTATCGCCCAGGATCAGGCACACCGAATCGCCACCGATAAACTCCTCGCCAATCAGGAACGCCTGGGCCAGGCCGTCTGGAGACGGTTGCTCGGCATAGCTGAAATGCACCCCGAACTGACTGCCGTCGCCCAACAGATTGCGGTATTGCGGCAGGTCCTGAGGGGTGGAAATCACCAGGATTTCTTTGATGCCTGCGAGCATCAGCACCGAGATCGGGTAATAGATCATCGGTTTGTCGTAGATCGGCAACAGTTGTTTGGACACCCCGAGTGTGATCGGGTGCAGGCGGGTACCAGAGCCGCCTGCCAGAACAATTCCCTTCATCATGCGATCAAGTCCTTGAAGTCAGTGAAGCCCAGGCGTTGGCCTTGATAGCTGCCATCCTGGACTCGTTGGCACCAGTCTAGGTTATCGAGGTACCACTGCACGGTTTTACGCAGGCCACTGGCGAAAGTTTCTTCGGGAACCCAACCCAACTCGCGTTCGATTTTGCTGGCGTCGATGGCGTAACGCTGGTCGTGGCCGGGGCGATCCTGGACAAAAGTGATCAGGTCGGCGAAGTGCTCGACGCCTTCAGGTTTTTGCGGCGCCAACTCCTCCAGCAGGCTGCAGATGCTGCGGACTACGTCGATGTTTTTCTGTTCATTGTGGCCGCCGATATTGTACGTCTCACCGACCACACCGTTGGTCACCACGGTGAGCAGTGCGCGGGCATGATCCTCGACGAACAGCCAATCACGCACTTGCAGGCCGTTGCCGTACACCGGCAGTGGCTTACCGGCGAGGGCGTTGAGGATTACCAGCGGAATGAGTTTCTCGGGGAAGTGGAACGGCCCGTAATTGTTCGAGCAATTGGTCAGCAGCACCGGCAAACCATAGGTGCGTTGCCAGGCGCGGACCAGATGGTCGGACGCCGCCTTGCTGGCGGAGTACGGCGAACTCGGCGCATAGGGTGTGGTTTCGGTGAACAGGTCATCGACGCCATGCAGGTCGCCATACACCTCGTCGGTCGAAATGTGGTGAAAGCGAAAGGCGCTTTTCTCAGGCTCTGCCAAGCTGTTCCAGTAGGCACGAGTGGCTTCCAGCAGGCTGTAGGTACCGACAATGTTGGTCTGGATGAAGTCCGACGGGCCGTCGATGGAGCGGTCTACATGGGACTCTGCGGCCAGGTGCATGATCGCGTGCGGCTGGAACCGCGCCAGTACCGCACTGACGGTGGCCTGGTCGACGATATCGGCCTGCACGAATTCATAGCGGGTGTTGGTGGCGATACTGCTCAGTGACTCTAGATTGCCGGCGTAGGTCAGCTTGTCCAGGTTGAGCACTTCATGTTCAGTGTGGCGGATCAGGTGGCGAATCAGCGCCGAGCCGATGAAGCCGGCACCGCCGGTGATGAGAATGCGCATGTAGAGTTGCCTTTTCCGTCGAACGATTATGCGTATGGATCATAGCTTGTCGGCAGGAGGGGGGCGGCACAAGAGTGGGGTGGTCGGATTTTTGTTTTTATGAAGTATTGTTGAGCTGCGGGAGGGGGGGCGGACAAACCATGTTCTTGCGATCGCTGTAGCATTCGTGTAGGAGCAAGGCTTGCCCGCGATGGCGGCCTGGCATGTTGCGGACTTTTTTGTCTGAGAATGCAATTCGGCGCATAGGGGATATTCTTTCCATAGGTTAATTCAGCTCAAGCGAAGCTGGTTAAAAAAAGCTCCAGATCTCTGGGTAGCCTTATTGAGCAGGCTTTCTCTATGTCACAAATTTGTTGCTCGGTGAGTAGGTAGTCAAAGGCGCACTCATTGGGATGGCGCCACCCCATAATCGGCATTAGTTCTGTTGCAGTAAGAGGAAGCTCCTTCTCAAGGGTTGGAAAGTCTTCATCGTGTGGAACACCCATTAGCATGTGCTTCATGGTTCTACCCATCTTGTTGGATCAGCATCTTTCGTTTTTTCGCCTGTCACATGGTTGAACTCACCGAGGTGTTTTCCTCGCTTCGTATATTTTTCTACGGCTTTACTTTCTGAGTCCCATTCGTAAATTTTCCCCTCAGGATCCTTCCAGCGGGCACGTTTTCCGCCCCCTCCTCGAATAGGAGTTTTGGGTTTTGCCCATATGGTGTTGGGAAATGCGGGCAGAAATGTAGGTTTGGAGTGGTACTTGTGATCAGGGTCTACAAGGCCGCTTCTCCGACCGCTCACCACCACATAAAGCGGCCTAACCCCGGAATCCGCAGGAAACACGAGGATGAAATCCTGATACTCCGGCGGGTAGATCGGGTTGACCAATATGTCGTTGCTCGCCTCGGTCGGAGGATAGACCCAGATGTTCGGCGCTTGCGGCGCGGCCTCCAGTGCGGGAATGCCGAGGGTGTCTGCTGGGTCGATAGCCGGGGTCCAGATCAGTTCCAGACCTTCGCCGAATACGGCGACCTGTCTGGCTTCGCGTGTCTGGAACTGAATGACCGGGATCCGTTGCCATTCGGCGTTGTTGCCGGTGTAGAAGCCGTAACCCTTGAGGGTGCCGTCAGCCTGTTGCTCGATGCGCAGGCGCACCCGTGAGTTGGCGTGTTCAAGCGAGCGCAGTTGCTCTTCGCTATAGAGGGCGCTGTCGCCCAGCTCGGAGGGCCAGAACAGGGCGACCAGACCGGTTAGCAAACGGGCGGCAACAGTGCCACCGACTGCTGTGATATCACTGACCGATGACCCGCCCAGAGCAAGGCCGCCAAGGCCGATTGGCAATGCACTGCCACTGATTTTCTTCAGCGGCACGGCGCCAGAACTGTCGGTCTCTCGCCCGCCCAGCAGGGCGAAGTTTCCGTAATCCTTCAACGAATCCAGCGGCACGAAACCGGACGGATTGGCGTAATTGATGATGCCGTCCGGCAACTTGCAGGATTTGGCGAAAACGCAGCCCAGCGGTTTGTTGGGGGCGGGATCAGCGGGTCGATTCACCGGCAAATCGGCAATCGGCGGATACAGGTTGGGTGATGGCGGCGGCTGCAAAATACGGCGGCGCAGCTGTTCTTTGTACGTCAGCGGGTATGAGCGTTCTGGCATGTGCGGCGGGCTTCCCTGTCCATGGGAGGCAGCCTAGGGGCGTGAGAACGCGCCGAACATTCCTCGGGTTCGACACGTTTCGTGGGAAAGTTCACCGCTGTGTGGCGTGGCTTGAAGCCTCCCGCCGTTATCCATCACTGACCGGTATAAGGGGGTTGCGTATCGCGGTCAGCAGTGGCGATATAGACGCCTTATAAAAATTCCAGGGGTCGTTGTATGTCGCTCGCCACGTTGATTCATCGTGCCAGTCTGCCCAGCCCGCAAGTTACCGTGCAGCAAGCGCTGGAGCTGTTGCGCGAGCACTACGGCCTGAGCGGGACGTTGCAGTCGCTGGGCAGCCAGCAGGATCTCAACTACCGGCTCGACAGCGACCAGGGCCGTTTCGTCTTGAAAATCTGCCGGGGTGACTACGCGGCGCTGGAGCTGCACGCCCAGCACGCGGCACTCAAACACCTGGGCTCGCAGCCGGGTTTGCATGTGCCACGGGCGATTCCGGCGAAAAACGGCGAGGACCTGCTGACCCTGGAACTCGCCGGGCAAGCACTGCATGTGCGTTTGCTCGATTACATCGAAGGTCAATCGCTGACCCACCTCAAGCACCTTGGCCATGAACTGGTTGCCGGCCTCGGCCAACTCTGTGGCGAAATGGATCTGGCGCTGGCCGGGTTCGAGCATCCGGGGCTTGAGCGTGCCTTGCAGTGGGATGCCCGGCACGCCAATGCGTTGATCAATCACCTGCTGCCGGTGATCAGCGATGAGCGGCAACGAACATTGATCGCCGAGGCCGCGCAACAGGCCGAGCGGCGTTTGCAGCCGCTGATGGTGAAGTTGCCGGTGCAGGCGATTCACATGGACATCACCGATGACAATGTGGTCTGGAAACGGGATAAGCAGCGTCACTGGCGGTTGCAGGGCGTCATCGATTTTGGCGATCTGATTCGTACCTGGCGCATTACCGATCTGTCGGTGACCTGCGCTGCGCTGCTGCACCATGCCGATGGCGATCCACTGTGCATTTTGCCGGCGGTCCAGGCTTATCACGCGGTCAATCCGCTGAAGCACGAAGAGTTGCTGGCGCTGTGGCCGCTGATCGTCGCGCGTGCAGCGGTGCTGGTGCTCAGCGGTGAGCAGCAGGTCAGCATCGATCCGCAGAATCAGTACAGCCGCGACAATCTGAACCACGAGTGGGAGATCTTCCGCGTCGCGACCTCGGTGCCATTTGAACTGATGGAAGCGGCGATTCTGATAGCGGTCGGCCAGTCGTTGCCGGCGATTGCCAGTCAGGGTTTTGCGCCATTGCTGCCGAGCCTGGTCGGCCGCGAGTTTGCCTTGATCGACCTCGGTGTCTTGAGCCCGCATTTCGAAGCGGGCAACTGGGAGCAGGACGGCATCGATCAACGTCTGCTGGTCGAGGCGGCTGCAGCCCATGGTTTGGCGGCCAGTCGTTACGGGCAATACCGTTTATCGCAGACGCGTCCGGACAGTGCCGTCGAGCCGGACACGTGCCCGCTGCACGTTGACTTGCAGGTGCCGCAGGGCACAACGGTTGAAGCGCCCTTTGCCGGCGTCGTGCACCTGTGCACCGACGGCCGCGTGCAACTGGACAGCGCACAATTGAGCGTGCGCCTGTGGGGTGTCAAACCTTCACTGCACACCGGTGCGGCCGTGCTCAAAGGGCAGGTGCTGGGCGAGGTCGGCGGCGCGCTGCGGGTTCAGCTCAGCCGTGGCGCGGAACTGAATCCACCACTGTTTTGCTTACCGTCCCGCGCATCTGCCTGGCAGGCGTTGTGCCCATCGCCCGCGGCGTTGTTGGGGCTGGCTTGCGACGCAGAGGCCGAACTTGATCCGCATACTTTGTTGGAACGCCGCGATGCGAGTTTTGCCCGCTCGCAAAAACACTATTACGTCGATCCGCCGCGCATCGAGCGGGGCTGGCGCAATCATCTGATCGACATGCAGGGCCGCTCCTACCTGGACATGCTCAACAACGTTGCGGTGCTCGGTCACGGCCACCCGCGCATGGCAGCCGAGGCCAGCCGCCAGTGGTCGTTGCTCAACACCAACTCGCGTTTCCACTACGCGGCTATCGCCGAGTTCTCCGAGCGTTTGCTGGCACTGGCGCCGGACTCGATGGATCGGGTGTTTCTGGTCAACAGCGGTACCGAGGCCAATGACCTGGCGATTCGTCTGGCGTGGGCCTACAGCGGCGGTCGCGACATGCTCAGCGTGCTTGAGGCGTATCACGGCTGGTCGGTGGCCGCCGATGCGGTGTCGACTTCAATTGCAGATAACCCCAAGGCTCTCAGCAGTCGTCCGGACTGGGTGCACCCGGTGACGGCGCCGAACACCTATCGTGGCGAGTTCCGTGGCCTCGACAGCGCGCCGGATTACGTGCGCAGCGTCGAACACAACCTGGCGAAGATTGCCGAGCAGAAGCGACAACTGGCCGGTTTTATCTGCGAGCCGGTGTACGGCAACGCCGGTGGAATCTCTCTGCCACCGGGTTACCTGAAACAGGTGTATGCGCTGGTCCGTGCCCAAGGTGGCGTGTGCATCGCCGATGAAGTGCAGGTCGGCTACGGTCGCATGGGCAAGTTCTTCTGGGGCTTTGAAGAGCAGGGCGTAGTGCCGGACATCGTCACCATGGCCAAAGGTATGGGCAACGGCCAGCCATTGGGCGCGGTCATTACCCGTCGCGAAATCGCCGAGGCGCTGGAGGCAGAAGGCTATTTCTTCTCGTCGGCAGGCGGCAGCCCGGTCAGTTGCCGCATCGGCATGGCGGTGCTGGATGTGATGAAGGAAGAGAAACTCTGGGAAAACGCCCGGATCGTTGGCGGGTATTTCAAGGAGCGGCTTGAGGCGTTAATCGAGCGCCATCCTTTGGTAGGCGCGGTGCATGGCTCCGGTTTCTATCTGGGCGTGGAGCTGATTCGTAACCGCGAAACCCTGGAACCGGCCACGGAAGAAACCACGGCGTTGTGCGACCGCCTGCGCGAATTGGGCATTTTCATGCAGCCGACCGGCGATTACTTGAACATTCTCAAGATCAAACCACCGATGGTGACCACGCGACACAGTGTGGATTTCTTTGTCGATACCTTGTCGAAGGTGCTGGGCGAAGGCCTCTAAACACATCCCTGTGGGAGCGGGCTTGCTCGCGAATACGGTTTGCCATTCAGCATTGATGTCGACTGATCCACCGCATTCGCGAGCAAGCCCGCTCCCACAGGATATAAGTTCGATTGTTATCGGTGTTTTATGAAGTATTTTCGACGGAACGGATGATTGTCGCTTTTAAAGCCGATTTTTATCGGTTATAAAGTCGCCTAACGCCACGGCGTAGTTCACCGCGCCTGGCCGTTCCCATTTCTGTCATCGGTCGATGCCACTATCGACCCTCTGAACCCGCCCGGGAGATGATTCATGAGCCGTATCGTTACCGTCGCCGCTACCCAGATGGCTTGTTCCTGGGACCTTGAAGCCAACATCGAGACCGCTGAGAAGCTGGTCCGTGAGGCCGCAGCCAAAGGCGCACAGATCATCCTGATCCAGGAACTGTTCGAGACCCCGTACTTCTGCCAGAAGCCGAACCCGGACTACCTGCAGCTGGCCACTTCAGTTGAAGACAACGTGGCCATCAAGCACTTCCAGAAAGTCGCCAAAGAACTGCAAGTCGTGCTGCCGATCAGCTTCTTCGAACTGGCGGGTCGCGCACGCTTCAACAGCATCGCGATCATCGATGCCGATGGCAGCAACCTCGGGATTTATCGTAAAAGCCACATCCCGGACGGTCCTGGGTATCACGAAAAGTACTACTTCAACCCGGGTGATACCGGCTTCAAAGTCTGGAACACCCGTTACGCGAAAATCGGCGTGGGCATCTGCTGGGATCAGTGGTTCCCGGAATGCGCCCGCAGCATGGCGTTGCAAGGCGCGGAAATCCTGTTCTACCCAACCGCCATCGGCAGCGAACCGCACGACAAGACCATCTCGTCCCGCGACCACTGGCAGCGCGTCCAGCAAGGCCATGCCGGTGCCAACCTGATGCCGCTGATCGCCAGCAACCGCATCGGCAATGAAGAGCAGGACGGCTACGACATCACTTTCTACGGCTCCTCGTTCATCGCCAACCAGTTCGGCGAGAAAGTCCAGGAGCTCAACGAAACCGAAGAAGGCGTACTGGTTCAGAGCTTCGACCTCGACGAACTGGAGCACATCCGCAGCGCCTGGGGTTCGTTCCGTGACCGTCGTCCAAACCTGTACGGCGCAATCAAAACCCTCGACGGTTCCCTGGAGTCCTGATCACTATGACTACTTTGCACAGCACGCCTCGCGCTGACGGTTTTTATATGCCCGCCGAGTGGGCGACCCAAACCCAGACCTGGATGGTCTGGCCGGAGCGCCCGGACAACTGGCGCCTGGGTGGCAAGCCGGCGCAAGCCGCTCATGTTGCGGTGGCCAAGGCCATCGCGCGTTTTGAACCGGTGACCGTTGCCGTCTCGGCGGCCCAGTACGAAAACGCCCGTGCGCGTCTGGACGTGCCGAATATCCGCCTCGTCGAGATGTCCAGCGACGACGCTTGGGTCCGTGATACCGGCCCGACCTTCGTCATCAATAACAGCGGCGAAGTCCGTGGTGTCGACTGGGACTTCAACGCCTGGGGCGGCTTTGATGGCGGTCTGTATTCGCCGTGGAATCGTGACTCGCAAGTGGCCGGCAAGATCCTCGAGATCGAGCGCAGCCCACGTTACCGCACCGAGGGTTTCGTGCTCGAAGGCGGTTCGATCCACGTCGATGGCGAAGGCACGCTGATTACAACCGAAGAGTGCCTGTTGAATCGTAATCGCAATCCGCACATGAGCCGTGCCGACATCGAAGCGGTGCTGAGCGCACAATTGGCTGTGGATAAAATCATCTGGCTGCCGGACGGTTTGTTCAACGACGAAACCGACGGTCATGTGGATAACTTCTGCTGCTATGTGCGTCCCGGTGAAGTGCTATTGGCCTGGACCGACGATCCGCAGGATCCGAACTACCCGCGTTGCCAGGCTGCAATGAAGGTCTTGCAAAGCACCAAGGACGCCAAGGGCCGCCCATTTAAGGTGCACAAAATGCCGATTCCGGGGCCGCTTTACGCGACCGAGGAAGAGTGCGCCGGTGTCGACCCGGTGGACGGTACCCAAGAACGTAACCCTTCAGTGCGCCTGGCCGGTTCCTACGTGAACTTCCTGATCGTCAACGGCGGCATCATTGCGCCGAGCTTTGACGATCCGCTGGACGCGCAAGCCAAGGAAATCCTCCAGAACCTGTTCCCGCAGCACGAAGTGGTGATGGTGCCGGGGCGTGAACTGTTACTGGGTGGCGGTAACATCCATTGCCTTACCCAACAACAGCCGGCACCGCACAAAGGTTGAGTGAAGTTGTAACAACTAGTGGCGCTGAATTGATCCGTGTTTTATCCGGTTCATGTGAGTGACCCCTTATCTAACCCGCAGCTCCTATGGACTGCGGGTTTTTTTATATCCACATGCCGGCCTGGCAGGCACTTTGGCATAGCTCTTGTATCTGTCTGAGAGCAATTCTCGGGAATGTAGAACCGCGTTGTTCTGTCATAAACCTTGGATAAGTTAGCCGCTCACGAACCAGGAGAGAGCGCCGGAAATGAATATGGTCAGCGAGCGGACATCGCATCCCTTGGCAATGAATGGCGAATCGCTTCAGGTGCTGGCGCAATGGTTGAAATCCAACGGAACGCGACAGGTCAGAGAACCTGACCCGCGCAGGATGATGATCGAGCGTTATCCCGCTGGTTTATTCAGTGAGGCAGAACTTGAAGCCTTGTGGGATGTGATTGAAGGATAGAAAGCAAAGGATTGGTAAAGCGCTGCCCGGATGGCAGCGCTTTTTTTTGCCCTTGGAAAAGCGGGTTCAGGTTTGGTCCAGCCTGTCGTAGCCCAAACACACCATTTGACCGATCTGCGAAACAGACTAAAAGCCATTACGGCGTTTTTCCCTCTCCGTCATAGGAATAGTCTGCCGGCATCGAATTCCTACGACTTTGCTGGAGCTTTCCATGTCTACCGCGACCCTTCATTACATCTACGACCCACTGTGCGGCTGGTGCTACGGTGCCAAGCCATTGGTGCAAGCGGCACAGGCAGTCTTGCCGGTGATCGCCCATGGTGGCGGCATGATGACTGGCGCCAACCGGCAGACTGTTTCACCTCAACTGCGTGATTACGTGATGCCTCACGACCGACGCATCGCCGAATACACCGGGCAGCCATTTGGTGAGGCGTATTTCGAAGGCCTGTTGCGCGATCACACCGCCGTGTTTGATTCGGCACCACCGATTGCTGCCGTATTGGCGGCTGAGCAACTCGCCGGACGTGGGCTGGAACTGCTGGGGCGTTTGCAGAGCGCACACTACGTGGAAGGTCGGCGGATTGCCGATGAAGCGGTGTTGTTGGAACTCGCTGCATCGATTGGCCTGGAAGCTGAGTCCTTCAAGCGCGAGTTCAAGGACGCACTGGCGAACGAAACCCAAGACCACATCAAGAAAAGCCGCGCACTATTGGCGAAAGTCGGTGGCCAGGGCTTCCCGACATTGGTGCTGGAGCAGGACGATCAATTCACTGTGGTCGACATCAGTCCATGGCTCGGTAAGCCTGAAGCATTTGCGGCCTGGTTGAGCCAATCAGTCGTCGCCCATCCGAACGAATCCACTTCCCCGGTTCAAGCCTGTGGCCTGGACGGTTGTGCTCACTGATCTCATCGACTACGCGGAGCGACCCATGGATAACCTGAGCCTGATCAAAAGTACTTACGAAGGTGCCAACTCCCAGGAGAATGCACGCAACACTGCTGCAGCGTTGGCCGCCGATGCGCAATGGACAGAAGCGGCTGGGTTTCCCTATGCGGGGACCTACGTCGGTTTTGACGCCATCGTCGAGAATGTCTTCAAGCGACTGGGCACTGAATGGGAAAATTTTCAGTTCAAGGTCGAGAGCTACGTCGCGCAGGGTGACAAGGTATTCGCCTATGGAAATTACAGCGGAATCTACAAGGCCACGGGTCGTCCGATGAACGCCCGAGTCGCGCATTTGTGGACTTTGGCGAACGGTAAAGTCACCCATTTCGAGCAGTTTGTGGACAGCCACACAGTGCAATTGGCGATCGCTGAGCAGTAAGTTCTTAGACGATTTTCGCCTAATTACAGAAGATTCACGAAATTGACACATGCTTAAGGGCACGGCTAGGATTCGCCCCAACGCCTGTGGCCAACCGCCACGACTCCAAAAAATAATAAGGGCCTGCCTCGCTTTTGCGTGGGCGGGCCTTTTGTTTCGGAGTGAAAAAAGAGCGCAATAGCAGCCATTTCAGCCAGCGGTCACAGCGCGTATCAACCCGTAATAAGGAAAATAACATGTTGAATAAGCGGATCGGTCTGATCGCTCTGGGGATTTTTAGCGCCACTCAAGCCATGGCTAACGACCAGGCGGAGTCCAAAGGTTTTGTTGAAGACAGCAGCCTGAAAGTGCTGTTGCGCAACGCCTACATCAATCGTGATTACAAGAACGGTAAAGAAGACAAGGCCGAGTGGGGCCAGGCTGCCATCGGCACCTTCTCGTCGGGCTTCACCCAGGGCACCGTGGGTGTCGGCGTTGATGCCTTCGGTCTGTACGCCCTGCGCCTCGATGGCGGCAAGGGCCGTAGCGGCGCCGGCGGTATCGACTTCTTCAAGCAAGGCGACAGCGGCGAAGCTGCCGATGACCTGGCCAAGGCTGGCGCGGCGGTAAAATTCCGTCTGTCCAACACCGTGTTGACCTACGGCGACCAGATGCCGGAGCTGCCGGTGCTGAACTATGACAACTCGCGTCTGCTGCCTGAAAGCTACACCGGCACCTTGATCACCTCCAAGGAGATCAAAGGCCTGGAGCTGAACGCTGGCCGTTTCACCGCCGAATCGCGCAAGAGCGCCGAAGGTCGTGACAGCGGTGGCCTGAAATCGATCAACGTCTTGGGCGGTCGCTACCAGTTCACCGAACAGTTCAAAGGTGCGTTCTACGCGTCCAACGTTGAAGACGTCCTGAAGAAACAGTACGTGAACCTGAACTACGTGTTCCCGCTGGCCACCGATCAGTCCCTGACCTTCGACTTCAACGGCTACCAGACCAAGCTGGACAAGTCCTACGCCCTTGATAACAAAACCGAAGGCCAGGACAACAAAATCTGGAGCCTGGCGGCGACCTTTGTCACCGGCCCGCACTCGTTCACCCTCGCACACCAGCGCAGCACCGGTGACAGCAACCTTGGCTACCCGTACGGCGGCTATCAGAAAGAACAGGGTCGTGTCGGTGACGGTGGCAACACCATCTACCTCGCCAACTCCTACTGGTCCGACTTCAACGCTGAAGACGAACGCAGCTGGCAGCTAGGCTACGGCCTCGACTTCGGCGCTTTCGGCGTTCCAGGCCTGACCTACAACGTGGCATACGTGCGTGGCGACAACATCACCACCGCCACCAGCACCGGCGGTACCGAGCGCGAAATCTTCAACCAGTTCAAGTACGTGGTCCAAAGCGGCCCGGCCAAAGACTTGAGCGTGAAAGTGCGCAGCTCGGTCCTGCGCGTGTCGCAGAAATCCAGCGACTACAACGTCAGCGGCAACGAAGTCCGTGTGTTCGTGGATTACCCGATCAACATCTTCTGATGATCGGTTGCGTGGTTGAGGCCTGAAGCAAGGCCGAAATGAGAAAGCCCCGACTGGTTCGGGGCTTTTTCTTGCGTGCGGATCAGGTTCAGACAGCGACGTTACTGGCTGCGGTTGTTACCTGGCGCGCCCAACACCTTCACCACGTCATCGATCACCGCCTTACTCATCTCCTGCAAATAGTGCGACGCCCAGGCATAGCGGTCCGTATTGCGCTCCATCGCCGCGTCTTCGGCCAGCAGTTTGGAAAGGTGGAGCAAGTCGGAAACGTGGGACAGGGCTTCGCGGATCGGGACGCCGCTGTTGACGCGGAAGAGGGGTTGGTCGGAGTGGATGGAGAAGGGCCGCAAGCGTGGCGAATTGGAAGCTTTGGTCGGGGGAGTTTTAGTGAAAAACCTGGCGACGACCTTATCAGTGCGAGTAAACCGGGCATTGGATATGGCCCATAAACACGCTCAAAACCAGCGTTCTTCCAGGGTTTTTCAGGGGCGGAAAGCCGGTTTAGACATATCAATATCCTGCCCATATTAATTACATCACGTCACTAATGATGTGCTTGAACCCATCTTTATCCCACCAAGGCAACGTCATACAGTCGACTCCACCACCTGCCCATCATCCCGAAGGGAAGGTCACTGGAGAGTCGTCATGCCTTTCGTCAGCGTGCGCATTACCCGCGATGGCGTTACCCCGGAGCAGAAAGCTCAGGTGATCGCCGAAATCACTGAAACCCTGGAGCGGGTCCTCAACAAACGCCCGGACCTGACTCACATCGTGATCGAAGAAGTCGACACCGATAACTGGGGCTATGCCGGGATCACCACCACCCAGTACCGAAAACAACTGGCAGAGGGGCAGTCATGAGGCGCCCCGTCACCATCGATTTCATCTCCGATGTGGTGTGCCCGTGGTGCGCCTTGGGTGTGACGGCGCTGGAGCTAGCTATCGAGAATCTGGCTGGGGAAGTTCCGGTCGAGCTGACCTTCAAGCCTTTTGAGTTGAACCCGGACATGCCGGCTGAAGGTGAGAACGCGGTCCAGCACCTGATGCGCAAATACGGGCGCAGCGCCGAGGACATCGCGGCCGGCAAAGCGATGCAGATCGCCCGTGGTCAAGCCATCGGTTTCACGTTCGATTTGGAGAAACGCAGCCACTTCTACAACACCTTTGATGCTCACCGCCTGTTGTTCTGGGCATTGCAGGAAGGGCGGCAGATCGAACTGAAGAAAGGCTTGCTGCGTGCTTATTTCAGCGACGGCCAGAACCCCAGCGATCGCGAGACGCTGGTCCGTCTGGCGGCTGATGCGGGCCTGGATGCGGCGCGTGCGCGTGAGGTGTCGGCGTCAGGAGCGTTTGCCACGGAGGTGCGTGAGCTTGAAGCGTTTTACCGCGATCACGGCATCAATTCGGTACCGGCCATGATCCTCAACGGTCGTCACCTGGTGTCCGGTTCGCAATCGGTCGAGTACTACGAACAGATGCTGAGGCAAATGGCGCAGGCCCCCGCTGAAGCCTGATTGATCACGTTTAAAACTCCATTATTTTGTAGAGGTTCATCATGAGCAATTCGAAAAAAGTCATTGTTATTACCGGCGCATCCCAAGGTCTCGGCGCAGGCATGGTCAAGGCCTTCCGTGATCTCGATTACCGGGTGGTTGCCACTTCGCGTTCGATCAAACCGTCCACCGACCCGGACATCCTCACCGTGGCAGGCGACATCGGCGACCCGGCGATTGCCGAGCGGGTGATTCGTGAAGCGATCGCACGTTTTGGCCGTATCGACACCCTGGTCAACAATGCCGGGATCTTCGTCGCCAAGCCGTTCACCGCGTATACCCACGAAGACTATGCCGCGGTGTTGTCGGTGAACCTGAATGGCTTCTTCTACATCACCCAACTCGCCATCGCCGAGATGGAAAAACAAGGACGCGGCCACGTCGTCAACATCACCACCAGCCTGACAGACCACGCTGTCGACGGCGTGCCGTCGGTACTGGCATCGTTGACCAAAGGGGGCCTCAACGCCGCAACCAAATCCCTGGCCATCGAATACGCCAAGCGTGGCATTCGCGTGAACGCGGTCAGCCCCGGCATCATCAAAACGCCAATGCACGCCGAAGAAACCCACGAAGCGCTGGGCAATTTGCACCCGGTCGGGCACATGGGCGAGATCAGCGACATCGCCCAGGCCGTTGTGTATCTGGACTCCGCCGGATTCGTCACCGGCGAAATCCTGCACGTCGATGGCGGTCAGAGTGCCGGTCACTAAGACATGCTTTTCCAAACCCCGGAAACAACAAAGCCCTCGCATTACTGCGGGGGCTTTGTTTGATAACTCCAAGTATTTAGTGGTCCGTCATTGCGCCAAAAAAGTCTAAATCCATCCTGTTGTTTCTACGATATTTAAAGATTCGTTGCTGGAGTTGTCCTGCTGCCGGCTCTGGCATGGGCGCCAGCGAACTAAACTAAGTTGTACCTCTGGTGCAGATGTCTCCAGAGAGGTAAGGAGGTGCCAAATGGCCATTCGTGATACCTATCGGGAAATTGAGCAGACCCTGGGTCAGGTACCGGAGTGGATCAAGCAGATGCCGGAAGGTGCAGCGAACGGATTCTGGGGCGTAGCCCGGGATTTTTGGCTGGCAGAAACAAAGATTCCTAACAAATACAAGGAGTTGATAGGTCTGGCAGTGTCCGGGGCGACTCGTTGTAAGTATTGCGCCCTGTTCCATACCGAAGCCGCGCGCTTGTTTGGCGCGAGCGATGAGGAAATTTCCGAAGCCAGCTTTATGGGGTCGCTGACCATGATGGGCAGCACCTTTATTAACGCCCAGCAGATCGACTACGAGCAGTTCCGGCAGGAAACGCTGAGTATCGTCCGGTATGTCAAAGAACACTCGCAACCCAAAGCCGCATAAGCCGTTGCGGGAACCAGCCCTTCGCCAACTGACGGAGGATAAATTGATTGCAATCACCGGCGATGGTCTTAGGACCACCGCTCGGTGGCAAGCGGCCGTGATGCGCGCCATCAGCGAACTCATGCAATACAGCGACAGCGCCCGCGAAGAAAACCAGGACTTGCGCATTCCCTTCGCCAAAGCACTGCATGACCTCTATGCGGGACAGAAGTCCGACGCCGAATTGACGGAAATGGTGTTGCTGATGCTGGAAGTGGAAACCGCGCCTTTGCTTGGCAAAGGGCCCTAGGCGGGAGCGCGGGTTTTTCCAAACCCCGGAAACAACGAAGCCCTCGCATCGCTGCGGGGGCTTTGTTTGTAGGAGGCGGAAGAAAAAATCGGGACAGACCACGATTTATTCAGCATCTGCATATTCATTTAAGTCAGAAATCGTGGTCTGTCTCCGAATTACTCGTCAATCAGGAGCATTGTCAAGGAGGTGTCCATAGTGAGTGTCACTCGACAATCATATCAAGCTCGTTGTGAGCTTTTGATAGCGGCTTACTCGGCGGGTAGTGAATGCCGCATGTATAGTCAATAAGCAAATGCTCTGAATTTTCTTGTTGGGCAATATTATATTTTTGAAAGGGGAACATTGCTCTGCGCACAGGTGACTGATTCAATATATTTTTAAATGTGACTTGTGAATCATCAGCAATCCAAAGTCTTCTTACTTTTCTTTTCTTGCTGCCATCAACGAACTGATGGCGTGCGTGTAAAACTCTAAGGTTATCCATGACCAGAATGTCCCCAGGGTCAAGGCTTATATTAATGATGTAGTTCTCGTTAGTGGAGTAATTGTTTTGGATGTAATTGAATGCAGCGCTAGCCCACTGAGGAATAAAGGCAGTGCTGTCATATCTATAACGAATTCTTAACCGGTTATCATTAATTTTTTCGAATACAGAACAATCCATGGATAATAAGTCGTCTCGACAGTAGGTGACACTGCCGCTGGTCATCAATACCTTTAATATGTCAGCTTGATTTGCAAGCAAATCATTGTAGATTTTTTGCCCGTCAATCAAAAAATTATCTCCGCCAGTCTCCGGCTTTGATACGCATTGGAGAATTACAAATTTGGGAGGTGTGATTTTTCTTGCCACGCCGTCAACATAAGCCATCCCATTCAAAAAAGACCCATCAGTATGAGGGAAAAAATCACTTGATAATTCACCGTGGTAATCATCTTTGAAGTTTTGCCAGTCCTTGTTTATTGATTCTCCACCTCCCACCACTCCATTTTTATCGGATTTTGTATGGAATTGAATTGATCCAAACTTGCCGGCGATATCCCTAAATGCCTCCAAAGAGTTATCTTGAGGTTTGACAACACAATATCCATGCTCATTAAGAAAAGCTGAGATTCCTTTGATGTCAGAACAATCGATTTTTTTGCTTTTCGCCATTTCACACTCCTTGTTGTGATGAGATAAATTTCAAACGCTCTGAATGAAATGATCCAGAATCATTTTAAAACCAAAAAACGTAACGCCAACTTTCAAAAGCATGGCGCCTACACGCTGCGATATTCGATCTCTAAGAAATCCACCGAAATACGAGCCGCCAGTGGAGGCTATGATCATGATGGTGATGAGGTATGCGTAGTCCATGAATGCAAAGCCAGCCATAACAAAAGCAGCGACCTTCAAACCGTGCAGTACACTCATTTGCATTGCATGGGTGACGATCACTTCATCTTTTTTAATATTCATCCTCATCAAAATAGGCTGTGATATCAAACCGGTTACAGCCACAAAGAGTGAAAGAAATGTTTGAACAAACCCAACGATTGCAAAATTTTTAAATATGAACCCCAGGTGTGACACGATCTTGGTCCATGTTATTGCCAGAATGAAAAAACCAAGCGCGAGTGATAGATATTTCTCAGGGAATTTCCCTATAAAGAAATATCCAATGAGTGCTCCCGCCAGACAGCCGATGATGTATTTAGGAAGAATTTCTATTTTTGCACTCTTGTAATCAAAAGCAAATCGACTGGCATTGCTCACCATTTGAATTAAGCCGTGAACCGGCACAACCGCTGATATAGGTAAAAATTGAGGCATCACTGCAAGCAATCCAATTCCGCCACCAACGCCAATGGCGGCAGTCATAAATGAAGTTATAAAGCTGACGCCCACCAAGACATATAAGCCGGAAAAATGTTCAATCATTTTTAATTCCTGTTGAGTTTTCTTAAAATTACAATGTGTATCTCGGTGCGGTGGCTTCTCGCATTGCTGTTTTTTCGCTGCATAAGTGTCTGTGGACGGTCATAACATAATGATGGGTTTTCAGTTGGCCTCAGTCGTCATTGCTTTTAAAGGCAATAAGATGATCACGCGTGCACAGATCATCCGTCTCACCATTTGAGCTGCATGCTTTTTCAAGGGTGATAAAATTCTGCCCCTGCTCAAGGGCTCGTAGATAACAATGAGTAAAGTCGGGCTAGTACGTGAGTGCTGGGGCTGGTGTAATAAACAGCTGGCCGATCACTTCTTTCATAGGGAAAATTTTGATGTCATAAATAATTAGGCCGGTGGTGCGCTGCAGTGAAGCGCTAAAGAGCTGACTCCCCTTGCGGGTCATGATCTCCTTTATATCAATATTCATCCAGTTCGCCGAGGCGCCGTCTGCTGTTTAAGTTGCTGGGAGACGGTGTCTAGGACACTATTAGATTTTTGGTAGTTGCTATCGCTCTTTGCGAAAAGTTTCTGAATGCCGGCGTGATAGTGTGCCAGTTCTTATAATTTGGTAAGGGCGTTGATGTATGAGGGTCAAGGTGTTGGAGAGCTTGTCTTCGAAAGTTCTTGAGGTGTTACCAGGCTCTCCACCATCACTGAAGTTTTCCTCGTTAGCAGGCGAGGCTATTCGAATATCCATATATTTACCTCCCTGTCCGACAGTGTTACGGAGAGCCTTTTCAGGCGGAGTACGATTTACTTCTCGGGCAGGGCCCAAGCGATGATGCTGTCACCCAACTTGGTTGGAATTCGGTCATGACCGCCGACTACTGCCACGACGTACTGTCGGCCCTGGCTCATGTAGGTCAAGGGTGAAGCCTGATTGCCCGCGGGAAGGCGTTCTTCCCACAGTAGTTCTCCACTTTCACTGTCGTAAGCCCGCATGAAACGATCAATGGCGGCACCGATGAACGTCACGCCCCCAGCGGTTGTCACACCTGTTGCGTCACTCGGCGTGCCGATTTCGAAGCGCGTACGAGAGGCGATTCCCCAAGGCCCGCTGTCGTACCCCGTACCGAACGGACGACTCCAGACTACGTCGCGTGTACGCAGGTCTATGCCAGCAATGAAGCCCCAAGGTGGAGCAATGCATGGTTGGTCAAGGGATGACATCCATGGATCTTTGATGGCGCCGTAAGGCAGTCCGGCCTGGACGCGAAAGCCTTGGCTTTTACCCGGCGCTTCTTGGAATGACTTGGCATTGATGGCGTCGAGTTGTTCGCGAGGAACTAGCCCCTGCATGTAAGGGATCCGCTGGTTATTAATGATCAGTAGGCCTCGTTTGAGGTCTACCATCACGCCTCCCCAGTTCAAGCCGCCATGATGGCCGGGGAAAATCAGGCTTTGTTGGCCTACGACTGGCGGTGTGAAGATCCCTTCGTAGCGTGCCAGGCGAAACTCGATGCGACATTGCAACTGATCGAATGGAGTTAAGCCCCAGGCATTTGCCTCGGTCAGTACTTCCGGCGTTTTCGATGGGCGTCCCATGGTGCTCGGCATATTGGGCGAAAGCGGCTGGGTGGCCGAAGTGTAGTCTCCAGGAGCGGTTCCCTGTGGGACGGGAGATTGCACGATATCCACCAAAGGCTCGCCGGTGGCGCGGTCAAGTACGAACAGTTGGCCGGATTTGGTAGCTTGAATGACGGCGGGGCGTGTGCCCGTTGATGTGGGGAAATCAATCAGATTGGGTTGTGGGCTCAGGTCGTAGTCCCATAGATCGTGGTGAACTGTCTGGAAATGCCATCTGACCTTGCCTGTGGCCGCATCCAGTGCAACCAGGGAGGAGCTGAACGTGTCTTCTTGTTCCGTGCGAGTACCCCCATAGAAGTCGCCGGCAGCGTTGCCGGTGGTGACATACACCAATCCCAGTTCATCGTCGGCGGATAGCGGTGCCCAGGAGTTGGGTGTGCTGAGCGTGTAGGTTTCGTCGTCGCGAGCGGGGGCATTGGTGTCTGGACGGCCTAAGTCCCAAGCCCATTTTTGTTTGCCGGTAACCGCGTCGTAGGCACGAACCACTCCCGAGGGTGCTGGGCGCACATCTGAATCAAGGACTCGGCCTCCGGTGATCACCACCCCGCGGATTACAATGGGGGCGGAGGTAATACCGGTCGACCCTTTTCTGAAGGTGCCTAACCCGTCTTTCAAATCCGCAAAGCCTGCATTGCCGAAGCCGGGGCACGTTTGGCCAGTCAAGGCGTCTACCGCTCCCAAGCGAATATCGTTGGTGCCCCAGATAATGCGCGAAGCGCACAGGCCACTGGCATTTGGCACTTCGAAATAGGAGACACCGCGACAGTATGCGCCGCCATTGTCGAAGTAGGCTGGGTCGACTTTGGAGTCAAACCGCCAGTTTTCCTTCCCGGTGGTGGCATCCAGAGAAATGATGATTTGCTTTGGGGTGCAGGTATAGAGCGAGTTACCCACCTTGATCGGAGTGGCCTCGTTCAAGTATTTGGTTTTTTCACCTGGTTGCTTCACGTCGCCGTGGTGGTATTCCCAGGCTTTCACCAAGCCCGACACATTCGAAGGAGTGATTTGCGATGCTGCGGAATAGTGGTTGCCCAAGTTGGAGCCTGCATAAGCGGTCCAGTTGGTTTCGTCGTGTGACGCGGCAACATTACCGTCCGGTGACGTCACCGTGTTGCGACTGAAGGGTTGTTCGGGGCGCGTCGTTGCAAGCGTCAAGTCGGCAAGGTGAACGGCTGTCGGGAAGAACAGGGGCACCAGGATGGTGACTGCCATGAGTATCGGCAGTAGACCCATGATGGTGAAGTAATGACTTCTTCTGGCGTTTGCAAAGTCACGACGCACCAAGGGCCAAAAAGCCAGAAATGGAACGCTGAGAACAGCCAGCCAGGCTAAGCGTGGAATGAAGGCCCAACCATCGTACCCGGACTCCCAGATCGCCCAAGCGTAGGTGGCCAGGGAGGCCGCACCATAGAGGTAGATGCCGAGAGACTGTTTCAGGCCAATGAGAATGGCCGATAGCAACAGGGCGGTGCCCATCATGGCGTAATAAGGTGACCCGCCTGCTGCCACCAGAGCGCCCCCTTGATAGGCCAGTGTCACTCCAAGCAGGGCAACACATATTGTGTACACACCGAACAGAAGGTTCGAGACTCCCGCTCCTCTACTCAACGTCCTTCCGTTCATTACGATCATCCCTGTGCGTTTGGATATGGCTTCGCGTCCGAGCGGTGCGCATAATTGATCATTGTTGCAATGAAATACAATATCCGAAGTTAATATTAACTATTTAGTGCGGATGAAATGTGTTTCTGTATATTACGTCGATGAAAAACAATCGTGCCAAGCTGATCAGAGAGCTATTGGAGCGCGCGCTGACGAAGCTTCGATCAGTAATAGGGGGCTAGTGGTGCGCTCTATATCCCATCATCTTCTGGCATGACGTCCTGATGGGTCTTGAGTCGGCCCACTTCGTCCAGATGCCTCCAGAGAAATTGCGCGGCTTCTTCACGGCGATCAGACTCGATGAGGTCGAGCAAATGGATGTGTTCCTGGCATTGCGCCATAAGACGAGTGCGATCGACGTTGGCTTTGTAGCCCACGAAACGTCTGAGTTGGTTTTGCTGGCGGATGGAATCGATGAAAAAGACATTTCCGGAGCACTGCACGATCAGTTCGTGAAACTGGGCGCCGACTTGGAACAGTTGGGCACGTGACAAGGTGTGGATATCCCCATCGAGCATGGCCTGCTGTTGCTGCCTGGCCTTGGCAAACGCGGCGTGATTGATCTGATAACCGGGCTCAAGCAGAGCGGCCGGCTCGATGGCCATACGGAAGCGGTAGCTTTGGATGTATGTCTGGGCGTTATGCACGAAGTCCTTGAGACCCCATCCTTGCCCTGGCTTGCGCTCCACCATGGCTTCGCTGGCCAGCCTGTTCAATACCTTGAGCAATTGTCCACGGGGCACTTCGTAACGGCGCAACAACTGCGCTTCGAAAAAGTGGGCCGGTATTTCGCCGCCAAGAATGTCGTCGACTACACGAAGGTAAAAGTCTTCGAAAGGATCACTGGCGAGAGGGAATGTTGTTTCCTGAATCTGCCCAGCGCCTTGTTTCAGAAAGTAGCCACGATTGGGTTCCTGGATGGCGAGATCCCACTCGGCGAGCAAGGCAAAAACTCGCCGAATAGGTGAGCGCGAAACACCAAGCGCTTGTGCGAACGTCTGCTCGCGCAACGGCTCACCGGCTTTCATCGACCGGGCGCGAACCATGTCGATGACGCGTGGGGCCAACTGCAAGGCGAGGTCTTTCTTGATCACAGGCTCTATCTCGAATGGTTAGCTTCAGTCCGTTCCCGTTGGGGTAGATACCCCCATCGGACTGGAGTTGGAAAATACCATACGAAGAGGATGTGGGTGTCTGTACAAAGAGCGTTGGTGGACTTGTCGAACAACCTTGTCGAGGCACATGAGCATGAAGGCTCCACGCATTTTTCTGATCCACGCGACCGCGTTGGCGATCGATCCCATCATGGCGGCCTTTGCCCGGCAATGGCCGGAGGCACAGATCATCAATCTGCTCGAAGACTCGTTGTCCCGAGACCGAGTGGAGGAGGGAGAATTAACCACGAGTATGAAGGCGCGTTTTCTGACACTTTCCCAGTACGCAGTACAATGCGCAGCGGACGCCATACTTTTTACCTGCTCGGCTTTTGGCGATGCCATCGACCTTTGCAAGCCTGACATTGCCATTCCAGTACTCAAGCCGAACGAAGCTATGATCAACCTGGCTCTAACGCAAGCATCGCGTGTTGCCGTGCTGGCGACGTTCGAGCCTACCATCACCTCGATAATCACCGAGTTCAAGCAAGTGGCTGAGCGTAGTGGTCGGGCGATGGAGGTGGTGCCCTATTTTGTCCCTGGTGCAATGCAGGCATTGAGTGAAGGGAACAAAGACGGTCACGATACCGCCATCGCGGAAATGGCTGCTCAGGTCGGAGCCTGCGATCTGATCTGTTTCGCACAGTTTTCGATGACGAGCGCCGCAGGGCAAGCACAGGCTCGATCGGGTCTACCTGTATTGACTACTCCCGATAGTGCAGTGCTGGAGCTGCGAAAGATGCTCCAGGCTGATGATTTTGTTTCTTTCCAGGATGGATGGTTACCCAATGCTTAAGTTCAATGCTCATCTCGGTTTTCAATTCAATGAGTTGCCTTTTCTGCAACGCATCGAAGCCGCTGCCACAGCTGGTTTTCGGGCGGTGGAGTTCCCGTCGCCCTATGAGTTCGACGCGAGTCTCCTGGCCGACAACCTGGCTCAATACGGTCTGCCGTTGATTCAGTTCGCCGCACCAGCTGGTGTTACCAAAGGCATCGCTGCCTTGCAGGGCAAGGAAGAAGAGTTTCGCAACGGGTTGCTCCAGGCCGCCAGCTATGCAAAGACGCTGGCGTGTTCGGATGTCCACATCATGTCCGGGGTTACGACGCAGGATGAGGCAGCGCTTATCTTCGGGGGCAACCTGGAGTATGCCGTCAAGTATTTCGAAGATCAGGGTTTGCGGCCGCTTATTGAAGTGATCAGTTCGCAGGCGATGCCGGGCTATTACATGTCTGACTTTAGCAAGGCGCAACAGGTGCTGGAGACCTTCCCGAGTGTTGGGCTGATTCTCGACCTTTACCATGCCCAGCTTCTGACCGCAGACGCAGCAGATGTTCTGGCCCGGTTTTATGACAGAACCGTCCATGTACAAATTGCCGACTGCCCGGGTCGTCACGAACCGGGAACGGGGAGCATCGACTTTGCTGGCTTATTCGCGGCGCTGGAGCAGCGTGGCTACACAGGATGGATCGGGTGTGAATACCGTCCTTCCGGTTCTACCGTTGCGAGCCTTGACTGGATTAAGCAACTAAGTGCGTAGTGTTTGCGACGCTCGAACGGGATTCGGAGTTCACGTATGAGCGTCCATGCGACCGACTTTTGAGCCCATTTTGGCAGGTGTCGAGCCATAGCGACTTTTTCAACAGAGTCTGTTGATTGCGGCAGGGGAAAAGGGCGCGCCCATTAGCCGGCCTCCCCACCTCCGTGAGGTGGGGAGGCCGGATAGATGATTCTGGGGGGGCGCAGCTTGCAATCTTTTCCAAGGGCAACCGGATCTGCGTTGAAGATCAAAAGATCGCAGCCTTCGGCGGCTCGTGCAGAGGGGTGTGTGGCAGTTGGATTTCTGGATGCCAGAAACAACAAAGCCCTCGTATTTCTACGAGGGCTTCGTTTTGTATGGTGCCGGCACCAGGAGTCGAACCCGGGACCTACTGATTACAAGTCAGTTGCTCTACCAACTGAGCTATACCGGCGTGTTGGGCGACGATTATAGCGATTGGCGTGGTTCTGTAAACCCCTGATTACTGACTATTTTTCAGCAGGACTCTGACAAGGTTCGCGCCCTTGTGTGTGCTTGAGCGCTCCGGGGCTGGTTTCGATCAGTCTGTGGTTATCGTGCATTGTAAAAAGTGCTGTCCGCCGGGATGCTTTTGTTGACGAATGACATGGCTCCGATCGTGACGTTGTCACCGATTGAGAGGCTGTCGGCGATGATGCAGCTGTTCGCCCCGACGCTGACGTTGTCGCCAATTACCAGGTTGTACTTGTCCAGGCCCATGGTTTTTATGCCAATCGTTGTGTTTTGGCGAATGAAGAAATTCCGCCCGATTTTGACGTAACCGGTGATGACGACGCCAGGCAGGTGGCCGATCCGAAAACCTTGCCCTATCTCGGCATCAATGCTGATGTCGACCCCGTACTTGAGGTTGATTTTCCTCTCCATGCGTTTGGCATAGAGCCGCGCGAACGCATTTCCGCTATTCAGATACTGGGCAAACCTGAACCAGAACAAATACCTGAGAGTGTTGTTCCTTCTGATTCTTCTGAGGATGTTGCTGATCAGCCCGATGCGGCTTCCGGGCTTTTTCTTGTTCGAGACTTCTGAGCGCCAGTGCAGGATCAAGGTGTCGAGAGTCATTGCGTTGTTTCCGCCCGATGTGAGGTCTGAAGCGTCAGGTGCGAACCAGCACATTTTTGAGTGTCTGAATTGCCCGCCACGAGCGGCTGTTGCGCAGAGCGTGCAGCTCGGCCTCGTTGCGTGGGTTGTTTGTCGCAGCGTGCAAGATGGCGGAGTGTAGCGATCTTCAATCAGAAAGTGTGCGGGCATGGCAGCCAAATACGGGAGGGAGTGGCAGGCCTGTCGAGGGGGCGACGGGTAGCTTTGCGGCACGGGGCCTTCCATGGTCGAGCCGTACGCGCCAGAGATTTCTGGCGCCTGGCAACGATAGTTCAGATAGTGGAGGTTGGTTATGACCTTTCGGATTAATGCTTATGCACAGCGGGAGGTGGTTTCGCTGCGTTTACGGCCTATTTTGTGGAGCAGTTCTCAACAAATCGCAACTGGCTGTTTTTTCGCCTGTTTTTTAATGTGAACAAAAAATGACCAAGCGCTTTTATGGCCTATAAGCCATGGATCCAAAGGCTTTTATCAAGTTTCATCAACAGACTTATCCACAGGCTGTTGATCGAAATTGAGGGGGGTTATCGACGCTCGGCGAGCAGCATCAGATTGCGCGGTGTCAGTGGGGTTTCGCAGAACAATCCCAGGCGCACCGAGTAACCCTGTTCTTCGAGAAACAGCGCTCGGTCGAGTACCAGCCACAGCTCCAGGGGGCGTCGGAACAGGCCGCGTAGCAGTTCAAGATTACGCACCTGGGCCAGGCGTTCCCAACCAGAGGCTTCCAGCGCCACCCAATCCTGCGCCGGGACTGTGGATAAGTCTTTCAGCGCCGCGAGGTCGCGGCAGTAATCGGCGAAGGGTTTATCCAGCCAGGCGCTGGGCAACGACGGTGTGGGCAGGTAGTTGTCACAACTGCGCAGTTGCCGTTGCAGCCGGTCGAATGCCAGTCGGCGGGCCATGGACGTGTCGCGTTGACGTCGGACGCGGGCACCGGCGGTGACGGTTTCACTCAGCGGCAGGGCCAGATCGTCGAGGGAAAGCTGTAGGTCGGAACCTTTAGCTGCGTCGGACAGCGGCTGGTACTGGCGAGCGCTGATGCGGTTATAACAGCACGGCGCAATGGCCAGTTGTTTACAGCCGGCCGCGCTGGCCAGTTGCATCAATCGTACATGCAGATCGCCGCAGGCGTGCAGGGCGACCGGTGTCTGATCGGTGCTCAGACGCGCCGCCGCATCGGCGGCCATCACGTCTTGTTGAAGATGATTGACTGCGAGGTGATGGTGTTGACTCAGCGCCTGACCGCTGGCGATCAGCGCCGGGTCATATTCCAGGCAGGTCAGTTGTTGGTCGGCTTGCAGCAGGCGTCGGCCCAAATGACCCTTGCCCGAGCACCAGTCCAGCCAGTGTCGGGTTTTTTCGGCAAATTGCAGGCAACCGGCGAAGGCTTCGATCTGCTGCCATTTACGCCCGGGCACGTCGACGTTCAGTCGTCGGGTCGCAGGTTCGGTCGAATGAACGGGAAGGTTGCCTACAGCGCTGAGGGCAATGGCCTGCATGGCCAGTCCTGGAAAAGGTGCGGGCGCCAGAAGGTGCTCAGGATGGTTATGGCTGTTTTCCGCGTCTTCCAGCGAACGCTGGCGTAGCCAATCTGCCAGTTCGGGATAGGCCGTTTCCCACGGCAGTTGCCGATGGGTAAACGGACGCGGTAGCCAGAGTGCCTGGTGTTCGCTCAGGAACTCGTCTAGCGCTTTGAAGCGGGCGAGCAACTGTTCGCCCGCAAGCACCGGCCGATCAGCGTCCCTGGCAGGCATCGACGCGCAACCAGCGCTCCAGCAGCTTGAAGCCACGCACCAGAATGTAGGCCATCAACAGGTAGAACATGCCGGCCGCGAAGAAGATCTCCACGGGCAGGTAGGTCCGGGCAATGATAGTGCGGGCCATGCCTGTCAGTTCCAGCAAGGTCACGGTGCTGGCCAGGGCGCTGGCCTTGAGCATCAGGATCACTTCGTTGCTGTAGGCCGGCAGGCCGATGCGCGCGGCACGTGGCAGGACGATGTAGAACAGCGCCGTGGGGCGCGACATGCCCAGTGCCCGTGCGGCTTCGATCTCGCCCTTCGGGATGGCCTGGATCGCCCCGCGCAGGATCTCGGCGATGTAGGCCGCAGTGTGCAGGGTCATGGTGGCGGTGGCACACCAGAACGGATCGCGCAGGTACGGCCACATCGCGCTCGCGCGGACCGCATCGAACTGCGCCAGGCCGTAATAGACCAGAAACAGCTGCACCAGCAACGGCGTGCCACGGAAGAAGAAAATGTACGCGTAAGGCAGTGCGCGCACGTACCACAGGCGCGACGAGCGGGCGATGCCCAGCGGAATCGCCAGCAGCAAACCGAGGACGACGGCGATGGCCACCAGTTCCAGGGTCAGGGTCGCGCCCTGCGCCAGTTTCGGCAGCCACTTGATGATGACTTCCCAGTTCATTGCGTGCTCCTCGCGAAGCCGCGAGCGGCGCGTTTTTCCAGCAGGTGCATGCCGGTCATGGCCAGAATCGTCAGGCCCAGGTACATGAAGGCTGCGACCATGTAGAAGGTGAACGGCTGCTTGGTCATGGTCACGCCGTTTTGCGCGTGACGCATGATTTCTTCCAGGCCGATCACCGACACCAGCGCGGTGTCCTTCATCAGGATCATGAACAGGTTGCCCAGGCCCGGCAGGGCGATGCGCCACATCTGCGGCATGATCAGCCTGGTAAAGATCCGGAACTTCGAAAGACCCAGCGCAACACCGGCTTCACGGTGACCCTTGGGGATCGCCAGAATCGCCCCGCGAAAGACTTCGGTGGCATAGGCGCCGAAGCACAGGCCGAGGGCAATCACGCCGGCGGCGAAGGCATTGAGCGCGAGATCGGAGTTGCCGAAAAACTCGCCCAGGGCACGCATCAGGTTGACCGTGCCAAAGTAGATCAACAGCACCCAGAGCAATTCCGGGATACCGCGAACCAGGGTCGAGTAGGTGCCGCCAAGCCATTGCAACGGCTTGTACGGGGAAGTCTTGGCCAAGGCGCCGAGCAGGCCGAGCACCAGTCCCAGGCATAACGCCGAGAGGGCCAGTTTGACGGTCATCAGCGCACCAGCGGCGAGCGCCGGGCCGAATCCGTAGAGGTCGATAGTCATGGATTTCTATTCAAGTTGCCGCAGGCATTGCCAAGGACCGGCACCGTCAGAAAGCGGCGCCGGTCAGGCCAGTCAGAATCAATAGATGCTGAACGGGAAGTACTTGTCGTTGATCTTTTTGTAGGTGCCGTCAGAGACGATTTCTTTCAATGCGGCATTCAGCTTGTTACGCAGTTCGTCCTGACCCTTGCGCACGGCAATCCCGATTTTGTCGCTGGCTACCACCGGTTCGCCTTTGAACTCGTAGTTTTTGCCAGCGTCGCTTTTCAGCCAGTCGTAGTTGGCGTATTTGTCGGCAAGGATCGCATCGACGCGACCGGAGGTCAGGTCCAGGTAGGCGTTTTCCTGAGTGTCATACAGCTTGATGGTGACGTCGTTGCCGTAATTGTCCTCAAGCCAGGTGCCGGCCAGGGTGGCGCGCTGGGTACCGATGATCTTGCCTTTGAGCGAGTCCTTGTCGGTTTTCAGGTCGACGTTCTTCGGTGCGATGAACTGCAGTTTGTTCGAGTAGTACGGGTCGGTGAAATCAACGGCCTGCTTGCGATCGTCTGTGATCGACAGCGAGGAAATCAGGAAATCGAATTTCTTGGCGTTCAGTGCCGGAATGATGCCGTCCCAGTCAGAGGTGACGACTTCGCATTCGACCCGCATCTTGGCGCACAGGGCGTCGCCGATGTCTTTGTCGAAGCCGACCACCTGGCCGCTGGCATCTTTATTGTTGAACGGTGGGTAAGCCGCTTCGATGCCCATCTTCAGTTTTTCGGCAGCCATTGCATTGGCCGAAAACACCAGTGTGGCGGCCGCGGCCAGGAGGAGTTTTTTGTAAGTCTGCATGTAGGTAGCTCCGTTAGCGGTTGCTGGACATGAATTGTTTGCAGCGCGCCGAAAGCGGGTTTTCGAACACCTGCTGGGGCGATCCTTGCTCTTCTATGAGCCCCTGGTGAAGGAACACCACTTCACTGGACACCTGACGGGCGAAGCCCATTTCGTGGGTGACCAACAGCATGGTGCGACCTTCTTCGGCCAGGGCGCGGATCACGTTTAGTACTTCCTGAACCATTTCCGGGTCAAGCGCGGAAGTCGGCTCGTCAAACAGAATGACTTTGGGTTGCATTGCCAAGGTGCGGGCGATGGCGGCGCGTTGCTGCTGGCCACCGGAAAGTTCTGCAGGGTAGGCGTGACGTTTGTCGGCGATGCCGACCTTGGCCAGCAAGGCTTCTGCCACTTCGATGGCTTCGGACTTGCTTTGCCCAAGGACGCGGCGCGGCGCTTCGATGATGTTGTCGAGCACGCTCATGTGCGGCCACAGGTTAAAGTTTTGAAATACAAAACCGATTTCGCTGCGCAGTCGATTGATCTGCTTGCCGTCGGCGGCGACCAGTTCGCCGTTTTTCGCAGGCTTGAGCTTGAGCTCTTCGCCGGCCACCAGAATCTGGCCCTGGTGCGGGTTTTCGAGCAGGTTGATGCAGCGCAGGAACGTGGACTTGCCGGAACCGGAGGAGCCCAGGATCGAGATCACATCGCCGTCGCGTGCGGTCAGCGAGACGCCCTTGAGCACCTCAAGCGTCCCGTAGCGTTTGTGCAAGTTGCGGATTTCAAGCGCGGGCGTGGCCTCAGCCATGTGCGGTCCTCATTGTGTCTGTTGTGCTCCTGCTGTTGGCCGGGCATTCCTGGCGAGGCGCCAAGCTAGCATGGCGGTCGAATGGCGGCCAACAGCCCCGCGGGGCGTAGACGGGCAGTGCGTGACCGGTTGTCGCCTCAGCGCAGAAGTCTGTCGCGCCATCAACAACCCATCCCCCGTTTGAAGCCATGTCTGCGCGGGTGTCGCGTAAAAAAAGGCGCGATGGTGCCAGCTTTGGCCGGGTGTTGGAAGCGCTAACCGGACAAACGTTCCCGATCTGCACTTTTATTGTGCGTGAGCCGTTTTTCTGGTGTGTTTCTGGTGCGTGAATTCGTTTGTGAAGTGGGTGGCAGGGTAACGTTCTGGCGAAGTGCCATTAATTTCAATGGCTTGCGATGGCTGCTCAGTCGCCATACAGCCCGCGGAAACTGGCGGCGTGAAACATTTTGGCGCAATTATTGCGTGCAGAATAAGGAACGGCCCGTTGGATTCTTTTTACGAGAAGGAACATCAGGCGGACGTGCACGCACGCAATCCTCACAAAGGTAGTTTCAATGAGTAGTACGCAATCCTCCAATGACCTCGAACAGGGGCTCAAACCGCGGCATGTGACTATGTTGTCGATTGCCGGTGTTATCGGCGCCGGCCTGTTCGTTGGCTCGGGTCACGCCATCGCTGCCGCCGGCCCTGCCGTGCTGCTGGCCTACGCTGCCGCCGGTATGCTGGTGGTGCTGGTCATGCGCATGCTTGGCGAAATGGCCGTTGCTTCTCCAGACACGGGCTCTTTCTCGACCTACGCCGATCGCGCTATCGGTCACTGGGCCGGTTTTACCATTGGCTGGCTCTACTGGTGGTTCTGGGTTCTGGTAATCCCGCTGGAGGCCAACGCTGCCGCAACTATCCTGCATGCCTGGTTCCCTAATGTGGCCATCTGGGCATTTACCCTGATCATCACGTTGCTGCTGACAGTGACCAACCTGTTCAGCGTGAAGAACTACGGTGAGTTCGAATTCTGGTTCGCTCTGATCAAAGTCCTGGCGATCATCGGTTTCATTGTCCTCGGTGTCATGGCGATCTTCGGCTTCCTGCCAGGCAGCCAGGTCAGCGGCGTTTCGCACCTGTTCGACACCCAGGGCTTCTTGCCAAACGGCATGGGTGCTGTACTGGGCGCCATCCTGACCACCATGTTTTCCTTCATGGGCACCGAGATCGTGACCATCGCGGCCGCGGAGTCGAAGAACCCTGGCCAGCAAATCTCAAAGGCTACCAATTCGGTGATCTGGCGGATTGGCTTGTTCTACCTCGTATCGATCTTCATCGTTGTGGCTCTGGTGCCATGGAACGACCCGGTTCTGGCCAGCGTCGGTTCCTATCAGACCGTGCTTGAGCGCATGGGCATCCCGAATGCCAAGCTGATCGTCGACCTCGTGGTGCTGGTTGCTGTGACCAGTTGCCTGAACTCGGCGCTGTACACCGCATCCCGCATGATGTTCTCCCTGGGCAAGCGTGGTGATGCACCGGCCGTTTCCCAGCGCACCAACAAGAGCGGCACGCCGTACTGGGCCGTCATGTTGTCTACCTGCGCGGCGTTCCTCGCGGTATTCGCCAACTACGTGGCCCCGGCTGCAGTGTTCGAATTCCTGCTGGCCAGCTCCGGCGCTATTGCGCTGTTGGTGTACCTGGTGATCGCGATTTCGCAACTGCGCATGCGCAAACAGCGCATGGCCCGCGGTGAAAAAATCGCCTTCAGCATGTGGCTGTTCCCGGGCCTGACCTACGCGGTGATCGTATTCATCGTAGCGGCCCTGACCATCATGCTGTTTCAGGATGCCCATCGCGTGGAAATCCTTGCCACGGGGCTGTTGAGCCTGTTGGTGGTGGCTGCCGGTTTGTTTGTGGCTCGCCGTCGCAAACTGGAACAGCGTGGTGCGGTCGTGTTGAGCTGATTCACCCTTCGTAATGAAAACGGCCGCTGTCAGGAATGACAGCGGCCGTTTTTGTTTCTGATGCCGAGTTCAATCGAGGTGTACCCAATCCTCTACGCGCAATCCGGGAACACGCTCAAATTCCCGAAGATTATTCGTCACCACAATGAACCCTTGTGAGCGCGCGTGTCCGGCGATCATGTGGTCGTAAGGGCCTATCGGTGTGCCCGCCTTTGCTAGTTCCGAGCGAATCATTCCGGTGTGGGCAGCGGCTTCGTAGTCGAAGGGCAGGACTTCAAGACGAGCTGCAAAACCTTCGATGACGGCCAGGTTCTTTTCCGGCGCCGCCGATTTTTCAGCGCCGTAAATCAATTCCATCAACGTGACTGCGCTTATACACAGCTGGCCTTGATGGCGATTGAACGCTTCGCGTACGACCTGTGGTTTGTTCTTGATGGTAAAAATGCAGATGTTGGTATCGAGCATGTATTTGATCATCAGAACGACTCGCGCTCCTGATCGGCCGGTTGCTCGCGGTCGGCCATAAAATCGGCAGTGACGTTATCGCCATCGAACCAGCTATCCCAGGCTTCATCGGCCGGCGTGATGATGCGAGCGCGGCCAATGGCTACAACGTTGACGCGCTTGACGTCTTCAGGCATTGCCACGGCTTTGGGCAAGCGGACGGCCTGGCTTCGATTGCTCATGAAAAGGGTGGTCTGTTCCATTGGGGTGTCCTCCGCTTTTGGTGCGCTTAGAGCTCAAAGAATAGGTCGCGACAGGGATATGTCAATGGGATATACACTGAGACTGATGAAGGGTAGTGCCAGCTCTTGGACAGGCTGATGATCTTTAAAAAAAACGGCCGCTGTCAGGAATGACAAGCGGCCGTTTTTGTTTTCGCAAGCTTCAGGGGCGGGTTATTCGGCTTTTGCCTCTGGCTCTTCCAGCGACTCGCGGTAGCTGTCCAGCGCATTGCCGAAGTCGGTGATGAACTGCGGGTCTGTCAGCCAGGCCTGGGCGGCTTCACGGTCCATGCCATCGGTCCACATGCGGTAGTCGATCAGCATGTCGGCGGCCAGGTGAGTGGCGGCCATGGCTTCGTTCTCGGCGTTTTCCATGTCCAGCAGCTCTGGATGGTCGTTGATGATCTCGCTGAGGTTCGACAGCAGGGTCAGCAGCATGTCGTTGCGGCTGATGGTCTCGGCCTCACGCATTTTGCTGAACATCGCCAGGGTGTGCTCAGGCATCTGCTCGGCTGGCGCGTTCGGGTCGTCATGCATGGCGATGGGTTTTCTGCCGCTGATACGAATCTGCTTGGCTTTGATCTTGGCGCGTTTGGCGCGTTTCTGTTGCTTGTTCGTGGCGGCCATCTACTTCGTTCCGTATTCGTGTGGGAGGGCGCAGTCAGGTGGGTACGCTGCGCGGTACCAACCGTCCTGGCGTGTCGGGATGCAATTCGCCGTTCTGTAGCCAGGACAACGCAATGGGCCATAGTGTGGCTTGGTACGGGCTGCGAAAAAAGGCGAAATGTCCGACCTCCACTTCGCCGATGTCTTCTGGTGCGATTCGCAGGTGCGTGTTGGAACTGGCCTTGAAGTAGCCGAGCAAGCGCTCGATGGCAGAAATCGTCCCGTACGGATCGTCGCTAAGGCTGATAGCCAGGGTTTGTGCGGTGACGGCGGCGAAGGGCAGGCCTTGGGCTTTTGCGGCGATTACACGGCCACTGGGCCGCTCTTCGTAACGGGCGGTCGGCGTGCTCCAGTCGTGGACGACGCCGGCTGGCGTATCTTCGAGCCAGCCGAGACGTTTGCCGGGAAAGTAACCGTAGAGCTTCGTCATCAGCGGCATGAACAGATGCCACTTGATGAACATCCGCCAGCGGGCGGCTGACGCGTAGTCTCGCCAATAAGCGAACTGTGCGCCCACGGTGACCAGGCGCCGGATCACTTCTGCGGAAGCGGCCAACCCTGCCGCGCAGCCACCGAAGCTATGAGCGACTACATCGATCGGTTGACCTGGAAATTCCCGCGTCGCCCGTTGCAGCATGGCTTCGAAATCCAGCGCGCCCCAGTCCGACCAGGATGCCTTGAATCCGCGCAGCGAGTCAGGCCGGGATTCACCGATGCCGCGGTAATCGTAAACCATGACATCGAAACCGTTGGCAAACAGGTAATCGGCGAATCGAAAGTAATGCCGGCAGCGCACCGAAGTTGCCGCGTTGATGATCACCACCGGGCGATTGGTATTTTGAAGGGAATGGCGCCAGGCAAAACCGCCAAGGACAAAACCATCGGCGGCTGGCTCTTTGAATGATTCACTGGGGCCGGTGGTTGGCAGCGGCAATTCAATCCGGGCTGGTGACGACGGTGCCAGTGAGGGCGTGTTCGACAGAGTCATTGGATGAAGACCTGGGCGCGGTTTGCTGCCAACGATAGACGTCATATTGCGGGGGAACAATCTGTTGGTATTTTTCGGTGATGGGGCGCCATAACAAAAAAACGGCCGCTGTCATCGCCGATAGCAGCCGTTCTTCCGGTTCGCAGAAATTACCGTGGCGACTTCACCAGCGCCTCGGAGGCGGCCACGTAGTCCGCCTGGAACTGCGGGCTTTCGATCCAGGCCAGGGCTTGGGCTTCGTCCGCTTCAGTCGACCACTGGCGATACTCGATCAGTGCCGCGAGGATGAAGTCGGTGGCGCCTTCTTCGCCTTCCTGTTCAAACACGATTTCGAGCAGCGGGTCTTCCAGGAAAGCCGTGCACAGCGCTTGTTGGCTGGTCTTTTCGGCATCGCGCATTTTTATGAACAGCTCGGTCAGGTCCACCGACTCAAAGTCGATACGCTCATCGTTCGGGTCCAGTTCGACCGGAGCACTCGCGCGCTGCACGCGATTTTGTTTGGCCTTGGCTTTCGCGCGTTGGGTTCTTTTGTGCTGCTTGTTCGCCGATGCCATGGGCTTCGATCCTTAGTTCAGGCGCAAGGGGAGGGTGCTATTGAAGCGCAGGTCGGCGAATTTCCCAAGGAGCGATTGCTCGGTAGTCCGCGATAGCGGCTTGGCGGGCGAACTGGCTGACAACCGGGAGTCGTATCGGCGGCGGCTTTCACAACCAATTGATCTAAACGATGGGTCTGGGTGGGAAGTCATAAAAGTGTAAGCAGTGCTCTAACCGGTTTTCGGTTTGGGCAGTGATGTTGGGGATAGCACTGGGTGTCACCGTTTTATGGCATCGGCTTCATGGGTGGCATCGCATTCGTTGGACCCGTAACGGGTCCGGGAGTCGTCATCATGAGATCCTTGCGTTTACTCACGCTATCCGGCGTTGCTCTGCTCGGGCTCGCTGGCTTGCCTATTTCCAGTGTTCAGGCGGAGGTCTGTCGTGACCCGATTGACCCGCAGGGCGTACAGCTGGAGCAGCAACAACAGAACGGCGTTGACTTCATGTTCGGTGGTATCGGTCAGGATGAATCGTGCGCCATTCAACGGATGGGAGGCTATAACCTGCACATGACTTTTTCCACCGGACCTGCCAATGAGTACGTGCCTGACGTCAAGGTAGCCATTCAGGGGCCGAAAGGTCATGAAGTGCTGTCGCTGGACCAGGCGGGCCCGATTGTTTTGACTCGGTTGCCCGCAGGTAAGTACGTCGTCGTGACGGAGCGTAATGGCCGCGAATTACGTCACACGATTGACCTCAGCGGTGGTGGAGTTCGTACGCTGAACATCCATTGGGCTGATGCAAGCTGACCTCCAGGGATTGCAGGTCAATCAAAAAACGCAGACAACAAAAAACCCGCACGAGGCGGGTTTTTTGTTGGGCTTTCACGTGATGTTGACACCACATGAAAGCTGTTCGGCCCACGCATCAGGGCACAAGGTTGAACTGTTATCCCTGACGGGATTGCTCAATCAAGTCTGCCCCAGCGTCTTTTCTCAGCAGCTCATAAAGCACGGTTATGAACACATCTCGAGTGGCTTCATCGCTCAGCAGTTGTGTGGCCATGCTGGTATGGCTACTCATGGCACCAGCAATGGCCTGGATGGCCTTTCTCGGCAGATCGGCCTTCATGGCCTGTTCGCGAGTGTTGTTTTGTACCTGGTCCATGACCACGCTGTCGGCTCGCAGCTTCTCCGATACGTGGACAGCGAAGGCAACTTTGTCGGTGTCGGTAATGTTTTTGCCAAATGCTTCGTTGAGTTTCTCAATCAACTCCGACAGGTATTTCTTCTCCCGATCGCGAGCGTCTCGAAGTCCATTGTCAGTCACGCTGTAAAGACCCGGCGTCTCCCCCGTAGGGAGGACACCGCCAAGGGTCGTACCCTGATTGATCTTGTAATGACTGAGCGTCAGATCGGCTAGGTCGACTTGATCAGAGCCAATACCTTTAAGCCGCTTGCGCAGTAAGCGAGCAAAACTGGCGAAGGCTTCCAGTGACGGGTCGGCAAACTCTACCAGTTGAGCCACATACTCGTAGGTACGGACAAACTTGGTCAGGCTTTCGCTGAAAATCATCAGTTCGTCACGTTCTTTGGCAAATTCAGCGCGCTGTACGTCAGCGTTCTGCATGTCCTGTTCGTCACCCTGTTCATTGGCGATTTCCCAGGCTTTTTCCCATTGATCGATGCTGTCATTGAGGAGCTTGAGTTTACCGTTAAAGCGGTCGGTTGCTGGTTGGGTGAGAGCGTAAAGCCTTTGATGCGTGACCTTTCGATCAACAATGGCGCTGCCAAACGCTATCACTTCGGAGCTGTCATAGAGAAACATCTCATCCAGACGCTGCTTGATGTCATAGACGATATTCGGGTCTTGAATATCCGCCACTTGTGCATCGCGGTAAAACGTCTTGAAAGCGCTGAGGATTTCCTCGGGCTCATTGGCGAAGTCAATGACAAAGGTCTTGTCTTTGCCAGGATAAGTACGATTCAGGCGGGACAGTGTCTGCACGGCCTCAACACCAGAGATCTTTTTATCAAGGTACATGGCGACCAGTTTTGGCTGGTCGAAACCGGTCTGGAACTTGTTGGCGACGATCATCACTCGGTAATCCGGTGTGTCGAAGGCCTTGCGCATGTCGCGGCCGTTGAGTCCCGGGTTAAGGTTGGTTTCGCTAAAGGCGTGATCCTCTTTGAAACCAGCGGCTTTGACTTCCTGGTTAGGCACATCGCCAGAGAACGCCACCATCGACTTGATGCTGGTGTATCCGTTGCGCTCGCAGTAATCCTGCAATGCCAGTTGATACTTGACTGCCGAAGCGCGAGAAGGCGTCACGATCATCGCCTTGGCTTGGCCATTCAGTAGGTGGCTGACGTTCTTCTTGAAGTGTTCAACGATCAGTTCGACCTTCTGCCCGACGTTGACCGGGTTCAGTGACAACCACTTGGCTAATGCTCGATTGGCGCTTTTTTCGTCAACCCGCTCATCCTGGCTATCCATGAACGCCGCCCCGATTTTGAAAGCGACTTTGTAGCTGCTGTAATTCTTCAGGACATCGAGAATGAAACCCTCTTCAATCGCCTGCTGCATGGTGTACAGGTGGAAGGGGACTGGTGGGTTCTCGGTGCTGACAGGCTGCTCTGGATAACGCGTGCGCCCAAAAAGACTCAGCGTCGAGTGTTTGGGGGTAGCGGTAAATGCAAAATAACTGGCATTGCCCGGCCTCTGGCGCGAGGACTGCCAAACCGACAAGCGTTGTTCCTTGGAGAGTTGTTCCCATTCTTCTTCGCTTTGCCCGGTCAGCACATAACGCAGATCGTCTGCAGTGGTGCCGCCCGTGGAGCTGTGGGCTTCGTCGATGATGATTGCGAAGCGTCGGTCACGTAGCGATTGTTCGCCGAGAATGGCTGTCTGCGCATGGGGGAATGTCTGCAGCGTACAGATGATGATCGGTGCTCCTTCGAGCATGGCGTTTGCCAGTTGCTTGCTCTTGGGTAGATTCGACGTCTCACGGTCAATGGCCCGCACCAGCCCGGTCTGATGATCGATTTGCTGGATGGCATCTTGCAGCTGTTTGTCCAGGACCTGACGGTCAGTGATCACCAGGACGCTGTGAAAGTAAGGTTCACCATCCGGACGACGGATTCGGATCAGCGAGTGAGCGGTCCAGGCGATGGTGTTGGTTTTGCCGGAACCGGCGCTGTGCTGGATCAGATACGGTTGGCCTACACCTTCGTGTTCTACTTTCCTGAGCATCTCAGTCACGCTTTCCCATTGATGAAAGCGTGGAAAGATCAGTGTTTCCTTGAAGGATGCGATGCCCCTGGCGTCTTGCACTTCCTTGCGCTCAAGCAGCACAAAACGGTGGAAAATCCGCAGCCAGTTGTCTTTTTGCAGGACCTGTTGCCACAGGTAACTCACCGGATAACTGCCATCTTGGTTGGCCGGGTTGCCCGCAGCACCGTCATTGCCGCGGTTGAACGGCAGAAAGAACGTCGAGTCACCGGCCAGTCGTGTGGTCATGCGGATATCACTGTCACTCATCGCGAAATGCACCACCGCGCCCCGACGGAATGTCAGTAGCGGTTCGGCCCGACCGGTTTTCACGCTCTTGGGCGGGCGGTCCTGGCAGTACTGCTGCATGGCCGCTTCCACTGACTGAGTGAAATCGGTTTTGAGCTCGACCGTCGCCACTGGCAAACCGTTGATAAAAAACACCAGGTCAATTTCGTCAGTCTTGTCCTGGGAGTAACGCAGTTGTGGAACCACTCGCAGGCGATTGGCTGCGTAGTGCGCAATCACGGTGTCGTTACGGGCGTCTTCAGGCAGTGCCTGACTCATGGCGAGAATGGCGGCTCCGGGAACAGGGAAACCATGGCGCAACACGTTGATGGTGCCGCCGAGGTTCTTCTGAAGTTGTTCCTCCAATCGGTCAAGCAGAACGGTGCGGGTGCTTTCACCGTGCATCTGGCGCAGCTTTGCCAGTTGCTGTGGGTGGGTGTCATTCAGCCAATCAAACACATCTTCCGGATACAACGCCCGCGCGGCGTCATAGCCACTGGATTTCCCGACCAGCCAGCCGCTCTTGGCCAGTTGCTCGATGATATGGCGTTCCAGTTCACATTCGTGGTGGATGTGGGACATGTGCGATCCTTCACAACTAAATTGAGCCCGGTTTGAGCGGGGGGAGTTTGTCTAGAGTTTGACTAAAGTTTGTCTAGATAAAGGCGTTTCGCGAGGGTTTCAAAATCCATCGGCCTTTGTGCAAACTGCCTGATTTTTCAATGGTTTTATCGCGTGTCGACATAGCATTCAGCAGGTTACGGAATTTGTTCTGCTTCTGCTTTTCGTCTAAAGCGTCTGAAAGTTTGTCTAGAATCAGCGTGACCAGTTCGTCTCGGGAGGCTGAGCCGTAGTGGCTCAGGTAGTCGAGGATCAGGCGTTTGTAATAGGCATCGTCGAAAGCCCGATTGCGAATGTAATCGCTCTTGTTGCCGGTGCTTTGCGCCACCTGTGCGGTGGTGTAGTAATTCGGCTTTCGGCCTTCGATGAGGCCTTGCTTGCGAAGCATTGTGGCAGCGGCGTCGGTGATGGGTTGTTTCTTCTGAACCCGGTCCAGCAGCATCACTGTGTTAAGCGGCAGATCCTCGCGTTCAAGCAGCAGACGCGTGTAATTTTCGTCAATCACATGTCCGTAGATCTCCAGCACCACTTTGTTCGGTTCGGATTTACTGTAGTCCGGTAGCGGAAAATAGCGGCTGCGCTGCGACAGGGTCATGGTGCGGATACCGAAACCCATAGTATCGATCATGTTCAGGCTGACCATGGCCTGGGTCAGCCACGGGTTGCGGTAGCGACTTGGAGTCTGCTCGCCGCTGAAATAGTCCTCAGGCTGGCCCTCGAAGAAACCTCCGGCGTTTTCGAACACCAACCGGTCGACGCGTTCAGTGACAATAATCCGTGAGCGCAGTTGATAGTCTTGGTGAGCGATGCAGTTATGCAGGGCTTCAAGGATGACGCGGGGGTCGTATTTACTGACTTCCGTGGCCAGCAGCTGGTTTTGCGGGAACAGCTTGTAGCTGATGTTGCGGATGCGGTGCAAAACCTGGGTGGTAGTCAGCAGAAACGGCGGTGCGAAATGTTCGTAAGCCTGCTCCTCGCCGGTCAGCTTCCAGGTGATTTGTGCCAATGTTGGCAGAAAATGGCTGGATTGCGGTTTACCGAGCAATAACAACGCAGTGTGGGTTATCTGGCCCTGGATGGTGATTTTCGCTTTATCCAGAAACGTCGCGGTATCCCATGTGGGGATGTCCGGCGCGAACGAGGCATTGCGATATTTCTCGGCGAATTTCTCCCGCGCTACGATCAGTGCCTGCTCATCCAGATCGGCGAGTGTGGCGCCTGCCACCGTTTCAGCCGACCAGTCACGGTTATCGACCGGCTCACTCAGAATGGCTTCCAGCCGCTCCTGACGCATTTCAATCAGCGCGTCGTCCAGGCGCTGCCAGGCTTTGTCATGGGCATACACCGGTAGTCGAGGTCGATGTTGGGGGATGTGGAACACCCAGACGGTTTTAGCGGTATCACTGGTGGTGAAGCTTTCGATACGAAAACCTTCAGAGTCCAGATTGCTGCACCGCCCAAGCAAGCGCTGGCGGATGTTTTCCGGCGTGTAATCGTGAAATTTCTCGATGCCGACAATCCGTAACGAAGCGTCCTCTACCCCAATCACCAAATGTCCGCCCGCCATGTTGGAAATGGCTGACAGGTAGCTGGCAATGTCCTCGCCTTTGCGTCCGGACACGGCGTGGGTGAGGTTCTTGAACTCCTTCCACTCGCAGGCAGCATTTTCCTTGGGGAAATGCTCGCGCAGATAGTGCTGAAGGGCGGCTTCGTTCATTGGGTTAGTCCGTAGGAGGCAGGGCAGGTTGGGCTGGCTTGAGTGCCGCGACTTGCTGCTCTTGCCAGGCGGCGTAGGTTTGGCCGGTGCTTTCCATCAGCCAAGCTGTTCTTCCGCTGGCGGCACGCCCCAAGATAACAGCCGCAGCGGCGCTCGGACTCTTGAACGCGTAATCATCGGCAAACACGCGCAAACCGTTTTCGGATAATGGGAATATAGAGTCCTCGATAAGACGGGTATGCAGTGTCTGATAGCAATGAGGGGTACTGGTCCAGCTGGCGCTTGCGTTAGAACCCTTGAGAACAAAGAACTCGCCATCGATTTCTTGTGCACGGGCCTTGATTGGCGAGCCCTTTTTGGACAGTTCAAAGATTGGCGACTGACTGACGGTTATTGGGTGAATGTCGTTCGCCAGTCTGATCTGCGAGGGTTTGGTCACGTCACGCAAAAACTCAAAGCCCAACACGGGCAACACGATACGGATCTGCTCCAGGAAATACTCCATATCAGCGCGATCTGACTCGGGCAGATTGCCGTAGTCATGGGCGGTGCCATTGATGAGAGTGCATTGCCCAATGTTCCTGGCAACGTTCATTAACCGACTCTCCAAGAACTTGGCGTGGGCCTTGGTCAGATTCAGGTCCTTGCTGGTCACCAGGCAAACCCGTTCCCAGAAATCTTTGCCGCCCTGATCTTCAGTCCGGTTGTGTTGCTTGAGCCGCTGCGCCACATCGTCCGACTCGCCGATATACACCTGAGTGCGCAGGCTGTCTTGCGGGTCTGGCCCGATCAAAAAATACACGCCGGTGCGGGCGCACTCAGGGCGCTGAATCAACTCGACCAGCTTGCTGCGCGGGCCGGTCAGTGCATGCCCGGTCCAATTCATGATTTCGGCCGTCAGCAGGCCAGTGGGCGTGCCGTCCACCAGGAACAGGCGAATGCTGCGGCCTTGGCTCATGACGCCTCCCGTAGATCAATCTGGCCGGTGACGGCCGCGGTGATGAGGGCGGAGCGGCGTTCTTTTAACAGGGCGAGGCTGAGTTCGGTTTTGGCGATCAGAGCTTCCAAGCGTGCTCTAGCAGCCTTTACAGATGCGCTGATTTCTCTCTGCTCTTCGAAGGGAGGAACTGGAACAGGCCATGACCGGATATGTTCTTGAGAAATCTTTGCCATGGTCATGCTAGAGCCGCGCGCATCAGCTTCAATCTGTGATCTTCCATATCCGCTAATCAGCAGGTTGCAGAAAAACTCCGGATCTGCTCCTTTGATCAACGAAATTCGGTAGACCAAGTCTGAAAGCATTAGACGTCGCCCCTTCAAAGATCGAACGACGCATGCGTCGCCAACCAACTGTGGCGTATTTGCTCGGGTGAGCAGGAGATCTCCGATCTGAGTCTCTAGTGTCTGATCTGGCTGGGTCTCTGCCAAAAGTGACTTGTTTTGCTCAGGGGAGAAGCACCCTTGCTTGATGGCGCTTAGCTTGAGCACGCCCCAACCTCCTGGCTCACAAGGCTCACTGGAGGCGTTCGGACTCCAACCTTGTTCAAGCCTCCGTATCAATCGCCTTAGTGGCTTCACGTTCCAATGCTCTGGCACTTCATCCAACCACTCCGCGCTGGAATCTTTCATCTTCACGTTCGGGTCAAGGCCCCTGGTGACTGCATGGGTGATCAGTGCCTGGCGCTTTTCGCGCAGCAGTTCGATAAAGCGGGTTTTCTTCTCTACCAGCGCGTCAATACGGACAGTTTCGCGGTCCAGCATTACTAGAAGTGCAACTTGCTCTTCAATCGAAGGTAGGCATACGTGAATACCCCTAAGGTCATCCCACGATATAGCCGCTCTATGTTCAAGTATGCCGGTTCCAAATGACTGCGCATGTCGCTGGAACTGCTTGTTTTCAAATATCCGAAGTGCGAAGCGCTCTTCAACAAGCTTTGCGCGCGGCTTCAGTACGATGTACACCGGGCTACAGATGCCGTTGTATGCTGAGAGGCCGTACGAACCGATTCCATAGTTCATGCTGTTTATGACGAGGTCTCCACACGAAACCAATTTGCATTTGCTCAAGTCATCCGGCTTTTTATTACCAATGTCACCTTTTTCCTCATAAGGGATTACTCCGACATTGGCCATCAAAGAAAGATAGTTTTCTATCGCACTGCCTTCATTTTTTTGCGTTTGTTCGTCAACAATGACTCTGCAAGGCACTACTTTCCAATGCTCCGGTACTTGCCCTAACCACTCCACCCCAGAATCCTTATACGCCGGATAAGGCTTGTAATGGCTCACGCTGTCACCTCACGTAGTAAAGCGGCAATCTCGGCCTCCACTGCTTTCAACTCAGCATCAATCTCAGTCAGCGCACGCGGCGGTTGGTAGACGTAAAAATAACGATTAAAGCTGATCTCATAGCCGACGATGCCGATCCGGCCATCCTTGGAGTCGGTTTTGCCGGTATCGATCCAGGCGTCCGGTACATGTGGCAGTACTTCGCGGGCAAAGTAGTCTTCGATGCGCTGGTTGAGCGGGACGTTTTCGTTTTCACGCAGGTCGCTGTCGGCCTGGGGTTGGCCTTTTTCGTCCAGTATTGGCTGGGCTTCTGGGTCGCGTTCACCGAAACAGCTGAACAGAGCCTTTTGTGCTGCTTTGCCGAGCTTTTTCACACCCGCAGCCTTGAGGAAGGCTGGCAGGTTGTCGAAGCTGCCTTCTACCGCAGCAAATTGATCGACGTAATCGGCGCCTTTGCTGTCGGCGTAGGCGGTGACCTTCTCGGGTGTGACACTGAAGCGCAGGCGCAGTGGGCGCTCGACGGTGATTCGACGGTAGCCGAAGTCGGTGGTGTTGAAGATCTTGCTGTTGGGCGCCTCTTCGCCGGCGTCATGCAGGCGGGCGATGTCGGCGATCTGGCCTTCCGAGAGCAGCTTGCGTTTGCTGCCCAGGGACTTGCGCATCGGCGCGTGCATGGCGGTGGCGTCGATCAGTTGCACCTTGTTCTTGCGTGCCGCGTCCTTGTGGTTGGACAGCACCCAGATGTAAGTGCCAATGCCGGTGTTGTAGAACAGGTCGTTAGGCAGGGCGATGATCGCTTCCAGCCAATCGTTTTCCAGAATCCAGCGGCGGATCTCCGACTCACCGGAACCGGCACCACCGTTGAACAGCGGCGACCCGGACAACACGATACCGATCCGGCTACCGCCCAGCTCGATAGGTTTGCGTTTGGACAGCAAGTGCATCAGAAACAACAGCGAACCATCACCCACACGCGGCAGGCCTGCGCCAAAACGCCCGGCGAAGCCCTTGTGTTTTTGCTCGTCCTGGACCTGCTTTTGGACTTTCTCCCACTTCACGCCGAATGGCGGGTTGGCCAGGCAGTAATCAAACTGCTCGTGAGGCAGCTGGTCGTGGGAGAGGGTGTTACCGAGCTTGATGTTTTTGGTCTCGAAGCCCTGGATCAGTTTGTCCGCCAGTGAAATGGCGTAGGTCTCGGGGTTGAGTTCCTGGGCGTACGGGATCAGTCGTGCGTTAGGGTTCCACTCGGCAACCTGCTCGATAGCCGACGACAAGAAGCCGCCAGTGCCAGCGGCGCAGTCATAGACGGTTCGTACCACGCCTTTGCCATTCAGCGCCTGATGGTCCGGAGCAAACACCAGCGTGGTGGTCAACCGTACTACGTCACGTGGGGTGAAAAACTCCCCGGCAGTGTCGTTGGCCGATTCGGCAAACTTGCGGATCAGGTGTTCGAACACCAAGCCCATTTCATGGTTGCTGATGGTGTTGGGGTGCAAGTCGATACTGGCGAATTTTTGAGTAACCAGATACAGCAGATTCGCGCTTTCGAGACGGTTCAACCAATCGCTGAAATTGAAGTGCTGGAACACCTGATGGGCGTTGGCCGAGAACTTGGCGATGTAGTCTTCCAGGTTGGCTCGGGTGCTGGTGGCACCGACACTGGCCAGTTCGTATTGCGAGATGTTGTAAAAGGTCGCTTCAGCAATGCCCGGCAGAATCAGGTCCAGGTCGACGCTGGTGTTCTTCAGTGCGGTGAACTGCGTACGGACTTTGTCGCGGGTCGGTTCCAGCACGCATTCCAGCCGGCGCAACACGGTAAACGGCAAGATGATGCGACCGAACTCGGACTGCTTGAAATCGCCGCGCAGTACGTCCGCTACGTTCCAGATGAAATCGGCCAGGTTTTGCTGGTTCACAGGTGTTCCTCTCAATGCGTACGAGTGCCGGCAACAACCGACACGGGCCTGCAGCAAGGGGAGGGCGTAAAGCGGAGTAACCCGGCTGGAGAACGATCCCCCCTGTGCAGCAAGCCCCTAAAAAGGCGTGTCGCCAGTAGGCGACTTGATGGGCGCTAGGATGCCAGCAATTGGCGCTCGGGGCACCATTGGATCGGGTTGTGGTGCTTGAGTGAAAAGGCCCCGCCAATGTTGGCGGGCCTTGGTGGATTACGTATTGGGCTTTGCTTTGGGGGCGGCAAGCTTGGTTGAGAGGATTGCGCTGCTGGGGATTTTTACTTTTATCTCGTTATCTGCAATTTGCCACTTGATGACGGAGAGGCCTCCCATCGACCAAGTCACGTGGACACTGTTCAAGGCACAGTCATCGTCGATGCCATAGCTCTTGATGGCTTTGTATTTTTCGCAGAGGTCGCTGCCCAGCAGAACTTGTTCCGCTTGGTAATTACCTAGTCCCAATGTGTTGATGATGTTGCCCGGAAGGGCGCTCCAAGTGTTGGTCCAGAGCATCAGGCATATAGCTAGAAGCGGACTGATGATGAGCACATAGCGTTGGCTTTTTCTGATCACCGCACCGATTGCGGTAAATATTAACAGGGAGGAAAAAAAGCACAGCGCCATGAACTGATAGTCCCCCATGGTTTCGACAACCTCGGGGACACCCTTGGCCATAGCCAGTGTGGACAGCAGCGCTACGAGATTGCCGATGAAAAATGCCAGGAAGGTCGTGATTGCGAACTTCAGCCAGCTGTAGGGAGGTAGTTCGTAGTTCTTTTGCAGAGGAAAACCGAACACAAGACCGATCAGCAGCGGGCCAGCCAGCAAGCCAATGGTGTAGGCGGTACCACCGTCAAAAAAATACATGGCCGCCCACAAGGTGGCGAGGCAGCAGAATCCGGGCAGGAAAAAATAGCGGTTGATCAAGCGCCGATCCAAATCCTCTTTGGGAGTGTTTCCGTTAATTCGATACTTCAGCTCCTCACGCACGGGTTTGTCGCTGAAGAACGCCTCCGACCAGATCCAGCCAGGCGCTGTAAAACCAAAGCCAATCAACAGGACCATCAAGCTACCCAGCAGTGCTGCCGCGGCCAGAAGCGATACGAAGTTGAACAGGTCGAAATCGGGGTAGAAGTGGTTTTGGCAGAAATAGATCAGGAAGATCAAAAAACCAAACGCCAGAGAGGCGATGCGGAAAAGTTTCCAGTTATGTTTTTTGATGAATTCGAAAATATTGTCCAGCACCTGAAACTGCGAGCTGCCTGCTGGAGGCTTTCGATATTTGGATGGGCTGGTAGTGGTTTGCATGTCCATGCTGATGAGGCGTCCTTGTGGTTGTTCGGATGTGGCTTCGGACGCTTTGGGCGTCCTTATTTTCCTGCGGGCATAAAAAAACCCTGAATCTTGCGATTCAGGGTTTTCGGTATTTGGTGCCCAGAGACGGAATCGAACCGCCGACACGGGGATTTTCAATCCCCTGCTCTACCGACTGAGCTATCTGGGCAACGGGGCGCATTAAACGGGTTTTTCAGGGGGTCGTCAAGCAAGTTTTCAAAAAATATTTAATTATTACCGTCGCTTACGATCCAACCCCCGTTTTTACGGGATTACTCGGCGGGTGGAACGTAGCCTTCGGCCTTGGCGTATTCCTCGCCGGAGAAGTACTTGTCCATCTCGCCCTGAAGATATTTACGGTCTTCGGCGTTCATCATGTTCAGGCGTTTTTCGTTGATCAGCAGGGTCTGGTGTTTTTGCCAGTCGGCCCAGGCCTTGGCCGAGACGTGGTCAAAAATGTCCTGACCTTTGGCGCCCGGGAACGGGGCGCGCTCCAGGCCTGGCAGTTCTTCTTTGTACTTGCGGCACATGATGGTGCGGGTCATGACGACTCTCCTGCGTTCAATACATCGGCCGCGCGCTTCAGCAGTTTTTTCACCGGGGCGGCAAGGCCCAGGCGCGGCGGGGTGGCGAGGTTATACCAGAGCCAGTCGGCCTCGGCCACGTGATGGCCGGCCTCCTGGACCTGGACCAGCCAGGGTTCGATAGCCAGTTGGAAATGGCTGAAGGTGTGGACCAGGCTCGGCAGTTCAACGTGTTTGCCCAGTTCCAGCGAGTGTTGCAGTGCCAGATGTTCCAGATCACCGAGGTCGTCGAGTTCCGGCAGGCTCCACAAACCGCCCCACAAGCCCGTGGAAGGGCGCCGATAAAGCAGAATGGCGCCGTCGCGGTTGGCGAGCATCGGCATCAGCGTACGCTTCTGTGGCACGGTTTTACGCGGTTTGGGGATCGGGTAGCGGGTCTCCAGGCCGAGCATGTGCGCTTCGCAGCCCTTTTCCAGTGGACACAGCAGGCAACTTGGCTTGCTGCGGGTGCAGAGCGTAGCGCCCAGGTCCATCATCGCCTGGGTGTAGGCGTTGACCCGATCATAAGGCGTGAAGCGCTCAGCGTTGGCCCACAGCTGTTTGGCAACCTTTGGTTCGCCGGGGTAGCCCTCTTGCGCGGTAAAGCGTGCGAGCACCCGTTTGACGTTGCCGTCGAGGATCGGCGCGCGCAGGCCCATGCTCAGGCTGGCGATGGCGCCCGCGGTGGACAGGCCGATGCCCGGCAAGTCAGTGAGTTTTTCGACATCCCGAGGAAACTCGCCGCCGTACTCGGCAACCACGATCTTCGCGGTTTTCTGCAGGTTGCGCGCACGGGTGTAGTAACCCAGCCCGGTCCACAGGTGCAGCACTTCATCTTCCGGCGCGGCGGCCAGGGCTTCGACCGTTGGCAGCGACGCCATGAACCGGTCGAAGTAGTTCAGCACGGTGCTGACCTGGGTCTGCTGCAACATGATTTCCGAGACCCACACCCGATACGGGGTGATGCCCTGTTGCCAGGGCAGGTCGTGGCGGCCGTGGCGGTCGTACCAGTCCAGCACCGCGGTTGAGAACTGCTCGGCTTTCATCGCTTGAACAACCCCTTGAGGGCGTTTTTCAGTTCCGGACTGACTTTGTCGCCGAGTTTCTCATCGATTTTCTCGCCGAGCTTGTCGCCCGCCAACTTGCCCGCAACCTGGCCGAGACGCTCGCTGTCGAGACGGCAGGCCTTGGCACCGAGTTCCAGCGGGCCACGGCAGCGCAATGGCCACTCGATACCAGCGTAACGCTCGTTGACCTGACAGGCCGGGTCCGGCATGTCGCTCTTGTCACCTTCGACGATGATGCCGATGCGGTAATCCATGCCCAGCACACGTAGGTCGACATCACCGTTGCCGTTGACGGCCATGCCCGGGATACGGACTTTCAGGTCCGGATTGCTGGCCACGCCATTGCGCACTGTCAGGTTGCCCTTGAGCTCCTGGAAGGGGGTGTCCTTGCCATGCGGTTCGCCACTGAGGGTTTTGTGGTTCAGGGTGGCGATGCCTTTGCACAGTTGTTGCTCAAGGTTGGCGTTGAGCAGCACGCCGTTATTGAGCACGAAACTGGCCGTGCCATTGAGGCTTTCGATCAGTGCTTTCTGGCTGTTGCCGCTGGCGGTCAGGTTGCTGTTGAGCGTGACCAGGCCTTTGACTGGCGGTTTTTTCCCTTGGCTTTCGAGAATGTTCTCCACCGGGACTTTGCTGATCTGCGTTTGCAGGCTCAGCAACGGCACGGGCTGACGAACATCGAGCGTGCCCTTGGCAGCGAAGTTGCCGTTGTAGAGATCGCCACGCAGGTTTTCCAGAGTCAGCAGGCCGCCCTGGCCAGTGGCTTTCAGCGCGGCGTTCTGGATCGACAGCTTGTCGAGGGTCAGTTGGCCGAAGGTCAGGTCGGCGTCCAGATCAAGCTTGCTCAGGCGTTCCGACGGAATCAGTTTGTCGCTGCTCCAGGCGCCTTTGGTCGGGGCGTTCGGCAGTGGTGTGCTGCCAGCGCCGGCCAGCGCGTTGGTCTCGGTGCTGCTGACTTCCGACTGACGAGCCACTGCAGCGCTGTTGGCTTCGGCGGATTTTGGCGGCAGGTAGCGATCAGCGTTGAAGGTGTCGCCCTTGAGCTGCACGCGCAATGATTGCTTGGCGAAATCCTCGACGGCGATACGCCCGCTGAAGCTGCTGTCGTCGACTTTCAGGTTGAGATCGTCCAGCACCACACTGCTCGGGGTGCCCGCGAGACGACTGACCAGTTCGACTTTGCTCAGGCTGCCCTCGGCCATGGCCGGGAGTTTCTGGCCGATGCTGTCGACAAACTTCGCCAGGTCGAATTGCGCAATCGACACTCCGCCGCTGATTTGCGGGGTTTTGTCCAGGTTGTTGACTTTCAGCTCGCCAAGCGCACGCAACTGGTTGGCAGAGATCTTGATGCCGGTCCATTCGGCGACGTTCGCTGCTCTATCCAGCAACAGTTGACCTTGAGCGGCATAGGTCACGATCTTGCCTTGCAGCGGTTCGCCGGAGATTTCGCCTGCCAGTTTCATGTCTTCGAACTGGTAGCGCTGGAGGGCGCGTTCGAAACGCAACTCGCCATTGAGTTCAGTGCGCACCCGTACGTCCGGCTGGTTGCTGGCCAGGAACGCGGTCAGCTTGACCTGAATGTTGGTCGCGTCGTGCACCGGGCCGGTGCTCAGCTGGATGCTTTCGGCGCTGAATTGCTTGCCGGTTTGCTCGTCGTTGTATTCAACCCGGGCGTTGTTCACGGTCAGGCTGTCGATGTCGAGACGAATCGGTTGGGCCGGTTTTTCCACAGTGGCGGGTACTTCGGCAACCGGTTCGCTGGTGCTGCCGGTAGCTGGCGCATCCGCCTTGGCGGCGACGGGCGGGACCTTGCCGATGTCTTCCCAGTTACCGTGGCCATTCTTGTCACGGTTGAGGCGCAGGTTCAGGCCTTCGACGCGGACATCGCTCATCTGCACTTCACGGCGCAGCAACGGCAGCACCCGCACAGACAGGCCAAGCATTTGCAGGTCGGCAAACGGCTGGGTCGGGTTGGCGAGGGTCGCGACGCCGGCATCGTGCAGTTCAAGGCCGAGCCAGGGGAACAGGCTCCAGCCGATATCGCCATTGAGCGTCAGCTCGATGTGGGCCTTGTCGCGGGCAATTTGGCGGATCTCGTCTTTGTAGTCGTTGGGATCGAAGAAGTGGGTCAGGGCAAAGCCCAGCGCCACAATGATCAGCAACAACCCGAGAAGTACCAAACCCAGGATTTTGCCGAACGCTTTCATGGGCGAGTCCTTGTAATGAGTCAATGTCGAAATTTAGCCACGGAGTATAGCGCCCCGAAACTGACGACTGGTCGGTGATCGCTCTAGAGCTGATCCAGCGGCAATTTGAGCTTGGCAGCCAGTGCCTGGGCTTCGAGGTGCCCGGCCGGGGCCTGCAAGTGCAATTTGGCCCCCGCGAGCTCGGCCATTTTTTGCGCTTCGCTGACCAGGCGTTCAGCCACGCCACGGCGCCGGGTGATTTTTCGCACGCACAAATGGGATAGCTGCCAGATGTCCTGTTGCCGGTGCAGGCGTGCCGCGCCAAGCAGTCGGTCATTGAAGCGTCCGGCGATCAGCGAGCCGTCGCGCAGGCTGTGTTCAATCAGTTGCGCCTGATCGTTGAACGGAGCCAGCAGCCAATGTGGGGCGTCGTGGTAGATCTTCTGCAGATCCTGCTGATCTTGATAGCTGGGTTCGCTCAGCGATTCGACGACGATGGGCATAGGGTTTCCTGTGAAAGGGTTGTCCGGGTAATACCCGTCAATGGGTGAAACGGTTTTTTAGTGCGTGATCGGAACAGATGTCACACAAAAGGTGATATCAGTTTGGTTTTTCTGTCACGGGCAAATGGTAATCTTTGCCGTTCGTCGGTCCTTCTGCGACCTGTCGTCGCGCCGAGCGGAGCTCTACTCGATAAAACGGTCATGCCTGCGTGCAACAAGGCCGAGAGTGAAGAGTGTCTGGCGAACCATACTAATAATTGGGGGAAACACAAATGAGCACGAGTACCGAGGCGGGGATTATTCCCGCCCAGTCAGCGTTCCTGTCCAAGGAGCGGATTATCGCCAAGCCCGGTTTCAACCGTTGGCTGGTTCCACCGGCCGCGTTGGCCATTCACCTGTGCATCGGCATGGCCTATGGTTTTTCGGTGTTTTGGCTGCCGTTGTCCAAAGCCCTCGGCGTGACCGCGCCGGTGGCCTGCGCACCCGACATGAGCTTCATCGCACAGATTTTTTCGTCCCAGTGTGATTGGCCGATTTCGATGCTCGGCTGGATCTACACCTTGTTCTTCATCTTCCTCGGCTGCTCGGCAGCGATCTGGGGTGGCTGGCTGGAACATGCCGGGCCACGCAAGGCCGGTGTCGTTTCGGCGTTGTGCTGGTGCGGCGGTCTGCTGATTTCCGCGTTGGGGGTGTATACCCACCAGATCTGGCTGATGTGGATCGGCTCCGGCGTTATCGGCGGGATAGGCCTGGGGTTGGGTTATATCTCGCCGGTTTCGACCTTGATCAAGTGGTTCCCGGACAAGCGCGGCATGGCGACCGGCATGGCGATCATGGGCTTCGGCGGTGGTGCGATGGTTGGTGCTCCGCTGGCGGCTGCGCTGATGGGCCATTTCGCTTCGCCGGCTGGCGTCGGTGTGTGGCAGAGCTTCCTGGTGATGGCTGCGATCTACTTTGTGTTCATGATCGGCGGTGCGCTGTCGTACCGCGTTCCGCCGACCGGCTGGAAGCCTGAGGGCTGGACCGCCCCGGCGAAAAAAGCCGCGAACGCGATGATCACTCACCGCCATGTGCACGTTAACGTCGCGTGGAAAACCCCGCAGTTCCGTCTGGTATGGCTGGTGCTGTGCCTGAACGTGTCGGCGGGTATCGGCATCCTCGGCATGGCGTCGCCGCTGTTGCAGGAAGTATTCGCCGGTAAATTGCTCGGCAACGATCTGACCTTTGGTCAGCTGGACGCTTCGCAATTGGCGTCGATCGCGGCAATCGCTGCAGGTTTCACTGGCTTGCTGAGTCTGTTCAATATCGGTGGGCGGTTCTTCTGGGCGTCGTTCTCCGACTACCTGGGCCGCAAAAACACCTACTTCGTGTTTTTCGCCCTGGGGTTTGCCCTGTATGCGTTGATCCCGAACCTCGGCCATCTGGGCAACATCGCGCTGTTCGTGGCGGCGTTCTGCATCATCCTGTCGATGTACGGCGGTGGTTTTGCGACGGTTCCGGCGTACCTGGCGGACCTGTTCGGTACGCAGATGGTCGGTGCGATCCATGGTCGCCTGCTGACTGCCTGGGCTGCTGCCGGCGTGCTCGGCCCGGTGTTGGTGAACTACCTGCGTGAGTATCAGTTGAGCATCGGCGTCGAGCGCGCGGCTGCGTATGACATCACCCTGTACATCCTTGCGGGCCTGCTGGTGCTGGGTTTCCTCTGCAACCTGCTGGTGCGTCCGGTGGCGGATAAATACTTCATGAGCGATGCCGAGCTGGCCGTCGAACAGGCGCTGGGTCACGACAAAGGCGCGGACAGCACCACCGTGCTGGAGTGGAAAGCTTCCTCGGGCAGCGTGCCGTTGGCCATTGCCGCATGGCTGGTGGTGGGCATTCCGCTGGCGTGGGGCGTTTGGGTGACGTTGCAGAAGACAGCCGTCCTGTTCCACTAACGCCAGACCCTGTGGGAGCGGGCTTGCTCGCGAAGTGGGAGTATCAGTCGACATCAATGTTGCCTGACACACCGCCTTCGCGAGCAAGCCCGCTCCCACATTGGATTTCCGTATACACAGATTCTGGGTTTGCTGGCTTGTACTGACATGTATAGCCCCGGCGGCATTGGGTTCAGCCCGTCAGGGATATCACCTCGCGTGTTTCTGTTTGGCGTCCGCGCCCCTATAATGGTTGCCTTTTTCGCCCAATGATTTTGCGGAGCTGGTGATGGCCGAACGTAAGGCGTCAGTCGAGCGCGACACTCTGGAAACCCAGATCAAAGCCTCGATCAACCTGGATGGCACCGGAAAGGCCCGATTTGATATCGGTGTTCCCTTCCTTGAGCACATGCTGGACCAGATCGCCCGTCACGGGCTGATCGACCTGGATATCGAGTGCAAGGGTGACCTGCATATCGACGACCACCACACGGTGGAAGACGTCGGTATCACGCTGGGTCAGGCTTTCACCAAAGCCATCGGCGACAAAAAAGGCATCCGTCGTTACGGCCACGCCTATGTGCCGCTCGATGAAGCGCTGTCGCGCGTGGTGATCGACTTCTCCGGTCGCCCTGGCCTGCAGATGCACGTGCCGTATACCCGCGCCACTGTCGGCGGCTTCGATGTCGACCTGTTCCAGGAGTTTTTCCAGGGCTTCGTCAATCACGCCAACGTCAGCTTGCACATCGACAATCTGCGTGGGCACAACACCCACCACCAGATCGAAACCGTGTTCAAGGCCTTCGGTCGCGCATTGCGCATGGCCGTCGAGCTCGATGAACGCATGGCCGGGCAAATGCCTTCGACCAAGGGCGTTCTGTAATGCAGACGGTCGCGGTTATCGATTACGGCATGGGCAACCTGCACTCGGTGGCCAAGGCCCTCGAGCACGTCGGTGCCGGCAAGGTGCTGATCACCAGCGATGCCAACGTGATTCGCGAAGCCGACCGGGTGGTTTTTCCCGGTGTGGGCGCGATTCGCGATTGTATGGCGGAGATCCGTCGCCTGGGCTTCGACTCGCTGGTGCGTGAAGTCAGCCAGGACCGTCCGTTCCTCGGCATCTGCGTGGGCATGCAAGCCTTGCTCGAGCGCAGTGAAGAAAACGACGGCGTCGACTGCATCGGCCTGTTTCCCGGCCAGGTGAAGTTCTTCGGCAAAGGTCTGCATGAAGACGGCGAACACCTGAAAGTCCCGCACATGGGCTGGAACGAAGTGAAGCAGACGGTGGATCACCCGCTGTGGCACAACATTCCGGACCTCGCGCGTTTCTACTTCGTGCACAGCTACTACATCGCCGCCGGCAATCCGCGTCAGGTCGTGGGTAGTGGTCACTACGGCGTCGACTTCGCCGCAGCGCTGGCCGAAGGTTCGCGTTTCGCTGTGCAGTTCCACCCGGAGAAGAGCCATACCCATGGCCTGCAATTGCTGCAGAACTTCGCTGCGTGGGACGGTCGCTGGTAATGGCCGTCAAGAAAAAGCCGCCGATCCTCACGCTCACACCCGAGCAAGAGAACGAGGCCAACAGCAAGATCAAGCGTTTCATGGAAGACCGCTTCGAACTTGACCTTGGCTCGTTCGAGGCGGCTGAAATTCTTGAGCTGTTTACCCGTGAAATTGCTCCGCACTATTACAACAGGGCGATTTTCGATGTGCAGGCGCACCTCAAAGAGAGGTTCGAAAGCATCGAAAGCGACTTGTGGGCGCTCGAGAAAAACTGATTTCCGAGCAACGCTGAAAAATCGAATTTAAAGGTTTGCCAGATGCTGATTATTCCCGCTATCGATCTTAAAGACGGTGCCTGCGTACGTCTGCGCCAGGGCCGCATGGAAGATTCCACAGTGTTCTCCGATGACCCGGTGAGCATGGCTGCCAAGTGGGTGGAGGGCGGTTGCCGTCGTCTGCATCTGGTCGACCTGAACGGCGCCTTCGAAGGCCAGCCAGTCAACGGCGAAGTGGTCACTGCGATCGCCAAGCGCTACCCGAACCTGCCGATTCAGATCGGTGGTGGTATCCGCTCGCTGGAAACCATTGAACACTACGTGAAAGCGGGCGTGAGCTACGTGATCATCGGCACCAAAGCCGTTAAAGACCCGGCCTTCGTCGCCGAAGCCTGCCGCGCCTTCCCGGGCAAAGTTATCGTTGGTCTGGATGCGAAGGACGGTTTTGTCGCCACCGATGGCTGGGCTGAAATCAGCACTGTGCAGGTTATCGACCTGGCGAAGCAGTTTGAAGCCGACGGCGTGTCTGCGATCGTTTATACCGACATCGCCAAAGACGGCATGATGCAAGGCTGCAACGTGTCGTACACCGCAGCACTGGCCGCCGCCACGCGGATTCCGGTGATTGCGTCCGGCGGTATTCACAACCTGGGTGACATCAAGTCGCTGCTCGACGCCAAGGCGCCGGGGATCATCGGCGCCATCACCGGCCGGGCGATTTATGAAGGCACCCTCGACGTCGCTGAAGCGCAAGCTTTCTGCGATTCGTACAAAGGCTGAGGACTTACCATGGCGCTGGCCAAACGCATCATTCCTTGCCTGGACGTGGATAACGGCCGGGTCGTCAAAGGTGTGAAGTTCGAGAACATCCGTGACGCCGGCGATCCGGTGGAAATCGCCCGTCGCTACGACGAGCAGGGTGCCGACGAGATTACTTTTCTCGACATCACCGCCAGCGTCGATGGCCGCGATACCACGTTGCATACCGTCGAGCGCATGGCCAGCCAGGTGTTCATCCCGCTGACCGTTGGCGGTGGCGTGCGCACCGTGCAAGACATCCGCAACCTGCTCAATGCCGGCGCAGACAAGGTCTCGATCAACACCGCGGCGGTGTTCAATCCAGAGTTTGTCGGCGAGGCAGCACAGCATTTCGGCTCGCAATGCATCGTTGTCGCCATCGACGCCAAGAAGGTTTCACTGCCGGGTGAAACCCCGCGCTGGGAGATCTTCACCCACGGCGGTCGCAAACCTACCGGGCTGGATGCGGTGGAGTGGGCGAAGAAGATGGAAGGTCTGGGAGCCGGCGAAATCCTGCTGACCAGCATGGACCAGGACGGCATGAAAAACGGCTTCGACCTGGGCGTCACGCGTGCCATCAGCGATGCGCTGGGGATTCCGGTGATCGCTTCGGGCGGCGTCGGCAATTTGCAGCATCTGGCTGACGGCATTCTTGAAGGCCACGCCAGTGCGGTGCTGGCAGCGAGTATTTTCCACTTCGGCGAATACACCGTACCGGAAGCCAAGGCCTACATGGCGCAACGCGGTATCTGCGTCCGATAAAGGCCAGTGGACAGCATGGCGGGCTCAGGGCAAGCTTGGGCACGCCATGGATTCCGGTAAACCGTCATGCTCAAACGTCTTCTCCTGGTACTCGCCAGCGCCTCGTTACTACTGGCTGGCGCTGCACGTGCTGCAGAAAAAACCGGCCCCGATCTGGTGCTGCTGACGGAAAACTTCCCGCCGTACAACATGGCGAAGAACGGCAAGAACTTCGCTCAGGAAGACAACATCGATGGCATCGCCGTGGACATCGTCCGCGAGATGTTCAAGCGCGCCGAAATCACTTACAGCCTGACACTGCGTTTCCCTTGGGAGCGGATCTACAAACTCGCCCTGGAGAAATCCGGGTATGGCGTGTTCGTCATGGCGCGACTGCCGGACCGCGAGAAACTCTTCAAATGGGTCGGCCCGATTGGTCCGGACGACTGGATCATGCTGGCCAAGGCTGACAGCAAGATCACCCTCGAGTCGCTGGCGCAGGCGCGCAAATACAAGATCGGCGCCTACAAAGGTGATGCGATCGCCGAAACGTTGGCCAAGCAGGGTCTGAAACCGATCGTGGTGCTGCGCGATCAGGACAACGCGAAGAAGCTGGTCAATGGCCAGATCGACCTTTGGGCGACGGGAGATCCTGCTGGCCGTTACCTCGCTCGGCAGGATGGCGTGACGGGCCTCAAGACCGTGCTGCGTTTCAACAGTGCCCAGCTTTATCTGGCGCTGAACAAAGACGTATCCGACGAAATCGTCGCCAGGCTTCAGGCCGCGCTGGATCAGTTGCGCAAGGAAGGCGTGGTGGACGACATCATGGCGCGGTATCTGTAAGGTCCTGTGGCGAGGGGGCTTGCCCCCGTTTGGGCGCAAAGCGGCCCTAAAACCAAGCACCGCAGTGATTCAGACAGAACGAGTGGGTATCTTTTACGACTGCTTCGCCCGAGCGCGGACCGGCCGACGTGGGCAAGCCCCCTCGCCACAAGAGCGAATCCTTTTCAGCGGTAAACCCCATCCTTCCCGTGCCCAACCATCGCCTTGTTGCTGCGCACGCTGATCATCAACTTGATATCGATCCAGTCGATGCCCTGGGCCTTGAGCTTGGGCAGTTCGCGCTCAAGCACCGCCAGGGTTTGTGGATAGGGGTGGCCGATCATCACCGCAGAGCCTTGCTTGTGGGCCAGGCTGATGGCGGTCTGTAGCTGAGTGAAGATTGCGCCCTCGGTGCGTTCGTCATCGAGAAACACATCTCGCGAAACACTCGCCAAACCGATCTTCTGCGCCTCGGCGGCGGCGACGGTCTGGGCGCTGGTACGGCTGTCTACAAAGAACTTGTGCCGACGTTGCAGCTCGGCCATCAGCCAGGTCATGGCCGGTTGCTGGGCGGTCATGCGGCTGCCCATGTGGTTGTTGATGCCGCTGGTATAGGGCACGGCGTTGAACGCCGCACTCAGGCGTTTTTCCAGCTCTTCGATGGGGAGTTCGGGATGCCAGGCGAACGGGCCGGTGGCCGGGTCCATGGGCATGTGCAGTATGACGATCTTGCCGGCGTGGTGGGCCTCGCGGGCAAATTCGGCAGCGTGGGGAGTGTCGGGCATGATTGCCGTGGTCACCGGTCCGGGCAGCGCCAGCACACGGCGGTCGCGCGGCAGGTTTTGCCCGAGGTCATCGATGATCAGGCTCAGGTAGGCCTTGTGTGGTGCCGCCGTCTCGGCAGGCGCCGCGTGAGCAGCACCCGCCAGACAACACAGCAGGCTGAGGATGACCCGCAAGCGCATCTCAGTGGCCGCGGGTGATGCTCAGGCCTTTGAGCAGGCTCAGGGCCTGGGCCAATTGGTAATCGTCGTCCTGTGGCATCGGTTTGGCTTTGCCGCTGGACTTGGTTGGCTTGTCGGCGCCGCCGTTGCCATTGCCCAGGTGACCTTGCAGATCGGCTTCCTTGAAGTATTCGCCGTCCTGCTCGTTGGTGATCTTGGCCTTGCGCACTTCGATGTCCGGAACGATGCCCTGGGCCTGGATCGAGCGCCCGTTCGGCGTGAAGTACAGCGCGGTGGTGATCTTCAGCGCACGGTCGTTGTTCAGTGGCAGCACGGTTTGCACCGAACCTTTACCGAAGCTGGTGGTGCCCATGACCACGGCGCGTTTTTGATCTTGCAGGGCGCCGGCGACAATTTCCGAGGCCGAGGCGCTACCGCCGTTGATCAGCACGACCATTGGCACCGCTTCGCTTTCGTCCTTGCCGGTGGCAGTGAAGCGCAGCTCAGAGTTGGCGATACGGCCCTTGGTGTAAACGATCAAGCCTTTGGTGATGAAGTGGTCGACCACTTCGACCGCTGCTTGCAGCACGCCGCCCGGGTTGTTGCGCAGGTCAAGCACGATGCCGCTGAGCTTCTTGCCGTTGTCCTTGCGCAACTTGGCCAGCGCCTTGGAGACCTCTTCGCCGGTCTTGACCTGGAACTGGGTGATGCGGATGTAGGCGTAGCCCGAATCCAGCAACTGGCTCTTCACGCTCTTGACCTGGATGGTCGCGCGGGTCAGCGTCACGTCGAACGGTGCACCACCGTCGCGCACCAGAGTCAGAGTGATCTTCTCGCCGATCTTGCCGCGCATCTTGTCCACGGCTTCGGTCATGCTCTGGCCGCGGGTTGGCTGGCCGTTGATCTTGACGATGAAGTCGCCCGCCTGGATGCCGGCCTTGGAGGCAGGGGTATCATCGATCGGTGAAACGACTTTGATGAAACCGTCTTCGGCGCCGACTTCGATGCCCAGGCCGCCGAACTCGCCGCTGGTGCTTTCCTGCAGCTCGGCAAAGTCTTCCGGGCCGAGGTAGGCGGAGTGCGGGTCAAGGTTGCTGAGCATGCCCTTGATGGCATTCTCCAGCAGGGTCTTGTCGTCAACCGGTTCGACATAGGCAGCCTTGATCCGGTCCATGACCTCGGCAAAGGTGCGCAGCTCTTCCAGCGGCAATGGCGCCTTGGTGGTCGCAGCAGTGCCCGCAGGCGCAACCGCCGGGGCCGGTTGAGCGGCAAACGCCAACGGCGCACCGATCACCAGAGCGATCGTCAGGGCCAGCGAATTGAGGCGGGACAAATGCAGCATGTCGAACGAACTCCTAATGTAGGTGACTCAACGCCTATCCTTGCGCGCGGCACCATTGTGCTGGATCACTCGGGTGACCCTGCTGACGAATAGCGAAATACAGTGCAGGTGTGTCCTGGCCACCACTGTTACCGACAGTGGAGATGGATTCACCGGCCTTGACCACATCACCGGCCGCTTTAAGCAGCGTCTGGTTGTGGCCGTACAAACTCAAAAAACCATTGCCGTGGTCGAGGATCACCAGCAAACCGGCACCGCGCAACCAGTCGGCAAACACCACGCGACCGCCGTGTACGGCATGCACCTGGCTGCCTGCAGAGGCGCTGATCATCACGCCGTCCCACTTGGTTCGGGCATCGTCACCACGGGTTTCACCAAAACGCGCAAGCAATCGACCATCGACAGGCCACGGAAGTTTTCCGCGGGCGGAAGCAAAGGGCCCGCCGAAGGACTCGCCGGCACTTGAAACCAGTGCGCCGGGTGTCGACTTGGCGGGTTTGCGTGGGGCATCAGTAGGGGCTTCAGCCCGGGCCTGAGCCTCACGTAAACGCTTTTTTTCGGCTTCCTGCTGGGCGATCAGCGCTTTTTGTCGCGCTTCTTCTGCCTCACGGGCCTGGCGGGCCAGGGTTTCCTCGATGGTTTTGAGTACTTTAGACAGATCGGCCTGATCCTGCTCGCGGGCTTGTAGCTTCTGGTCGCGGGCTTTCACGTCGTCGTTGAGCTTGGCCAGGACTTGCTGACGCTCCTTGCGGACTTTGTCGAGTTCGTCACGCTGGCTGTCGAGGCTGCTTTTCTGCACCAGCAACTGGGCTTGTTGCTGGGCGATATCCTGCTCGACGTTGGCCAGCTGGCGCAGGGTTTCGTTGAAATTCTTCAACTGCTCCAGGCGTGCCTGGCTCAGGTAGTCGTAATAGGTGAGGGTGCGGGCGAATTTTTCCGGGTTCTGCTGGTTGAGCAGCAGCTTCAGGTACTCCTGACGGCCGTTCTGATAGGCCGCGCGGGCCTGAATGGCGATCAGTCGTTGCTGTTCAATGCGCGCGCTCTGGAGTTTTTTTTTCTCACCATCGAGTCGCTGTATCTCGGATTCGCTTTTCTTCAGCTCTTTTTGCAGTGCATCGACCTGCTTTTCGAGCTTGCCCATCTCGGTCTCGGTGCCTTTGAGGTCCTTTTGCACGCCGGACTTTTCTTCCTGCAACTTGCCCAGCAGCTTTTTCAGCTCGGCAATATCCTGACGCGTGGCGTCCAACTGTTGTTGGGTTTGCGCGCGTTCATCGGCAAACGCCGGATGGAGCAGGCAGGTCAGGGCAAGGGCAATCAGGGCGCGAAGCATAAAGGCGGGCGACACCAGGGGAAAAAGGACAGCCTAGTATGCCCGGCCAAGGCTGTAAAAAAAACGTCCATTTCTGGCTGTGTGATAACTGGAGCAGGTTGGGGAGTGAAAACACCGAAAAACCAGTGTGGGAGCGGGCTTGCTCGCGAAAGCGGGGTGTCAGACGACATCAGTGTTGCCTGACACTCCGCTTTCGCGAGCAAGCCCGCTCCCACAGTTTATTTGTGGTGTGTCAGGGGGGATTTAAGCAATACCCCCCTTCTTGATTACACCAGAATCGACGTACCCGTCATTTCGGCAGGCTTCGCAAGGCCCAGCAGCATGAGCATGGTCGGTGCCACATCCGCCAGTACACCGCCTTCGCGAACCTTGAGGTTGCGTTTACCGACGTAGATGAACGGTACTGGTTCCGTGGTGTGAGCGGTGTGCGCCTGGCCGGTGGATTCGTCGGACATTTGCTCGACATTGCCATGGTCGGCGGTGATCAGTGCTTCGCCGCCAACCTTTTCCAGGGCATCGACGATGCGACCGACGCACAGGTCCAGGCACTCGACGGCTTTCACCGCGGCATCGAACACGCCGCTGTGGCCGACCATGTCGCCGTTGGCGTAGTTGACCACGATCACGTCGTAGCGCTGGTTTTCGATCGCGTCGACGATCCTGTCGGTGACTTCCGGTGCGCTCATTTCTGGCTGCAAGTCATAGGTGGCGACTTTCGGCGACGGGATCAGGATGCGTTCTTCGCCCGGGAACGGCTCTTCGCGACCACCGGAGAAGAAGAAGGTCACGTGAGCGTATTTTTCGGTTTCGGCGATGCGCAGCTGGGTTTTGCCGTTTTTCGCCAAATAGTCGCCCAGCACGTTTTCCAGGCTACCCGGCGCAAAGGCCGACGGTGCAGGAATGCTGGCGGCGTATTGGGTCAGCATGACGAAACCGGCCAGTTTCGGCTGGCGCGCGCGCTCGAAATCCTTGAAATCGTCTTCGACGAATACCCGGGTCAGCTCACGGGCGCGGTCGGCGCGGAAGTTCATGAACACCACGGCATCGCCGTCTTCGACCTTGACCGGTTCACCGATGGTGGTGGCTTTGACGAATTCGTCGCTTTCGCCACGCTCGTAGGCGGCTTCCAGGCCTTGCTGGGCGGTGGCGGCGTTGAATTCGCCGTTACCGTCAACGATCAGGTTGTAGGCCTGGGACACGCGATCCCAGCGGTTGTCGCGGTCCATGGCGAAGTAACGGCCAATGATGCTGGCGATCCGGCCTTTGCCCAGCGTCTTGAACGCTTCATCCAGCAGCTCGATCGACGACTGTGCGCTTTTTGGCGGCGTGTCGCGGCCGTCGAGGAAGGCGTGCAGGTAGATCTTCTCGGCGCCGCGCTTGAAGGCCAGTTCGGCCATGGCGATCAGGTGATCCTGGTGGCTGTGCACGCCGCCTTCGGACAGCAGGCCCATGAAGTGCACGGCTTTGCCGGCAGCAACGGCTTTATCCACGGCAGCGCAGATGGTCGGGTTCTCGAAGAATTCACCATCGCGGATCGCTTTGGTCACGCGGGTGAAGTCCTGATACACCACGCGGCCTGCGCCGAGGTTCATGTGGCCGACTTCCGAGTTACCCATTTGCCCGTCCGGCAGGCCGACGTCCATGCCCGAACCCGAGATCAGGCCGTTCGGTACGGTGGCGTACAAACGGTCGAGGACCGGCTTTTTGGCCGTGAACACGGCGTTGGATTCCTGGCTTTCACTGTGACCGAAGCCGTCGAGAATAATCAGGACCAAAGGTTTAGGCGTGGTAGTCATGGATTCCACTCTGGCTTAAGTTAAAGGTGCGATGGAAAAAGGGAGTGGCAGTTTAAAGCGAAGTTCAGACCGCGTCACCGCCGGACGGGGTTTGGCCCACCATAGTGGCTGTGTATACTGGCCGACATTTTAACGCCCTGGAACCTCCTTGATGGTTGCTCACCTGATTGAATTTGCCACTAACCACTATCTGCTCGTCGGTATCTTCGTCGTACTGCTGGCGTTGTTGATCGCTCGCGAGATGAGCCGTGGCGGCCGTAGCCTCAGCACCGCTGAGCTGACTGCGCTGGTCAACAAGGACCAGGGCGTGGTTGTCGATATCCGTACCACCAAGGATTTCGCCGCCGGTCACATCGTTGGCGCGCTGAACATTCCGCAGGACAAACTGACCGCGCGCGTTGGCGAACTGGAAAAGCACAAGGCCAAGACCATCATTCTGGTCGACGCCCTGGGCCAGCATTCCGGTACTCACGCTCGCGAGCTGTTGAAGTCCGGTTTTACCGCAGCCAAGCTGTCCGGTGGGATCTCCAGCTGGAAAGCCGACAATCTGCCGCTGGTGAAGTGATATGAAAAACGTCGTCGTCTACTCCAGCGATTACTGCCCCTACTGCTCGCGAGCCAAGTACCTGCTCGAGAACAAGGGCGTAGCCTTCGAAGAGATCAAAGTCGATGGCAAGCCGCAGGTGCGTGCCGAGATGGCCCAGAAAGCCGGACGTACGTCCGTGCCGCAGATCTGGATCGGCAGCACCCACGTTGGTGGTTGTGATGATTTGTTTGCCCTGGACCGCGCCGGCAAGCTCGACGCGCTGCTCACGGCCTGACTGAACCCTTAAGATCAGCAAACCCTACAAGACCCCAAGATCAGAAAGGATCTGAGATGACTGACCAACAGAACACTGCTGCTACTGAAGAAGAAACTGCACCGCAATTCTCCTTGCAGCGCATTTATGTGCGTGACCTGTCCTTTGAAGCTCCGAAAAGCCCGGCGATCTTCCGCCAGCAGTGGGAGCCGAGCGTTGGTCTGGACCTGAACACCCGTCAGAAAGCGCTGGAAGCCGACTTCCACGAAGTGGTGCTGACCCTGTCGGTTACCGTGAAAAACGGTGACGAAGTGGCGTTCATCGCTGAAGTTCAACAGGCCGGTATCTTCCTGATCAAGAACCTCGACGAAGCCTCGATGAGCCACACCCTCGGTGCTTTCTGCCCGAACATCCTGTTCCCGTACGCTCGCGAAGCCCTGGACAGCCTGGTGACCCGCGGTTCGTTCCCGGCCCTGATGCTGGCCCCGGTGAACTTCGACGCCCTGTACGCGCAAGAAATGCAACGCATGCAGCAAGACGGCGTACAGACCGTTCAGTAAGCGTTCCTGAGCGTCGAAGCAAGTCCAATGTGGGAGCGGGCTTGCTCGCGAAAGCGGTGTATCAGTCAACATCAATGTTGAAACTGATGCCCCCTTCGCGAGCAAGCCCGCTCCCACATTTGTTATGCGGTGCTATTTAAAACCGTTCTGACGCCATGCTTCGTAAACCGCCACCGCCACGGTGTTGGACAGATTCAGGCTGCGGCACCCTTCGCGCATCGGCAGGCGCAGGCGCTGTTCGGCAGGCAGGGCGTCCAGCACCTCGGCTGGCAGGCCACGGCTTTCCGGTCCGAACAGGAAGGCATCACCCTCGGCGAAGCTGGCGTCGTGGAACAGCCGGGAGCCCTTGGTGGTGAAGGCGAACACGCGCGGATGGCCGAGGCTTTCCAGGCAGCTTGGGAGATCAGCATGGCGCTGCAAAGTGGCATACTCGTGGTAATCGAGGCCGGCCCGGCGCAGGCGCTTGTCGTCCATTTCGAAGCCCAGCGGTTCGATCAAATGCAGGTGGCAGCCACTGTTGGCGCACAGCCTGATAACGTTGCCGGTATTCGGCGGAATTTCTGGTTGAAAAAGGATGACGTGAAACATGCACGGCTCCGAAGGTAAAGATGGACGGCATTCTACGCCTGAAGAGGACCCGAGACCGAAGCTATTCCCTCGGGTGATGGCCTCATTGGCGATTGTCGGCGTCATGGTCGGGATGATGATCGGTCGCCTGACCGAGCCGGACCCTACTGTATTACAGCAAGTTGAGGTCGAACCGGATGGTTTGGTGGTGTGGTTCAACAATGAACCGAAGACCCACGGCGAGTTCATCGACGGTAGCGTCGCGTTGCTGTTCGAGGCTGAGGGCAAGGCGCAAAACGGCCAGTTGAAGCTCAACGGCAAGGACGTGAACTGGCGGGTGCGATTGAGTGATAAGGGCTTGTTGCTGACGCTGGTGGCGGCCCGCCCCTTGAAGGGGGAGTGGGCGGGTAGCGAGGTCAATGACCGCTGGCGGTTGGAGGTCCATCTCCAGGAGCAATAAAAGAGGGAATCCCCGGCCTGCCTGTACCAAGGTTCCCCAAAACGGGAGGGGTTCGTCGCGGTCTGCGTGATGAACCCGGATGTAAAGAGGGGAATCCCCGGCCTGCCTGTACCAAGGCCCCCGAAACTGGGTAGTGAATCGAATCACTGATTGGACTATTGCAGGGGGCGTGCCAGGTTTTTATAGGTAGCAAAAAAAAACCGCATGAAGCGCTGAAAGCCCCGTATTCCGGGGCTTTGTGTTTTTTGTGCAATGGTTTTTCGTGTTGCTGGAGGCGGGATTTTGCTTGCCGTGGAGTGCGCGATTGCGGTTCACGGTGCATTGAGGCGGTGCACGCAGCCTCTAAAAGCATCGCGGGCAAGCCTTGCTCCTGCAGGTTCGGGGTTGAATCATCAATGTGTGATTCACCACAAAACGGTAGGAGCAAGGCTTGCCCGCGATTGGATCTGCAGATCAGCGAAGATCTATAGGCGGCTTAACCCTCATCCCCTTCATCGTCATCGCCGCTATCGACCTTCATCCCCAGTTCCTTGATCTTGCGGGTCAAGGTGTTGCGACCCCAGCCCAGTAATACGGCAGCGTCGCGACGGCGTCCGGCGGTGTGTTTGAGGGCGGTTTCGATCATGATCCGCTCGAAGCTCGGTACGGCGCTGTCGAGCAGGCTCGACTGACCACGCGCCAACGCCTGATCGGCCCACTGACGCAGCGCTTGCTCCCAGTTGGTCACCGGTGCCGAATCCTGCGGCAAGCTCAGCAGCTCTGGCGGCAGGTCACTGATGTGCACTTCGCGGCCCGACGCCATCACGGTGATCCAGCGGCAGGTGTTTTCCAGCTGCCGTACGTTGCCTGGCCACGGCAGGTTCTTCAGGTATTCCTCGGTTTCGCTTTTCAGCAGCTTCGGTTCTACCGCCAGTTCTTGTGCGGCGCGGGCGAGGAAGTGCTTGGCCAGGGTCGGAATGTCTTCGCGACGGTCTGACAGGCGCGGAATGTGGATACGGATCACGTTCAGACGGTGGAACAGGTCTTCACGGAATTTCCCGGCGTGTACCAGGGTTTCCAGATTCTGGTGAGTCGCGGCAATGATGCGCACATCGACCTTGACCGGCACATGACCGCCGACGCGATAGAACTCGCCATCGGCCAGTACCCGCAGCAATCGCGTCTGGGTGTCGGCCGGCATGTCGCCGATTTCATCGAGGAACAGTGTGCCGCCATCCGCTTGCTCAAACCGTCCGCGCCGCAGGTTGGCTGCGCCGGTGAACGCGCCTTTTTCGTGACCAAACAGCTCGGACTCCATCAGGTCCTTGGGGATTGCCGCCATGTTCAGTGCGATAAACGGCGAGGCCGCGCGCGGGCTGTGGCGGTGCAGGGCGTGGGCCACCAGTTCTTTACCGGTACCGGATTCGCCGTTGATCAGCACGGTGATGTTGGAGTGGCTCAAACGCCCGATGGCGCGAAACACTTCCTGCATCGCCGGCGCTTCACCGATGATTTCCGGGGTGCGGGCCAGGATCGGTGCCACTTCCAGGCCTTGCTGTTCCTGGGCATGCTGGTTGGCGCGCTTGACCAGTGACACGGCTTCATCGACGTCGAACGGCTTTGGCAGGTACTCGAACGCACCGCCCTGATAGGACGCGACAGCGCTGTCCAGGTCGGAGTGCGCGGTCATGATGATCACCGGCAGCCTCGGGTGTTGCTCGCGAATCCGTGCCAGCAGGTCCAGGCCGCTGGTGCCGGGCATGCGGATGTCGGAGATGATCACGTCCGGTTGTTGGCGTGCCAGGCGGCTCATCACGCCATCGGCGCTGTCGAAGCTTTGCGTGGTCATGCCTTCCTGTTGCAAGGCTTTTTCCAGGACCCAACGGATAGAACGGTCGTCATCGACGATCCACACGGTTTCACTACGGCTCATGTCGATGTGGCTCCTTGTTCCAGTGGCAGAAAGATCGAGAATGTGGTGTGGCCTGGATGGCTGTCACATTCGATCAGGCCCTGGTGCTGGCTGATGATGTTCTGGGTAATGGCCAGGCCGAGTCCGGTACCGTCCGGGCGGCCGCTGACCATGGGGAAGAAGATGGTTTCCTGCAGGTCCGCTGGAATCCCCGGGCCGTTGTCGATGATCTCGAGCTTGGTCACCAGGCGATGGCGCACGTGGCCGATGGTGAACTGGCGCATGGCACGCGAACGCAGGGTGATGCGGCCCAGACGCAACTCGTTCTGGGTGCTGATGGCCTGCATCGCATTGCGCACGATATTCAGCACGGCCTGAATCATTTGCTCGCGGTCGATCAATACGTCCGGAATGCTCGGGTCGTAGTCGCGCACCAAAGTGATGCAGCCTTGGCTTTCGGCTTCCACCAGATGACAGACGCGCTCCAGCACTTCGTGGACGTTGCACAGGGCAAGCGACGGCAGTTTGTTCGAGCCGAGCATGCGATCAACCAGATTACGCAGGCGATCCGCTTCCTCGATGATGACGTTGGTGTAGTCCTTGAGGCTTTCTTCCGGCAGCTCGCGGGCCAGCAACTGAGCGGCGCCGCGAATCCCGCCGAGCGGGTTCTTGATCTCGTGAGCGAGGCCGCGCACCAGCATCTTGCTGGTTTCCTGCTTGGAGAGCTGCGCTTCTTCTTTGGTGATGCGCAACAAGCGATCCCGCGGGTGGACTTCGAGCAGCAGCAGCGTGTCGCCATTGCTAAGGATCGGCGTCACCGCATAGTCGACGGTCAGGGTCTGGCCGGTCAGCGCGGTGAGCATCGCTTCGCGCTTGGTAAATGGGTGCGCTTGTTCGACCGCCTGGCGCAGGGAGTTAAGGGCTTCGGTCGACTCGGTGAACAGCTCGCTGATGAATTGCCCATGGCTGCGCTGGCCGCTGATGGCCAGGAGCATTTCCGCCGCGGGGTTCATGTACTCAAGGCGCAGGTCGGCGTTGAGCAGAATGGTGGCGGTCGTCAGGTTGTCGAGTAGTAAGCGGTGCAGTGCGTCGCTGATGGTCATTAGGACCTCTTTTGGAGCGTGGCGGCTCAGACGGGTCTGAATCACGCGCGTGAACTGGGCGCTGATACGAGGAAAATGCAAAAACCAAACCAAGGCTCCGAAAAGAAGCGTTCAGGCCCTGAAACAGGCGTTTTAAGCGCGATTGCGTGGCGTTCTGCCGGCCTTTGCGGGTATTTTCGAACCAAAATGGGTTGGAATATGGGTAGGGTGCAGCCGATTGCACCAATATAGTGCGCAAACCTGAACAAGGTTCAGAAGAAAGAAAAAATCCCGACTTTTTCTTCTTCGGGCTTATCCGCGAGCGGACATTCCGGGCGTTGGCCGTAATCGGTCAGGGTGCAGGGCTTGATCTGGCGCTTCTGCGCCAGGGAGATACGCAGCATGTGGAATGGCTGATTGGCTGTGCGTTCGACAATCCGCCCGTGTTCGTCGAGGATTTCCACCGCCAGTTGATGGGTGCCGCGATCAATATTGCTTAAGGCGAACACCGGGCTGGGGCCGGGATCGGCGGTCGGTTGGCCGTCCAGTAACAACCGATAGCGATGGCCGCGTTGCAAGGTGGGTTCGTTGGTGACACTGACGATCACTTCCCCCGCGCTGCTGCGCACCGAAGCGTCCGGTTCCGGTACGAGTACGCGAAGCATGTCGTAGTGAAACAGTGGTTTTTCCTCAGGCTTCTTGGGGGCTGCTTGCGATATTGCCCCGCCGGGATTGGCCGACATGCGATTACCTGGCGCCAGTGTGACTCGCTTGGCGTTTCCGGGGCGGGGTTGATCGGTGAAGACCCGATTGCCTTGGGCGTCGATGTAGGTGTAGACCTCGGCCTGCGCCGGCAGAGCGATCAGCCACAGGCACATGGTGATTATCCAGCACCTCACGGGAGGTGTACCCGCTGCACGGTGAAGGTGAGAGTCGGGCTTTGCTGCACCAGGCTTTCTCCGGCGAGCACCTGCACCGCGAGATGGTGTTCGCCGCGATCGATGTTCACCAGTTGCAAGCGCGGCACGTTGCTTGGCTCGCCGTAGGGTTGGCCGTCCAGCAGCAATCTAAATACATGTGATCCTTGCAGTCGTGGCTGAATCTGCACGCCGACGGTGAAGGTGCCGTTATTGGCGCGCAGGGCTTCATCGCTGGGCAGGCCGGTCAGTTCCAGCACTGAATACACGGCGTTTTTGTCTGCGTGCGGGGTTGGTTGTTCGGGCGTCATCGGTGGTTGGTGTTCGATGCTGTTGAGTGGCGGCAACTCGACGGCCTGGCTCTTCACGCCATCGGGCGGCTGATTGCTGTAGGCGGTATTGCCGCTGGCGTCGGTGTAGCGGTAGATCTGCGCGGAGGCGGGCAGCGCGATCAGCAACAGGATGAACAGAAAACCACGACCCATGAAAAACGCCCAATAATCGAAAACGTTGGTTTGCAGCATAGGCCAGGGTTAAGTGTTGGCCCAATTCACTAACACCCTGACACGAAAGATCAATAAAACTCGCCAGCTCCTACGGATGGGTGCCGCACAATTCGGCAGTGGCGCGTACCAGCGCAAGCTCGCGCAGCGGCACTTGGGTTGCGGCTTTATTGGCTTTGGCCAGCCATGACGGGCAGTGCGGATCATTGCGATACGGGGTGAAATCGGCCAATTGCTGCAGCAGGCGTGTTTGCAGCAGGTCAAGTTGCGGGCGGATCAGGCCAACGAGGTCGGGGCGAGGGTCGTTGGGCGCTTTGCCTTGTGCGTGCCAGTCGGACAAATGCGCGTACTGCACTAACTTGTTGGCTTCGATCTGCGCCGAGAAGAACTGCTCAACGGCTTCATTGCTCAATTTATAGTAGGGCGCTTCGGCAATAGCATCGGCAATGACTTCACGTTCACGCTGACGGTCCTCGACAGGCTTGCCGCTGTCCCACTTGCTCAGCGCGACTTTGTCAGCAATCACCAGTCGCTCCTGAATGGTGCTGAGCAGCGGGGCGAGGGCCGCGGGTGCCGGGGTTGGAGCTGGAGCATGAGTGGCAGTGGTGGCAGCGCAGGCAGTGTTGGCGAGCAGGGCGGTGAACAGTGCAAGGCTCAAACGTAGGTACATGGGACGTCTCTTCTTCATTCCGTGGAAGGGCATGATGCTTATAACAGTAGGCCTGATAATAAGTGTTCGCCCACAAAAAAGGCCTCCCGAAGGAGGCCTCTTTTTTGTTACGCCGCTTGCGCGGGCGTTACTGGATCAGCAGCTGTAGTACAGCTCGTATTCCAGTGGGTGTACGAAGGTGCGTACTTTGATTTCTTCTTCGCTTTTCAGGGCGATGTAAGCGTCGATGAAGTCGTCGCTGAAAACGCCGCCTTTGGTCAGGAACGCACGACCTTTGTCCAGCTCTTCCAGGGCTTCTTTCAGGCTGCCGCAAACTTGTGGGATCTCTTTCGCCTCTTCAGGCGGCAGGTCGTACAGGTTTTTGTCAGCCGCATCGCCTGGGTGGATCTTGTTCTGGATGCCGTCCAGGCCAGCCATCAGCAGTGCAGCGAAGCCCAGGTACGGGTTGGCTGCCGGATCCGGGAAACGTGCTTCGATACGGCGAGCGCGAGGGCTCGACACGTAAGGAATACGGATCGAAGCGGAACGGTTGCGAGCCGAGTAGGCCAGCATTACTGGAGCTTCGAAGCCTGGGACCAGACGCTTGTAGGAGTTGGTCGACGGGTTGGTGAAGCCGTTCAGGGCCTTACCGTGCTTGATGATGCCGCCGATGAAGTACAGGGCGGTGTCGGACAGGCCGGCATAACCTTCGCCAGCGAAGGTGTTCTTGCCATCTTTGGCGATGGACAGGTGAACGTGCATACCCGAACCGTTGTCGCCGTACAGCGGCTTAGGCATGAAGGTCGCGGTGCGGCCGTATGCATCGGCAACGTTGTGTACGCAGTACTTCAGGGTCTGAACTTCGTCAGCCTTGGCGACCAGGGTGTTGAACTTCACACCGATTTCGTTCTGGCCGGCAGTCGCCACTTCGTGGTGGTGAACTTCGATGACCAGGCCCATTTCTTCCATGGCGTTGCACATGGAGGTACGGATTTCGTGGTCGTGGTCGAATGGCGGAACCGGGAAGTAGCCGCCTTTGACGCCTGGACGGTGGCCTTTGTTGCCGCCTTCCACGTCCTGGTCGGACATCCACGAACCTTGTTCGGAGTAGATCTTGAACATCGAGCCGGAGATGTCGGACTTGAACTTCACTTCGTCGAAGATGAAGAACTCAGGCTCTGGACCGACGAAAACGGTGTCGCCGATACCGGTGGACTTCAGGTATTCCTCGGCGCGCTTGGCGATGGCACGTGGGTCACGGTCATAGCCTTGCATGGTCGAAGGCTCGATCACGTCGCAAACCAGGATCAGGGTCGGCTCTTCGGTGAACGGGTCCAGAACGGCAGTGGTGTCGTCCGGCATCAGGATCATGTCGGAAGCTTCGATGCCTTTCCAGCCAGCGATGGAGGAACCGTCGAACATTTTGCCTTCTTCGAAGAAAGCTTCATCCAGCGCATCGCGAGCCGGCATGGTCACGTGGTGCTGAGTGCCTTTTGTGTCCGTGAAGCGCAGATCAATCCACTTGACGTCATGATCTTTGATGAGTTGAACCGACTTCGACATAGTGTCCTCCGGGTGGCTTCGGGCTTAGTAATGGATGCCCTTACAATGTGGGTGATGCCGGCGCGAATACTCTGCCTTGGCAACCTGCCTCACAAGGGAGCAAATTGCATGCCAGTGCCCCGACATGGGCTAATTGCCCCAATATCACGCTTATAAAGGTGCAAGGCGCTTTAAAACAGAAAATATCGCCCTTTAATGTAGCGCTCAATTTCATAAATGACCTGTTTTGGTGCATTGAAAACCTTCTGCACATTAACTGGTTAAACCTTGAGCAATTTCCGCTATAATCCGCGCCCCCCTTTTTCGGCTGGCCCTGCGCGCGCTGTTTTCATGAAACTAATCGTAAAAGTCTTCCCCGAGATCACCATCAAGAGCCGCCCGGTACGGACGCGTTTCATCCGTCAATTGGCCAAGAACATCCGTGCTGTGCTCCGCGACCTGGACCCGGCCGTGGTGGTGAACGGCGTGTGGGACAACCTCGAGCTGGAAACGCACGTCAGTGACCCCAAGGCCTTGAAGGACATGACCGAGCGCCTGAGCTGCATGCCGGGCATCGCGCATTTCCTGCAGGTCGACGAGTACCCGCTGGGCGACTTCGACGACATCGTTGCCAAGTGCAAGCAGCACTATGGTGATTCGCTGGCCGGGAAGATCTTTTCGGTGCGCTGCAAGCGTGCCGGCAAGCACGAATTCAGCTCGATGGACGTCGAGAAATACGTCGGCAGCCAGCTGCGTCGTCAGTGCGGCGCCGCCGGTATTTCGCTTAAACAGCCTGAAATCGAAGTTCGCATCGAAATTCGCGACAAACGGTTGTTCGTGATTCACAGCCAGCACAACAGCATCGGCGGCTACCCGCTCGGCGCGCTGGAACAGACCCTGGTGCTGATGTCCGGCGGTTTCGATTCCACCGTCGCGGCTTACCAGATCATGCGCCGCGGGCTGATGGCCCACTTCTGCTTCTTCAATCTCGGCGGGCGTGCCCACGAATTGGGCGTAATGGAAGTCGCGCATTTCATCTGGAAGAAGTACGGCAGCTCCCAGCGCGTGTTATTTGTCAGTGTGCCGTTCGAGGAAGTGCTGGGAGAAATTCTCGGCAAAGTCGATAACAGTCATATGGGCGTAGTATTGAAGCGTATGATGTTGCGCGCTGCGTCCCGGATCGCTGATCGACTGGACATCGAGGCACTGGTCACTGGCGAAGCGATTTCCCAGGTTTCCAGCCAGACGCTGCCGAACCTGTCGGTGATCGACTGCGTGACCGACAAGCTGGTGTTGCGTCCGCTGATCGCCAGTCACAAGCAGGACATCATCGACCTGGCCAACGCAATCGGCACCGCCGATTTCGCCAAGCACATGCCGGAGTACTGCGGGGTCATTTCGGTGAACCCCAAGACCCACGCCAAGCGTCCGCGCGTGGAGCATGAAGAGAAAGAATTCGATATGGCAGTGCTCGAGCGTGCGCTCGAGAACGCCAAGCTGGTGCCGATCGATCGGGTGATCGACGAATTGGGCCAGGATGTGCAGGTTGAAGAAGTCAGTGAAGCGCTGGCCGGTCAGATCATCATCGACATCCGTCACCCGGATGCCGCCGAAGACGACCCGCTGGAGCTTGCTGGTATCGAGGTACAAGCGATGCCGTTTTATGCTCTGAACGCTCGTTTCAAGGAACTGGACCCTACTCGCCAGTACCTGCTGTATTGCGACAAAGGCGTGATGAGTCGCCTGCATGCCCATCATTTGCTCAGTGAGGGGCATGCCAATGTGCGCGTTTATCGACCGAGCTAAGAGCCCGGGGCTGTTTGCCTGTGGCCTGCGTCACCGGCCCCCCGACGCCGCCGTCAAGCTGTAACGGCAAGGCCTGACTCTACTGTAAATCGCTGCCAAGACTTGTCAGCACACCGAATCCTCTGATCGAGATACACAAGTGATCGAAAATCTACGCAACATCGCCATCATTGCTCACGTTGACCATGGTAAGACCACCCTGGTAGACAAGCTCTTGCGTCAATCCGGCACCCTGGAGCGCAACGAGCTCAACGACGAGCGCGTGATGGACTCCAACGACCAGGAGAAAGAGCGCGGTATTACCATTCTGGCGAAAAACACCGCCATCAACTGGAACGGCTACCACATCAACATCGTGGACACCCCGGGCCACGCCGACTTCGGCGGTGAAGTTGAACGCGTAATGTCGATGGTTGACTCCGTTCTGCTGCTGGTTGACGCTCAAGACGGCCCTATGCCGCAAACCCGTTTCGTGACCAAGAAGGCCTTCGAAGCCGGCCTGCGTCCGATCGTGTGCATCAACAAGGTTGACCGTCCAGGCGCACGTCCGGACTGGGTTCTGGACCAGATCTTCGACCTGTTCGACAACCTGGGTGCTACCGAAGAACAGCTGGACTTCCAAGTCGTCTACGCTTCGGCCCTGAACGGTATTGCCGGTCTGGACCACACCGACATGGCTGAAGACATGACCCCGCTGTACCAGGCGATTGTTGACCACGTTCCAGCTCCAAAAGTTGACCGTGACGGTCCATTCCAGATGCAAATCTCGGCACTGGACTACAACAGCTTCCTGGGTGTTATCGGCGTTGGCCGTATCGCTCGTGGTCGCGTCAAGCCGAACACTCCGGTCGTGGCTATCGGCGCCGACGGCAAGAAGCGTAACGGTCGTATCCTGAAGCTGATGGGTCACCACGGTCTGCACCGTATCGACGTTGAAGAAGCTGCAGCAGGCGACATCGTGTGCATCAGCGGTATGGACTCGCTGTTCATCTCCGATACCCTGTGCCACCCGGACACTGTCGAGGCGATGAAGCCTCTGACCGTTGACGAGCCAACCGTTTCCATGACCTTCCAGGTAAACGACTCGCCTTTCTGCGGTAAAGAAGGCAAGTTCGTGACTTCCCGTAACATCAAGGAACGTCTGGACAAAGAGCTGCTGTACAACGTTGCACTGCGCGTTGAAGAAGGCGACTCGGCTGACAAGTTCAAGGTTTCCGGCCGTGGTGAGCTGCACCTCTCGGTACTGATCGAAACCATGCGTCGCGAAGGCTTCGAAATGGGCGTTGGTCGTCCTGAAGTGATCATCCGTCAGGTTGACGGCGTGAAGCAGGAACCGTTCGAAAACGTCACCATCGACACCCCTGAAGAATCCCAGGGCAAGGTCATGGAAGAGATGGGCCTGCGTAAAGGCGACCTGACCAACATGGTGCCGGATGGCAAAGGCCGTGTTCGTCTGGAATACAACATCCCTGCTCGCGGTCTGATCGGTTTCCGTAACCAGTTCCTGACCCTGACCAACGGTGCTGGCATCCTGACCTCGATCTTCGATCGCTACGACACCATGAAGTCCGGCGACATGTCCGGCCGTCAGAACGGTGTTCTGGTATCGGTAGAAACCGGCAAGGCGCTGACCTACTCCCTGGAAACCCTGCAGGCGCGTGGCAAGCTGTTCGTTGAACACGGTCAAGAGATCTACAACGGTCAGATCGTTGGTCTGAACAGCCGTGACAACGACATGGGCGTCAACCCAACCAAAGGCAAGAAGCTCGACAACATGCGTGCTTCGGGTAAAGACGAAACCATCGCCCTGGTTCCACCTGTTCGCTTCACCCTGGAACAGGCTCTGGAATTCATCCAGGACGATGAATTGTGCGAAGTGACACCTAAGTCGATCCGCCTGCGTAAGAAGATCCTGGACGAAGGCGAGCGTACCCGCGCTGCCAAGAAAGCCAAGAACTGAGTTAACTCAGGCTGAATGAAAACGCCCCCGGTCGAAAGGCCGGGGGCGTTTTTGTTTGTCTGGGTTTTTTGCGGTGTTTGTTCGGGCCCCTTCGCGAGCAAGCCCGCTCCCACATTTGATCTCCAGTGAACACAAAACTTGTGGTCAACGTCGATTCAATGTGGGAGATTCTATGTTGCAGGACAACCCTGCAACGGTCGATTCGGTTGGTATTCGCTCTGGTTTTTCATCAGGGCGAACGCCACCCGGGCGAGTTTTCGGGCAAGGATTACCAGGGCCTGAGTCTTCTTGAAACCTCTGGCCAGGTACCCTTCATAAAAGGGTTTCCAGGTCGCTGAACGACAGGCGGCCATGGCCGAGTTGTGGGCCAAACGCCGTATTTCCGGATCCCCTTTCTTGGTCAGACTGCGACTCCCCGTCTTTTTTCCCGAGTCATCAACCCTCAAGTCCATGCCCAAAAAAGCGATGAAGGCATTGCTGTCCTTAAACTCGCCACGCAAAAAAGCCGTCGCAAATCCGGTTGCCGTCAGTACACCGACGCCTTCAATGGCCTTGCAACGCTCAATATTTTCGGCGGCTCCGGCCTCTTTGCTCAGGTCACGCAGCTTTTTTTGAATGGCCAAATCCGAGTGCTTAAACGTCTCCATCAGACATTTCAGCTCTTCTTCCAGGCGCGGCTCATTGGCCCAGCTCTGAGCCAGACTGACACGCGCCTTGATCAGTGCTGCCCGTCGATGAAGCAGGCTTTGCAGGGCCTTGTAAGCCTTGGGCGGCGGGCTCCAAGCGCGTAACCCAGCCTGTTCATGCGCCAGATACCGAGC
>NZ_JBYSXY010000011.1:0-223128 GCF_058782685.1 Pseudomonas sp. FW306-02-D09B
AGGTCATCGTCAAGATTAAATTCCGAAACCCCAATTGCGAAAGCAGTTGGGGTTTTGTTTTGCCTGCGAGAAAGTGCTCATCGGCTGTACCAATGTCCGACCGTCGTTTTGGCCGTCAAGGACAGCCACTTGGGAAATTACCCCTAAAGTGGCCGCGCAGTTTTTGGTATGGTGCAGCTCGTTTTTTAATGGACTGATGTCACGCGCAGGGAATGGCGTTTAACCCGGTCAAAGAGTTGCTGTAGAAATGCCCGAACCGATTCCGATCAAGGACCACGAAAAAGAAACGCGCCTGGTCAACAAACGGCTGTTGGCCTGCGCGCTGTTCGTGGTTGCAATTACCTGCGCGCTGGTTGTGCGCATGTACGTCCTGCAAGTGGTCGAGTTTGACTATCACTCGACGATCTCTGAAAACAACCGGGTACATGTCCTGCCCATTACCCCGACTCGCGGCCTGATCTATGACCGCAACGGCGTACTGCTGGCCGATAATCGGCCAAGCTACAACCTGATCATCACCCGCGAACGCGCAACCGATGTGAAAGGCGAGCTGGACTCGGTGGTCAATCTGTTGCACTTGCCTGCTGAAGACCGCGCACTGTTTGATAAGGCGATGAAGCAGGCGCGCCATCCCTTTGTTCCGGTCACCTTGTTTTACGAACTGACCGAAGAGCAGATTGCGACACTGGCGGTGAACGAGTTCCGCCTCCCAGGAATCGACGTTGAGCCGCAGTTCGTGCGTAACTACCCGCTGGGTGCGCATTTCGCCCACTCGATCGGTTATGTCGGGCGTATCAACGAGAAAGAATCCAAGGCACTGGATACCGTCGAGTACCGCGGTACCCAGTCGATCGGCAAGACCGGCATCGAAAAATTCTACGAGTCCGAGCTGCATGGCCATGTCGGCTATGAAGAGGTCGAAACCAATGCCCAGGGCCGGGTGCTGCGAGTGCTCAAGCACACTGATCCGATCCCTGGAAAAAACATCGTGCTCAGCCTCGATGTAAAGCTTCAGGAAGCGGCAGAAGACGCGCTGGGCGACCGCCGTGGTTCAGTGGTTGCTCTCGATCCGGCCACCGGTGAAGTGCTGGCAATGGTCAGCAAACCGAGCTTTGACCCGAACCTGTTCGTCACCGGCATCAGCTTCAAGGAATACGCGGCGCTGCATGACTCCATTGACCGCCCACTGTTCAACCGGGTCTTGCGCGGGTTGTATGCGCCGGGTTCGACGATCAAGCCGGAAGTGGCGATTGCCGGGCTCGACACCGGCGTGGTCACGGCGTCCACCAGAGTCTTCGATCCGGGTTACTACCAACTGCCGGACTTCGACCATAAATACCGTAACTGGAATCACAGCGGCGATGGTTGGGTCGACATGGACGCAGCGATCATGCGCTCCAACGACACCTATTTTTACGACCTGGCACACAAACTCGGCATTGATCGCCTGCACGATTACATGGCGATGTTCGGCCTTGGCGAAAAAGTCTCGCTGGACATGTTCGAAGAGTCCCCCGGGCTGATGCCGTCCCAGGCATGGAAGCGCGCTACTCGCCGTCAGCCGTGGTTCCCCGGTGAAACGGTGATCCTGGGGATTGGCCAGGGTTATATGCAAGTGACACCGCTACAACTGGCTCAGGCGACGGCACTGATCGCCAACAAAGGCGTGTGGAACCGACCGCATTTGGCCAAGACGATCGATGGCGTGGCGCCGGTGGATGAGCATCCGATGCCGAACATCCTGCTGAAGAATCCGCACGACTGGGAGCAGGTCAACCACGGCATGCAGATGGTTATGCACGATCCGCGCGGTATCGCCCGTGCGGCGGCCGTGGGGGCGCAATACCGGATTGCAGGCAAGAGCGGCACTGCACAAGTGGTGGCAATCAAACAGGGCGAGCGTTACGACCGATTGAAGACCCGTGAGCGTAACCGCGACAACGCCTTGTTCGTCGGTTTCGCCCCGGCCGAACATCCGCAGATCGTGATCTCGGTGATGATCGAGAACGGCGAGGCCGGCGGTCGCGTTGCCGGCCCTGTGGTGCGGCAGATCATGGATGCGTGGCTGCTGGACAAGGACGGCCATCTGAAGCCGCAATACGCGAGCCCGAGCAAACCACCCAGCGATCCTCACGTTTGACGCGCTGAAAGCTACAGCGCCTGCTCATGCCTGTTGAGCAGGTGCTGGAAGCTTTCCAGGAACACTGTTTCGGCCTGAGTCATTTTCTGCTCACGATTCCAGAGCAGCCGAATATCCAGATCCACCACACCCTCCTCAGGCGGCAAACGCCATAGCAACCCCTGCTCGACATCTCGCTGCACCAGGTGAACGGGTAAACAGCCGATCCCAAACCCTGCGCAGATCAGCCGGTGAATCTCTTCAAAGCTGGTCGATGATGCGACGATCTTGCCGGTAAAGCCTTGCTGGTCGCGAAACAGCGTCAGCGGCGAAAGATTGCCGCCCAACTGGTCGCTGGTGAAGCTGACGAAGTGCTCGGTGGCAAGTTGTTCCAGTCTCAGATTCGTCTGCCCGAATAAACGGTGGCGTTGGCCGCAGAAGTACCCATATCGCTCGCGAAACAGCACCCGTTGCTCCAGCCGCGGTTGCGGCAGTCGGGATAAACCGATGCCGACCGTCGCAGTCTTTTGCAGCAGGGCACTGATGATGTTCGAACTGCCCATCACCTCGACTTCCAGTTCGACATTCGGATGGCTCTTATGGAAGTCCGCGAGGAACTCATCGTAGTGCGGGGACTGGATACCGCTGATGGTCAGGATCCGCACCTTGCCCACCACGTCATCGTGAGGACTCTCGATCACCGGCCCCAGGCGCGAAATATCACCATAGACATCGGCCGCGATACGCAGCACTTCTTCACCGGTTTCGGTGAGGTCGAAACGCCGGCCGCTACGGACAATCAGCACGCAGTCGAGTTGCTCTTCAAGACGCTTGAGCGCCTGGCTCACCGCCGATTGTGTGATGTGCAGGCGTGCAGCAGCGTGGCTCATGCTGCCTTCCTGGGCGATCACCAGATAGGTGCGCAACAGGTTCCAGTCGAGCCGGTCATTGAGAAAGCGTCGGCTGGATTGGGGGAGGGGTGAGGGCATAAGGAATCCTGCTATTAGTCAGGCTAATAGTTAGGTTAAGAATTTGAAATTTGACTAATCCTAGCCCGGCCGCGATAAAGCTCACAAGCACACCGTGCTGTTGATACCCGGCGTCTGCGCTTTGCCCGTCCAAGGGCAACCCGCTCGCCATCACACACAAAAAGAGGTGATTTGGTGAATAAGCCCGAGCACATGAACACCATTGAATGGCAGGCCCGCTGCGAGTTGGCGGCCCTGTATCGGTTGGTTGCGCACTTTCGCATGACCGACCTGATCGACACCCACATCACATTACGGATTCCAGGACCCGAACATCACTTCCTGATCAATCGCTACGGGGTGATCTTTGATCGCATGCGCGCCTCGGATCTGGTGCGCATCGACCAACAGGGCCGAATTGTCGATCCGGCGTATGCGGATCATCGGGTCAACACGGCGGGCTTCGTGATCCATTCGGCGATCCACATGGCGCGTTCCGATCTGAACTGCGTGATCCACACCCACACGGCGGCGGGCATGGCGGTGGCTGCGCAGAAGCGGGGCCTGCTACCGATCACTCAACACGCACTGAAGTTCTACGGCAAGCTGGCTTATCACACCTATGAAGGTATCGCTTTGTCGCTGGACGAGCGCGAGCGGTTGATTGCCGACCTGGGACCGCACAAGGCGATGATCCTGCGCAATCACGGACTGTTGGTGGGCGGCGCCAGTGTGGCTCACGCGTTCCAGGAAATTTACTTTCTGGAGCGTGCCTGCCAGGCGCAGGTACAGGCGTTGGCGGGCGGGTGTGAGCTGAACTTTCCGTCGCCGGAGGTTTGTGTTCACACGGCTGAACAGTTCGAACAGGACGATGCCGAACACATCATCGAGCTGGCCTGGTCGGCGGCATTGACCCTGATCGAATCGCAACGCGAGTCCTATTGCTCATGAACACCGGGGCAGGTGCTCTACGGCACTTGCCAGTCTCTTGACGTTAACGTAAAGATAAGCGCTGGCGCCGAATTCCCATGGCGCAGGTTTTGCGTGAGGGAAGGGCTGTCCGAGGTCTCGGGCAAACTTCCCTTTACTGCCACCTGAACCGGGTAGATATTTCCCCATGACGTGCGTGCTTCGTTGCATGTCTGGAAGTGAACCGGCCAGAGACTGGGCGGACCAATCCGGAGCGCTTGATGACTCTTATAAAAACAATAACGCCACAACCGCAACATGAAGCCCGGCTGGCCCGGGAGAAACTTCACCTTGAAGGCGAAGTCCCGAACGGGGTGTTGCGCGCTGAAATCGATGCCTCATGGCGGCGCAGCTTAAGCCATGGCGTGCACTTCAATGGCAAGCATGAGTTGGCGCTGGAATCGAGCGCGAGTCTTGAGGTGTTGCTGGCGAGCAATCGCTTGCTGATCGACGCCGCGATGCCGGCCATCGATTACCTGGCCGAGCGTCAGGGCAAGGAAGGGCTGATCATCCTCGCCAATTCCGAGGCGACCATTCTCGCGGTCGAAGGCCGCGCCGACCGCCTCAAGGGCAGCGGCCTGCAAGACATCACCCTGGGCGCCTGCTGGAGCGAAGCTGCTCGTGGCACCAACGCCCTCGGCACTGCGCTGGTGGAAGCCCGGCCGACGCTGATCGACTGCGGTGAACATTACCTCGATCGTCTCAGCGATTTTTCCTGCAGTTCGGTGCCGATTCACTGCCCTCAAGGCGACATCCTTGGCGTGCTCGATCTGACCCGCGAAGGCCCGTTGGGCCGGGCGCATGACAGCACCGCGTTGTTGGCAATGGCGGTCAGTCAGATTGAAAGCCGGGTGTTCAACGCAAGCTTTCCCGAGCAGATCGTGCTGGCCTTTCATAGCCGTCGACAGTACCTCGAATCGCCCTGGCAAGGGCTGTTGGCGGTGAGCCTCGGCGGGCAAATTCTGGCGGTCAGCGCCCAGGCCTGCCAGTTGCTCAATGCCGAGCGTTCAGCCTTGGTTGGTCACCGCTGCGAAGAGTTTCTCGGGGTTGATGGCCTGCAATTGCTGGCGCGTCTGCAGCAAGGCGGGATCGGCAGTCTGCAAACCGCCAAAGGCGAATTTTTCTACAAAACCCTGCGTGCGCCGCAACGCTCGATCAATGTCACCGGCACACCGCGCAGTGTCGTCAAAAATCCAAAACCTCAACCCGATCTCGAATCCCTGGCCGGTAGCAATGCGCGGTATGCGCGTGCGTTACGGATGGCCCGGCAAGGCCTGGCCAATGAGTTGCCGGTGTTGCTGCTGGGGGAAACCGGTACTGGCAAGGAAGTCATCGCCCGGGCGCTGCACATGGCCGGCAGTCGTTGCGACAAACCCTTTGTCGCGGTCAATTGTGCAGCGATTCCCGAAGGCCTGATCGAGTCGGAACTGTTCGGTTATCGTGAAGGCGCGTTCACCGGCTCGCGGCGCGGCGGGATGATCGGCCGTTTGCAACAGGCCCATGGTGGCACGTTGTTCCTCGATGAAATCGGCGACATGCCGCTGGCACTGCAAGCACGCCTGTTGCGGGTGTTGCAGGATCGCAAGGTCGCACCGCTGGGTGCCGGTGAAGAGCAAGACATCGACGTCGCGCTGATCTGCGCGACTCACCGCGACCTCAAGCGTCTGGTCGAGGAAAAACACTTTCGCGAAGACCTGTTCTACCGGGTCAATGGCATCAGCGTGATGCTGCCGGCGCTGCGTGAGCGCGATGATTTCAGTGAGTTGGTGACCCGTCTGCTCGGCAAACTGGACGCCCCGACGGTCAAGCTCAAGGGCGACCTGAGCAACTTGCTTGCCGGATACCACTGGCCAGGCAACATCCGTCAGCTGGAGATGGTGCTGCGTACCGCGCTGGCGATGCGCGAACCCGGTGAAACCGTGCTGAGCCTGGAGCATTTGCCCGACAGCATGCTCGACGAGTTGAATGCCTGCGAGCGTTCGACCTGCGGCAGTATCCGCGAGAACGAACTGGAGCTGATCCGCCAGTCCCTCGACAATCATCACGGCAACGTTTCGGCGACGGCCGATGCGCTGGGCATCAGTCGAGCGACGCTGTATCGCAAGCTCAAACAGTTGCGCAGCTGATGCGGCGCTTGATCGTCAGGCTGGTCGACAGTCACAACCCCCAGGCACTGGACGCCGCCTTACAGTGGCTGTACGGCTTCGTGCGCCCGCATCGGCTGGCGATTGCCGGGCTGCTCGGGTTGTCGGTGTGCGCCTCGTTGCTGGTGCTGGTGCAGCCCTGGCTGACCAAATTGCTGATTGACGATGGGCTATTGGCGCATAACTTTTCCATGCTGGTGCTGATCGCCGGTTTGATGATCGTCGCCGGATTGCTTGGCACCGCGTTGTCGGGGATCAATCGCTACCTGCACACACGGTTGTCAGGGCGCATTCTGTTTGCCCTGCGCGACGACCTCTATCGGCATTTGCAGACCTTGTCGCCAAGCTTCTACGGGCAACGGCGGATCGGCGACCTGATGTCGCGCCTCGACGGTGATGTCGCAGAGATCCAGCGCTTTGCCGTCGACTCGCTGTTCTCGGCGGTTTCCAGCGTCATCGGTCTGGTCTGCGCGGTGGCGATGTTGCTGACCCTGTCGTGGAAACTCTCGTTGCTGGCGCTGGTGTTGATCCCGCTGGATGTGCTCTGGCTGCGCTGGATGCGGCGCAAGGTCGAGCGTGATGTGCGGCAGTTGCGTGAGCGTTCGGCGGACATGTCCTCGTTCATGGTCGAAACCTTGCCAGTGATGAAATTCATCCAGTCCGCCGGCCAGCAACAGCGCGAAGCACGGCGCCTCGAAACATTGGGGCAGGGCTACATGAGCCAGTTACTGCGCCTGCAAGTCACTGAGTTTTTCACCCAGGCGGTGCCCGGCACACTGACTTCGTTGTCGCGGGCTTGTGCGTTTTTGATTGGCGGTTACTGGGTGGTGCAGGGTACGTGGCAGCTCGGCGCGTTGATCGCGTTTTCGACGTATCTGGGGATGGCGGTCGGGCCGGTGCAGAGCTTGCTCGGGTTGTACGTGGCGATTCAACGGATGACCGTCAGCCTCGGTCGGGTGATGGACCTGCGGGGTGAACAGCCGAGCGTCGTCACACCGGTCGCACCGCAGCCAATGCCGAGCTCTGGCGAACTGTGTTTTGAGGCGGTGCACTTCAGCCATCCCGGGCGGCCGACGACCTTACGCGGAATCGAAGCGCGTATTCCCTACGGTTTGAAAGTTGCCCTGAGCGGCGGCTCCGGGGTTGGCAAGTCGACGCTGATCGACCTGCTGCAGCGGCATCACGACCCGCAGTCTGGTCGGGTGCTGCTGGACGGGATCGACCTGCGCGAGCTTGCATTGTTCGAGTTGCGTCGACGGATCGCCGTGGTCAGCCAGGACATCGTGCTGTTTCGCGGAAGCCTGGCGGATAACCTCGCCTATGCGGTGCCGGACGCCAGTCGTGAGGCGGTGGCCGAAGTGGCTCGGCTGGCGCAGCTCGACAGCCTGATCGCGTCCCTGCCCGAAGGCCTCGACAGTCCGTTGGGCGAGCGCGGTCAGCAGTTGTCCGGCGGGCAGAAACAGCGGATTGCCATCGCCCGTGCGCTGTTGCAGGATCCGCTGATTCTGGTGCTCGATGAAGCCACCTCGGCGGTCGATGAGGCCACTGAGCGGGACGTTATCGAGGCCATCGATCGACTGTTTGCCGGACGTACACGAATCCTGATCAGCCATCGCCCCTCAACCCTGGCCGATGCGGATCTGCGCTTTGAGTTGTTCGACGGCGTGCTAACGCAGGTTAAGGTGCTGCATGAAGCTTGAGCTAAGGATTGGCGTGGTCGACAGCGGACATTCCGTGGCACAACGCGGACAAGTGAGCGTCGGGCGACGGTTTTACCTGGTCGAAGACGGACTCGCCGAAGACGAACTGCGTGACGATCCGCTCGGCCACGGCAGCGCAGTCGTCGAGGCGATCAGCCGGCGTGCAGCCTCGGCACGGTTTTGCGTCGCGCAAGTGTTCGACCAGCGTGGGGTCACCAGCGCCTTGCAGATTGCCACGGCGATCGATTGGCTGGTGACGCAGGACGTGCGAGTGATCAACCTCAGCCTGGGCTTGCGTCAGGACCGCAATCTGTTGCGTGAAGCCTGTTCGGCGGCATTGGCCCGTGGTGTTTTGCTGTGTGCGTCGAGCCCGGCGCAAGGCGAGGGCGTGTACCCGGCGAGTTACCCACAGGTGTTGCGGGTGACCGGCGATGCCCGTTGCGGCGAGCACGAATGGTCGTGGCTCAACAGCCAGCAGGCCGACTTTGCCGCCTGTGTTCAGGGCATGTACCCAGGGCAATCCGGTGCCAGTCTCGGTTGCGCGGCGTTGACCGGGCATATCGCCAACTTCCTTGCCGGGCACCTCGACGCGAGCAATGCGCAGGTCCTTGAATGGCTACGAGACAACGCCCGTTATCGCGGACCTGAGCGGCGAGTCTGGGAATGAGCGCCATCCTGATTCTCGGCGCCGGGCCTGCGGGCGCGGCGGTGGCGTTGGGTCTGCGCCGGCTGGGTTATGCGGTGACGCTGGTCAGTGACTGGCGTCGTTTTGCGGCGCTTGAAGGTGTTTCGCAGCGGGTGCTCGAAGCCCTGCGCGGTGCAGGATTGAATCAGGCGTTGGCGGGGGCCGCGTTGCCGTCGCAGCGACAGGTGTCGTGGAACGGCCAGCAGCATGCGCAAAACATCGAGTTTCTGCTGGATCGGCCGAGCTTTGATCGCGGCCTGCGTGAGGATTTGCGCCTGGCCGGCGTCGAGTTGATCGAAGGCCGGGTGTTGGCGGTTCACTCCCAGGCGTCGGGCCATCGGGTTGAGGTCGAAGGTCATGCTGAGCTCAACAGCGAGTTTCTGGTGGAGGCTCGCGGTCGTCAGGCGCCAGCGCTTGGCAAAGGGCAACGTGGACCGGAGACAGTCAGCCTGCTCAATCGTTGGCAGGGCGCGTCGGGCAGCACCGCCAGCGCGGTGGAAAGTTTGCCGGACGGTTGGGCCTGGATGGCACGGCGGGCCGACGGTCAATGTTATTGGCAGTTGACCGTGGATGTGGCCAGCGCCGAATTGCCGGGCAAAGCGCAGTTGCTCGACTACTGTCGCCAGCGCCGGCAGGACTCGCCGTTGGCCATCGATTTTTTCGGATCGCAGCCTGAAATCGACCTGCAACTGCACGCCCGCAGCAGCACGGCGATTCTCAATCCGCAGGTGTGCGGCGATAACTGGGTTCGGGTTGGCGATGCGGCCATGGCGGTTGATCCACTGTCAGGCAACGGCATCTTTCAATCCCTGTCCTCAGCCTTGCAGGCGCCGGTGGTGATCAACACCTTGCTGGCTAAACCTGAGCGGGCTGCCTTGGCCCAGCGCTTCCATCAACAACGGGTCGAGCAACTGTTCTTGCGCTTTGCGCGCATTGGTCGGGACTTTTATGCCGACGAACTGCGCTGGTCGGAGCAACCGTTCTGGCGTGCACGTCGACAGTGGCCAGACACGGAGCTGGCTCATGCACCCGCAGATTTTGCGTCTCTGAGCATTGAGCGGGCGCCGGTGCTACACGATGGATTTGTCGATGAGGCCGAGGTGGTGATCACGGCGGATCAGCCGTTGGGGATCTGGCATGTGCAAGGGGTTGAGTTGGCACCTTTGCTGCGGCGATTGCAAACCGAGCCGGCTGACCAGGCGCTGGAAGGTTTGACGGTGGAGCAGGGGCGGGTGGTGCGCGGGTGGCTATTGTCCCAAGGCTTCAAACCCCAACCGAATTGATCGTTCCCACGCGTGGGAACCGATCGTAGGCTCAGGGCTGCTGTTTACGCCCCGCCATATGCTTCAAATACCCCACCAGCAACGTCAGCTCCTCATCCGACAATACCTGTGTCGAGAACCCCGGCATTTTTGCCTGTGGCCATTGGCGCAAGCTTTGCGGGTCGCGGATATAGCGCTTGAGGAATTCAGCGCCAAAGTATTCGGTAGGGCTGAAGGGAATGTTCAGGTCCGGACCAAACTGCGCATCGCCCGCGCCGTTCAGGCGGTGGCACGCCAGGCAGTTTTTCTGGAACAACGCATAGCCCAGATTCACCGGGTCATTGGCGGCGAGCGCCGGGTCTGGAAGCAGGGCAGGGAAGCGTACGCCGACCGCCGCCAGGCGTTTGATACTGGCGACCTGGAATGGCCATTGCTCAGGGCTGATATGGCCAGCCTGAGGGTTGGTCCACACCAGATAAAACGGTCCGGCACTGGGTTTGCCTTCCGCCAGCGCTGGCCAAGGGTTGGCCGGGTCTTCAATGGCCAGCCACGCCTGCGCACCCACCGTGTTGAGCAACGGTGCGGCAGCCAGTTCGGCAGCAAAACCGTCCAGGGCCACGGCTTGCAAGTGGTCGTCAGCCTTGATGCCAGTCAACAATGCCGCCAGCGGCACCGCGCGATAACTCATGTTCCTTTTGTAGGAAACATCGTCGGTGATCTGAATCGTCTGAACCTGAGGATGCTTGAGCAGCTCCTCGGTTTTCCAGGTTCGGCTGCCGGTACCCAGGTCGAGCACCAGCTGTGCGGCATACGAGGGCGTGCTGAGCAGCAAGGCCCCAAGCAAAAGTAGAGCTTTCAAGTGATCGCCATCCTGTCGAAGGTATGCCGTAAAGGTTGGCACACACATGCAGGCCCGGAAAGCGAGCGAGTCAGTTTTTTAGTGAGGCGTCGTCAACAACCACGCTTGATTATCCGATCACCTTGGTAAGGTTCGGCAAAATCAGTAGCAGCGTAGTGGCGAACAAAATGAGCCCGGCTTGACGCACTTTCGAATGTTTGAACATGGCTGTTTGCCTTTTTTTGTTATTTCCTGAGCGTCGAATGCTTGCCTGCATTTCTCCATGACGGCAAAGCGCTGTAATTCCTTTCTCACGAGCGCCTCGGCAAAACCCGACGACAACTTCGTAAGGTTTACCTTAGGGGCCCCGCAGGCTGTGCTTTAGATCCATTTAGTATCAACTAAGAGCAAACTGCTTCTAAAAAGCTATGAGGCATACTGCCAGCTGCTTTACCGGCCTTTTGCTAGACCGTTCCGTGACCTGCATCGATTAATCCGATAGCTGACTACCGTTCGTCTGAGCGTGACCGTCAAGGCCGTTGAGCGCTTCGGTCATTGAATCCGCCGCTGCTGAGCCTAAGGTGAGAACTCGCTAATTATTCACCTGCCCAGCGGTACGAGGACGTCATGACCCAAGCTTTGATTTTCGACGCGTTACGTACGCCCCGTGGCCGTGGCAAGGCTGACGGCGCCTTGCACAGCGTCAAACCGGTGAACCTGCTGGCAGGCTTGCTCGGTGCGCTGCAACAGCGGACGCAACTCGACACCCGCGAGGTTGATGACATCGTGATTGGCTGTGTCACGCCGATTGGCGATCAGGGCGCCGATATCGCCAAAACCGCGGCGCTGGTGGCCGACTGGGACGTTAGCGTCGCGGGTGTGCAAATCAACCGCTTCTGCGCATCCGGGCTGGAAGCGGTGAATCTTGGGGCGATGAAAGTCCGTTCCGGCTTTGAGGACCTGGTGGTGGTCGGCGGCGTCGAGTCCATGTCGCGGGTGCCGATGGGCAGCGACGGTGGTGCCTGGGCGCTGGATCCGCAGACCAACCTGCACAGCCATTTCACCCCGCAAGGCGTGGGCGCCGACCTGATCGCCACGATTGAGGGCTTCAGCCGTCAAGACGTCGATACTTACGCGCTGCACTCTCAACAGAAGGCTGCGCGGGCGCGGGCGGACGGCTCGTTCAAAAAGTCCCTGGTGCCGGTGCAGGATCAGAACGGGATCGTCCTGCTGGATCATGATGAGTTCATTCGCGCCGAGTCGACGCTGGAGGGTTTGGGCAAGCTCAAGCCGAGCTTCGAGATGCTCGGGCAAATGGGCTTCGACGCTACCGCGTTGCGGGTCTACAGCCATGTGGAGCGAATCAGTCACGTTCACACGCCCGGCAACAGCTCGGGGATCGTCGACGGCGCGGCGCTGATGTTGATCGGCTCTGAGGCCAAAGGTCGGGCACTGGGCTTGCAGCCACGGGCGCGAATCGTCGCCACGGCGGTCACCAGCACCGATCCGACCATCATGCTCACCGGTCCGGCGCCGGCCACTCGCAAGGCCTTGGCCAGGGCCGGGCTGCGGGTCGAGGACATCGATCTGTTCGAGGTCAACGAAGCGTTCGCCTCGGTGGTGCTCAAGTTCATCAAGGACATGGCCATCGATCCGGCCAAGGTCAACGTCAACGGCGGCTCTATCGCCATGGGTCACCCGCTGGGCGCCACCGGTTGCGCGATCCTCGGCACCTTGCTCGATGAACTGGAAGTGCGGCAGTTGCGCTACGGCCTGGCGACCCTCTGTGTCGGTGGCGGCATGGGCATTGCCACCATCATCGAACGCCTCTGAGCCCCGACTTCAAGGAAGCACCTTTATGACTGATGCCATTCGTTACGAAAAAGGTCAGGACCAGATTGTCGTCCTGACCATCGACATGCCGGGCCAGAGCGCCAATACCATGAACGCGGTGTACCGCGAGGCGATGGCTGATTGCGTTGCGCGGCTGGTGGCCGACAAGGACTCGATTGCCGGAGTGATCATCACCTCCGCGAAAAAAACTTTCTTTGCCGGTGGCGATCTCAACGAGCTGATCAAGGTCAGCAAGTCTCAAGCCAAAGCCTTCTACGACATGGTGTTGCTGCTCAAGGCTCAGCTTAGGACTCTGGAGACGCTCGGCAAACCGGTGGTCGCGGCAATCAATGGCGCGGCGCTGGGTGGCGGTTGGGAAATCTGTCTGGCCTGCCATCACCGCGTTGCACTGGACAATTCGTCGGTGCAGATCGGTTTGCCGGAAGTCACGTTGGGGCTGTTGCCGGGCGGCGGTGGGGTGGTGCGCATGGTGCGCCTGCTGGGGCTGGAGAAGGCGCTGCCGTATCTGCTCGAAGGCAAGAAAGTCCGGTCGCAACAAGCCCAGCAAGCGGGTTTGGTTGATGAGCTGGCGGCGGATCGAGATGAACTGCTGGCCAAGGCACGCGCCTGGATTGCTGCCAACCCGACGGTCAAGCAGCCTTGGGATATGAGCGGTTACCAGATTCCCGGCGGCACACCGTCGAACCCGAAAGTCGCGCAGATGCTGGCCATCGCGCCGTCGATTTTGCGCAGCAAAACCCAGGGTTGCCTGCCGGCGCCGGAGAAGATCCTCTGCGCCGCGGTTGAGGGCGCTCAGGTCGATTTCGACACGGCGCAGTTGATCGAAACCCGCTACTTCACCGAGCTGACTACCGGCCAGGTAGCGAAGAACATGATCGGCACCTTCTGGTTCCAGCTCAACGAGATCAACGCTGGCGGCTCGCGTCCTGCGGGTTTTGCGCCGCACGTGACGAAAAAACTCGGAGTGCTCGGCGCGGGCATGATGGGCGCCGGGATTGCCTACGTCAGTGCCGTGGCCGGTATCGACGTGGTGCTCAAGGACATCAACCTGGCGGCAGCCGAGAAGGGCAAGGCTCATTCGGCGGCACTGCTGGACAAAAAAGTCGCCCGTGGCCAGCTAAGCGCAGGGCAGCGTGACGCCACCCTGGCGCGGATCAAGACCACCGAGCAGGACGCCGATCTGGCGGGCTGTGACCTGATCATCGAAGCGGTGTTCGAAGACCGCGAGCTGAAAGCCAGGGTCTCGTCGGCCACACAAAAAGTCGTCGGTGCCGATGCGGTCATTGCTTCCAACACCTCGACCTTGCCAATCAGTGGTCTGGCGACCGCCGTGCCGGATCAGTCGAAATTCATCGGCCTGCACTTTTTCAGCCCGGTCGACAAAATGCCGCTGGTGGAAATCATCAAAGGTGCCAATACCAGCGATGAAACCCTGGCCCGTGGTTTCGATTTCGTCCTGCAAATCAAGAAGACCCCGATTGTGGTCAACGACAGCCGTGGCTTCTTCACCTCGCGAGTCTTCGGCACGTTTACCAATGAAGGTATCGCCATGCTCGGTGAGGGTATCTCGGCGCCGATGATCGAGACCGAGGCGCGCAAGGCTGGAATGCCGATAGGTCCGCTGGCGATCTCCGACGAAGTTTCCCTGAGCCTGATGAGCCATATCCGTCAGCAGGCCGCCAAGGACCTGCAAGCCGAAGGCAAACCGCTGCCAGCGCACCCGGCGTTTGCCGTCATCGATCTGCTGCTCAACGAATGCCAGCGTCCCGGCAAGGCCGCAGGTGGTGGTTTCTACGAATACCCGGCCGGTGGACAGAAACATTTGTGGCCAGAGCTGAAAACGCGTTTCGAGAAAGCTGACGGACAGATATCGCCACAGGATGTACGTGATCGCTTGCTGTTTGTGCAAGCCATCGAAACCGTGCGCTGTGTGGAGGAGGGCGTGCTGCTGTCGACGGCCGATGCCAACATCGGTTCGATTTTCGGCATTGGTTTCGCCGCCTGGACGGGCGGGGCGTTGCAGTTCATCAACCAATACGGCGTGAAGGATTTTGTCGCCCGTGCCCAATACCTGGCCGAGCAGTACGGCGAGCGCTTCACACCGCCGGCTTTGTTGCTGGAAAAAGCCGCGAAGGGCGCGTTGTTCTGAGGGTGTCGCTCTGACGGATTGGCGGTGCGCACCGGGCTTGCCTGACCCCGCGTTTCAAGGCAGGCTCTGGGTGTGCACTATCGCCTCTATCGTGTCAGGTATTTTTTATGTCGTTACGCATCTGCATTCTGGAAACCGACATCCTGCGTCCAGAGTTGGTCGATCAATATCAGGGTTACGGGCAGATGTTCCAGCGTCTGTTTTCGCAGCAACCCATCGCTGCCGAATTCACTGTCTACAACGTCATGCAGGGCGAATACCCAAGCGATGACCTGAGTTTCGATGCCTACCTGGTGACCGGCAGCAAGGCTGACTCGTTCGGCACCGACCCGTGGATTCAAACCCTCAAGACTTATCTGTTATCGCGCTATGAGCGCGGCGACAAGCTGCTGGGCGTGTGCTTTGGCCATCAATTGCTGGCGCTGCTGCTGGGTGGCAAAAGCGAGCGCGCGACCCAGGGTTGGGGGGTCGGCACCCACAAGTACAAACTGGCCGCCAAAGCGCCGTGGATGAGCCCGGTGAAGGAAGAGCTGACCCTGCTGATCAGTCACCAGGATCAGGTCACCGCGCTACCGGAAAACGCTACGGTGATCGCGTCCAGTGACTTTTGCCCGTACGCCGCGTATCACATCAATGACCAGGTGCTGTGCTTCCAGGGCCACCCGGAGTTCATTCACGATTACTCGCGGGCGTTGCTGGAAATTCGCCAGCAACACCTTGGCGAACAGGTCTATCAAAAAGGCATTGAAAGCCTGGCAAATGAGCACCACGGCACCACCGTTGCCGAATGGATGATGCGGTTTGTAGCCCACAAACCCGAAACCAAATCGGTTTAAATCCTGAAAGCATCGCGGGCAAGCCACGCTCCCACAGGTACACCTAAACCCTGTGGGAGCGTGGCTTGCCCGCGATCGAGCGCGAAGCGCTCGCCATGCATCCAGCCGTTATAACCACCCCGACCGCTTGAAGCTCGCCCACAACGTGAAACATCCCACGGTCATAAACCCCATCACCACAAAATAGCCGTAGTGCCAGCTCAGCTCCGGCATGTTTTGAAAGTTCATCCCGTAGATCCCGGCCACCGCCGTCGGGAACGCCAGAATCGCTGCCCAGGCCGCAAACTTGCGCTGCACCACGCTTTGTCGGGCCGCTTCCAGCAATACACCGATCTCGATGGTCTGGCTGGCGATGTCGCGTAACGTCGTCAGGTCCTCCATCTGTCGCGTGACGTGGATCTGCACATCACGAAAGTACGGGCGCATGTTCTTGTCGATAAACGGGAAGTTCAGCTTCTGCAGCTCTTCGCTGATCTCCACCATCGGCGCCGCATAACGGCGCAGGCGCAACACGTCGCGTCGCAAACCATGAAGGTTCTGAATGTCCTTTTCGTTGAGCGTGCTGCACAGCACGTTGCGCTCCAGCTCATCGATCTCGCTATGGATCGCTTCGCCCACTGGCTGATAGTTTGCGATGACGAAATCGAGCAGGGCGTAGAGCACGAAATCTTCGCCGTGCTCAAGCAACAGCGGACGCGCCTCACAGCGTTGGCGCACATGCGCATAGGACGCCGAGTGACCGTTACGGCAGGTGATGATGTAACCCTTGCCGGCAAAGATGTGGGTTTCGATGAACTCCAGTTTGCCCTCATGGCGCACCGGCGAGTACGTGACGATAAACAGCGCATCGCCAAAGGTTTCCAGCTTCGATCGGCTGTGTTTATCAAGGGCGTCTTCAATCGCCAGTTCGTGCAGGCCGAACTGGCGTTGCAGGTTGGCCAGCTCCTGGGCGTTCGGCTCTTCGAGGCCGATCCATACAAAGTGGCCTGGTTTTGCAGCCCAGGCGGCGCCCTCATCAAGGGTGATATCGGTGACTCTCTTACCGGCACTGTAGACCGCAGCCGCAACGACTCTACCCATAATTCTTATTCACTTCTTCTTGGCAAATGGCAATGACAGGCAATGACCAGATTATCCTGCTCTTAAGCTTGAGAGTCAGCAAAATCAGCGAAGTTCGCCGGCAAAAAGAAGCCCGCACGAGGCGGGCTTCATTCAGGCTGCTTGCAGCTGTCGATCCATCGATTCAATGCACTCGCGCATCTGTTCACGGCACTGGGCGATCAGCATCGGCATGTCGTCCATGCTCAAGCCGGCAGTAGGAATCGCCGGCAACGAGCGGATCAGGATCTTGCCACTGCGCCAGCGGTTCAGGCGCATATGATTGATGTAGCTGCTGACGCACACCGGCACGATTGGCACCCCGGCAGCGATGGCCATCTGGAACGCGCCTTTCTTGAATGGCAGCAATTCTTCACCCAGGTTGCGCGTGCCTTCCGGGAACACCCAGATCGAGGTGTCCTTGTGCTGCAAGGTGTTGGTGGTGGTGAGCATCGACTGCCGAGCCTTGTGCGCATTGCCACGGTCGATCAGCACATTGCCGGCCAACCAGAACAGCTGCCCGAACAACGGCACCCACTTCAGGCTTTTCTTGCCGATGCACACGGTGCGGTGCGGCACCACATTACCCAGCACGAACAGATCGTAGTTGGACTGATGGTTGGCGATCACCACGCAGCTTTGGGTCTTGTTCGTCAGCCCAGCGACGTCGGCCTTCACCCGCAATCGCAAAATGCACATCGCCGGCCAGGCATAAAGGCGCGCGCACAAACGACTGTTATCCGGATTGAACGGTCGGCACAGGCCAAGCACCACACCGAGCACACCCGCTACAGCAAAATGCAGACCCATCAATAACATGCGAAACAGATACAGCATCTACAGGCCCGCCGGGACAAAAGGTGGCGCAGTGTACGGATGTGCACTGTTTTCGGCAATTGCTGCTATAGAGGTAGGAGATAGGCGATGTTTAAGCGCATGTTTCAGACTGATAGCGTCAGATGCGGAGTAGAGCGGCTGAGGGACTGTAAACAGATCAGCCAAGAAAAAGCCCGACTCGGCGGTCGGGCTTTTCGTTGCTGCGCTTTCGGGATTAAACCAAGTGTTCCTGATCCTGGATGATCGCGTTGTCCAGTGTCTCCAGCAGGGCCTTGCGTACTTTGAGCTTGGTGTTCTTGTGCGCGGTCATGTTGATCTTCTTCAACTGACGCGCCATGGCCAGTGCGGCACCTTGCAGTTCTTCGGCAGAAACGACCTTGTCGAGGAAGCCAGCGTCCACAGCGCCCTGCGGATCGAACATTTCAGCGTTGATCACCGAGCGGTGGAACGCCGACTTGCGCAGACGATCACGGGCCAGCTCAATGCCGGCGTGGTGCATGGTCATGCCGATCTGTACTTCGTTCAGGCCAATGCTGAACGGGCCGTCGACGCCAATCCGGTAATCGGCCGACAACAGAATGAAAGCGCCCTTGGCTACCGCATGCCCTGGGCACGCGACGATCACCGGGAAGGGGTGCGACAACAAACGACGGGCGAGGGTCGAACCGGCAGTCACCAGACTCACGGCTTCTTTAGGGCCGGCCGTCATCACCTTCAAGTCATAACCGCCCGACAGAATGCCTGGCTGACCGGTGATGATCACCACCGCGCGATCCGTCACCGCCTGATCCAGCGCAGCATTAAACGCGGCAATCACGTCCGGCGAGATGGCATTTACCTTGCCATTGCTCAAGGTCAGGGTCGCGATACCGTCTTCGAGGTGGTAGGAAATCAACTCACTCATGACGCTATTCCTTGTATTGAAGTGGGGCAGACGTTACCCACCGTCGTAGGCCAGGTAAAGCGCCATGACTGACCGGCCAGTCAGCCAATTCACGCCCGCCCAGCGTAGCCGGCCATACGTACCGCGCATTGCCCTCTATATAGAAACATTCACCCGGCCGAAGATTGGCAGGTTTGCCATGCCTCCAAACCCGCCCGAACTCGTAAATCGCTTAACCGCATGAAAATTCTGAAAAAAATATTTGCCATCGGAAAAGCTTTCGACTACATTAGCGCGCCTCGACAGACAGAACATGTTTGAAGAGATACGGTGAAGTGTCCGAGTGGCTTAAGGAGCACGCCTGGAAAGTGTGTATACAAGAAATTGTATCGAGAGTTCGAATCTCTCCTTCACCGCCACATTAAGTAAACACAAACCCCTGATTTTCCTAGAGAAAGTCGGGGGTTTGTGGTTTTTGGCGTCTGAAAAAAGGCGATATGGGACCGCTATGGGACTGGCGCTCTATTTCGGTGCGTAAAAAGCAGGCTCTGACGAGAAGGCTTTGGAGTTTCCAATAAACGAGGGTGAAATTCCCGTGCTTCAGCGGTTCCCTTTGGTTATGGTTCTGCGCAATAGTGGCGTTTTGTTATTGCTTTCAGGAAGAGCTACTTACCTGGAAGCTCATCGGCAGTTCAACGCAGGGAAGCGCAGTGAAGACAGTTGTCACGACGGTTCTATTTTTGGGGTTGTGCGGCTGCGGTTCCGACTTTCGTAGCTCTGCGCCGACACTCTGGACAGATGGCATCATGCTGGAGCAGAAGAAGGTCACCGTAGATGATCAACATGCCAAAGTGATCATGCAGGCATCAGGCGATACGGCCAACCCAGTAGATTTTGAAGTGGTCCGAGGTAACGACCCGGATACACGTCCCGATCATCTGGGGACAGTAGTCAAACCGTTTCGCAATAAAGTCGGCGGCTGGTTCAGTCGTCTCAGCAGCGCGGTCTCCAAGCATTTCCCCCAGCTGGAAATACAGGCCGATCCCGGCCAGATTTTGCAGGTGGGCGGGTCATCGACGATTAGTAGTCAGATTCCGGCACCGGGTTATCGGACGCTTTACAACGAAGACTATGTATTCAACTCGTCGAAGAACAAGTTTGAGAAAAAGGTAACCGCCAATCCGACCGTCTCGTCGTATTACGCCTGTGGGCCGATCACAAGTACCTTTATTCCCGAGAAGCAAAAGGTCTATCTGGCGGAGTTTGTCTTCGTAGATAGGGGGGAAGGGTGTGAACTGCAGGTCTATGACATCACACAACCCGAACTACGTGTCCCGGTCGTTGCCATCAAGGGCGCGCAGCCCTCGTCCCGCAGGTCGTACCACTCCCCATAGGCTCTGTAGGAAACTTGCTTGATCGCCGCTCGGCGAGTTTTCGTAACGACCCTAATGAGCTTGAGAGGCACCTTGGTAGAAGGTGTGTTTCTGTTCCCCCGCCCTCTCGCTCAGTCTATTGAGCGTACTGACAAGCCAGCGTTCGAGATCATCCAAACCCAATCTGGATACCAGCGGGCACAAAGGACCAGACTCTCCAAAAACGTCGACTCCATGCCGCAGATGTTCGATCTCTTCGATGATCGTCACCCCTGCATTACCGCCAAAAAAACTCGGTGCCCAACGACCCGATCTCTGCGCTGCGGAAGCCGTTCTGTCGGAGATTCCGCCCCGTCTTCGATGCTATGCGGTCCGTTTAACGCTAAGCGTTGGGTGCCGGAGGCCCGAAACCTGAATCCAGGTGTATCAGTTGGCTGATGGTCTGGCCGACCTTGCTCACGGCCATTTCGATTTTTCGATTAGGTGCGTTGGCGAAGTTGAGCCGAATGCAGTTGCGGTATTTGCCAGCCGCCGAAAAGATGTTGCCGTTGGCGACTTGTACGTCTTGGGCTTCAAGCAGGCGGTTGAGGGAATAGGTGTCGAAATCTTCCGGCAGTTCGACCCACAAGGTAAAGCCGCCCTGCGGCTGGCTGACGCGGGTGCCTGCCGGGAAGTAACGACTGACCCATTCGGTCATCAGGTCGCCGTTGCGTTTGTATTGTTTGCGCATGCGTCGTAGATGCAGCAGGTAGTTACCCTTGGCGATGAATTCGGCGACGGCTAGTTGTGGCTGGGTCGCGGTGGTGCCGGAGCCGATGTATTTCATGTACAGCACTTGTTGCAGGTAGCGCCCCGGTGCAATCCAGCCGACGCGCAGGCCAGGCGCCAGTGTTTTGGAAAATGAACTGCAGAGCAGTACGCGGTTGTCTTCATCAAAGGACTTCAGCGTGCGCGGCCGTGGATAACGATGGGACAGGTCGCCATAGATGTCGTCTTCAATGATCGGCACATCGAAGCGTTGGGCCAGGCGGATCAGGGTGCGCTTGCGGTCGTCGGGCATGATGTAGCCCAGCGGATTGTTGCAGTTGGCGGTCACCTGGATGGCTTTGATCGGCCACTGTTCGAGGGCCATTTCCAGGGCTTCCAGGTTGATTCCGGTCACTGGATCGGTGGGAATCTCCAAGGCCTTCAAACCGGTGGCGTTGAGGATTTGCATCATCCCGTGGTAGCTCGGGGAGGCGATGGCAACGATGTCGCCCGGCACGCAAATCGCACGGATGGCGATTGACAGGGCTTCCTGGCAACCGCTGGTGACGATGATCTCGGCCGGGATCAGGCGGCAGCCGGAGTCGATGGCCAGCCGGGCGATTTGTTCGCGCAGGACCGGCACCCCTTGGAGGTGGTTGTATTGCAGGCTTTGGCTGTCGCTGCGCCGGTTGATGCGCGCCATGGCAGTGAGCAGCGGCTTGAGGGTAGGGGCGGTGACATCCGGCATGCCGCAACCCAACTGCACGACGCTGGCGCTTTGTTCGAAGCGCATCAGCTCCTGCACCATGTCCCACTGGGAAATGTCCACCGGCCGCAAGGTCGGGCGGCCCATCTGCGGCAGTTCCGGCATGCGTCGGTCAGTCGGCACGAAGTAACCGGACTTGGGGCGCGGTATCGCCAGCCCCGAAGATTCAAGTACGCGATAGGCCTGTTGCACGGTGGTCAGGCTGACGCCGTGTTCCTGGCTTAGCGTACGCACAGAGGGCAGGCGCTCGCCTGGCCCATAAAGGCCCTGCTCGATGCGGCTGCTGATGAATTCGGCGAGGTTCAGATAGAGAGTCATGGATTTGACTGTAGCGTGTCATCTGTAGCTTAAGAAGCTACAGATTGGACTTATTTTGAAATATTTTTCGCCAAAAAAAGCCAACTGTATTGAAAAAAATAGCCGGTGCTGTATCTGCAATACACACAGACACCTTGGGATGATAGTTCTTCTGGGGTGCAGGAATGTCCAGTAGAGACGCTAGTCGCAACATTCCAAGGCGGCGCCCCGTGTTTTGGGAAAAATCCTACAAATTCAGACGTCTGGCAGCGGCTTAGAACGCTTCCGGCACATGATCAGCGATTACTGATGAGGATGAAGGCGGTATGACGGCAAGGATGACACTCACTCCGCAGATGGCTGAATACGAGCAAAAGTTTACTGACGGCGGCGAAGTTCGCTGGTTACCGTATTTGATGTATTTCCATCCGGCCAACCACCGCTCGCCGGTGGTCAACACTGACAGTGTGGGCTTTCGCTACTCTGAATCTCTGGGCGTCGAGTATTCGGCGGCTGATTGCGACAAAAGCGGCAGTGTTCGCCTGTTGGCCGGCAGTTCTACAGTATTCGGTATCGGTGCCAGTTCCGACAGTTGCACCTTGTCTTCGCGCCTGTCGGCGAACGATCCGCGCGGTCAACGCTGGCTGAACTTCGGCGGTCGCAGTTTCAACTCAACCCAAGAACTGATGCTCTTCACGCTCAACCGCCACCTGCTGCCAAAGGTGGATGAGATCGTGCTGTTTTCCGGGTTCAACAACCTCGGCTTGGCACGCCAGCCAAAGGAGTACCGCGGCGAGCACGGGGCCTTTTTCAACTGCCATCAGTTCTTCAGTGCATTCGCGCCCGAGCAGCCAACGCACAGCTCGTGGAGCCTCACCAACCTGTTCGGCAAGACCCAGGAGCCAGAGCCACCGGCTCCGCCGTCGATGGGAGAGCAGATCGACTACGCGGCCAACCTGACGCTGCAACAATTGGATATCTGGCGCGCCCTGGCCAAGGATATGGGTGCGAAGCTGACCTTCATTTTGCAACCGCTGGCCGGCTGGATTCGGGCAAAAGGTTGCAGTGAAGAGGAGCAACTGTTTGCCGAACTGGATCAGGCCGGAAATTTCACTGAGATGTATGGCGATATTTTGCAGACCCGTGTACGTGAAGCCTATGCCGCACAGTTGCGCGAAGGGGCGCACAAAATGGGTGTGGGCTTTGTCGATATCACGCCGTTACTGGCCGAAGCGCTGGGCCCGGATGACTGGCAGTTCGTCGACCGGATTCACTTCACCGACAAAGGCAATGACCTCGTTTCAAAGCTCATTCTTGATGCCACTCACTAAAGGGAAACTGTGATGAAATCGATCAAAAAATTTATCCAACGCCTCTTCGGTAAAAAGAAGAAAAAGCCGGACTCCTCCATTTATCCGATGTTCTGACGTTCGCTTATTAACGTCACTTGCACTGAACAGGATGTTGGCAATGGATGGCTCGGTTTCAAATCACGCAAGGGCGGGGGATGTGTGGCGCCAGCTGTATCGCTCGGCGATCAGTCCCGAAAGCTTTTTGGATGATGTGCATCTCAAAAGCCTGATGCAGGCGCGCGCGCCAGCTACCGGTGAAGCCAGTCCTGGCTTGTCGGAACTGGCGCAACAGATCGACTGCTGGCGGGTCGAACAGGGCACGGCCTATAGCGCCGTGGCCGCTGCCGCTGCGCAACACGGGAATGCCAAGACATTTGCCCAGGCGCTGGCTATTTACTCGGCGCCGATGGCGTCGATTCTGGGTTGCTGGCTGCAAGGCATGAGTGCGCCCGGGGTCTTCGAAGATAATGCACAGCTGAAAATCATGCAGCTGTTTGCTCATGACGTCGGCGTGGGCCGCCCCCGGGCCTCACGCGCCGATCACTTCAAGGCGCTACTTGGTCAGCTGGAACTGAAGTCCTATGCGGTAGCGCCTTTCGAACTTTCGATGTTACCCGACTTAAGCGATGAGGCCTTTGAGTTACCCGCGCTGTTGCTGGCCCTCAGCCGTCGCAGCGATGAGTTTGGCGATGTGCTTTGCGGCATTGATTGGGCGCTGCGTACGGTTGGCCTTTGCCCTGGCTGGGCCGTCTTGGGGCAGCTTGAAAGCCTGCCGTTGGACATCCGGCGGCTGGATTTGAACGAGCCGTTCGGGGGGCTGGACGAGACCTCGCCGCTGGCGATCGCGCAGTGGATCAGCAATCAGGTCGCCGCTCAGGGAGAAGCCCGGCATGCCGAGCTGATCCGGGGTGCCACCTGGTTGTTCTCGGCGCTGTGGCGCTGGAATGCCCAGCTCTACAACGCGGCACTGGTAGCCTCGTCACCGCAGTATGCGATGGCGCAACTGATCCAGCGGCTGGCTCGGGTTGGTGCGGTTTATCACCAGAATTACCTGGTGGAAGGACGTAGCCTTTCCGAGTGGCTCAAGGATGCGCAAACCGATCCGCTACCGCTGTTGGACGTCCTGTCGCGCAGCCGCTTGATCGTGCCCGGCAATGCACAGAAAAGTATTTTGGTCACCAGCCTGGTTGCGCCGACCGGGCGTATGTTCCGAATCTTCAGCGACGACGACCTGAGTGTGATTCGTAAATGGATCGACTGGCTGCCCCAAGCAGTACATAGCGAACCCTTACCTCGACAGTCGATCATCAACCCTACCGATGCAAGCGTTATCCGCTCCCTGGCCGAGACCCGCCATACGTCTCTCGGTCACTGGCCGAAAAGCCTGCGCGAGGCCTACTTTGTCTTGCAGGGGCGCGCGCTCGGGCCAACCACCCAAGCCTTTGCCCACGCCTACGTGACGCGTTGGCTGGAGCGCTCAAGCCGTTCGCTGGAGACTTCCGGGCGTCCGCTACCTGAGTACTGGGGCGTGAACGTGTTGCGCTCTTGGTTGCTGGACAAACATGACCAGAACGGCGAGCAGTTCGATGAAAGCGATCCAGAACAACTGCCGACCCGTGAAGAAATTGTCGAGTCGACCCTACAGTTGGCGCCCCTGACGTTAATCGACGGCGCTTGGTTGCAGGGTTTCACTGACTTTGACCTGGCGTCCTCGCCTATTGGCTATGCGCTGTTTCAAACCTATTGGGATGAACTGGGCAACGGCGTTTACGCGTTGAATCATCCAAAGATTTATCGCGACGGTTTGCGTCAGATGGGGCACGAGTTGGCGCCGACCGGCAGTCTTGAGTTTGCCCAAGACCCGCGTCTGGACGAGGACTCGTTCCGCTTGCCGGTGTATTGGCTGTGCCTGGGCAAATTGCCGGTGACGTTTATGCCGGAGACGCTCGGCATGAACCTGGCGATGGAATTATCTGGCGTGGGCGGCAGTTACCGTTTGGCGCGGCGTTTCCTGCGTCATTACGGTTTCAGCACGGCCTTTGTGGACTTGCACAACACCATCGACAACGTCTCCACCGGGCACTCGGCCTGGGCCGCCGATGCGATTGACGCCTACATGCGCAAGATTGCCGCAGGCGGTGCGCAGTCGTTGGCCGAGCATTGGCAGCGGGTGCGGGTGGGCTATGAATCCCTGGCACCGATGCCGGGCAAGTGGACTTCGGTGTTGCGCCGGTTGGGGGTCGGGTCCGCCGGGAGGGTGTTGCCGCGTGCCGGACGCCAGGCCTCTTCGCAACAGCTCTTCCACCATTTGCCGATCACCCGCAAGACATTGGTGGAAGTGGCCGGCTAATAAACGGCTAATAAAAACTACAAGGAGCTACACATGTCTCTGGTCAATGTGCACAACGAGTGGGATCCCCTCGAAGAGATGATTGTTGGCGTCGCCACTGGCGCACGGGTGCCACTGCCTGATAAAGGCTTGTTCGCCCTCGACTATAGCGAGCACCACACCGATCAAGAGGGCATTCTGCCGATCGGCCAGACCCTCATCGAAGCACCGATGGCCTTGTGTAGCCGGTATTTCGAACCCTTCGCCTATCGCAAGCATGTGCAGGACTATTTCGCCAGCGGCGCCAACTGGATCTCGGCACCCAAGCCGCAATTGGCCGATTCCACTTATCGAGTCAACCCGTCACTGGCGGTGATCAATGATCAGCAGGTTCCGTTTATCCGCGCGTTGGAAAACAGGGTGTCGACGTGGCGCCATTGAAGATGCGCCATGCTCGTAGTTTGAGTGGTGGTTTCCATTGTGTGTCGCTCGACATCCGTCGGCGCGGGACGCTGGAAGATTACCGTTGATAAGGGTGTGACGATGCAAACCCTGGATTACTACTCGATCATTTTGTTTGTCATTGCCACCTGCGTCACGCCGGGGCCTAACAACGTCATGTTGATGTCGTCGGGAGCGAACTTTGGCATCGGGCGCACGATGCGCCACGTGGCGGGGATCAACATCGGTTTTCCACTGATGCTGATTGCCGTCGGGGTGGGGGCCGGGGCGATTTTTCAACAATACCCCAGGCTTCACGATGTATTGCAGGTGGTGGGTGCGCTGTACCTGTTGTACCTGGCCTACCAGATCGCCAGCGCGCCGACCGTGGACCTTGACGACAAGTCTGGAAAGCCCTTGGGCTTCACCCATGCGGCATTGTTTCAGTGGATCAACCCCAAGGCCTGGGTGATGGCGGTGGGTGCGGTGCTGACGTATACCTCGCCGGTCGATGCCTACGGTTTTCAGATTTTGCTGATCGCGCTGCTGTTTTTTTTGTTCGGCTCGCCGTGTTCGATGGTTTGGGTGTTTTTTGGGCAATACCTGCGGCGCTTCTTGACTCACCCGCAGCGTTTGAAGGCGTTCAATATCACCATGAGCCTGGTGCTGGTGGCGTCATTGATACCGGTATTGAAAAGCTTGCCGTTCGGCGAGTGGTGGTCTTGAAGGTATTTATAAAAGCAAGAGTTACCGAGAAGCCAGTAGATGCGTCTGGCGAAAGGGATTCCATGTATTGGCATGATGCTAAGAGGATGCACGTTTAAATGGCTATTTATGTATTAGGGATCTCTGCCTTCTATCACGACAGTGCTGCCGCCTTGGTGAAAGATGGCGTCCCGGTTGCAGCTGCCCAGGAAGAGCGTTTCACCCGCGTGCGGCACGACGCGGCATTTCCGGCCCAGGCGATTCAGTATTGCCTGGATGTCGAGGGTATTACCCTGGATGACCTGGAGGCCGTGGTCTATTACGAAGACCCCCAGGAGAAGTTCTCACGGGTCATTTCCTCCTTTGCCAGTGGCGGCATCGGTGGCGCACGAACGTTCATCAACGCGATGCCGGAATGGATTCGTTGGAAGTGGAACGTACTCAAGTTCGTCGATGAAAAACTCGAAGAGCTGGAGCGGGGCAAAGCCCCGCGCACCCAGGCGTCCCAGCACCATCGCTCCCACGCCGCTGCGGCGTTCTACCCGTCGCCGTTCGAGAACGCCGCGGTACTGTGCATTGACGGAATCGGCGAATGGCACTCGACCACTATCTGGCAGGGCGAGGGCTCCAGGCTTGAGCTGAAGAACTCGATTTCGTACCCGCATTCGGTGGGCCTGTTCTATTCGGCGATGACCTATTACTGCGGCTTCAAGGTCGATTCCGGCGAATACAAACTGATGGGCCTGGCGCCTTACGGTCAGCCGATCTACGCCGACAAGATTCGCGATGAGCTGATTAATATCCGTCCTGACGGCTCCTTCACCCTGAACATGAAGTACTTCGAATACCTGCGTGGCGAGCGCATGGTGGGCGAGGCCTTTGAAGAGCTGTTCGGTGGGCCGATCCGTAAACCGGAAAGCCCGATTTCCCAGCGTGAGTGCGACCTCGCGGCTTCGGTCCAAAAAGTCACGGAAGAGGTGGTGCTGGGGTTGGCGACCGCTGCGGTCAAGCAGACCGGTAAACGTAATCTGTGCCTGGCCGGAGGCGTGGCGTTAAATTGCGTGGCCAACGGCGTGCTCAGCCGTTCCGGGCGTTTCGACTCGATCTGGATCCAGCCGGCGGCCGGCGATGCCGGTTGCGCGCTGGGTGCGGCGATGGACTATTCGGTCAAGCGTACCGGGCGTCCACACCTGACCGGGAGAAAAGCTGACGCCATGAGCGGTAGCCTGCTGGGACCAGGATTTGGCGACGAAGAGATCGAAGCGTTCCTGCGCGAAAACAACTACCCCTACACCCGCTACGACGATGCCCAGCTGTATGACCAGGTCGCCAGCCGTCTGGCTGACGGTGCGGTAGTCGGCTGGTTCCAGGGGCGTATGGAATTTGGTCCGCGGGCCTTGGGCGCACGTTCGATTCTCGGCGATGCACGCAACCCCGAGATGCAGCGCACCATGAACCTGAAGATCAAGTACCGCGAATCGTTCCGGCCATTTGCGCCAGCGGTCCTGGCTGAAGACGCCAAGACCTATTTCGATATCTGTGAAAGTAGCCCGTACATGTTGATGGTCGCGCCGGTGACCGACTCCATCAAATCCGCGCATTCGCTGAAAGAAGGTGGTCCCGCGCGTGGGTTGGGCAGCATCAACGATATTCGCTCGCAGTTGCCGGCCGTGACTCACGTCGACTTATCGGCTCGGGTGCAAACCGTGACCGAAGAAAATAACGCACCGTTCACTTATCTGCTGCGCAGTTTCAAAGCGCGTACCGGTTGCTCGGTGTTGGTTAACACTTCGTTCAACGTGCGTGGCGAACCCATCGTGTGCAAGCCGCAAGAAGCTTATGCCTGCTTCATGCGTACGGAAATGGACGTGCTGGTGCTCGGCCGTTTCGTGCTTGAGCGTCCTGGTCAGCCAGCGTTCGTTGAAGAAGTCGACTGGCGCAGCGAAATCCCGCTGGATTGATGTTCACCTTTAACAATAAGGAGATTTTTTCGTGCTCAGGTTCCTCGCGTTTCTTATGTTCATCGTTGTACTGCTGCCCATTGGATTGACCCGCTCGGTCTTTCATTCCTCGCGTTTTGGCCGGAATTTTCACCAGGCCCCGACGGCATGGGATCATCCGGCAAAGGGAAAATAGCCCCAACAGCCCAAGGACTCACGCCCATGTCAAAGGTCATTTACAAAAACCTGAATATCTCACCGATCCTCGCCGTCAAGGGGACCGGTGTCTGGCTCGAAGATGTTTCAGGCAAGCGTTACCTTGATACCTGTGGTGGTGTAGCGGTGTCGAGCCTTGGGCATGCGCATCCGCGTATCGTGGCGGCTTTCGAGCGAGAAGCGAAAAAGCTCGCTTGGGCCCATGCCGGCAGTTTCACCACGGCAGCCGCCGAAGAGCTGGCTGAACAGTTGGTGGACGCTTCCGGTGGCTTGGCGCGGGCGCAGTTTCTGTCGGGCGGTTCGGAGGTCATGGAGTTGGCGATGAAAATCGCCTACCAATATCAATGTGAGCGTGGCTTGCCCTCCAAGTCGACGTTCATTTCGCGGCGCCAGAGCTATCACGGCAGCACCTTGGGCACCCTGAGTATTTCCGGGAATGCCCAACGCCAGTCGGTGTTCGGGCCACTGTTGCCGCCCGCTGAATTTGTTTCGCCGTGTTATGCCTATCGTGAACTGCGTGTAGGCGAGAGCGAAGAGCAGTACGCCACGCGTCTGGCCCAGGAGCTGGACGACAAAATCAACGCGCTGGGCAGCGAAAATGTCGCCGCGTTCTTCGCTGAAACCGTTGTTGGCTCGACCAACGGGGCGGTTCCTCCCGTCCCCGGCTACTTTCGCAAAATCAAGGAGGTCTGCGAGCGTCACGACGTTCTGCTGATCCTCGATGAAGTGATGGCGGGCATGGGCCGCACCGGCCAGATGTACGCCTATGCCGATGACGGGATCGTGCCGGACATGGTGGCCGTGGGCAAAGGGCTTGCGGCCGGTTACATGCCCATTTCAGCGTTGCTGGTTAGCGACCGGGTGCATTCAGTCATGGCCCAGGGTTCCGGGGTGCTGGGCAACGGCCAAACCCATGTCAACCATCCGCTGGCGTGCGCGATTGCTTTGGAAGTACAGAAGGTCATCGCTGAAGAAAACCTGTTGGCAACGGTTCGCACCCGTGGCGAACAATTGCGCAGTTGGCTCAGAGAAAGCCTGGCTGACGTTGATACCGTTGGCGATGTGCGGGGCCGTGGTTTGTTTGTCGGCCTCGAATTCGTCGAAACCCGCACGGGTAAAGAGCCGTTTCGTGGTGGCGGGGCGTATGCAGCCGCCCTCAAGCAGGAAGCCTTGAAGCGCGGTTTGCTGATCTATCCCGGCAGTGGAACCGTCGATGGCACTCACGGCAATCATGTGCTGTTTGCGCCGCCCTTTATTTCCAGCGAGGCCGAAGTCGCCGAGATGGTCGAACGTTTCAGTGCAGTTGTAAGGGCCGTCGGTCAATGACGGTTCGCTCTTTTTGCGCAGGCGCGAGCACGTTCGCGACAGTTGCTCAGCGCTTGCCGGTTTCACCGTTACTACTCGTTGATGGGGAATAGAAGATGCAGATGATTGAGCCATGCAAGGACAAAGTCCTCCTTTCGGTGTGCACCATGGACTGGTGCGATCACGGAGTCGAGTTCGCCAAAACCGTGTTTTCCAACCTTGAAGTGTTCTGCTGGGATCCCGGCGATCCTTATCCCTATCACCTGGATGACTGGGAAGGCGATTGGATAATTTCCTATCGCGGCGACTTTATCTTCCCGGAAAGTATTTATAAGAACGCCCGCAAGGGCGCGATCAACCTGCACCCAGCCCCGCCTAAATACCGTGGGCTGGGCAGCCAGCACTATGCGATTTACTACAACGATGAAACCTACGGTTCGACTTGCCATCACCTGGCGCCTTCGGTCGATAGCGGGGAGATCATCCATGTCGCGCGCTTTAACGTTGCTCCCGCCGAGACGGCGTCTTCGCTCCGTTTGCATGTGGGCGCGTATTGCTTGCAGCAGTTTATTCATCTGCTCACCGATTACATCCTGCAAGGGCGGTCGTTGCCGGTTTCACCGGAGCGCTGGGGCGAGCGGCTGTACAAGCAATCCGAACTGAAACCCTGGATGGAAAAAATTCGCGCCCAGGAGCCCGATCATCGTTGCTTCAAATAAGTGCTTTTTTGGGGGAAGCTTCAGGCCGATAGCGGCCTGAAGGGTGTGCATTGCGCGCGTTGGTGCGACTGATAAGAGACCGTCATATGTTTGATCTTTCGAGCTTCGGAGCCGCGCTGGCGGTCTATGTCATCGGCACCGCCAGCCCCGGTCCGGGTAACCTGGCGATTGCCAATACCTCCCTGAACTTTGGGCGTACGCCTGGGCTGGCGTTGGCGGCGGGGGTCATTTCCGGTTCGCTGTGCTGGGGGGCAATGACTGCGGCTGGGGTATCGGCGTTGCTGCTTTCCTACACGCAGATTCTGGTCTGGCTGAAAGTCCTTGGCGCCTGCTATTTGTTCTTTCTGGCCTACAAGTCGATTCGCGGTGCACTGGCACACAATGCCACCACGGTTGCTCGAGCTCGCACCAAACAGACCAGGAACATTGGGTATTATTTACAAGGACTGGGTATTCACCTCACCAACCCAAAAGCCGCCTTGACCTGGTTCACCGTGACCACGGTCGGGCTTAGCGCGAATGCACCCGCCTGGGCCAGTTTTGTCCTGGTGGCCGGTTGTGCCGTACTCGGGTTCCTGATCTTCAGTACTTACGCGTTGGCGTTTTCAGCCCATTCGGCTGAACCGTTTTTCACTCGAACGCGAAAATCGTTCGGGATGATCTGCGCAGCCTTCTATTCGATCGTCGCGATTGGGTTTATCAGCTCGTTGTTTTAATGCTGATGCAAAAACCAGATGTCACGCCGCATTCTTCACGCCTTCCTGACCCCCGACGCCAAAGGCGATGGTGTCCATCTGAATTTGGACTGCACCCCAAAGGTTAGACATAACCGATGGGGTGTTCCATGGGAAAGCACACGGGGCAGGCGAAGCGTTCAGCGGTGCAGGATTACTGCTCTGGTATCAGGTGGATCAGCGTTGGCGATCCGCGAGAATGCTTAACCTGGCATTGTCCAGGATTGCAGCGTGTAACCCTCCTGGCTCAACTCGGTGCGCACCTCCTCCAGCAGGCGTTCCAGCTGCGTCGGGTCGGAATAGGCACTGCTTGGAATCAGTTTGCGACAAATACGCGTGTTGGCCTGGTCGATGACACTCAGGCTCAGTTCGCCAGTACCGTCTTGCGGAGCCCAGGCGACACACTGAAAAGGTTTGAATGCGTGGCTGGCAATCAAAAGTGCTTCGTTGATACGGAACGGGGTGCTCACGGGTCGTCTCTCCTTAGTACCCAAATAAATGATGTGTCGCGCTCTGGCCCACCGCAGTCTTTCATTGCTTTACATAACTGCCTGGCGCCGGCTCCAGAGGCGGGTATTTGTCATTCCCGGTGTGCGCAACCGCTGGTTGGCGCTCGCCGGAGTGTCCCGCCAGCCAGTTGAACCAATCATTCCACCAGCTACCGGGTTGCTGCTCGGCATTCTTGAACCAGGTCTCCGGGTTTTTCGTGACCCGATTGTTGGTCCAGTAATGGCGCTTCTGCTTGGCGGGTGGATTGATGACACCGGCGATATGCCCGGAAGCGCCCAGTACAAAGCGCTTGGTTCCGGACAGCAGGTTGGTACTGGCGTAGGCGCTTTTCCAGGGCACGATGTGATCGTCATGGGTGGAGAGGATGTAAGCGGGAGCGTCGATTGCACGCAAATCCAGCTTGGCCCCACAGCACTCAAGCTCACCTGATTTCAAATCGTTCTGCAGATAGGTGTGGCGCAGGTACCAGCAGTACATCGGGCCCGGAAGGTTGGTGCTGTCGTTATTCCAGAACAGCAAATCAAGTGGAATCGGCTTCTGACCCTTGAGGTATTTGTCGACGTTGTAGTTCCACCACAAGTCGTTGGGGCGCAGCAGGGAGAAGGTATTGCCCATGTCTTCGCCACGAAACAGGCCGATGGGGCCATTTATGCCGCCGATGGTGCGCTCTCGATAGGCCACCAGTTCTTCGTCGACGAAAATGTCGATGGGACCGGTATCCAGGTAGTCAAGGAACGTGGTCAACAGGCTCACGCTGGCGATCTCTCGATCACCGCGTGCAGCCAGTACGGCCAGCGCAGTGCTCAACAGGGTGCCGCCGATGCAGAAACCCACGCAATTGAGTCGCTGCTCGCCACTGATCTCACGGGTCACTTGCAGGGCGTCGATGACCCCGTGCTCAATCAGGTCATCCCAGGTGGTGCCCGCGTGTTCCTCATCAAAGTTGCGCCAGGACATCAGGAATACGGGATGTCCCTTTTCCAGCAGATGGCGGACCATCGAGTTGTCCGGGCGCAGATCAAGAATGTAGTACTTGTTGATCGACGGCGGTACGACGAATACCGGATGTCGGTACTGGGTCTCGCTTTGCGGGTAGTACTGAATGAGCTGGAAGAGGTGATTTTCGAAGACGATTTCTCCCGGAGTGTTGGCCAGATCGACGCCAACCGTGAAGGCACCGCTATCACACTGGCGCATTTTGCCTTCGTTCATGTCGCTGGCCAGATGCTGCAGACCGGTGATCAGGCTGGCACCTTTTGTCTCAACCGCACGCTGGAGCGCATCAGGGTTACTAACCAGAAAATTGCTTGGCGCACTGGCGGCAATGGCTTGCTCCACCAGATAGCGCAGGCGTTGGCGCGGTTTCTTATCGTCGATCAGCAGCTTGTCGAGCAGTTTCAGGAGAAAGCTGGAGTTGAGCAGGTAAAACGCAGCGAGGGAGCCGAACAGTGGCTCGCTCCAGTTGCCGCTGGCGAAACGTCGATCATCGAAGCTGAAGGATTGGCCGGTCAGCAGTTTTTGGCCGAGTTGGCCCCATTGAACCTGGTAGTCCGCTTGAAGGCTGTCCAGGGTTTCGCGAGGCAACTCGAACCAGGCGCCGTACTCATGTCCGGAAAACCAGGGATTAGTGCTGACCCATAGGCGCAATTGCTGCACTGCCAAGGATGCGATGAACGGAACCTGGCCTGACCAATAGGTCTTGAATGTATGCGCGTTGTTGTCCATTAAAGTTCCTTGCCCATACCGATGAGCCGGGCAGAAAAAAGCCGCGCTTTGCCGGACTCCGGCGCAGCGACGGCAGGAATGCAGGCAGTTTTGTTTGACGCCAGCCTGATGCGCGGAACAAGGTCCCAGGTCCCAGTTCCGCGCATTGGCTACTCAAATGCCGTTGGTTAGCGCTCGATAGCCAGGCCGACGCCTTGTCCGCCACCGATGCACAAAGTGGCCAGACCCTTCTTGCCGTCGCGACGGATCAGTTCGTGCACCAGCGACACCAGAATCCGTGCTCCCGACGCGCCGATCGGATGGCCAAGGGCGATCGCGCCGCCGTTGACGTTGACCTTGCTGGTGTCCCAACCCAACTCTTTGCCAACCGCCAGCGCCTGGGCGGCGAAGGCTTCATTGGCTTCGATCAGGTCCAGGTCCTCGACGTTCCAGCCAGCCTTTTGCAGGGTCAGACGCGTAGCCGGGACCGGGCCGATGCCCATGATCGACGGGTCCACACCGGCGCTGGCATAGGCTTTGATCCGTGCCAGTACCGGAAGGCCCAGCGCTTGTGCTTTAGCGGCGCTGGCCAGCAACAGTACGGCGGCGCCATCGTTGAGGGTCGAAGCATTGCCGGCGGTCACGCTGCCGTCTTTCTGGAATGCCGGTTTGAGTTTGGCCAAGGCTTGCGCAGTACTGTCGATACGCGGCTGTTCGTCGGTGTCGAAGACCAGTGGTTCGCCCTTACGCTGAGGAATCAGGATCGGGGTGATTTCGCTCTGGAATCGCCCGCCCTCAATGGCAGCGGCGGCCTTCTGTTGCGAGGCGGCGGCGAAGGCATCCTGCGCTTCACGAGAGATCTCGTACTTTTGCGCCAGATTCTCAGCGGTGATACCCATGTGGTAGTCGTTGAAGGCATCCCACAGGCCATCCTGGATCATGCTGTCTTGCAGTTGCGCATGACCCATGCGCAGACCCGTGCGTGCCTTGGGCAGAACGTAGGGAGCCAGACTCATGTTTTCCTGACCTCCAGCGATCACCAGTTCTGCGTCGCCGCAACGGATTGCCTGGACGGCGAGATGGACCGCCTTGAGACCCGAGCCGCAGACCTTGTTCAAGGTCAGGGCAGGCGTGGTGTGTGGCAAGCCTGCCTTGATCGCCGTCTGGCGGGCCGGGTTTTGCCCAGCGCCGGCAGTGAGTACCTGGCCGAGGATCACTTCATCAATTTGAGCAGCATCGATACCCGTCTGCTCCAGCAAGCGGCGAATCACTGCGGCACCCAGTTCGGTCGCGGGAATTGCAGACAAAGCACCCTGGAAACTGCCGATGGCGGTACGAGTAGCGGCAACGATTACGACTTCGTTCATGCGTGACCTCATTGAAAAGACAAAATTCGTCGAACACACCAGGGCATTCATGCCCTGGTTGGGCTTACTGCATGTTCATGCCGCCGTTTACCGAGAAGTCGGCACCGGTGCTGTAGGCGGACTCATCGGAGGCCAGCCAGGCCACGATTGAGGCGATTTCTTCGGGTTGGCCAAGGCGACCAACCGGAATGCCGGCAATCATGCCGTCCAGAATGTCCTTGCGGATTGCCGCAGTCATGTCGGTCTGGATGTAGCCTGGGGAGACGGTGTTGACGGTCACGCCCTTGCCGGAAACTTCCCGGGCCAGTGCCATGGTGAAACCATGGATGCCAGCCTTGGCGGCCGAATAGTTGGTCTGACCGAACTGTCCACGCTGGCCGTTGATCGACGAGATGTTGATGATCCGCCCCCAACCCTTGGAGAGCATGCCTTCGATGACTTGCTTGGAGGTGTTGAACAAACTGTTCAGGTTGGTCCCGATCACCGCGTTCCAGTCTTGCGGGGTGAGCTTGCGGAAGGACGCGTCACGAGTGATGCCCGCATTGTTGACCAGTACGTCGATCGGCCCGAAGTGTTCGCGCACCATCTCAAAGGCCTTGCGGGTCGATTCCCAATCGGTGATGTCGGTTTCGACGCATTCGAATTGATAGCCTGCTGCAAGCTGTGTTGCCATCCAGTCATCCTTGCGGCTGGAGTTGGCGCTGCAGCCGACAATGACTTTGAAGCCTTCCTTGTACAGACGTTGGCTGATGGCTGTACCAATGCCGCCCATACCACCTGTTACTACCGCAATACGACTACGCAACTCCATATTTCAACTTCCTTTTTTTTGCGCTGCAGGAGCGAAGATTGTTCGATATCAACGGTTCGTGCGGAAGTGTTGGTAGGTGACGTATTCGTGTCCATCGGTGCCACACAGGCGTTTTAGACGGCTTGCAAAAAATGAGGAGTACCTATACTGGGATCAATACTTGAAACGGAGCGGATAATTAATATTCGTGAAACATGGCTGAAATATGTTCAGCGTAGGTCAATATCGGCTCCGGACAGGATGTTCGGTTCCACAGGTTATTGAGGGCGCTATGTATAGAATGAGTTCAGGTTATGCAGGCATGCTGGCGAATACGCTTTTGGCTCAGGGGCTGGACGTTACCGGTCTGTGCCAGGAGGCGGGACTGGACGTCGAGTTCGTGAATAAACCTGGAGCATACTGCGAGCGAAGCGTTATCTATCGTCTTTGGGATCTGGCTGCTCAGGCCTCGGATGATCCGAACATCGGTTTGAAAGCCTACGGGAGTTTCCACCCCGGCGTTTTTCAGATCGTGGGCTACACGATGATGTCCAGTTCGAATCTGAAGAGGGCGCTCGAACGCCTGGTTCGTTTCAGCCCGTTGATAAGTACCGGATTCAGCCTTTTCTTTGTTCAGGAGCAGCAACATTTCCGTCTGGCCAGCCTCGATCATCAGCAACGTGGCTCGGTCAAACCCCGGCAATATACGGATGCAGGCCTGGCTTCGCTGCTGGGTTTCTGCCGCTGGCTGGCGGGTGGCAAGTCGCCGCAGCCGTTGAGTGTAGAGTTCGCTTATCCCGAGCCTGAAGATACGTCGGAGCATCAGCGGCTTTTTGGCTGCCCGCTGCGTTTCGGGGCGGCTTATGACAGCATCCTGTTCGATGGCGAGGAGCTTCTGAGTCCTTTGAGTATGGCCAACGAGGCGCTCGCCGTACTCCATGACAGTTTTGCCGAGGCTCAACTGGACCAGTTGTCTGGCTGCTCTATTGTTGGCAGGATTCGCGCGCTGATTATCGAGCGCTTGAGCCAGGGGCAGGGCCAAGGGCAATGTGATATGGAATCGATTGCGGCGGCACTGAACGTCAGCAAACGAACGCTTCAGCGAGGTCTTGAGAAGGATGGCACGCAATTCAAGGATGTCCTGAACGATGTGCGCCGGCAGTTGGCCGACTTCTATTTGCGCCATTCTCGTTTCAACATGAAGCATGTGACGTATCTGCTTGGCTTTCATGATCACAGCAGCTTCCATAAGGCATGCACCCGTTGGTTCGGCATGCCCCCCGGTCAGTATCGAACCGATGAGTCGTTGTTTGCGCTCGAGGAAGTCGCGGCCGTGCCGGTGCCGGTCCGAGCCATGAACTCCGTCGGTCTGCGCAGAGACCATAAGATTGCAGGCTTCGCCAGCGCCTACGCCGAACGGATACACCGCTAATCCCTGTGGCGGGTCATTGAGGCTTTGGACCTTTTGTTGCTTTGCGCTTTGGGGCTTTAACGACGATGGTGGGAGCGGGTAGGGGGACTTCGAGCAGCGTGTGCAGTTCACGCCAGAATTTTCCTTCGGTTCCAGCAGTCGAGAGCAGTTCAGGCATTAATTGCCCAACAGCTGTCAGCACCTGTTGGCGTTCCTTGGCTTCGGGTAGCAACAAGGGCAGGCTGCGCAAGCTTTCTTGCGGGTGGGCAAAAACCAGCAGGTTCTGCAATCGGATGGCTTCGCGCAGGGCTGTGGGCTCAGTGCTGTAGTCCTGGACCAGCAAGTGCACCTGCTGGATCAGTTTCTCTATGCTTTCCTTGCCTGCCTTGTCGCTGTCGCGGCCCAGCAAAAACAGAATCCGCACCAACGCTTCCAGGGGGCCGCCATGGGGCAGCGCATCCTGCAGGCGTTCGATCAGGGCCTGGTCCTGCTGGTCGGCGTGTGCCTGGAGATTTCGCACCGGACTGTTGCTGGTGAGGGCACCCAGTGCGCCGTAGATACCGTAAAAACACAGCTCCTGAGTGGCGTCACGCACATCGCGATAAGCATTCAGGGCGTCTTGTATCTGGTTGGAGAACAGCTCCTGCCACGCCAGCAACGGGTTGTCCTGGCGTGCGGGACGACGATCGCTGCTCACTTGGGAGGCGGCCCCGGCTAACCACCACAGCGCCGGATTCAGGCTGCTCCATAGTAATTGCTGCTGATGGAAGGGGTGCGTCCTGCGTATCAGTTCGGCAATGGGCTCGTTGACGACTTGACGCAGCCACGGGCGTATGAACCCGTCGTAAAACTCGCTGTTGATTTTAGAAGCATGCTCCACCAGAGAGAATTCGCGATCGTCATCACGGGCTGGCTCGACGTCATCATGGATATCAGCGATTCGCCTTGATTCGAAACTCACGCTGTATTGCACGTCACCGCTGCCTGAGGGGGCCGGCAGATCGTCGATCAGCATTTCGTATAGCCCTGCCGGCAGCGCATTGATGGCTTCGACTGCACCAAGCAATTCACGGTGTTCACGCCGCGCCACCTTGCCGGAAACAAAGATGCCCAGATGGCCGATGCTGGCGTGTCGCAGGTAGACGATGGTACGCCCTGCATCATGCAAGGCGAGATCGCTGGGATAGACATCGGCGATCCAGTTCAACGCTTGCTGGGGAGGGGTGATGTTGTCTCCGTAGGAGCAGAACACCACCACCGGTACTTCGATCCGTTTCAGGTCGATACCGGAGCTCTTGCGGCCAAGGCCGCCGGACAACTGGTTGCCGATGAAAAGGTCATCGACAATCATCTCGATCTCTTCGCCGTTGAGCAGGGTCGGGCTGCCCCACCAGCGTTCGAAGTCGAGAAAGCGCGCAGCCTCACTGTCGATCTGGCTGAACAACTGGTAGTACTTGCCCCAATAGGTGTTGGCCGGGTCCAGGTTTTCGAAATTGCTGACCAGCCAGGTGCCGTCGAAACGGTTATTGCCCAAGTCGCTGCCCAGGCGAGCCATCCAGCCACCACCCAGCAGGCCACCGGTGTAACGCATCGGATTGCGTCCATTGACACCGGCCCAGTACGACAAGGGGGCACCATTGATAATGATCAATCCCGGCAGTTCCGGCCGTGTTGCCGCCAATCCCATTAAGGCCCAGCCGGCCTGGCAGTTGCCGATAATGATCGGCTTGCTGTTGGCCGGGTGAAGGGTGCTGACGACCTCGATGAACCGGGCCTGGGCTTCGACGATATCGGCCAGGGTTTGCCCAGGCTGTGGTGAGTGGCTGAAAGAGATGAAATAAGTGGGGTGGCCGGCTCTGAGGCTTTCGCCTAATACCGAATCCTGTTTGAAACCGCCGATTCCCGAACCATGGCCGCCGCGCGGGTCAATGATGATCACCGGCTGGCCATTGCCGTCGATTTTTTGCTCGGGACCCAGGAGGATTCGCAGCAGTGAATAGTTGACCGGGCGCGGGAGGTCGGCGCCTGCGATCAGGGTTTCATGATCGAACTTGAGCAGCAGCGGATACCCGGCGCGTTCATGGGCCAGCGTATTGTCGCCGCGCTGGCGCAGGGTGTCCCAGAACAGCAGGCAGCGTTGGCCAAGGTCGGTGACATATTCCTGCCATTCAGCAGGCGTAGGTTGTCTGAGTTGACCCTGCTTCAGCGGCGCGAGGGTTTTTTCCTGGCGCTGGCGCAAAGCATCAAGGATGTTCAGCGTATTGAGGCGCTGCAGATGACTCAGGTGTTCGAACAGGCCGCGTTGAGAGAAGGGTTTTTTATATTGCGATGCAATAATGTCTTCCTGGCCCATGGTGATCTCCTGAGGTTATGCATGCGAAGCAGCGGTCTGCGGCTCATTGATGAATGAGGCCCAGGCTGTCCGCTTGATGTCAGGAGTCTATAGCGAATACCAGCCGTGGTGGAAAAACTTTTGTGCGCTGCACAAAAAAACCATTGCCAAAAAAAATTGTGCGCTGCAATATTAAATCTAGCGCGATGACCGGCAGGATCGCTATCGCGTCCTCAGGCCTATGCCGGCCTTTCAGAATCAGGAGATTCAAGCATGTCTTTTTTCAACTCGGAAAAATTGCAAGACGCTCAGAAAGCCAACCTAGACCTCCTGCAGCAAATCAGCGGCAAAATCTTCTCCAGTGTTGAACAGCTCAGCCAATTGCAGTTCAAGACACTGCAGGCCTCCACCGAGGAGCAGTTCGAAGTCTTTCGCAAGCTGCTGGCAGTCCGTGATCCACAAGGGTTCGCTGAGCTCCAGGCTTCTTTCACCCAGCCAAATGTACAAGCCGAACGCCTGGCTGAGTTCAATCGCCAGGTGCAAGCGTTGATTGTCGGCACTCACTCGGAAATCACCAAGCTGGCCTCGCGTCAGGTCGAGGCGGGCACCCAGCAGGTGCAAGAGTTCGTTGACGTGATCAGCAAGAATGCACCGGCTGGCTCCGAGCCTGTTGTGGCCGCATTCAAGTCGTCGCTGGCGAATGCCGGTACCGTTTTTGAAAGCGCACAGAAAGCCGTAAAACAGGCTGCTGACGTTGCCCAGAGCGGTTTTGAGGCAGCGACCGCAGCAGCCGGCAAAGCCGCTCCAGGTGCCAAGGCTACAAGTGGCAACAAGTAAGTCACATTAGAGCGGTTGAACGGATGGCGATGGGTTTACTCCCCATCGCCATTTTTTTTCGTCCTGCCACCGGCACCCGGCTTGCCTGGTGGCATGCCGCCGAACAGGCCGAAGAGGTTCTGAGTGTTCAGGTAGAGGGCTTTCGACTGGTCTACATACTGGCGCATCAAATCCTGCATGACCGGTGCTTGCTGGTGCATGAACTCACTCCAGGCTTCAGAGGACTGAGCTCCGGTCTGGGACTGGATGTCGATGACCGTCTGGATGCTTTTATCCAGGTAGCTGCCGAGGACACTCTGGTAGGGACCGTAGAACTGGATAATCCCCATGAGCATCTCACTGGAGAATATCGGCTCACCGCCACTTTCGGCTTCCAGAATGACCTGCAGCAAAATACTTCGGGTCAGATCCTCGCCGGTCTTGGCGTCGACCACCTCGAACGGGATTTTATCGACGACCAACTGGCGTATATCCGCAAGGGTCAAATGACTGCTGGTGTGCGTGTCATATAGACGGCGATTCGGGTACTTCTTGATCAGACGGGTGGTGTTCCGACTGTTATCTGTCATGCGGGGCTACTCATGGCGAGCCTGATTTACGGGCATCTTATCCTACTCTGACCACTGCCACTCCAATGCGTCGCCCCACGCGGCACGCACTGGGTGTTCAGAGTAAGGACTTGTTTCATCTTTTGAGTGCGATCCACGCTACGGGTCTTTTGCTTGTGCTTTTTTTTTGCAGGCGTTAACCGAAGAGGCCTACCGCTCGATCGTCTTGCTCCAACGCGCATTCCATTCCGGCCGCCGTTGGTTGACCTGATGCCAATCGATAGAGATGGCCTTCGCAAATATTCGGTGGGCAGGCCTGATATCTCATTCCGCATGTATGGAAATGATGCGAGCTTTCAGGTCGTCCATGAAAGTCTCCAGCCTGTTTGAAACGCTATTTATCCAGGGTATTCAATGATATAGCGGCACGCTTTTGGATCCAATTTAATGGAGTTTGAGTAATGCAACTCATTGTTATTAAAAGAGTTTTTGAAAAATACGGCTAACCTTTTCCTGGTGCCTGCCGATGGCACTTTTACAGGACACAGGGAGCAGTAGGAATGAGAAACAACCAACCCGTTACACAACGTGAAATCGCGCTTGCACCTCAACAAAAACTGATCTCGACAACCGATGCCCGAGGCGTCATCACTTACTGCAATGACGCCTTCGTCGAGATCAGTGGTTTCGACCGGGCCGATCTGATTGGCGCCCCTCAAAACATCGTTCGCCATCCTGATGTGCCACCCGCCGTTTTTGCCCATATGTGGGGCGCTCTCAAGCAAGGCAATCCCTGGATGGGGATCGTCAAGAACCGCTCCAGGAATGGCGATCACTACTGGGTCAACGCTTACGTCACACCGATTTTTGAAGGCAGCCAAGTGGTTGGTTTTGAGTCGGTCCGGGTCAAACCTACCGCCGAACAGATCCGCCGCGCCGAAGCCCTCTACAAGCGCATCAGTCAGGGAAAGCCGGCCATTCCCACTCGAGACAAGTGGCAACCTGTCCTCCAGGATTGCCTGCCGTATCTGGTTATGGGGCTGGTGGGCACTTTGGGGGGGATGTTCCTCGATTCCACGCTGGCTTTTGTCGTCGCGGCAGGCGTCTCGGTTCCATTCGGCCTGATGACGTCCCGCTGGCAAAAGCAAAGCACTTTGCGTCTGTTGCGGATGGCTGAACCGTCCACGTCCGATCAACTCATCGCTCAGATGTACAGCGATGAGCGCGGGCCTCAAGCACGTTTGGAAACGGCTTTTGTTAGTCAGACTGCACGGCTGAAAACCTGCCTGACGCGCCTTCAAGACACTGCTGAGCAACTCAGTGGGCTTGCCGGAAGGTCCAACGTTCTGGCGTCCGATAGCTCACAAGGTCTTGATCGCCAGCGTGTCGAAACCGAGCAAGTGTCCGCGGCGGTCAATCAAATGGCGGCGACTACGCAGGAAGTCGCGAGCCATGTCCAGCGCACCGCTGACGCCACCCAGGAGGCTAACCAGCTGACCGGGCGCGGACGCGATGTGGCCAGAGACACCCGAGAAGCCATCGAGCGTCTTTCCGCGGTGGTCGGTGAAACCGGGCAAACGGTGGCGCAGTTGGCCAAGGACAGCAATGAAATCGGCACAGTCGTCGACGTGATCAAGGGCATTGCCGATCAAACGAACCTGCTGGCCCTGAATGCCGCGATCGAAGCGGCACGTGCTGGCGATATGGGTCGAGGCTTCGCCGTGGTGGCTGACGAGGTTCGTCAGCTGGCGCAGCGCACGTCTGAGTCGACGACACAGATCCACGGCCTGATCACCAAGCTCCAGGCGTCCTCCAATAACGCTGTGCAGACCATGGAAAGTGGTCATCGTCAGGCCGAAGAGGGCGTGGCGTGGGTACTTGAAGCAGACAAGGCGTTGGTGGGTATCAGCGAAGCAGTAGCCAATATCACCGACATGACCACTCAGATTGCGGCCGCTACCGAAGAGCAAACCGCCGTTGCCGAGGAAATCAGCCGCAATATCAGCACCATTGCGCACCTGGCAGATCAGACTTCAGAGCAAGCCCATCACTCGGCAGAGCTCAGCAACGAGCTGACTAAAACGGCGGCCACTCAGTACTCACTGGTCGAGCGGTTCAATCGATAACCTGATTCTCTGCGTATATGGCAACAGTGCCACGCTGATCCTGAAGCAGGTGGGGTTGGCGTGGTACAAGACGCGCAGGGCAGATGCGTTTGGATAGTACAGTTAACAAAAGCAGCCCATTGACCAATGTTGGTCAGTTAATAGATTCAGGGCACGATGCATGACCCGTAGCAGCAGGCTTCGCCAGCTGCTACGGGGGTGATACGGCTTAACTGATGGGGTAGAAAATGAATCAAAACACGGCCGGCAGGATGACCCGTGAAACTTTTTGGTATCCGGTTGCCGTTGCGACTGGCCTGATCGGCACGGTGGCTGCGGTCACTGCGGTGTTGATCAGGCTGCCGTCGGCCATTGTCATCTCTCCTCTTGGTCGAGTCCCGAGATGGGGTGCGAGCATCCCGCTTCCAGATGTCGATAGGTGTCGATATCTGTCAGGCAGAGCATTTTCCTGCCATCCCTGAGCTCAATCCAGAACGTCACGTCTGCATCAGCCCGGGTCATGGCGGTGTCTGTCACGGACCAGGTGGGGGCAATAGCCATCGCAGCGGCCAAGCCCATACCGGCACAGCGTTGTGTCAGTGCGATCGGAGTTTGGTTTATGACGTTAATGTGTTTGATATCGGTAACCGGGACACTGATACCTGGCCACGGATAGAGCGCTGTCTCGATACTGACCACACCGGAGTCGTACGCCCCCACTCCATGAAGAAAATCACCAGCTAGAACATTGATTTTAGCCATGTGGAAATCCTCCCGACATCTGTTGCATCAGGGGCTATTGATGTTTTGTGATGACCGCTGCGGCGGCCCATTTGATGTAGGGCATCGCAACCCGGTTCGCCACCAAACGTCAACAGATCCAGAATATTCCACGCCCCAAAAAGGGGCGCGTCAACGACTCTGCGACGAAATACTGTTGAACTGATGTCGGAGAGGGAGATAGAAGACCGTGAGGGCAGGGCTGTCATAGGCTAATAACCGCCACCACCCATCCCGCCGCCCGTACTGCCAGATGGCTCTCTGGCCTTTTGCTGCATATGACTCCATTCCGCACACGTCATAAAGCTCTTGTGGTCGACTTTGCCTCGACCATCAAAACTGACATTGAACGTGTGCTTTTGGCCGGCTTGCGTGAGCATGTAGTCAAAACAGGTGCCGGGCTCGACGGTGCGATCACTGATTGATAAAGGCTTGCCGCCGATTTGCTGGACTTGATCCTTGCTCATGCCCATTTCTACTTTTGCGACCAGCGGTTGCTCTCGATAGACCGATGTCTCGGAGCTGCATCCAGCCACCGCGGACAGCACGACGACCAGTGCGAATAGACGGGTGTTCATGACTGGGCTCCCGAAAGTGAGTGTTGTGAAGAAACTCTTGGGTGCATCAATAAAAGTAAAGTCGAGTTCGGTGGTGTACGCCAAATATCCTCAAGGCTGAGGCATTGGCGTGCAAGGGAAGGGCAGATAACAGGAAACCCACGCGTGGCGGGGTTTGCGAAAAGAAGCAGAGCGATTTTCAGAAACGCTTGAAGACGTTCCTTTTCGATAGGTTTGTTCTCAATAATGCAACAGTGCGTTCCCTTAATTACGCTGGATGTCTACCCGGCCTCGCGTTACATTTGCCACATTTTATTGCAGAGAATAATTATGCGAATTTTGATAGGTGCGCTTGCTGTTGCAGCGTTGGCGGGGTGCTCTTTGCCGGCCTCCTTGGTTCCGGGAGAACCAAATGTCAGCGAGATCACTGCCAAGGTTCCCAAGGATTACGCCCAGTGCGTTCTGCCGGCCTGGCAGCGCGAGATTCCTAAAACCACCCAGACCTCGATTTCAAACGGCTACCGGATTACTGCGCCGAGCGTTGTGACGGCCGATGAGACGCTGGATATCGTGAAGTACAAGAATGGGAGCCGCGTATCGCTGTATCAAGGCCCGCCGTGGGCCAAATCCCGCGCTCTGATGAAGTCGGTGCACGACTGTTTGTAATTCCTGCCTGATGAATTGACGTTGGAATGATGCCGGATGCGCGCACCACTGCTTTGGCTGTCTGTTCTGGTCACGATTGTTTATTGATTGCCTGCTTGCCAAAAAGCCGGGTCGAAGGGGGATGACCTGATGTCGTCCCCCTCAATAAACTCATAGATGCAACCACGCCAGCGAACCCAGCACGACGCTAATGCCAGCGGCACTGTACGCGACCCGTTTCAGCCACTCCTTACGCGTCAACAAAGTGATCGCTGCCAGCGAAATGGCAATCTGAATCGCCGTCATTGCCTGTGCCCAACGGTGATGCTGGTGCAATACCAATTCTGATTTTTCATCCCACTCGCGAGCTTCTGCTTCGAGGGCTTCCGCTTTCTTGCGCACTTCTTCTTTTTCGGTTTTGTAGCGTTGCGCTTCGGCGGTGTAGTGCGCAGCATCGAGGCCGGGGATGTGTATCGCCAGTTCAGAGAGGTTTTGTCGGCTGGATTTCGCCTGGTAGTAATTCCACTCGTTGGAGGCTTCGGTTTTCTTGATGGCGGCGTTGTTCTTGTCCATGGCCGCTTCGCTTTCCGTGGAGCCCGCCTGATAGCTGAGCATGGCGCCGATGGTTGCCATGATCGCCGTCATCACCGCTATCTTGCTGGCGAAACTGTCCCCACGGGCCTGGGCGTGTTCGGTCGCGTGTTCCAGATGCTTTTCGTGGGGGCTGGGGACTTCGAAGTCTTCAGTCATGGCTGTGAGTCTGCAGGAGTGAATAGGTATCAAATTGTAACTGGAGTGGATGCCTAAGGCGCTATCTCAATCATCCTGCCCATCCGGACTTGCATACTGCTGCAACCCTTCAACCAGCGCGTCGAAGGTCGCGCGGCATCGCGGGCTATTGCGCAAGTCTTCATGCATGGTGACCCAGGTGTCCAGTCCCAGCGAAAACGTCGTCGACAGCACGCGTTGCAATGCTGCATCACGCTTGGCCAGCGGAACCTGGCAGAAGCCGATGCCGGCCCCCGCGCGTATCAATGCCAGCTGCGCCAGATCGCTGTCGCTGCTCAGTGAGAAGAGCTGGCGGTCAATGCCTTTGATGGACTTGGTGATATTGCGGATAAAGGCGTTCGGCTGGTCGTAGCCGATGATCGAATGGCCGGCCAGTTCGTTGAGGTCGCGCGGCATGCCATGTTGGTTCAAGTACTCGGCACGCGCATGTAGCCCAAGTTCGATTTTACCGATCCGACGCGCCACCAGCTGCTCTTGACGGGGGCGCATCATGCGCACGGCGATGTCGGCTTCGAGCTGCAAGAGATCGACCACACGATTAGTCAGTACGAGTTCTACTTTCAACGCCGGGTGTTGTTGGCGAAGCCGGGTGATGATGGGCGGCAATACTTCGACGCCAATCACGTCGCTGGCTGAAATACGGACAATCCCGTGTACAGCCGCGCCTTGACTTGAGGCGGCTCGCTCAATCGAGGCCGCTGTACTTTCCATGGTTTGTGCGTGGGCGCGCAGGGTCAGTGCCACTTCGGTGGGCATCAGCCCTGTTTGTGATCGTGTAAACAAAACGACATCCAGCGCTTTTTCGAGCGCGGCGATGTGCCGGCCGACCGTTGGCTGTGTGATGCCGAGCAAGCGCGCCGCGCCCGACAGCGATCCTTCATTGAGTACGCCCAGGAAGGATCGATAGAGCTCCCAACCAATATTCGATGCCATGCATAAATGTATAGCGTCACGCTGATCTTCTGCAATTTATCTATAGCGTCCATTCGCTCAGGATCAAGCCCTCTATAACCTTGAGGTGTCAGGCATGAACGGCAATAAAGTGCTGGTACTGGGAGCGACAGGAGGGATTGGCGGGGAAGTGGCGCGTCAATTGAAAGACGCCGGTTGGGAGGTGTGCGCGCTAACACGTCATCTCGAAAAAGCTGTCGATCAACAAGCGGACATCACGTGGTTACGCGGTGATGCGCTGAATCGGCAGGAGGTTATCGAGGCCGCGAAAGGCTGCTCGGTGATTGTGCATGCGGTCAATCCGCCGGGCTATCGTCGATGGCCGGAGCTGGTGTTGCCGATGCTCGACAACACCATCGCTGCGGCCGTGATCGAGGGTGCAACCATTGTGCTGCCCGGCACGGTTTATAACTTTGGCCCTGATGCTTTTCCGGTATTGCATGAAAGCTCACCGCAGCAGCCGCTTACCCGAAAAGGCGCTATTCGGGTGGAGATGGAGCAGCGCTTGCGCAAGGCTGCTGACAATGGTGCTCGTGCGTTGATCGTTCGCGCCGGAGATTTTTTCGGGCCGCGAGCCGCTAGCAACTGGTTTTCCCTCGGCTTGATCAAGCCGGGGATACCCGTCAAAGCAGTGAGTTATCCAGGTGAGCAGGGCGTTGCTCACCAGTGGGCCTATCTGCCTGACGTTGCGCGGACCATGGTCGAGTTGCTGGAGCGCCGCACCACTCTCCAAGCCTTCGAAAGATTTCATATGGCTGGTCATCTGGATACCGACGGTACTCGAATGAGCCGTGCTATCCAGCGTGTTGTTTATCGGCACGCAGGCATGGAGCCGCGTGTGACAGCGTTCCCGTGGTGGTTGCTGACACTGGCTTCGCCTTTTGTCGTGACCTTCCGTGAAATGCTGGAAATGCGTTATTTGTGGCGCACGCCAGTGCAAATGGACAATGCGCGATTGATCGAGGTGCTGGGTCGCGAGCCGCATACGCCGTTGGATGAGGCTGTCGAAGCGGCGTTGCTGGGCATGGGGTGTATCCGTCGAGACGGCTTGGCGACTTTTTCCTGATGCAAGAACACTAACAGGTGTCTTCATTGGCGGTCACTGACCGACTTGAGTTTCGCAGACAAAGTAATTGCTCTTTCGATTCTTGGCGGTGAGATCGATCGTCAGCTTTTTGGCTGCTGCCATGCATTGTTTGTAAGCATCAGCGTGTACCCAGTGTTCCACGGGTATCACCTGGCAGTCAGTGCGGGAGGCGTCAGTGCATAGGTACAGCAGCAAAAATACCGTCATACGACCTCCTGTGCACCCAACATCAAAACCGCGGGATGAACTTAGTCCTTAGTATGTATGTCTCTCCAGCTTCAGCCAGCAGCATGGCTGACACTCAGTCAATAAAGGAATGCCACGTGATCATAACCACCACTCAATCCATCGAAGGCCGTCAGATCGCAGCCTACCTGGACATTGTCAGCGCCGAATCCGTGCAGGGCATCAACGTTGTGCGGGATATGTTCGCCGGAATGCGGGATTTCTTCGGCGGGCGTTCCCAGACGTTGGAAAGGGCGTTGAAGGAGGCGCGAGCCCAGGCAACGGATGAGCTCAAGGAGCGTGCGCAGAGTCTTCGGGCTGATGCGGTGGTCGGGGTGGACTTCGAGATCAGTATGCCCTCGGGCAGGGGCAGCATGCTGGTGGTGTTTGTGACCGGAACGGCGGTGACGCTCAAATAGGCTGATTGACGTTTTATCTGTCAGAAACAGGTAGAGGAAGTCAGAGGCTTTTCCTGGCCGTTCGTCGGGTGTTGCGTATTTGAATCATTGGTCTGGGAATGACCGGCTAGTCTCAGAAACCTTGGAGGTCGGTATTTTTTTAGGCAATCAATTGCTTGCCGGTATCGATCTGTCTGGAGGGACTGATAGATGAGCATTCCTTACATTGAAGATGATGGCGCTGAGTATCCGGTCAACAATTGTGTGCAATGTGGCCAGACGGATTATGTGGCGGGGTTTGGTGAAACACCGACCAAACCGGGCAAGGCCAGGCTGCCAGCGGTGACAAAAAACACCGCAAAGCCGTTTATGCCCAAGGTCTCCGTGCCTGTACGCAAGTAATTGAAAATTAGACTGACCCCGCCTTGAGCGGGGTTTTTTTTGAGTGGTGTCTGAGCGTGTGGCGTGGTGCAGGAGGTTAGTGGGAGCTTGTGACGTGTCATGCGCGGTATCAACATTATTGATTTTCGGGCGTTTCTTTCACGCTTCTTTCACAAGCATATCCGTAGGCTCAACTCATCCGTTAAAAAGCAATTCCATTAGCCCGTCTCCCCAGCGGGCTTTTTTTTTGTCTGCGATAAAACTCTTTGCGTATAAACTGTCCAACCCTCGCGCTCATGAGGGTTGGGCCGGTTCATTGACTGAACCGACGGCCCTTTTTAGCATCCGGTTTTTTACTAATCAGTACCCTTTTTGAGGTTCATGTCATGCGTTTAACTTTGCCTGCTCTGGTTCTGGGTCTTCTGGTCGCTCAAGGCGCAATGGCCGGTGATGGCAGCGCAGCGCTCGGCGGCGGCTTGGGTGGTGCGCTGGGTAATGTGGTCGGTCAGAAGCTCGGTGGCAGCACCGGCGCGGCGATCGGTGCAGGTGTTGCAGGCGCTGCAGGCAGTGCTGCCGGCGCGAAAAAGGGCCATCGCGCTAAAGCAGCAATCGGCGGTGGTGTAGGTGCAGCAGGTGGTTCGGTCATCGGCAACTCGCTAGGCGGCAAGACCGGTTCCGCCATTGGTGCTGGCCTTGGTGGCGCAGCCGGCGGCGCGCTCATGGGCAAGTAAGCGCACTGGTTCCAGCGATACGATTTGAAAAAGCCCGGCTGATTGCCGGGCTTTTTCGTTTTGGGTGACTCGACCCCTGGCACCCCATGCAAGTGCGCTACCTGAATCCAGAGCCTGCAATGACCCGGACTTTACAACTCCAGCTGATCAGCCCTGATCCCGAACGCCATGGCGATCTTTTCCCGAGTGGCTCGGCGCGGTTTGTTTACCGCCTCCTGCTGGGCGAACGCAGGTTGTGAAATCCCCATTCGCTTTGCCACTTCTTCCTGCGTCAGGTTCAAGTGTTCGCGCCAGGCGCGGATTGGGGTGGCACCGTCGACAATACGGCTGACCACCTGATGAGGAATCAGCTCGGTGCCGCCGTGTTGAGCGACATACTGCTGGTAGGGGATGACCACAAAGGCCGGCTCACCGTCCGGGCCGTTGATGATTTGTATGTCAGTAGGTGCGTTCGTCACGTTTTTTGACCTCTTGAATGCTGACCACCTGGACCGAGCCGTCCCAGTCAAACAGAACCCGGTAGTTACCGACTCTCAGGCGATACCCGCAATTGTGCAGGGCCAGCGCCTTGACGTTGATTGCGTCGGGCATGCGCTCCAACTGCGTTACGGCATCGCGGATTTGCACCCGGTGCTCCGTGTGTACCCTGAGCAGTTGCTTTACGGCTTTGCGGGTCCAGTAGATTTCGTTCATGAGAGCTTAATAAGTCTTCCATAAGTTTTGCAATGATTTTCTTATATTTCTATAAGTTACCGTGCGGCGCTTTCCCTGCGCTCACTACACACCCTAGGCCGTGATCTGAGGGGGAGGGGCGGCAAACAGTTGCCGCATGTGAGCCGCGCTCGTTATGCTGCTGTGCCCTTTGGTCGATCCTTTTTTCGGTCGACCAAGGCACTGGCCGTACCTGAGCCGCTTCCCGGAATGTTGTGTTGATAACGGATCAGATGCGATGAATGCACCGCTCGACTTCGGCCCGATCAAGGCCGTGATTTTCGATATGGATGGTCTGCTGCTCGATACCGAGGGTATCTACACCGAGGTCACGCAAATCATTGCTGAACGCTACGGCCGAACTTTCGACTGGCACATCAAGCAGAACATCATCGGCCGCGGTGCTGGCGATCTGGCGCGCTATGTCGTCGAGGCGCTGGAGCTGCCGATCAGCGCCGAAGAGTTTCTGCTGATCCGCGAGCCATTGATGCGTGAACGTTTCCCGCGTGCGCTGGCGATGCCGGGGGCGCAGGAGCTGGTTCAGCATTTGAAGGCGAACAATATTCCGATTGCCGTGGGCACCAGCTCTTCGAGTCAGTCATTCGGGCAGAAAACCACCTTGCATGGCGATTGGTTTGCGCTGTTCGACACCATTGTGACCGCTGATGACCCTGAGGTCGGCGCGGCCAAGCCAGCGCCGGATATTTTCCTCATCGCTGCGCAACGTTTGGGTGTGGCGCCGCAAGATTGCCTGGTGTTTGAAGACTCGCCATTTGGCGTCACAGCAGCAAAAGCGGCGGGAATGACCGCGATTGCCGTACCGGATGCGGCCATGGCCGACGAAAAGTACGCGCATGCCGACAGCATTCTGCGTACGTTAAAAGCGTTCCAGCCGCACGCGTATGGCTTACCGGCACTCGAACAGATGTAACGGGCAAACGCTGAACGACAAAACGCCGGGCAACCTGATCAAGGGTTGCCCGGCGTTTTTTTACGCTGCAAAAATGCTGAATCAGGCGCCAAAACCACCGTCGATGCTCAGGCTGGCACCAGTGATGTAGCCGGCCTCCGGGCCGACCAGGTAAGCAACGAAACTGGCGATCTCGGAGGCAGTGCCATAACGACCAACAGCCATCAACGGGATCAGGCTCTCGGCGAACTCACCGTGGGCCGGGTTCATGTCGGTATCGACCGGGCCAGGCTGCACGTTATTGATGGTGATACCGCGTGGGCCCAGGTCGCGGGACAGGCCTTTGGTCAGGCCGACCAGCGCCGCCTTGCTCATGGCGTAAGGGCCGCCACCGGCGAAGGGCATGCGGTCGGCGTTGGTGCTGCCGATGTTGATGATGCGACCGCCTGCGGTCATGTGTTTGGCCGCTTCTTGAGTCGCGATGAACACACTGCGTACGTTGATCGCCAGGGTTTGGTCGAAGTCTTCGAGTTTGAAGTCTTCCAGCGGGGCGACGGCCAGCACACCGGCGTTGTTGACCAGAATATCGAGGCGACCAAAGGTTTCGACGGTGCTGTTGACGGCATTGCGAATGGCGGCCGCATCAGCGCTGTCGGCCTTGATGGCCAAAGCTTTACCGCCGGTAGCAGTGATGCTGTTTTGCAATTCTTCAGCCTTGGCAGCCGAGCTGACGTAAGTGAAGGCAACCGCTGCGCCTTCAGCGGCCAGGCGTTTGACGATGGCGGCGCCGATACCGCGGGAACCGCCCTGGATCAGAGCTACTTTACCGCTGAGGTTCTGAGTGGTCATGTCTATCTCCAAAGTCCCGAGGCGAAATGTCTCGGTTGATGGAGCCTAGTATCGATACTGGATTACCCCCTGTGTAGACGGTCATTGCTATAGTCTGTGTAAACCAGAAGTTTATAGTGGCGGCCATGGAAACCTTCAGCAGTATCGAATGCTTCGTGCGCAGCGCCGAGGTCGGCAGCTTCGCCGAAGCCGCGCGGCGCTTGAGCCTGACCCCCGCAGCGGTAGGCAAAAGTGTCGCCAAACTTGAGGCGCGCCTGGGTGTTCGGCTGTTTCAGCGCAGTACACGCAGCCTGACGTTGACCGAAGCCGGTCAGTTGTTTCTCGGCGAAGTCAGTGCCAGTCTGCACACCATTCAAAATGCCGTGGCCAATCTGGCCAGCGCTGAAGGGCGTCCGGCCGGGACGCTGAAAGTCAGCATGGGCACGGTGTTTGGGCGGCTGTACATCGTGCCGTTGCTGGGTGAGTTTCTGCGGCGTTTTCCGGCGATCAATCCGGATTGGCATTTTGATAACCGCCAGGTCGATTTGATCGGCCAAGGCTTTGACGCGGCAATTGGTGGCGGTTTTGAACTGCCGCCAGGGGTGGTGGCGCGCAAGCTGACGCCGGCTCACCGGGTGTTGGTGGCATCCAGGGATTATCTGGCGCAGCGCGAGGCGATTCGTGTGCCGGATGATTTAAGTGACTGCGACGGGATTCTGATTCGTTCACCGCAGACCGGCCGCGTGCGTTCCTGGCAACTGACCAGCCGTCGTCAGGAACACAGCCCGCTGAGCCTCAAGGCGCGGATGACCATGAGTGACTCCGAAGCGGCTTGCGCTACTGCGGCGCAAGGCTTGGGGATTGCGTTGGTGAGCATGCCGTTTGCGGTCGGCTACCTGAATGCCGGCACTTTGCAGCGCGTGCTTGCGGACTGGTACGTCGATGATGGCAATATCTCGATCTACTATGCCGAACACAAACTGTTGCCGGGGAAAACGCGGGCGTTCGTGGATTTCATTATCGAGCAGTTTGCCGAGCAGCAATTGGCGCAGCGGTTCAGCGCTGTTTGAGCTTGGCGCAGGACCGAGGTGCTGCCATCGCGGGCAAGCCACGCTCCCACATGGGATCTCCATATGATTGCAAATTTTGCATACGACACGGAGCTGATGTGGGAGCGTGGCTCCCACGGGGGGATTTCGCAGGGCGGGGATCAGGCTTTCTGGATGATGTTGCCTGCGTGCAAGCCGCATTCTTTCTGCGTGGCTTCTTCCCACCACCAGCGACCTTCGCGCTCGTGCTGGTTTGGCAGTACCGGGCGGGTGCACGGTTCACAGCCAATGCTGATGAAGCCGCGTTCATGCAGGCTGTTGTACGGCAGCTCCAGCATGCGGATATAGCCCCAGATCTCTTCGCTGGTCATTTGTGCCAGCGGGTTGAACTTGTACAGAGTGCGCTCAGGCGTTGAAAACGCGCTGTCGACTTCCAGTACGGCAACCTGGCTGCGGGTGCCCGGGCTCTGGTCACGGCGCTGGCCGGTGGCCCAGGCGCTGACGGTGGACAGCTTGCGGCGCAGCGGTTCGATCTTGCGGATGCCGCAGCATTCGCCATGGCCATCCTTGTAGAAGCTGAACAGGCCTTTTTCTTTGACGAACGGTTCGAGCTTTGTATGGTCCGGGGAGACCAGTTCAATCTCGATCTTGTAGTGCTCGCGCACCTGATCGATGAAGCGATAGGTTTCCGGATGCAGGCGTCCGGTGTCGAGGCTGAAGACCTTTACGTTCTTGTTGATTTTCCAGGCCATGTCCACCAGCACCACGTCTTCGGCGCCGCTGAAGGAGATCCACAGGTCGTCCCCGAACTCGGCAAAGGCGAGTTTGAGAATCTCCTGGGCGGATTTGGTGGCATAGGTCGCGGCGAGTTCAGTGACGTCGAACGATGGGCTCATCAGGGCGGTTTCCTACAGGTCGGTGGCGCTAAGCGCTCTATATGGTGGCGATGGTAGCAAAATCCCGAGAAGACAGGGGCGCTCCTCTGCGTTGCGTCGGTCGGTATGTCTCGCTAGAGTTCGGCAGTCCTTTTGCTCGCTCAACTCAATAATCAGTACAAATGGGAGTGTCTTGTGGAAATTGCCTGTCTCGATCTGGAAGGTGTGTTGGTCCCGGAGATCTGGATCGCCTTTGCCGAAAAAACCGGGATTGAATCCCTCAAGGCAACCACCCGGGATATTCCCGATTACGACGTGCTGATGCAGCAGCGCCTGCGCATCCTCGACGAGCACGACCTGAAGCTATCCGATATTCAGGAAGTGATCGCCACCTTGAAGCCACTCGACGGTGCCATCGAGTTCGTCAACTGGCTGCGCGAGCGCTTCCAGGTGGTGATTCTTTCTGACACGTTCTACGAGTTTTCCCAGCCGCTGATGCGTCAACTGGGCTTCCCGACCTTGCTCTGCCATCGTCTGATTACGGATGACACCGGTCGAGTGACGGGCTATCAACTGCGTCAGAAAGATCCCAAGCGTCAGTCGGTATTGTCCTTCAAGAGCCTCTATTATCGGGTGATCGCCGCCGGTGATTCGTACAACGACACCAGCATGCTGGGTGAGGCGGACGCCGGAATCCTGTTCCACGCACCAGACAACGTGATCCGCGAGTTCCCGCAGTTCCCGGCGGTGCACAGCTTTGCCGAGCTGAAGCAGGAGTTTCTCAAGGCTTCAAATCGTGAGCTGAGCCTGTAAAGGACGCCGAGGAACTGTGGCGAGGGGGCTTGCCCCCGTCGGCCGGTCCGCGCTCGGGCGCAGCAGTCGTAAATCCTGTGCATGCGGTGTATCTGATAAACACGAATGAAGATTTCTGGGCCGCTGCGCGGCCCAACGGGGGCAAGCCCCCTCGCCACAATGGTTCTGTTCGCGTGTTTTTAAAGGCCTTGCAGGGTTTCGAGCAACACCTTCACCTTGGTGATGGACTCCTGATATTCGGCCTGCCAGTCCGAATCGGCGACGATCCCGCCGCCGCCCCAGCAGCAGACCTGGCCATCCTTGACCAGCAAGCTACGGATGGCGATCGAGCTGTCCATTTCCCCGCGTACGTCCAGATACAGCAACGAACCGCAGTACAAACCACGGCGGGTTGGTTCCAGCTCGTCGATGATTTGCATGGCGCGGATTTTTGGTGCTCCAGTGATCGAGCCACCGGGGAAGCTGCCGGCGATCAGGTCCAGGGCATCTTTGTTGTCAGCCAATTCGCCAGTGACGCTGCTCACCAGGTGATGCACGTTGGGGTAGCTTTCCAGGCTGAACAACTCAGGCACGCGCACCGAGCCAATGCGGCAAGTGCGGCCCAGATCGTTGCGCAACAGGTCGACGATCATCAGGTTTTCCGCGCGATCCTTGGGGCTGGCCAACAGTTCGGCAGCGTTGGCCGCGTCATCGGCAGCGTTCTGGCCGCGCGGACGGGTGCCTTTGATCGGACGGGTTTCTACGTGGCCTTCGCTGACTTTGACGAAACGCTCTGGCGACAGGCTCAGCACCGCGCCGCCGTCGGGCAAGCTCTGGAAGCCAGAGAACGGTGTTGGGCAAGCTGCCCGTAGCGCGCAATACGCGGTCCACGGATCGCCTTGGCATTGTGCGCGAAAGCGTTGTGCGAAGTTGACCTGATAGCAGTCGCCGGCCTGGATGTACTGCTGGATACGCACGAACGCCTGCTGATAGTCGCTGGCGCTGAGGTCGGGGCTCATGGCGCCGCTCAGGGTGAACGGTGCGGTCGCTGCAGTCGCGGGCTGGCTGAACAGTTCGATCAGACGTTGGCGCTCGGATTCGATCAGGTTGGGATGGAACACCAACTGACTGCTGCCGGTCAGGTGATCGCTGATCAACGCCCAGTCATACAGGCCGAAGCGCGCGTCGGGCAGTTGCAGGTCATCGTGAGCCTGGGAGGGCAGGGCCTCCAGGTGACGGCCGAAATCGTAACTGAGGTAGCCGATCAAGCCGCCCGCGAACGGTAATTCGTAGGGGGCCGGGATCGCTGCATTGCCGAGCCGGGCCAGCGTGTCGCGCAGGCGTTGCAGGAATGCGCCGCCACTTTCGTCAGGCGAAACCGCCAGTGTTGCCACTGGCCAGGCGCTGAGCACGTCATAGCGTCCGCGCTCGGCAATCGGTCGGCCACTGTCGAGCAGTACGCTGCCCGGGGCATGGCGAATCGCCGCGAAATACTCGGCGGGGTTGGCGCGATAGGGAAGCGGGTATACGGAGCAGGTCAACATGAGCGGGGCAGATCAGCCATCGAGGCGGGGGTGGCGATTGTAGTCCTCTGCGGGATTTGCTCCTAGAGGGGATGTCGGGAAGAGATACATCATGTGCGACTGCACAAACCCTGTGGCGAGGGTGCAAGCTCCCTCGCCACAAACGCTTAGCCTTCGGCCGAGGGGATATTCCCGAACATGTGCTGAACAAACTCCACGCGCTCTTGCGGTGTTTCGGTAATCCCTCTGGCTTTCAGCTCTTCCAGGCGTGCCTCGACTGCATGAGTGCGCGTGGTCAACCCGCAATCATTGGCGATCTGAATGTTTAGCCCGGGCCGTGCGTTGAGTTCGAGAATCAGCGGACCTTTTTCCTGGTCCAACACCATGTCGACACCGATGTAGCCCAGGCCACACAGCTCATAACAGCTGGCGGCGAGCTTCATGAAGCCGTCCCAGTAGGGCAGTTGCACGCCATCTACCGCGTTGGTGGTGTCCGGGTGTTTGAGAATGAACTTGTTCAGCCAGGTGCCGCGCAAGGTCATGCCGGTGGCCAGGTCGACACCGACGCCGATAGCGCCCTGGTGCAGGTTGGCCTTGCCGCTGGATTGCCGGGTGGGCAAGCGCAGCATGGCCATCACCGGGTAACCCATCAGCACGATGATGCGGATGTCCGGCACGCCTTCATAGCTGATGCTTTTGAAGATCTGGTCGGGAATCACCCGGTATTCGATCAGCGCGCGGTCGCGGTGACCGCCCAGGGAATACAGGCCGGTCAGAATGCTGGAGATCTGGTGCTCGATTTCTTCATGGCTGATGATCCTTCCGGAAACCGTGCGGTACTGGCCCTCGAAACGGTCGGCGATCACCAGGATGCCGTCACCGCCGGCACCCTGTGCCGGTTTGATCACGAAGTCGCTGTGGTTGCCGATGATTTCGCCGAGTTTGTCGATTTCTTTCTCGGTGGAGATCACGCCGTACATCTCCGGCACGTGAATGCCGGCCTTGATTGCACGTTCCTTGGTGATGATCTTGTCATCGACAATCGGATACAGGCTGCGCTTGTTGTACTTGAGTACGTAGTCCGCGTTGCGCCGATTGATGCCCATGATGCCCCGGGCGTGCAGGGCCTTCCAGGTCTTCCAGAAACCAAACATTACGAATCGGCCTTGACGAAGGCTTTGAAGCGCATCAGCTCGGTCAGGCGGTAGCCGCGATAGCGACCCATGGCCAGCATGAAACCTACCAGGATCAACAGGATCGCCGGGAAGGTGAACACAAAATAAACCAGTTCCGGAATGCTCATGATCAGGTGTCCCAGAGAGGCGGCGAACAGCGTACCAATCGCGACTTTCAGCGCATGCCCGGCGCCACGTTCTTCCCAGGTGATCGACAGGCGTTCGATGGTCATGGTCAGGATCACCATCGGGAACAGCGCTACCGACAGCCCACGCTCCAGCCCCAGTTTATGGCTGAACAGGCTGATGGCGGCAATCAGCACCACAACGAAGGTCAGCACCACCGACAGCCTCGGGAGCATTTGCAACTTCAGGTGCTCAAGGTAGGAGCGCAACGAAAGCCCCAGTGCCGTGATCACTGTAAACAGCGTAATGCCGAAACCCAACCCGGTTTCGCGAAAGGCCAGGGCAACCAGCACCGGGGTAAAGGTGCCAAGGGTCTGCAAGCCGATCAGGTTGCGCAGGATCAGGATAACCAGCACGCCGATCGGGATCATCACCATGATCATGAAGGTTTGCTGGGTTTGCAGCGGCAAGCCGTACAGCGAGTAATCGAGGAAGCTGGCGTCGGTATTTTCGTCGGTCAGCTTGGCCAGGCGAATGGCGTTCATTTCGCTGTTGTTCAGGCTGAAGGTGACGTTGGCCTTCTTGCCACCCTCGACGGTGATCAGGTTGTCATCGCCGGTCCACCACAGCAGGCGATCGGTGGGCAGGCCTTGCTCGCCGGTTTCCGGGTTGAAGTACAGCCAGTCAGTGCCGTTGAAGCTACGTAGCCAGAGCTCCGGGGTTTGCGGCTGATCGGCGACCAGGCGGATGGTGTGGACCTTTTCCAACGGTACGTGGGCGATGGACAGCAGCAGTTCGACGATTTTCGCTTTGTGCGCTGGTGACGGATCGCCGGCCAGCAGCAGTTTTGCATTGTCGTCATTGGAATTGTTGACGCGTTTGATCGCTTCGCCGATGAAGGTCTCGACGTCTGCCGAGTGCTGGCGAATCGGCGCGAGCAGGGCGTCGGCGGCGACTTTCTCCGGGCCTTCGACGGCGATGCTGTCGCGGAAGGTCGGGCCTTTGACTTTGGATTTTTCACCGGTGTAGCGCTTGGTCAGCACCAGGCGGTAGTAAAGCGTCTGGTTGCCCTTGGCCCGGCGTGCCGACCAGGTGACCTTGCGGTTGCCGTCGACGCGGTTGACTGCAACGCCATAGTTGTTGGAGATAAAGCTTTCATTGAGGCTGACGTAGTCGCGACTCAGCGGTGGCACGAACATCTGGATCTTGACCGGGTCCTTGGCACTGGCGACGAACTCGACCTTGGCGTCGATGTTCCACAAGTCGTCGGTGGCGTCTTCGGTCACCGGAATGCCCAGCACGAAAATCTGATAGGCCGTAACTGAAAGGCCCAGCACCACCAATAGGGTGATCAGGATTTTCAGGTGGAGGGTAAGGGAGCGCATGGGCATTACTCTGCGGTATGAGCGTCGACGGCGCAGGCGGGTTTGCCAGCAGCGTATTTAAGACTCGGGTCGACCAGCGCATCAAAGCGTTTCAAGGCTTCGGAACCGATCAAGAGCGGGAATTGGAATGCACTTCGGTCGGTCAGGTTAACTTCTATGCTGCGCAACGCCGTGCCCATGCAGATATCCAGCTCGATCACCGGGCGAGCGGTGTACTGCTTGCCTTCCTCGGGATCGAAGTCGCCAGCGCGGCGTTTGATTTTGCTGACGCGTGCCAATGGGCGCTCGATCGGGTGCGAGTGGGCGGTGTCGATGGCCAGATAAAAGCGCACCCACGATTCGCCATTGCGTTTGAAGCGCTTGATGTCACGGGCACTGAGGGAGGCGGTTTTGGCCCCGGTGTCGAGTTTGGCCGCGACTTCCAGGTCGATTCCTGCCAACTGCGCGTATTCGTTGAGACCGTACACAGTCTTTTCACCCGCGATAGCGAGACCTGGCAGGCAGAGGAGTAGACAGATCAACAGGGTGAAGGGCTTGAGTCTCATAGATCCTGGCGCGGCGCCGTCCGTTCTTCAGTTCAAGGCGACTGGCATTGCTGCACAAGCTCCTTCTAGTGCCTGCCATAAAAAGATGACAGACAAATGCGGGCGGCATTCTAGCACGGTGGTTTTATGGCGCCAGCCGCGGGTCAGTCCTTTACTTAGGTTTTACTTACGGCGTTTATTAGACGATTGTCGACAATAGTTCTTTTTCCTTTGACTGGTTGCGCGATATTGGTTAGTTTTTGGCGCATTGGCTTATGAGGTGTCGACAATATGCTGGATCAACTTGATCCCCCGGTGATGGCGTCAGACGATTCGGAAACCCTTTCCGAAAACGTCTTCCGACGCATTCAGGCGGCCATCGTCAAAGGCGAGATCGCCCCGGGCAGCAAGATTTCCGAGCCTGAACTGGCGCGCACTTACGGCATCAGTCGTGGGCCGTTGCGTGAGGCGATCCATCGTCTCGAAGGTCAACGCCTGCTGGTCCGCGTCCCGCACGTAGGGGCGAGGGTGGTGTCGCTGAGTCACGCCGAACTGCTTGAGCTCTACGAAATTCGCGAGTCCCTGGAAGGCATGGCCTGTCGTCTGGCCGCCGAGCGCATGACCACCGAAGAAATCGACGAGTTGCGTCAGGTGCTGGAAACCCATGAGCGCGATGCGGCGTTTCAGGCAGGCGTCGGCTATTACCAGCAGGAAGGCGATTTCGACTTTCACTACCGAATCATTCAAGGCAGCGGCAACCGCACGCTGACGCAAATGCTCTGCGGCGAGCTGTATCAGCTGGTGCGCATGTACCGCATCCAGTTTTCCGCCACGCCCAATCGGCCGCGCCAGGCGTTTGCCGAGCACCACCGGATTCTCGATGCCATCGCCGACCGTGACGGTGAATTGGCCGAGTTGTTGATGCGTCGTCACATCGGCGCTTCAAAACGCAATATCGCCCGTCACTATCAGGACGGAGCCCATCAGACAGCCACTCCACGAGGTGAGTCATGAGTTCGAACAAGAGCACACCAGGCCAGCGTTTCCGCGATGCGGTTGCCAGCGAGCATCCTTTGCAAGTGGTCGGCACGATCAACGCCAACCATGCGCTGCTGGCCAAACGCGCCGGTTTCAAGGCTATTTATCTGTCCGGTGGCGGGGTCGCTGCCGGTTCTCTCGGTGTGCCGGACCTGGGGATTACCGGGCTCGATGACGTGTTGACCGACGTACGCCGGATCACCGATGTCTGCGACCTGCCGCTGTTGGTGGACGTGGACACAGGTTTTGGTTCCTCGGCATTCAACGTCGCGCGCACCGTGAAGTCGATGATCAAGTTCGGCGCGGCAGCGATTCATATCGAAGACCAGGTTGGTGCCAAACGCTGCGGTCATCGCCCGAATAAAGAAATCGTTTCCCAGCAGGAAATGGTCGACCGGATCAAGGCGGCAGTCGATGCGCGCACCGATGACAGCTTCGTGATCATGGCCCGCACCGACGCCCTGGCGGTGGAAGGTCTGGAGTCGGCACTGGATCGCGCCGCGGCGTGCATCGAAGCCGGCGCCGACATGGTGTTCCCGGAAGCTATCACCGAACTGGACATGTACAAGCTGTTCGCCAGCCGCGTCAAAGCGCCAATCCTGGCCAACATCACCGAGTTCGGCGCCACGCCGCTGTACACCACCGAACAGCTGAAAGCCGCCGATGTGTCGCTGGTGCTGTACCCGCTGTCGGCCTTTCGCGCGATGAACAAAGCAGCGGAAAACGTCTACACCGCGATCCGTCGCGACGGTACGCAACAGAACGTCATCGACACCATGCAGACCCGCATGGAGCTTTACGATCGCATCGATTACCACACCTTCGAGCAGAAGCTCGATGCGTTGTTTGCCCAGAAAAAGGGTTGATCGGCAATACTCGATTCATCGTTTAGATGTTGCAGATTCCCTAACAAATTCAAGATTGGAGACAGCAATGGCCGAAGCAAAAGTATTGAGTGGCGCCGGTCTGCGTGGCCAGGTGGCCGGGCAAACCGCATTGTCCACCGTAGGGCAAGAGGGCGCAGGCCTGACCTATCGCGGCTATGACGTTCGCGAATTGGCGGCCCAGGCGCATTTTGAAGAAGTGGCGTACATGCTGTTGTACGGCGAACTGCCGAACAAGGCGCAACTGGCCGCCTACATCAACAAACTGAGCAAGCTGCGTGACCTGCCGCAAGCCCTGAAGGAAGTGCTCGAACGCATCCCGGCCGACGCCCACCCGATGGACGTGATGCGCACCGGTTGCTCGTTCCTCGGCAACCTTGAGCCGGAGCATGACTTCTCCGAGCAACATGACAAAACCGACCGGCTGCTGGCCGCGTTCCCGGCGATCATGTGCTACTGGTATCGCTTCAGCCATGACGGCAAACGCATCAACTGCGTGACCGATGAAGAGTCGATTGGCGGGCACTTCCTGCACCTGCTGCACGACAAGAAGCCGAGCGAGCTGCACGTCAAGGTGATGAACGTTTCGCTGATCCTTTATGCGGAACACGAGTTCAACGCATCGACCTTCACCGCCCGCGTGTGCGCATCGACCTTGTCCGACCTGTTCTCCTGCGTTACCGCGGCCATCGGTTCCCTGCGCGGCCCGCTGCATGGCGGCGCCAACGAAGCGGCGATGGAAATGATCGAGCGCTTCGCGTCGCCGCAAGAGGCGATCAAAGGCACCCTCGACATGCTTGCGCGCAAAGACAAGATCATGGGTTTTGGTCACGCGATCTACAAAGACAACGATCCGCGTAATGAAGTGATCAAGGGCTGGTCGAAAAAGCTCTCTGACGAAGTCGGCGACACCGTGTTGTTCCCGGTGTCCGAAGCCATCGACAAGACCATGTGGGAACAGAAGAAGCTGTTCCCCAACGCGGACTTCTACCATGCCTCGGCATACCACTTCATGGGCATTCCGACCAAGCTGTTCACGCCGATTTTCGTCTGCTCGCGCCTGACCGGCTGGGCGGCGCATGTGTTCGAACAGCGTGCCAATAACCGAATCATCCGCCCGAGCGCCGAGTACGTCGGCGTCGAACAGCGCAAGTTCGTGCCAATCGAACAACGCTGACCGGTGGAGCCTGAAAGACGCTGATTTTTCTATGTGGTAATTGGACCCTGTGGGAGCGGGCTTGCTCGCGAAGACGGACTGACATTCAACATTGATGTCGACTGAAGCACCGCTTTCGCGAGCAAGCCCGCTCCCACATTTAAAGGTATTCCAACCACAGGCCGGCGCCAGGCCCCACCTTTTGTAATCACCGTGACCGAGTCCTGACGATGAACACAGATTTCCGCAAATCGCTGCCCGGCAGCCATCTGGATTACTTCGACACCCGCGCGGCAGTCGAGGCCATCCAGCCCGGCGCCTATGACACCCTGCCGTACACCTCTCGCGTACTGGCGGAAAACCTGGTGCGCCGCTGCGACCCGGCCACGCTCACCGAATCCCTGAAACAGTTCATCGAGCGCAAACGCGACCTCGATTTCCCATGGTTCCCGGCCCGCGTGGTGTGCCACGACATTCTTGGCCAGACCGCCCTGGTCGATCTCGCTGGCCTGCGTGATGCCATTGCCCTTCAAGGTGGTGATCCAGCGCAAGTGAACCCGGTGGTACCGACGCAATTGATCGTCGACCACTCCCTGGCCGTCGAGCGCGGTGGCTTCGATCCGGAAGCGTTCGAAAAGAACCGCGCCATCGAAGACCGTCGTAATGAAGACCGTTTTCACTTTATCAACTGGACCAAAAAGGCCTTCAAGAACGTCGACGTGATTCCGCCAGGCAACGGCATCATGCACCAGATCAACCTGGAGAAAATGTCGCCGGTGATCCAGGTGCGTGACGGCGTGGCCTTCCCGGATACCTGCGTCGGCACCGACAGTCACACCCCGCATGTCGATGCCCTGGGCGTGATCGCCATCGGTGTTGGCGGTCTGGAAGCGGAAAGCGTGATGCTCGGCCGTGCCTCCTGGATGCGTCTGCCGGAAAGCGTCGGCGTCGAACTCACCGGCAAGCTGCAACCAGGCATCACCGCCACCGACATGGTGCTGGCGCTGACTGAGTTCCTGCGCAAGCAAAAAGTCGTTGGAGCCTGGCTGGAGTTCTTCGGTGAAGGCGCCTCCGCGCTGACCCTCGGCGACCGTGCAACCATTTCCAACATGGCTCCGGAATACGGCGCCACCGCGGCGATGTTCTACATCGACCAGCAGACCATCGACTACCTGAAACTCACCGGCCGCGAAGACGAGCAGGTGCAGTTGGTCGAAAATTACGCCAAGACCACAGGCCTGTGGGCCGATAGCCTGAAGGGCGCGCAATACGAGCGCGGCTTGACCTTCGACCTGTCTTCGGTGGTGCGCAACATGGCGGGGCCGAGCAATCCTCACGCCCGTGTCGCTACGTCTGATCTCGCGGCCCAGGGCATCTCCGGCCAGTGGGACGATGTGCCCGGCCAAATGCCGGACGGCGCGGTGATCATTGCCGCCATCACCAGTTGCACCAACACCAGCAACCCGCGCAACGTCATCGCTGCAGGCCTGTTGGCACGCAATGCCAATAAGCTCGGCTTGACCCGCAAGCCGTGGGTCAAATCGTCCCTCGCACCGGGTTCGAAAACCGTGGCGTTGTACCTCGATGAAGCCGGCCTGACTTCTGAACTGGAGCAACTCGGTTTCGGCGTGGTGGCATTCGCCTGCACCACTTGCAACGGCATGTCCGGTGCGCTGGACCCGGTGATCCAGCAAGAGATCATCGACCGCGACCTGTACGCCACTGCCGTGTTGTCGGGTAACCGCAACTTCGACGGCCGGATTCACCCGTACGCCAAGCAGGCGTTCCTCGCGTCGCCACCGCTGGTGGTGGCTTACGCCATTGCCGGGACCATCCGTTTCGACATCGAAAAAGACGTGTTGGGCCTGTCGGCGGATGGCAAGGAAATCCGCCTCAAGGACATCTGGCCGAGCGACGAAGAGATCGACGCGGTGGTCAAGGCATCGGTCAAGCCGGAGCAGTTCCGTCAGGTCTACATCCCGATGTTTGCCATCCACGAAGACACCGGCCCGAAAGTCAAACCGTTGTACGACTGGCGCGAGATGAGCACCTACATCCGTCGTCCGCCGTACTGGGAAGGTGCACTGGCCGGGGCGCGTCCACTCAAGGGCATGCGCCCGTTGGCGGTGCTGCCGGACAATATCACCACCGATCACCTGTCGCCGTCCAACGCCATCATGCTCGACAGCGCCGCTGGCGAATACCTGGCGAAAATGGGCTTGCCGGAAGAGGACTTCAACTCCTACGCGACACACCGCGGTGACCACTTGACTGCGCAACGCGCGACTTTCGCCAACCCGAAACTGTTCAACGAAATGGTTCAGGAAAATGGCAAGGTCAAGCAGGGTTCGCTGGCGCGTGTCGAGCCGGAAGGCCAGGTCATGCGCATGTGGGAAGCCATCGAAACCTACATGGAGCGCAAACAGCCGCTGATCATCATCGCCGGCGCCGACTACGGTCAGGGTTCGTCCCGTGACTGGGCCGCCAAGGGTGTGCGTCTGGCCGGAGTCGAAGCCATTGCTGCCGAAGGTTTCGAGCGCATCCACCGCACCAACCTGGTGGGCATGGGCGTGTTGCCGCTGGAGTTCAAGCCGGGCACCGACCGCAAGACGCTGGGCATCGATGGCACTGAAACTTTCGATGTGATCGGCGAGCGCACGCCGCGGGCCACGCTGACCCTGGTCATCACCCGCAAGAACGGTGAACAGGTGTCGGTGCCGGTTACCTGCCGTCTCGACACTGCTGAAGAAGTTTCGATCTATGAAGCCGGCGGCGTGTTGCAGCGTTTCGCCCAGGACTTCCTTGAATCGGCTGTTGCTGTCTAACGCGACTTGCCGGGGCAGGGCGGTGACGTCCTGCTCCGGCGCATAAGGAACATTATGGCCCACGTACCTCAGATCAAGATTCCCGCCACCTACATGCGCGGTGGCACCAGCAAAGGCGTGTTCTTCAGTCTGCAAGACCTGCCTGAATCGGCGCAGGTTCCGGGCCCGTCTCGCGACGCGCTGTTGTTGCGCGTGATCGGCAGCCCTGACCCGTATGAAAAGCAAATCGATGGTATGGGCGGGGCGACCTCCAGCACCAGCAAAACGGTGATCGTGTCCAAGAGCATCAAGGCCGATCACGATGTCGATTACCTGTTCGGTCAGGTCTCCATCGACAAGCCTTTTGTCGACTGGAGCGGTAACTGCGGCAACCTCTCGGCGGCGGTCGGTTCGTTCGCCATCAGCAGCGGTCTGGTCGAGGCCAGTCGCGTTCCACGTAACGGTATCGCGGTGGTGCGCATCTGGCAGGCCAATATCGGCAAGACCATCATTGCCCACGTGCCGATCACTGACGGCGCGGTGCAGGAAACCGGTGATTTCGAACTCGATGGCGTGACCTTTCCGGCCGCTGAGGTGCAGCTCGAATTCATGAACCCTGCGGCCGAGGAAGAGGGCGCAGGCGGCTCGATGTTCCCGACCGGCAACCTGGTCGATGACCTGGAAGTGCCTGGTGTCGGCACGCTCAAAGTGACCATGATCAACGCCGGCATTCCGACCATCTTCGTTAACGCCGAAGCCATCGGCTACACCGGCACCGAGTTGCAGGGCGATATCAACGGCGACCCGAAAGCGCTGGCGATGTTCGAGACCATTCGTGCGTATGGCGCGCTGCGCATGGGGCTGATCCAGAATCTTGAAGACGCCGCCAAGCGTCAGCACACCCCCAAGGTGGCGTTCGTCGCACAGCCTGCCGATTACCTCGCTTCCAGCGGCAAGCCGGTGGCGGCAGGCGATGTCGACCTGTTAGTTCGGGCACTGTCCATGGGCAAGTTGCACCACGCGATGATGGGCACGGCTGCTGTAGCGATTGGCACCGCGGCAGCGATTGACGGCACGCTGGTCAACCTCGCCGCGGGCGGTATTCCTCGCAACGCGGTGCGCTTCGGCCATCCGTCAGGCACCTTGCGGGTGGGCGCCGAAGCCCAACAGGTCGATGGCGAATGGACCGTGACCAAAGCCATCATGAGCCGCAGTGCGCGAGTATTGATGGAAGGCTGGGTGCGCGTGCCGGGCGATTCTTTCTGAGGTAATGCAAACCCGAAGTGAACCCTGTGGGAGCGGGCTTGCTCGCGAAGACGGACTGACATTCAACATTGATGTCGGCTGATACACCCTCTTCGCGAGCAAGCCCGCTCCCACATTCAATCCCGTTCCTACAATAAGAAAGATTAGCCCCCGAGATTGATCCTGAACCGAGGTCCCATTTACGAACCACTGCCAGAGTGAATCGAACATGAGCGCCAACGTCGACCTGAACATTCGTCCCGACTACGACAAGGTCCTGCAGGACATTGCCGATTACGTTCTCAATTTCAAGATCGAGTCCAAAGAGGCGCTGGACACCGCCCGCAATTGCCTGATGGACACCCTCGGTTGCGGCCTGTTGGCCCTGCGCTTTCCCGAATGCACCAAACACCTGGGTCCTATCGTTGAAGGCACAGTCGTGCCTTTTGGCGCACGTGTTCCCGGCACCCATTTTCGTCTCGACCCGGTAAAAGCGGCGTGGGACATCGGCTGTATCGTCCGCTGGCTCGATTACAACGACACCTGGCTGGCTGCCGAGTGGGGCCATCCGTCCGATAACCTCGGCGGGATCCTCGCGGTTGCCGACCACCTGTCGCAAAAACGCGTGGCCAATGGCGATGCGCCGCTGACCATGCGAGCGGTGCTGGACGCGATGATCATGGCCCACGAGATTCAGGGTGTGATTGCCCTGGAGAACTCCTTCAACCGGGTTGGCCTGGACCATGTGCTGCTGGTCAAAGTCGCCTCGACGGCGGTGACCGCGAAACTGATGGGTGCCAATCGCGAGCAACTGTTGGCGGCGCTGTCCCACGCGTTTGTCGATGGTCAGGCACTGCGCACTTACCGTCATGCGCCGAACGCCGGTTCGCGCAAGTCCTGGGCAGCGGGCGATGCCTCCAGTCGTGGCGTGCGGTTGGCGGACATCGCCATGCGTGGCGAGATGGGCATTCCGGGCGTATTGACGGCGCCGCAATGGGGTTTCTACGACGTGCTGTTCAGCCATACCAACAAGGACCTGGCGCTCAAGCCCGCAGATAAACGCACGTTCAGCCTCGCGCAGAAGTACGGCACTTACGTGATGGAAAACGTGCTGTTCAAGATCAGTTTCCCGGCCGAGTTTCACGCGCAAACCGCTTGCGAAGCGGCGGTGACCCTGCACCCGCAGGTGAGCAATCGTCTGGATGAAATCGACAAGATCGTTATCACCACTCACGAGTCGGCGATTCGTATCATTTCCAAGGTCGGCCAACTGGCCAATGCCGCCGACCGCGATCACTGCATCCAGTACATGACCGCCGTGCCGCTGGCCTTCGGCACTCTGGTGGCTGAACAGTACGAAGACGAGTTTCACGCGGCGCACCCGATCATCGACGAGTTGCGCGAGAAGATGGTCATTGTCGAAGAGCCGCGCTACACCCGCGAGTACCTGGAGGCTGACAAGCGGTCTATTGCCAACGCCTTGCAAGTGTTCTTCAAGGACGGCTCAAGCACCGGACAAGTGGTGGTCGAATACCCGATTGGTCATCGTCGTCGCCGCGCCGAGGGCATTCCCTTGCTGGAGGACAAGTTCAAGGCCAATCTGGCAACCCGATTCACTGCACAACGGTCGGCGCAGATCTTTGCCTTGTGCCAGGATCAGGCAAAGCTCGAGGCTACGCCGGTTAACCGTTTCATGGATCTCTTCGTGATCTGAAGCTGAACCCGCGGCAGCTCCTACTTGAAGCGCCGCTCGACGCCTTTTTCCACCAGGATCTTCGCCGAAATCTCTTCCACGGAAAAATGCGTGGAGTTGATGTGTGCGATGTTCTCGCGGCGGAACAGGTTTTCGACTTCACGCACTTCGAACTCGCACTGGGCGTAGCTCGAGTAGCGGCTATTGGGCTTGCGTTCGTTGCGGATCGCGGTGAGACGGTCCGGATCGATGGTCAGGCCAAACAGCTTGTGCTTGTGGGCGCGCAATGCCGATGGCAGTTGCAGGCGCTCCATGTCGTCTTCGGTCAGCGGGTAGTTGGCCGCGCGAATGCCGAATTGCATGGCCATGTACAGGCAGGTCGGGGTTTTGCCGCAGCGCGACACGCCGACCAGGATCAGGTCGGCCTTGTCGTAATAGTGGGTGCGGGCGCCGTCGTCGTTGTCGAGGGCGAAGTTCACTGCCTCGATACGCTCCATGTAATTGGAGTTGTGGCCAATGGAGTGGGACTTGCCGACCGAATACGACGAGTGTTCGCTCAGTTCCTGCTCGAGCGGCGCGAGGAAGGTCGAGAAAATGTCGATCATGAAACCATTGGAGGTCGCGAGGATCTCACGAATATCCTGGTTGACGATCGTGTCGAAGATGATCGGACGAAATCCGTCCTTTTCGGCGGCCATATTGATTTGTTGTACCATGGCCCGCGCTTTGTCCACGTTGTCGATGTACGGTCGTATGACTTTGCTGAAGGTAATGTTTTCGAACTGCGCCAACAGGCTTTGACCCAGGGTTTCGGCTGTAATGCCCGTGCCATCGGAGATAAAGAAAGCAGATCGTTTCATTTGCGCCTTGGGCCTTAAGCTGGTGACGATTCTTGGATATGATAGGCGCGGTTTGTCGGCCTGGATTGGCCCGCATTCTCACTTATTTTCCAGGTCCAGGCCATATTGCTGGCAAATGCTCCTGATGAGCTGCCGGCGCCCTGAGCTTTTCCAACACAGTTAGTGGAGAGATCACCTTGGTAGAGTACGTAGTTTCCCTCGATAAGCTCGGCGTCCATGATGTAGAGCATGTGGGGGGCAAGAACGCATCCCTGGGCGAGATGATCAGTAATCTTGCAGGTGCCGGTGTATCGGTCCCGGGTGGCTTCGCCACGACGGCTCAGGCTTATCGTGATTTTCTCGAATTAAGTGGTTTGAACGACCAGATCCACGCAGCCCTCGACGCGCTGGACGTCGACGACGTGAACGCCCTGGCGAAAACCGGTGCGCAAATCCGTCAATGGATCATGGAAGCCGAGTTCCCGGAGAAGCTCAACGCCGAAATCCGCACCGCGTTCGCCACGCTGTCGGCCGGTAACCCGGACATGGCCGTGGCCGTGCGCTCTTCGGCAACGGCTGAAGACTTGCCGGACGCTTCCTTTGCCGGTCAGCAGGAAACCTTCCTGAACATCCGCGGCGTCGAAAACGTCATTCGCGCTGCCAAGGAAGTGTTTGCTTCCCTGTTCAACGACCGTGCCATTTCCTACCGCGTGCACCAGGGCTTCGACCATAAACTGGTTGCCCTGTCGGCCGGCGTACAGCGCATGGTCCGTTCGGAAACCGGCACTGCTGGCGTAATGTTCACCCTCGATACCGAATCCGGCTTCCGTGACGTAGTGTTTATCACCGGCGCCTACGGCCTGGGCGAAACCGTCGTGCAGGGCGCGGTGAACCCGGATGAGTTCTACGTCCACAAAGGCACGCTGGCAGCCGGGCGTCCGGCGATTCTGCGCCGTAACCTGGGCAGCAAAGCCATCAAGATGATCTACGGCGACGAAGCCAAGGCCGGTCGTTCGGTCAAGACTGTCGATGTCGACAAGGCCGAGCGTGCACGTTTCTGCCTGACCGATGCTGAAGTCAGCGAACTGGCCAAGCAGGCGATGATCATCGAGAAGCACTACAAGTGCCCGATGGACATCGAATGGGCCAAAGACGGTGACGACGGCAAGCTGTACATCGTTCAGGCTCGCCCTGAAACCGTGAAAAGCCGTACCCACGCCAACGTCATGGAACGTTACCTGCTGAAAGAAACCGGCACCGTGCTGGTGGAAGGTCGCGCCATCGGCCAGCGCATCGGCGCCGGTAAAGTGCGCATCATCAAAGACGTTTCCGAGATGGACAAAGTCCAGCCGGGCGACGTTCTGGTTTCCGATATGACCGACCCGGACTGGGAACCGGTCATGAAGCGCGCCAGCGCCATCGTCACCAACCGTGGCGGCCGTACCTGCCACGCGGCGATTATTGCGCGTGAGCTGGGGATCCCGGCCGTCGTGGGTTGCGGTAACGCCACCGAACTGTTGAAAGACGGCCAGGGCGTGACCGTTTCCTGCGCTGAAGGCGACACCGGTTTCATCTTCGAAGGCGAGCTGGGCTTCGACATCAAGAAAAACTCCGTCGACGCCATGCCGGAACTGCCATTCAAAATCATGATGAACGTCGGTAACCCGGATCGCGCCTTCGATTTCGCGCAGTTGCCGAACGCCGGTGTGGGCCTGGCCCGTCTGGAGTTCATCATCAACCGCATGATCGGCGTGCACCCTAAAGCACTGCTGAACTACGACGGCCTGCCGTTGGAAATCAAGGAAAGCGTCGATAAGCGCATTGCCGGATACAACGATCCGGTCGGCTTCTACGTCGAGAAACTGGTCGAGGGCATCAGCACCCTGGCTGCCGCGTTCTGGCCGAAAAAGGTCATCGTGCGTCTGTCGGACTTCAAGTCCAACGAATACGCCAACCTGATCGGCGGCAAGCTCTACGAGCCGGAAGAAGAAAACCCGATGCTGGGCTTCCGTGGCGCTTCGCGTTACATCAGCGAGTCGTTCCGTGACTGCTTCGAACTCGAATGCCGCGCGCTGAAACGCGTGCGCAACGAGATGGGCCTGACCAACGTCGAAATCATGGTGCCGTTTGTCCGTACCCTGGGCGAAGCCAGCCAGGTTGTGGAGCTGTTGGCCGAAAACGGCCTGGCCCGTGGCGAAAACGGTCTGCGCGTCATCATGATGTGCGAACTGCCGTCCAACGCGATCCTTGCTGAAGAGTTCCTCGAGTTCTTCGACGGTTTCTCCATCGGCTCCAACGACCTGACCCAGCTGACCCTGGGCCTGGACCGCGACTCCGGGATCATCGCGCATCTGTTCGACGAGCGTAATCCAGCGGTCAAGAAGCTGCTGTCCAACGCGATTCAGGCCTGTAACAAGGCCGGCAAATACATCGGTATTTGCGGCCAGGGCCCTTCCGACCACCCAGACCTGGCCAAGTGGCTGATGGAACAGGGTATCGAAAGCGTTTCGTTGAACCCCGATTCCGTACTGGAAACCTGGTTCTTCCTGGCTGAAGGTCAGGCTGAAGTCTGATCCGTGAATGAAGCCCGGGTCGGCTACACTGCTGACACGGGCTTTAAGATTCAAGTAGGGCGGGCTCCGGTGGACGCCGCCCTTTTTTGTGCAAGAGCATTATGCAAAGCAGCAGCAACCTGTTTCCTGTCGCCTTGATCAGCGCCGAGCGTCGCGGCGATCTGAGCGAGGACGTCTATCGTTTGAAACCCGGCAACAGCCCGGACGGCACCGTAGAACTGGCGGTTACCCGCCTGGGTATGGCCGATGAGCCCGCCGTGCGTGGCGTTCCGGTGATTTTGCTGCATGGCAGCTTTTCCAATCGGCGTTTCTGGTTTTCCCCCAAAGGCCTTGGTCTGGGCGCCTATCTGGCGCGTGCCGGCTTTGATGTGTGGATACCGGAAATGCGCGGTCACGGCTTGTCCCAGCGCAACCAGAACTATCGAAAGAACCGCGTTGCCGACTATGCCCGTTACGATCTGCCGGCGATTGCTGCGTTCGTTCGTGAGCAAAGCGCTCAGGTTCCGCACTGGATTGGCCATTCACTGGGCGGCATCACCCTGGCGGCAGCGCTGGGTGGTCAGTACCTGGGCGAGCCTGCCGTGGCCTCTGCGGCATTTTTTGGTACGCAGGTCAGTCGCACCTATTGGCCGTTGAAAATTCCCCCGGTGGAGTGGAGCGGGCGGTTCATCCTGAAGCGTTTCGCGCAAATTTCGGGCTCTCGCCTCAAGCGTGGTCCGGAGGACGAGCCGATAGGCCTGGCCCTGGAGGGCATGCGCTGGTACGGCCTGTTCGGACGTTTCGGCGATGCCGAGAAAGACTGGTGGGCCGGGCTGGCAGAGGTTCAGGTGCCGGTCCTGGGCGTCAGCGCGACCAGCGATCATCAGGACCCGGATTGGGCGTGTCGCAAGCTGTTCGATCAGATCGGTTCCGAGCACAAGCAGTTCATCTGCCTGGGGCGCGACCAGGGTTTTTCGGATAATTTCGGGCATGTTGAAATGCTTGTCAGCAAAGCTGCTCAGGCCGAAGTCTGGCCGTTGGTGCAGCGCTGGCTGACAGATCCGCAGGCGCCGTTGTTGGCTGATAAGCCGAGTTTGGCGACAGCAGTCTGAGTACGAATGCTCTGACAAGAGCGTTTCACTCCGATCAGCGAACGGCTAAGATATGACGCATTGAGCTGTTCTGGTCACAAACGGTTGTTGAGTCGACCTTATGTTCGTACCGCTTGAGCGTCTGATCAATCTGAATGAAGGTTATCGGCGGACGTTCCAGGTTGAAGGGCGTAGCCTGCTGCTGTTGGTGCTGGATAATCAGCCGTTGTTGCTGATAGACAGCTGCCCGCACCAAGGCTCGCCGCTCGGCAGCGCGACATTGTCGGGAAATATTCTGCGTTGTCAGCGCCACGGTATCGAGTTTCAGTTGCCCAGCGGCGTGCCGGTACAGGCACAGTGCCCTGGCTTGAGTATGCTGAAGGTGGCTTACAAGGGTGATCGCGTCGGGATCGATGTTTAACCGTGGCGAATACACATTCAATACCGTAACCCCTGCGATTTTCGACAGCCCACGATCTGTTCTTTCTCTTACAGGAGTTTCTCGATGAACCATTACCTTACTCCCGACCTGTGTGATGCCTACCCGGAACTGGTGCAGGTGCTTGAGCCGATGTTCAGCAATTTTGGTGGCCGTGACTCCTTTGGCGGCGAAATCGTTACCATCAAGTGCTTCGAAGACAACTCGCTGGTCAAGGAGCAGGTCGAGCACAAAGGGAATGGCAAGGTGCTGGTGGTCGATGGCGGTGGTTCGCTGCGCCGCGCATTGCTGGGCGACATGATCGCCGAGAAAGCCGTGAAAAACGGCTGGGAAGGGCTGGTTATCTACGGCTGCATCCGTGATGTCGACGTTATCGCGCAAACCGACCTGGGCGTGCAGGCGCTGGCCAGCCACCCGATGAAAACCGACAGGCGTGGCGTCGGTGAGCTGAACATTGCGGTAACCTTCGCCGGCGTGACTTTCCGTCCGGGTGAATACATTTACGCGGACAATAACGGCGTGATCGTCTCGCCAAGTCCGCTGAAGATGCCAGAATAAACAGCCGATTCAAGCCAGGGGTGAGGATGTTCGAGGAAGAAAACGCGCAGTGGGGGCTGGTGCATGCCCTGGTGCTGGATGGTAAAGGTGGTGCGCGTTGGCTTGCCCGGACTGAACTGGATGACCTGCAACTGCAACCTCATGAAAGCCTTTGGCTGCATTGGGACCGTAGTCACCCGCAAACTCAGACCTGGTTGCGTAAATCCAGCGGTCTGAGTGAGTTCAGCTGTGACCTGCTCCTCGAAGAGAACACCCGGCCGCGCCTGTTGGCGCTGCCGGACTCCGAGTTGTTACTGTTTCTGCGCGGAATCAACCTCAACCCGGGTGCCGAGCCTGAAGACATGGTGTCGGTGCGGATCTTCGCCTCTGCTCAGCGGGTCATTTCCCTGCGTTTACGCCCGTTGCGCGCCACCGATGAGTTGCTGGTGCAACTGACTGAGGGCAAGGGGCCGAAAACCACCTCCGAACTGGTCCTTTATATGGCTCAGTACCTCACCCATAAAGTGCAGGATCTGGTCAGTGATCTCTCCGAAATCGTCGATGACGAAGAAGAAAAGCTGGATGCCGACGAACGGTATACTCCGGAACATGGCGCCATTGTGCAGATCCGTCGGCGAGCGGCAGGACTGAAGCGCTTCCTTGCTCCGCAGCGGGATATTTTCGGCCAGCTGACGCGGATAAAACTGCCATGGTTTGTCGACGACGACGGCGACTACTGGAACGAATTGAACAACAGCCTGACGCGTTACCTGGAAGAGCTGGAATTGACCCGGGAGCGCGTGGGGCTTGTGCTGGAGACCGAAGACCGGCGTTTGAACGTGCACATGAATCGCATCATGTACCGCTTCGGGATCATCACCGGGATCTTTTTGCCGATGAGTTTTCTGACCGGTTTGCTCGGGATAAACGTCGGCGGAATTCCTTTTTCCGGGAACCCTTATGGCTTCGTGATTGCCTGCCTGATGATGGTGACAGTAGGGGTGGGGCAGTGGTGGTTGTTCCGGCGTTTGCGCTGGGTATGAGGGAGAGCCATGTGACCCGAAGAATTTTGATCGCGTCTTTCACAGATATCACGAGAGGTGCGTATGCACGATCCGTTTGAACAGTCCTTGCGCGACATGCTCAAGGCATCACCGTCCACCCGTGACGACGATGCCTGTCTGGGGCGTGTGCTGAAAACCGCCAACCGCCAGGTTGGCGCCGGTGATCTGTTCAGTCTGCTGGGCCGCTGGCTGCCCGCGCTGATGATCGCCCTGAATAACGGATCGGCCCATGTCATGCCGGTTTCCCGTCATAAACCTGCTGCCCGCACTGCTGATAAGGCTGATTGAATATGGAACTTGATCTCTGGACTCAGAGCCTCGTCACGGCAATGACCGCGTTGTGGACCAAGGTAGCGAACTTCATTCCGAACCTGTTCGGCGCACTGGTAGTGCTTCTGCTGGGGTTTGTCGTGGCCAAGCTGCTCGACACCCTGCTCTCGAAATTGCTTGCAAAACTGGGCCTGGATCGCTTGATGGGCGGTACCGGCTTGACCAAGCTGCTGTCCCGCGCAGGGCTGCGGGTGCCGATTTCTACGCTGATCGGCAAGATCGTTTATTGGTTCGTTTTGCTGATTTTCCTGGTTTCTGCTGCAGAATCCCTTGGCTTGGAGCGAGTTTCGGCTACGCTCGACATGCTGGCACTGTATTTGCCGAAAGTATTTGGTGCCGCGCTGGTGTTGCTGGTGGGCGTATTGCTCGCTCAATTGGCCAACGGGCTGGTGCGTGGCGCCGCAGAAGGCGTAGGGCTGGATTACGCATCGGGCCTTGGACGTATCGCTCAGGGCCTGGTGATCATCATCAGTATTTCGGTTGCGATCAGTCAGCTTGAAGTCAAAACAGACCTGCTGAACCATGTGATCGTGATTGTCTTGATTACCGTTGGTCTGGCAGTTGCCTTGGCCATGGGCTTGGGAAGCCGGGAAATCGCTGGTCAGATCCTTGCTGGAATCTATGTGCGTGAGTTGTATCAGGTTGGGCAACAAGTGCGTGTTGGTGAGGTCGAAGGTCAGATCGAAGAGATCGGCACGGTTAAAACTACATTGCTGACCGATGAGGGTGAGCTAGTCTCACTTTCCAATCGGATCCTCCTGGAACAGCATGTTAGTAGCCGCTAACCCGGCAAACCCTGCTAATGTATGCCGCCGCAAAATGCCCGATACGATGGGCTGCGGCGGACATTGACCTGACTGTCGGCCCGACTTGTTTTGAATAAAGCCCAATCGCTATCCATGCGCTACGACCCCCGCGAGCTCTCTGATGAGGAGTTGGTCGCGCGCTCGCACACGGAGCTGTTTCACGTGACGCGCGCCTACGAAGAGCTGATGCGGCGTTATCAGAGAACATTATTTAACGTTTGTGCACGGTATCTTGGGAACGATCGTGATGCAGATGATGTCTGTCAGGAAGTGATGTTGAAGGTGTTGTACGGTCTGAAGAACTTCGAGGGTAAATCGAAGTTCAAAACGTGGCTCTACAGCATCACGTACAACGAATGCATCACACAGTATCGGAAGGAGCGGCGTAAGCGTCGCTTGATGGATGCTTTGAGTCTGGACCCCCTTGAGGAAGCGTCTGAAGAGAAGGCGCCGAAACCTGAGGAAAAGGGTGGACTTGATCGCTGGTTAGTGTATGTGAACCCGATTGACCGAGAAATTCTAGTGCTACGATTTGTCGCAGAGTTGGAGTTTCAGGAGATCGCGGACATCATGCACATGGGTTTGAGTGCAACGAAAATGCGGTACAAACGCGCTCTTGACAAATTGCGTGAGAAATTTGCGGGCATCGCTGAAACTTAGTTCAGCGCAAATATTTCTTACGTGTAGGCAAGTTCTGATAGACTTGCCGCCGAGTTGTCCCCCGGTTTGCGGGACTGCTTTACAATCACCAGATGGGGATTTAACGGATGAAACTGAAAAACACCTTGGGCTTGGCCATTGGTTCTCTTATTGCCGCTACTTCGTTCGGCGCTCTGGCACAAGGCCAAGGCGCGGTCGAAGGGGAAGCATTCTGGGGCAAAACCTGGAACCACAGCGTCGATTCCTACCAGAACGGCCGCACTCCTGGCGTCTCGATCGGCTACTTCCTGACCGATGACGTGTCTGTGAACGCGACCTATCGCAAAGACGAATACACTCGTTCGGACACCGACACTGGCAACCAGCGGATCAAAGGCGATCACTTCGGTCTGAAATCCCAGTACCACTTCGGTACCGTAGGCGACGCTATCCGTCCTTACGTTGAAGGCGGTGTATCCCACGGCAGCATGACCAACGTCGCTGCTGACGGTCACACTGGTCGTGACAAGTCCACCTACCTGACCACTGGCGCTGGCGCCAAGTGGTACATGACCGACAACCTGTACGCTCGTGCTGGCGTTGAAGCCGACTACAAGCTGGACAACGGTCGTTGGGACTACCAGGCTCTGATCGGCCTGGGTGTTAACTTCGGCGGCACTGGCGGCAAAGTTGCTCCAGCTCCAGTAGCTCCGGCACCGGCTCCAGAGCCAGTTGCAGAAGCTCCAGTTGCTGAAGTTGTTCGCGTTCAACTGGACGTGAAATTCGACTTCAACAAGGCTGTTGTTAAGCCAAACAGCTACGGCGACGTGAAGAACCTGGCTGACTTCATGAAGCAGTACCCGAACACCACCACCGTAGTTGAAGGTCACACCGACAACGTCGGTCCTGACGCTTACAACCAGAAGCTGTCCCAGCGTCGTGCTGACGCTGTTAAGCAAGTTCTGGTCAAAGACGGCGTTGAAGCTAACCGCGTTCACTCGGTTGGTTATGGCAAGTCCCGCCCAATTGCTGACAACAGCACTGAAGCTGGCCGCGCTGCAAACCGTCGCGTAGAAGCGCAGGTTGAAGCTACCGCTAAGTAATTAGCCTGGTAGTTCGGAAAAGCCCGGCTTAGGCCGGGCTTTTCTTTGTCTGCGATTTAGCTTTTTGAAAGATCGTCCGAGCGCGGTCCGAGCCTTTGAGGGCGCTTACGCCAGGTTAGCGTTCCAGAACTCTTCTCTAGAAGCTGTTGCAGGCTGCGATCTCTTGGCATTGTCACTGGCAGCCACCGCACCGATCACCAGGATCGCCGGGCTTTTCAGTTGGAAGCTGTGGGCATCTTCCTGCATCGCTGTCAGGCTGCTCCGACATTCACGCTGGTGTGGCAATGAAGCATTTTCAATCATCGCCACGGGCGTATCAGCCGCCATCCCACCGGCGAGCAATTGCTCGCCAATTGAGCTCAATTTCGCCACGCCCATGTAAATCACCAGCGTCGTACCGCTTTGGGCCAAGGCTCGCCAGTTAAGCTCGCTGTCGTCCTGAGTGTGCGCGGTGACCAGAGTTACGCCGCGGGCAACGCCGCGCAGGGTCAGGGGAATATCGCATTGCGTTGCGCCGGCCAGGCCTGCGGTGATGCCATTGACCAACTCCACTTCAATCTCGCGCTCGCGTAGCCACTGCGCTTCTTCACCGCCACGCCCGAAAATGCACGGATCGCCGCCCTTGAGCCGCACCACACACTTGCCTTGGCGGGCATAACGCAGCATCAAGCGATGAATGAACGCCTGCGGAGTAGAGCGACAGCCACCACGTTTGCCGACCGCAATGATTCGTGCCTGCGGGCAATGCACCAGCACCGCGTCGTTGACCAGGTCATCGATCAGCACCACATCGGCTTCGTTCAGCGCCCGTACAGCTTTGAGGGTCAGCAATTCGGGGTCACCGGGACCTGCACCCACCAACCAGACTTTTGCGCTCATGTTCTATTCCTCACGAGGTGATTGCGATGGGCTGCACATTGGCCGCCAACAGACGCTTGATTTCCGGGACACAGGAGCCGCATTGCGTGCCGCAACCGAGTTGTTGTTTCAGGCCCTGCAAATCCAGGCCACTGCGAATGCCAGCGCACACCGCGCTTTCGCTGACGTTCTTGCAGTTGCACAGAGTTTTCGTGGCGCTGACGGATGAGCCCGCACTGCCGGGTGGCGTGCTCAACGGTGCCAAGAGCCAGCGCCGCAGTTGTTCGTCGGCGCGGCCTTCCAGCCAGAGGTTTTGCAGCCAGTGTTGGGCAAGGGTTTCACCGGCCAGGCGAATGGCGGTAATCCGGCCCTGTTCGATGCGCACGCGTTTGCCAATGGCGCGCCGTGGATCGTCGTAAGCCAGGACCGGGCCATCGTTGAGTCCCAGTTGCTGATCGATGGCATGCAGCCGTTGCGGGTCGGGTGCCTGGGCGCTGGCAGCGCGTATCAGCAGCGCTGGGCGTTCACGGCCGGCCAAGCTGAGGCTGGCATAGGAAAAGTCCTCACAGAGCGGTCGTAAGGTCTCGAAATGCTGCTGAACATCGCCCTCAACCAGTGCGAATAAATGCCAGGGCAGCTTTACCGGCTCGATACGCACGCCGCTGTGTTTGAGTTCGGGTTGCTTCGACAGGGGATCGAATGCCGGCTGCGTGAGCGTATTGACGCCACCCTTGAGGAAACGGTCTCCCCAGTGCATCGGCAGAAATGCCTGGCCCGGGCGCACACTGTCATCACTGCCGACCGCAACGATCACGCTGCCTCGACGGCTTTTGAGGTTGACCAGATCGCCGGTCTGCAGTCGATAGCGACGCAGTTCATCAGGGTGCAGGCTCAGCAGGGCTTCGCTGACGTGGCCGAACAATTGTGCAGCCGTGCCGGTGCGGCTCATGCCGTGCCATTGATCGCGCAGGCGCCCGGTGATCAGGGTCAGCGGAAAGCGTGCGTCACGCTGCTCCTTGGCCGCGCGATATGGATCGGCGACAAACTGTGCACGGCCGCTCTCTGTAGGGAAAATCCCGTCCGCGTAAAGCCGTGGCGTTCCGCTCGAGGCGCCGTCCGGGAACGGCCATTGCTGCGGGCCGAGGCGATCGAGCAGCGCATGGCTGATCCCGCAGAGGTCCAGATCGCGTCCGCGTGTCAGTTGTTTGTATTCATCGAAGACCTGCGCCGGTTGTTCGAAAGCAAACAGGCTGGGCTGTCCTGGACGCAGACGCCGCTCCAGGCGTTGTGCGAAATCCACTGTGATCGCCCAGTCCGGGCGCGCTTCACCCGGTGCGTTGATGGCGCGGCGAACATGGGAAATCCGCCGTTCGGAGTTGGTCACCGTGCCTTCTTTCTCACCCCAACTGGCGGCCGGCAGCAGCAGGTCGGCAAACGGCGCGGTTTCGGTGGTGCGAAAGGCTTCTTGCAGCACCACGAATGGGCAAGCCTGCAATGCAGCGCGCACGGTGTGCTGATCCGGCAGCGACTGCGCAGGGTTGGTGCAGGCGATCCACAATGCTTTGATCTTGCCGCTCTGGACCTGTTCGAACAGTTCAATGGCAGTTAGCCCGGTGGTGTCAGGTAGTTTTTCGACACCCCAGTAAGCCGCCACTTCGGCGCGATGTTGCGCATTGGCTGCTTCGCGATGGCCAGGCAGCAAGTTCGACAAACTGCCGGTTTCGCGCCCGCCCATGGCATTCGGCTGACCGGTAAGCGAGAAGGGGCCGGCGCCCGGCCGACCGATTTGCCCGGTGGCCAGGTGCAGGTTGATCAGTGCACTGTTTTTTGCGCTGCCAGCGGTGGACTGGTTCAACCCCATGCACCACAGCGAGAGAAAACCGGTTGAGGTGCCGACCCACTCGGCGCATTGCTGCAGCTGTTCAACGCTGACCCCGCAGAGTTGCGCGACCATTTGCGGGGTGTAATCGCGTACCAGGCTTTTCAGTTCGGCCAAGCCTTCGGTGTGCGCCTTGATGAACTCACGGTCGACCCAGTCTTCCCACAACAGCAGGTGCAAAATTCCGTGGAACAGCGCGACATCGGTACCCGGCAGAATGGCCAGGTGCAGGTCGGCAAGGTCACAGGTGTCAGTACGTCGAGGGTCAATGACGATGACTTTCATCTGTGGTCGGCGGGATTTGGCTTCTTCCAGTCGACGAAACAGCACCGGATGAGCGTAGGCCATGTTGCTGCCGACGATCATTACGCAATCGCTCAGCTCAAGGTCTTCATAGCTGCATGGAGGGGCGTCGGCGCCCAGGCTGCGCTTGTAGCCGACCACCGCCGACGACATGCAGAGTCGCGAATTACTGTCGATGTTGTTGGTGCCGACCAGCGCCCGGGCCAACTTGTTGAAGGCGTAATAGTCTTCCGTCAGCAGTTGCCCGGAGATATAGAACGCCACGCTGTCCGGGCCGTGCTCGGCGATGGTGTCGGCGAACACGCTGGTGGCGTGATCGAGGGCGGTGTCCCAATCGGTACGGCTGCGGGCCATACCTTTGCCGAGGCGCAGTTCCGGGTACAGCGCCCGTGCCGCGAGGTCGCCGGTGAGGTGCAGGGTCGAGCCTTTGCTGCACAGCTTGCCGAAGTTGGCCGGGTGCGTCGGGTCGCCGCTGACGCCGAGGATCTGCTCGCCGTCATGCTCGATCAGTACGCCGCAGCCCACCCCGCAATAACAGCAGGTCGAGGCGGTCGTCTGGCGGCTCATCAGCCTGCTTCCCGCAGAGCCAGCATGACCCGACCGTTCTCCACCCGTGCCGGATGGTGATGAGCGCAGCCGACATCAGGCGCCAGGGCCTCACCGGACTCCAGGTCGATCTGCCAGTTGTGCAACGGGCAAGCGACGCGTTTACCGTAGATCAGTCCTTGGGACAGCGGTCCGCCCTTGTGTGGGCAGCGGTCGTCGAGTGCGAAAACCTCATCGTCGCTGGTGCGAAAAATCGCGATGTCACCTTTGGGGCCGCTGACGATGCGCGAGCCCAAGGCGTTGATTTCTTCGAGTGCGCAGATATCCAGCCAGTTCATGCCGGCACCTCCAGGTTTTTCACGGGGATCACATCGAACTCCTTCTTCAGCAATGGTTGCTCAAGACGTTCTTTCCATGGGTCCTGCTCGAACGACAGGGAGAATTGCAGCCGGTCGTTGAGCGCTTTGCGGCGCTCCGGGTCTTCCAGCACGGCTTTCTTGATGTGCTCCATGCCGACCCGTTGCAGGTAGTGCACGGTGCGCTCGAGGTAGAAGGCTTCTTCGCGGTACAGCTGTAGGAAAGCGCCGTTGTACTCGCGCACCTCTTCGGCGGTTTTCAATTTGACGAAGAATTCCGCGACCTCGGTTTTGATCCCGCCGTTGCCGCCGATGTACATCTCCCAGCCAGAATCGACGCCGATGATTCCGACGTCCTTGATCCCGGCTTCCGAGCAGTTGCGCGGGCAACCTGAGACCGCCAGCTTGACCTTGTGCGGCGACCACATGTTGAACAGGTCATGCTCCAGTTCAATGCCCAGTTGCGTGGAGTTTTGCGTACCGAAGCGGCAGAACTCGCTGCCGACGCAGGTTTTCACCGTGCGAATCGATTTGCCGTAGGCATGGCCGGACGGCATGTCGAGGTCCTTCCAGACGCCGGGCAGATCCTGCTTCTTGATCCCCAGCAAGTCGATGCGTTGGCCGCCCGTGACCTTGACCATGGGCACGTTGTACTTGTCGGCGACATCGGCAATGCGCCGCAGCTCCGAAGGATTGGTCACACCGCCCCACATCCGAGGGACTACAGAGTACGTGCCGTCTTTCTGAATGTTGGCGTGGGCCCGTTCGTTGATCAGCCGTGATTGCGGATCGTCCTTGGCCTCGCCTGGCCATGTGGAAATCAGGTAGTAATTGAGCGCCGGACGGCAGGTGGCGCAGCCATTCGGGGTACGCCAGTTCAGGTAGCTCATGGTCCCGGCGATGGTCAGCAGATGCTCTTCGCGGATCGCCTGGCGGATCTGTCCGTGGTTGAGGTCGCTGCAACCGCAGATGGCTTTTTCGCTTTTCGGTTTGACGTCCGCCGCGCCGCCGACGGTGTTGATCAGGATCTGTTCCACCAGTCCGGCGCAAGAGCCGCAGGAGCTGGCCGCTTTGGTGTGTTTCTTGACCTCATCGACACTGAACAGCCCGTGTTCCTGAATCGCCTTGACGATGGTGCCCTTGCAGACGCCATTGCAACCGCAGACTTCGGCGTTGTCAGCCATGCTCATGGCTTTGTCCTGGCCTTGATGGCCTACATCGCCCAGAGCGTTTTCGCCAAACATCAGGTGATCGCGGATCTCGCCGATGGCGTGGTTCTCGCGAATCTGCCGGAAATACCAGCCGCCATCCGCGGTGTCGCCGTACAGACAGGCACCGACCAGCACGTCATCCTTGATCACCAGTTTTTTATAGACCCCGCCGATCGGGTCGGAGAGGGTGATGGTTTCGGTGCCTTCGCCGCCCATGAAGTCGCCAGCGGAGAACAGGTCGATGCCGGTGACTTTCAATTTGGTCGAGGTCACCGAGCCCGAATAGCGGGCAAACCCCAGTTGCGCCAAGTGGTTGGCGCAGACCTTGGCCTGCTCGAACAGTGGCGCTACCAGGCCGTAGGCGATGCCGCGGTGACTGGCGCATTCGCCGATCGCATAGATGCGCGGGTCATAGGTTTGCAGGGTGTCGTTGACCAGAATCCCGCGGTTGCACGGGATGCCGGATTTTTCCGCGAGTTCGGTATTGGGGCGAATGCCGGCAGCCATCACCACAAGGTCAGCGGGAATGATGTCGCCGTTCTTGAACTGCACCGAGCCGACCCGGCCATTGCCGGCGTCGTGCAGGGCCTGGGTCTGTTCGCACAGGCGAAAGTGCAAGCCGCGTCCTTCCAGGGCAGTTTGCAGCAACTGGCCGCTGGTTTTGTCCAGTTGCCGCTCCAGCAACCACTCGCCGAGGTGCACCACGGTCACGTGCATGCCGCGCAGCATCAGCCCATTGGCCGCTTCAAGGCCGAGCAGGCCGCCGCCGATGACCACCGCGTGCTTGTGGGTCTTGGCGGTGTCGATCATGACCTGGGTGTCGGCGATGTCGCGGTAACCGATGACGCCTTCCAGGGTATTGCCCGGAATCGGCAGGATAAACGGCGTCGAGCCGGTGGCGATCAGCAGCCGGTCGTATTCGGCTTCGCTGCCATCTTCGGCGATGACCCGGCGTTTGACCCGGTCGATTTCCACTACCTTGCGGTTGAGCAGCAGTTTGATGTTGTTTTCCAGGTACCAATCAAGATCGTTAAGCACGATCTCTTCAAAGGTCTGCTCACCCGCCAGCACCGGCGAAAGAAGAATGCGGTTGTAGTTGGTGTGGGGCTCGGCACCGAAGACCGTGATGTCATACAGCTCGCTGCTCAGCTTGAGCAATTCTTCCAGGGTGCGAACCCCGGCCATGCCATTGCCGATCATCACCAGTTTTAGTTTTTTCATCAGGTTCTCCGGGGAGCTCAGGCTTGCCTCATCAGGGCGGTCAGGCTGGCTCGACAAATTTTGCGCAAACAAAAAAAGGCGTCCCGCTAGTTACCTAGCGAGGACGCCTTTGTCCTGGTCCCGTTCTCTCGGGAAGCACGCCCTTCGTCGTTGAAGGCCGGGCTTTATGTCTGTTGGAAAAGGTAATGCAGAGGTCGTGCCAAATCGGCAGAGGGCGTGGTTTTGTTGGGTTCTGCTTCGTTAAGCAGTGTCGGGTTTGAGCTTTTTGCACCAAATCAAGGCGCGCCGCCCAGTCATGGCGCGGAGAAGACCTGTGGCGAGGGAGCTTGCTCCCGCTCGAGTGCGCAGCACTCGTAAAACCTGAAACCGTGGTCTGCCTGAAACACCGCGATTGAAGGTTTGGGGTCGCTTCGCCCGAGCGCGGACCGACCCGCGGGAGCAAGCTCCCTCGCCACAAGGGGGTGTTTGACTCAGGAATGGAGCAGCAGATACAACAACACCAGATTGATCAGCAGCGACACCAGCGCCAACGTCCGCCACACCTTCAACGGTTCACGTTCCAGCAACGGCCTGGGCCGTACACTCAAACTGCGTCGTTCGCCTTGTTCCAGCAGCAGTAACCATTCCTCCGCCGTTTCATAGCGTTGCGCCGGGTCGGCGCACACCGCACGCTCCAGGCTTTGTCCCAGCCAGTCGGGTAAATCCGGCCGATAACGATTGGCGTTGATTGGCAGGCCAAAGCGCGGACGTTGAAAGGCTTCGATTTCGCCGTAGGGATAATGCCCGGTGGCCAGGTAATAAAGCGTCACGCCGACGGCATACAGATCCTGTTGCGGTGTCGGTGGACTCCCGTTGAACGCTTCCGGGGCGATATAACTCGGGGTGCCCGGCAGCGCGTTCGATTGGTCTTCGGATAAACCGGTGCAGTATGCCAGGCCGAAATCCAGCAGCCGTAACTCACCGTCCTCAGACAGCAGCAGGTTTTCCGGTTTGATGTCGCGATGGAAGATCTGCCGCCGATGCAGCATGCCCACCGCCCGCAGCAAACGTTCGGCCAGTTGTTGCCATTGGGGCAGCGGCAACGGACCGTTTTGCGCGAATAGCTCGGCCAGGGTCACCCCCGGATACTCGCGCATTACGTAATACAGGTGCTGACGTTGCGCCGCCGGGTGAACTTCCGGAAAGCTTCGACCGGCAACGCGCTTGAGAAACCACTCTTCAGAGAGCAGCGCCTGGGCGGCCGTGGTGTCGTTGTTCAACGATGAGGGAAGCGTCTTCAGTAGCCAGGGCTGTTGCTGCCCATCACGAACACGGTAAATCAGTGACTGCTGACTTTGCCCGAGCAGCCTCTCGACGTGCCAGCCCTCGAAGGCCTGACCGGGTTTGAGCGGCGGTGGCAATGGCCATTGCTGCAGCTGGATCAGCGTATCGCCGATGCTCGTTTCGCCGAGGGTGTCGACCCGTACCAGCAGCGCACTGGCGTTGTCCTGACTACCGGCCAGGTGAGCGGCGTTGACCAGGGTTTGCGCCGCGCTGTCGAGGTCGGGTTGATCACGCAGAATGGCGGCGATGGCGGTGTCGCCCAGCGTCGCCCAAACGCCGTCGCTCAGCAGGACGAAACTCTCGCCGGCGCGCAATTCGCCGTCGAGAAAGTCCAGCACCAGATGCTGATCCAGCCCCAATGCGCGCTTGAGCACATGCTGCATGCCCGGTTGTTCCCAGACGTGGTCCTCAGTGATGCGCTGCAACTGGTCGGCGTGCCAGCGATACACCCGACAATCGCCAACATGCGCCAACGTGAAGCGACGACCGCGCAGCACTAGCGCGCTGACGGTGGTGAGCAATGGCTGGCCGCCGCCATTGGCCTGCAACCAGCGATTCTGCGCCAGTAGCAGGCGGTCCAGCGCTTGCGCCACAGCCCAGGTTTGCGGCGTGGCGTAGTAATCGAGGGCCAGGGCCTGCAAGGTTGCCCTGGCTGCTAGCCCGCCATCGGCGCATTGACTGACGCCGTCGGCGATGGCGAACAGAAACCCCTTGCTCGCCGCCAGTTCAGCGGCGGGCGTGACCAGGCGCAGGGCGTCCTGGTTTTCGTCCCGTGGGCCGATGGCGCTGGCCTCGGCGAAGCTCAATTGCAGGCTCATTGGCGCATCATACCCGCGCGGCAGTCACAGCAGCCGAACCCCATGTAGTTCTCCAGCGGCGCTTGACCCCGTGCAGGCCAAACCAGGCCAGGACACCGAGGCTGGCGAACAACCACAAGGCCAGTTGATAGCTACCAGTGCTCTGCTTGATCGCACCCATGCCCGCTGCGAGGGCGAAACCACCGATGCCGCCTGCCATGCCGATCAACCCGGTCATCACGCCGATTTCGCGGCGAAAGCGTTGTGGCACCAGCTGGAACACCGCACCGTTACCCGCGCCAAGGCCGAGCATGGTGCAGACGAACAGAGCCAGCGCAGCGTAAGAACTGGGCAGGTTGAAACCCACGGCAGCAATGCAGGTCGCGGCCAGCGTGTACATCACCAGCAAGGTGCGAATACCACCGAAACGATCCGCCAGTGCACCACCGAGTGGCCGCATCAAACTGCCGCCGAACACGCAGGCTGCGGTGTAGTAGCCAGCGGTGACCGGGCTCAGGCCGTATTGGTCGTTGAAGTAGCCGGGCAGGGCGCTGGCCAGGCCGATGAAGCCGCCGAAGGTCACGCTGTAGAAAAACATGAACCACCAGCTGTCGCGGTCACCGAGGGCCTTGAAGTAGTCAGTCATGGATTTGGCTTTCGGCCGTTCAGGTGCGTTTTTCGCCAGCCAGGCGAAGATAATCAGCGTCAGGATCAGCGGGATCAGTGCAAAGCCAAAGACGTTGCTCCAGCCAAACGAGGCCGCCAGCATCGGGGCGATCAGCGCAGCGAATACCGTGCCCGAGTTGCCCGCACCGGCGATGCCCATCGCCTTGCCTTGATGCTGTGGCGGATACCACTGCGAGGCCAGGGGCAGGGCGACCGCGAACGAGGCGCCGGCCATGCCGAGGAACAGGCCCAGCAGCAGCGCTTGTTCGTAGCTGTGGATGCCCAGCTTCCAGGCGCCAAACAGGGCGCAAATCACGATCACTTGACCGATCAGCCCGGCGGTTTTCGGTGACAGACGATCTGCCAGCAGTCCCATCACGAAGCGCAGGAACGCCCCGGCCAGAATCGGCGTGGCCACCACGAGCCCGCGTTGCTGGGTGGTCAGGTGCAAGTCGGCGGCGATTTGCACTGCCAGTGGACCCAGCAGGTACCAGACCATGAAGCTCAGGTCGAAATACAGAAAGGCCGAGAAGAGTGTCGGGGTATGGCCGGATTTCCAGAAGCTTGAATTCATCGCGCACCTCAGCTGTGAAGAGTCTCGAAGGGAGTCATGAGCTTTGCGGTGGCGCGCCGCGACGGCCGCACCACCGGCCCCGGGCTGTGGGGCCAAAACGAAAAAACGCCGCAACCCGCTGCACTTGCGCGAAAGGGGTATGCGACGTCTTTGTCGTAGGTGGGGCAACCGCCGTTGGTTACCTGTGTGGTTTACCTAGCGAGATCTGTGCCAATAACTAGCTATTGTGGCGAGGGAGCTTGCTCCCGTCGGCCGGTCCGCGCTCGGGCGGATCAGTCGTGATCTGGCTGACGGGCTTTAACTGACACTATGCGCTGGCGGGTTTTGGGGGGGCGCTTCGCACCCCAGCGGGAGCAAGCTCCCTCGCCACAAAGATCGGCTCAGCCCAGCAACTCGCTCATGGCAATGATCTGTTCGGCCACCTGGATCAGTTTCTGCTGACGGCTCATGGCCTGGCGGCGCATCAGGGTGTAGGCCTGTTCTTCATTGCAGTCCTTCATTTTCATCAGCAAGCCCTTGGCCAGTTCAATGCGCTTGCGCTCGGCCAGTTGCTGGTCGCGGGCCTGGAGTTGGGCACGTAAGGCCTGATCGCTTTCAAAGCGTGCCATGGCCACGTCGAGGATCGGTTGCAGGCGCGCGGCATGAATGCCTTCGACGATGTAGGCACTGACGCCGGACTTGATCGCCTGGCGCATCACGTCCGGGTCGTGCTCGTCGGTGAACATCACGATGGGCCGTGGCTGGTCGCGGCTGACCAGCACCACTTGCTCCAGCACATCGCGGCTCGGTGACTCGGTATCGATCAGGATCACGTCCGGACGCACCGTTTCGACGCGCGCAGGCAGGTCGACGGTCAGGCCTGACTCATCGATCACCTCAAACCCGGCTTCGGTCAGCGCGGCCTTGAGCCGCCCGACCTTTTTCGCGGTGTCGTTGATCAGCAGGATACGCAACATATTTGCAGCCTCCTGTCAGCGGCGGGCGAGAAGAGCGGGGGTGTCGGCCATGGCGTGCAGCTTGAAGCTGCGGGCATACGCCGCCGGGTCCGAGCCATTCCATATTTTACCGTCGATCAACTGGCTGCTGCGCATTTCCTGATCCCGGGCCGCGATGCCCAGCGCACTGGCGGCATCGCGATAGACACCAAGTTGCTGGACCTGACGCGCCACCTGCAGATAGTCCGGGTCTTCGCGCAGCAGGCCCCAGCGCCGGAATTGGGTCATGAACCACATGCCGTCGGAAAGGTACGGCAGGTTGACGTCGCCACCGCCATGGAAGCGCAACGCGTGAGGGTCCTGCCAGCGATTGCCCAGGCCGTCGGCATAATCGCCCAGCAAGCGCGGTTCGATGCAGTCGAGCGGTGCATCCAGGTATTCGGCAGCACTCAACAGTTGCGCGGTGCTGCGGCGGTTTTCCGTGCTTTGTTCAATGAAGCGGCTGGCCTCCAGGACTGCCATGACCAGTGCCCGTGCGGTGTTCGGGTATTGCTCGACGAAGGCGCGGGTGCAGCCGAGGACTTTTTCCGGGTGGTCGGGCCAGATGGTCTGGCTTGTCGCCAGGGTGAAGCCGAGGTTCTGCTTCACCGCACTGGCGCTCCAGGGTTCGCCGACGCAGAAACCGTCGATCCGTCCGGCCTGCAAGTGCGCGACCATTTGTGGCGGTGGCACCACGACGCTGTCGACATCCTGCAACGGATGGATGCCCTGGCTCGCCAGCCAGTAATACAACCACATGGCGTGGGTGCCAGTGGGGAAGGTCTGGGCGAAGGTGAGTTTTGGGCGACTTTGGTGCACGTGACGTTCCAGCGCTTCAGGACCGGTCACGCCCAGCGCTTGCAGGCCATGAGAAAGGTTGATGCTCTGGCCGTTCTGGTTCAGCCCCATCAGCACGGCCATGTCCGTCGCGGCGACGCCGCCAATGCCCAGATGCACCGCATAGATCAAACCATAGAGGCTGTGGGCGGCATCCAGTTCGCCGCTGACCAGTTTGTCCCGCAGGTTGGCCCACGACGACTGGCGCTTGAGGTTCAGGGTCAACCCGTAGGGTTGGGCGAAGCCCTGAGTCGCCGCAACCACCACGGATGCGCAGTCGCTCAGGGCCATGAAACCGAGGTTGATCGCGGTCTTTTCCGGGGCATCGCTGCCATTGACCCAGGCCAGCGGTCCTGCTTCAGGTTCAGTCATCACATAAGCACCTTGCATGAAAAAAGCGCCGTACCCAGGCCCCAAGTGCAAACCAGGCCAGGTGACGACGCCGTTGTCCTTTTTAATCGTTACCTGGCACGCATCCCGCCATTGGCATGGGTGCCGATGTGAGTACCAGTGCAAGGCATATGCCACTGATGGCTGATTTCATCGCGCACCTCGCTTGCGACCCCGATGCACGGCTATAATCGCCGCCTTATTTCGCCGCCAACCGAGTCAAGCCCGCCCATGTATACCCTGGCCCGCCAACTGCTGTTCAAACTCTCCCCGGAAACCTCCCACGATCTGTCCCTGGACCTGATCGGCGCAGGTGGGCGTTTGGGTCTCAATGGCTTGCTGTGCAAGGCGCCAGCGCAGTTGCCAGTGAATGTCATGGGCCTGGACTTTCCAAACCCGGTGGGGCTGGCGGCCGGTCTGGACAAGAACGGTGCGGCGATCGACGGGTTTGCGCAGTTGGGTTTCGGCTTCGTTGAAATCGGCACCATCACCCCGCGTCCGCAACCGGGCAATCCCAAGCCACGGATTTTCCGCTTGCCGCAAGCCGAGGCGATCATCAACCGCATGGGATTCAACAACCTCGGCGTCGATCATCTGCTGGCGCGTGTGGCAGCGGCCAAATACAAGGGCGTGCTGGGGATCAACATCGGCAAGAACTTCGACACGCCGGTTGAGCGTGCGGTCGACGACTACCTGATCTGCCTGGACAAGGTTTACGCCCACGCCAGTTACGTGACGGTCAACGTCAGCTCGCCGAACACTCCGGGCCTGCGCAGCCTGCAGTTTGGCGATTCGCTCAAGCAACTGCTCGAAGCCTTGCGTCAGCGTCAGGAAGATCTGGCTCAACGCCACGGCAAGCGTGTACCGCTGGCGATCAAGATTGCACCGGACATGACTGACGAAGAAACCGTTCAGGTGGCACAAGCGCTGATCGACACCGGGATGGACGCGGTAATTGCGACCAACACCACCCTGAGCCGCGTAGGCGTCGAAGGCATGGAATACGGTGACGAGGCGGGCGGCTTGTCCGGCGCTCCGGTGCGCGACAAGAGCACTCACACGGTCAAGGTGTTGGCAGCCGAGTTGGCCGGGCGTTTGCCGATCATCGCGGTGGGCGGTATTACCGAAGGCAAGCACGCGGCTGAGAAAATCGCTGCGGGCGCCAGCCTGGTGCAGCTCTACTCTGGCTTCATCTATAAGGGCCCGGCGCTGATTCGCGAATCGGTGGATGCGATCGCCGCCCTGAGATAACCCAAACCCACGTGGTGAGAGGCCTTTGTGGTGAGGGAGCTTGCTCCCGCTGGGGCGCGAAGCGGCCCTAAAATCAGCAAATGCGGTGCATCAGGAATAACGCGGTGTCTGGATAGGGGCCGCTTCGCTGCCCAGCGGGAGCAAGCTCCCTCGCCACACAGTATTTCATCGTTGGTTTTGAGTTGATTGCAGGCATAAAAAAGGGCTCCTCGAAGGAGCCCTTGGGCCGAAGCCCGCCGTCCGGAGAGGACGTGCGTGGTTAAGTCGTTACCTGTTCAGATTTTCGTGTCGGAGTGTGTGCCCTGTTTTAGCCGACGGCGTGAAGTTCGTTGAGTCTATGGATTCCCGCAGTGCCGGTCATACCGTCCCAGTTGTCGCCGCGTCCTTCTCGCCAGCCGTTGATCCAGGCTTGGCGTACCGACGGTAGAGTAAAGGGGCAAAGCTCACGGGATTTTCCACCAACGCCATATTGATATCCGCGCAAAAATGCTCTTTCCAACGGATCACGCTTAAGTCTTCTCATAGGGTGTTTCCCTCACTTGTTGACTGTATTTGTCGCGTCGACCTCGATTGAGGTCAGGCAGAAAAATTTCTGCCGTTGGTGGCTCGCTGCCGGCGTCACGAGCCAAGGTGTTGACGTCGTTGCGGCGTCAACCTGTGTTGAGTTCTAACCAATGCGTCACATCGAGGGAATGATCGTTTTGTCATAAGGACGTAACGATAATGATGCTAAGGCCATAAGTAACACGATGTAATTCCCGTGTTCATTGACCAAAGCTCGCTATGATCAGCCTTTCACTGGATGATGAGGCTAATGATTGAGTAAAAATGTCCACCCGTTGCACTCGGGTACTATTCGACGAAGGGTCGAGTTATGACATTTTGTTGCACAGAATTTTTTATCTGCCCTGGCATCTAAGCTCATTCAACCGGTTGGTTGGGTGAGCGGCCAGGGTGGGGCGGCACACTTTCGTGCCACGCGAGCGCTCTTCAAGAAAAGCGCTTGATTGAAAACCGAGCGGTCAATGCGTTGCCCGTTCACTTATTGCTAAAGGCCCTGGAACTCCCATGTCGGATCGTTACGAACTCTTCCTCACTTGCCCCAAGGGCCTCGAAGGCCTGCTGATCGAGGAAGCCGTCGGGCTTGGCCTTGAGGAAGCGCGTGAGCACACGTCGGCTGTGCGCGGCATGGCCGACATGGAAACGGCTTATCGCCTGTGCCTGTGGTCGCGTCTGGCCAACCGGGTGCTGCTGGTACTCAAGCGTTTCCCGATGAAGGATGCCGAAGACCTGTACCACGGCGTGCTGGATATCGAGTGGCAAGACCATATGCTCAATGACGGCACCCTGGCCGTCGAATTCAGCGGTCACGGCTCGGGCATCGACAACACGCACTTTGGCGCCCTGAAAGTGAAGGACGCCATCGTCGACAAGCTGCGCACCCCATCGGGTGAGCGTCCGTCCATCGACAAGCTCAATCCGGACCTGCGCATTCACCTGCGCCTGGACCGTGGCGAAGCGATTCTGTCCCTCGATCTATCCGGCCACAGCCTGCACCAGCGCGGCTATCGCCTGCAGCAAGGTGCGGCGCCGCTGAAGGAAAACCTCGCGGCAGCGATTCTGATCCGCTCCGGCTGGCCACGCATTGCGGCTGAAGGCGGCGCCCTGGCTGACCCGATGTGCGGTGTCGGTACATTCCTCGTCGAAGCCGCGATGATCGCTGCCGACATGGCGCCGAACCTGCGTCGCGAGCAGTGGGGCTTCACCGCCTGGCTCGGTCACGTGCCGGCGCTGTGGAAAAAACTTCACGAAGAAGCCGTCGCCCGCGCCGCTGCCGGTCTGGCCAAGCCGCCGCTGTGGATTCGCGGTTACGAAGCCGACCCACGGCTGATTCAACCGGGCCGCAATAACGTCGAGCGCGCAGGCCTGAGTGAGTGGATCAAGATCTACCAGGGTGAAGTCGCAACCTTCGAGCCGCGTCCGGACCAGAACCAGAAAGGCCTGGTGATCTGCAACCCTCCGTACGGCGAGCGTCTGGGCGACGAGGCGAGCTTGCTCTATCTCTATCAGAACCTCGGCGAGCGTCTGCGCCAGGCCTGCCTGAACTGGGAAGCGGCGGTGTTCACCGGCGCACCGGACCTGGGCAAGCGCATGGGTATTCGCAGCCACAAACAGTATTCGTTCTGGAACGGCGCCTTGCCGTGCAAATTGCTGCTGATCAAAGTACTGCCGGACCAGTTCGTCACAGGGGAGCGTCGTACCCCGGAGCAGCGTCAGGCCGAACGCGAGCAGGCGGCTTATGATCAGTCGCCGGCCGAGCCGCAAGAGCGTCAGTACAACAAGAACGGCAACCCGATCAAGCCTGCGCCGGCACCGGCTCCCGTTATTGAACAGCCACGTCTGAGCGAAGGCGGGCAGATGTTTGCCAACCGCCTGCAAAAAAACCTCAAGGCGCTGGGCAAGTGGGTCAAGCGTGAAGGTGTCGACTGCTACCGCGTTTACGATGCCGACATGCCGGAATACTCCATGGCCATCGACCTGTATCACGACTGGGTCCACGTGCAGGAATATGCGGCGCCGAAGTCGATCGATCCGGAAAAAGCCTCGGCGCGGATGTTCGATGCGTTGGCAGCCATTCCGCAGGCCTTGAACATCGACAAAAACCGCGTGGTCGTCAAACGTCGCGAGCGTCAGAGCGGCACCAAGCAGTACGAGCGCCAGAGCGCGCAGGGCAAGTTCACCGAGGTGAACGAAGGCGGCGTGAAGTTGCTGGTCAACCTGACCGACTACCTCGACACCGGCCTGTTCCTGGATCACCGTCCAATGCGTTTGCGGATTCAGAAAGAGGCCGCCGGCAAGCGCTTCCTCAACCTGTATTGCTACACCGCAACCGCCAGCGTTCATGCAGCCAAGGGCGGCGCGCGCAGCACCACCAGCGTCGACCTGTCGAAAACCTACCTGGATTGGGCGCGTCGCAACCTGTCGCTGAACGGTTTCTCCGACAAGAACCGTCTGGAGCAGGGCGACGTGATGGCCTGGCTGGAAGCCAACCGTGACGAGTTCGACATGATCTTTATCGATCCGCCGACCTTCTCCAACTCCAAGCGCATGGAAGGGATCTTCGACGTGCAGCGTGACCACGTGCAGTTGCTGGACCTGGCCATGGCCCGCCTGGCGCCGGGTGGTGTGTTGTATTTCTCCAACAACTTCCGCAAGTTCCAGCTCGAAGAAAACCTCACGGCGCGCTATGCCGTCGAGGAGATCACCGCACAAACCATCGACCCGGACTTTGCCCGCAACGGCAAGATCCATCGCGCCTGGAAAATCATGGCGCGCTGAGGCCTGATTGGATCCACAGAGCCTTGATTTTTCGAGGTTCTGTGGTCTTTTTACGCTGGCTAATCTAATGGCTAATGGCTATAACATCACTCAAAGCCAAGGTGACGCCAAAGCACGCTGGCGTTTTGAGTTTCGCTTATGCCGTTGCACGCCGTACGACCCAAGATCCTGGGCTTGATCAGTGAAGATGTTTCGGCCTGGCTCGTTGCGCTGCTGGTGTTGCTGGCCGGGGGCGTACTGACGGGGCTGCTCGCCTGGGCCAGCTTCAATGCGCAGCATCAGCAGATGGCACAGCGTTTCCAAATGCTGGTCAGCGAGCGCAAGAGCCGGATTGCCGAGCGTTTCGACGATCAGGAGCAGCGCCTTGATAGCCTGCGGCGATTCTTCGTCAACTCCGAGTCGGTTTCCCGTGAGGAGTTCGACGGCTTTACCAAAGCACTGTTGCACAGGACTCAGGCCTACGCCTGGGCGCCGCTGGTTGCCCGCAGTGAGCGTTCCGCGTTCGAGCAACGGGTGCGCGAACAAGGTAAAGCAGGATTTTCCATCCGCGATCTGACACCTTCCGCAGAGCTGCAACCTGCCGCCTTGCGCGATGAATACGCGCCGGTGTTGTACAGCCAGGCGCTAGGCTCAAAAGCCGCGCCGCTGGGTTTTGATTTGCTCTCGGAACCGACACGTCGGGCAACTCTGGAAAGGGCCCGCACCCTCAACGCGATGGCGGTGTCCGAGCCCACGCTGCTGATTGGCGTCGATCCTGAATATGCCCATGGCGTGCTGCTGGTCGAGCCGGTTTTGCGCGGTACCGCAGCGTCAGCTCATGACGCTACGCCCCTTGGTTATGTGCTGGCAGTGATCAGCATGCGTCAGTTGGTAGTCGATGGTTTTCCGTTGCCCGGGCAGGACAACCTTGTGGTGCAGATTCGTGATCGGGCACAGGGCGCTCAGGCGCAAGCGCTCTACGAATCTACCAACCCGGTGGCGAATCAGCCGCTGCATTACAGCTCGATGTTGCGACTGGGCGAACATGTCTACGATCTCGATATTCGTACCAGCAGCGTGTTTGAACATGCCACTCATTCGGCAGTTGCCAGCCTGATCGTGATGGGGACGCTGTTGAGCGTGCTGCTCAGTGCCTTGCTCTACATTCTGGTCAGTCAACGGCAACGAGCGCTGGCGCTGGTCGAGCAACGTACCCGCGAGTTGCGCCTGCGAGAACAGGAGTTGAGCGGCGCTCATGGTCAATTACGCGGGGTACTGGCCGCGGCGACCCAAGTGGCGGTGATTGCCACCAACCTGCGCGGTGTGATCACAACGTTCAATGCCGGTGCCGAGCATATGCTCGGCTATCGCAGTGTCGATGTGTTGGGACAGGCGACCCTGGAAAGCCTGCATCTGCCCGCTGAGCTGGAAGCGCGAGCCGTGGAACTCAGTCAGCGTTACTGCAAGCCGGTGCCGGGCTGTCAGGCGATGCTGGTGGAAGGTGGCAAAGCGGGTGGGCATGAAGCGCGTGAATGGACCTTGGTGCGCCAGGACGGCAGCCATCTGACGGTGAACATGCTCGCCACCGCAGTGCTTGATGAGCAGGGGCTGTGGGTCGGGAATCTGGCGATCTGCATCGACATTACCGAGAGTAAACGCGTGCATGAAGCGTTGGCCGCGCGCGATTTACTGCTCAAGAAACTCAGCGCTCATGTGCCGGGCGGCATTTATCAATTCAAGATGGCGGCAGACGGGCGCTTCAGTGTGATCTACGCCAGTGATGGCATTCGCGATATTTACGAAATCGACCCGGACGTACTGCAACAGAACGCCGAGGCCATTTTCGAGCGGATCCATCCGCAGGATGTCGCTCGGGTGCGTGCCTCGATCCGGGTCTCTTCGTTAAAGCTCAGCCCGTGGCGCGAAGAGTACCGCGTTCAGTTGCCGGTCCGTGGTCTGCGTTGGGTACGCGGTGAGGCAACGCCGGAAGAACTGCCCGGCGGCGGGGTGTTGTGGCATGGCTACATTTCGGATATTTCCGACCTCAAGCGGGTCGAGGAAGAGCTTCGCGCCTTGTCGGTGACCGACTCGCTGACCGGCATTCACAATCGACGCTATTTCCAGGAGCGGTTGACCATGGAAATGGCCCGGGTCGAGCGAGGTGTCGGGGACTTGGCGGTGATCATGCTGGATATCGATCACTTCAAACGTATCAATGATGTGTACGGCCATGCGGCAGGCGATCGGGTGTTGCAGGCGATCTGTCAGCGCATTCGCCAACGCTTGCGGCGCACCGATGTGTTCTGTCGCCTGGGAGGCGAGGAATTCATGGTGTTGTGTCCGGACACCGACGGGCAGCATGCCCATACGTTGGCCGTCGAGCTATGGCAGAGCTTGCGCAATGCGCCTATCGAGGGCCTGGGCACGGTGACTGCCAGCTTTGGTATCGCCAGTTGGCGTTCCGGGGAGGGGGCTGATGCCTTGCTGTTGCGCGCTGACTCGGGGGTTTATGCGGCGAAGCAGGCCGGGCGGGATCGGGTTGAGATGGAACTGGTGTAGGCCGGTACGCACAAGCTTTTGTGGCGAGGGGGCTTGTCGGAACGCCGAACCGCCCCGTTCGGCGGCGAAGCCGTCGTAAAACCGTCTGACACATTACGTCTGAAAAACCGCATTCACTGATCTTGGGGTCGCTGCGCAACCCAGCGGGGGCAAGCCCCCTCGCCACATGATTGATCTGAAAGACGTTAAAGCGCCGACTCGGTCGTTGCCAGTTTCGGCTGGCGGTACAGGTCCAGCAGCACCTGATCGAGCACCGTATGCGCACCAAAAGGTGCCGGATCGTTGAGGATCGCAACCACTGCCCAGGTGTTGCCATTGTTGTCGCGGCTGAAGCCGGCGATGGCGCGCACAGTGTTCAGGGTGCCGGTCTTGACGTGTGCTTCACCCCGCATCGCGGTGGTCTTGAGGCGTTTGCGCATGGTGCCGTCCATGCCGCTGATCGGCAGCGAGCTGACGAACTCGGCCGAGTACGGGCTTCTCCAGGCAGCCTGCAGCATGCTCGCCATTTCACGGGCGCTGACCCGTTCGGCACGCGACAGGCCCGAACCGTTCTCCATCACCAGGTGCGGCGCGGTGATGCCTTTCTTCGCCAGCCACTGACGCACTACGCGTTGTGCGGCTTTTGCATCGTCAGCATCGGCATCGGTACGGTATTTCGCGCCCAGGCTGAGGAACAGCTGCTGAGCCATGGTGTTGTTACTGTATTTGTTGATATCGCGGATGATTTCCGCCAGGTCCGGCGAGAACGCCCGCGCCAGTACCTTGGCATCCTTTGGTACGGCGGCCAGACGATCCTTGCCCTGGATGCTGCCACCCAGTTCCTGCCAGATTGCCCGTACGGCGCCGGCGGTGTAGGTCGCATGATCGAGCAGCGAAAGGTACGTCTGCGAGCTGCAGCCGTCGGCCAACTGGCCTGCAACGGTCACGCTCACGCTGCCGTCGGCCTGGGTTACCGGGTTGTAGCGCACGCCCCCGGAACACTGTTTGCCGCTAAGCGCTTTGACCTGGTTGTCGATGCGAATACTGGCGATCGGTGGTTCGACCGACACCAGCACCTTGCCCGAGTCGTTGCGAGCTACGAAGCGCAAGGCCTTGAGGTTGACCATCAGCGCGTCGGGCTTGACCAGGAACGGCTTGTTCTCGTCTTTACCATCGTCATTGAATTCGGGAAGTTGCGGCTGGACGAAGAAGCTGCGGTCCAGCACCAGGTCACCGGTAACTTGCTGCACGCCATTGGCTCGCAGGTCACGCATCAGCAGCCAGAGTTTTTCCATGTTCAGCTTTGGGTCGCCGCCACCCTTGAGGTACAGGTTGCCGTGCAGGATGCCGCCATTGAGGGTGCCGTCGGTGTAGAACTCGGTTTTCCACTGGTGGTTCGGGCCAAGCATTTCCAGCGCGGCGTAGGTAGTGACCAGTTTCATGGTCGAGGCCGGATTGACTGAAACGTCAGCGTTGAAAATGGTCGGTGTGCCCGGGCCGTTGAGTGGGATCATCACCAGCGACAGGGCGCTGTCCTGCAGCTTGCTGGCTTTGAGTGCTTTTTCAACGCTGGGTGGCAGGGTGGTGTTGACCGGGGCAGCGGAAACAGGGAAGGCCAGCGGTACAAGCAGGCTGGCGAGAAGCAATGGACGCAAAGATTTGATCATCTGAAATAAAACCCTACTGCCGAGGGGGAAAAAGATGAGGGCATGAGAATAAATTCCCTCGGTGGTCGCGAAAGTGTCGGCATTATGCCCCAAGGAGTAGCGGCTTGTGCCGTATCCAAAGGGCCGAATCCGCTATTTTTTTACCGGCGGTAGGCGCAAGCCGCCAGAGAATCGGGCAAACCACGGCTTAAACTGCTAAAGTGCCGCCCGTTATTACTTTTGAGGATTGTTCCAATGGCGACTAACCGTTCCCAGCGTCTGCGCAAAAAACTCTGCGTCGATGAATTTCAAGAGCTGGGTTTCGAACTGAACCTGGATTTCAAAGAAGATCTGGCTGATGAGGCTGTTGACGCTTTCCTCGACGCGTTTCTGAAAGAAGCCATGGAAGCTAACGGCCTCGGCTACGTTGGCGGCGACGACTACGGTCTGGTTTGCCTGCAAAAACGTGGCTCGGTCAGCGCTGAACAACGCGCCGCCGTTGAAGCCTGGCTGAAAGCCCGCACCGAGCTGACCAGCGTAGAAGTCAGCCCGTTGCTGGACGTTTGGTACCCGGAAAAGCCGATCAATCCGGTAGCCTGATGTTCAAAAAAACGGCGACCTGAAGGTCGCCGTTTTTTTTTGCATTTCAGGCATTGCGCCAATTCAGAATCATTAACGTAATCACCCCCGCCACAATTCCCCAAAATGCCGAGCCAATGGAAAACAGCGTCAGCCCCGACGCAGTGACCATAAAGGTGATCAATGCCGCTTCACGCTCCTTCACTTGCGCCATAGCGATGCTCAGGCCGTTGATGATCGAGCCGAATAGCGCCAGCGCGGCAATCGACAGCACCAGCTCTTTTGGCAAGGCGGCGAACAGCGCTGCGAGCGTTGCGCCAAAGACCCCGGCAATCCCGTAGAAAATCCCGCACCAGACGGCCGCGGTGTAACGCTTGTTGCGATCTTCATGGGCGTGTGGCCCGGTGCAGATTGCGGCACTGATCGCTGCCAGGTTGATCCCGTGGGAGCCAAATGGCGCCAGCAACAGTGAGGCGATGCCGGTGGTGGTGATCAGCGGCGAGGCCGGCACGTTGTAGCCATCTGCGCGTAACACGGCGATGCCGGGCATGTTCTGCGAGGTCATGGCCACCACGAACAATGGAATGCCGATGCTGATGGTCGCCGCGAGGGAGAAGTGCGGGGTGGTCCAGACCGGGGTGGCCACTTCCAGATGAAAACCGCTGAAATCCAGCAGGCCCATGACGCCGGACAATGCAGTGCCGATCAGCAGCGCCGCCAGCACCGCATAACGCGGCGACAGGCGCTTGACCACCAGATAGGTGAAAAACATCCCCAATACCAGGCCCGTGCGGTGCTGGGCAGCGACGAAAATTTCGCTGCCGATCTTGAACAGAATCCCCGCCAGCAACGCCGCCGCCAGTGACGCGGGAATGCGTTTGACCAAGCGTTCGAAACTGCCGGTCATGCCGCAAAGGGTGACGAGCACAGCGCAGGTGATGTAAGCGCCAATCGCCTCGCCGTAGGTCACGCCCGAAAGGCTGGTGATCAGCAGCGCCGCGCCGGGCGTCGACCAGGCGATGGTGATCGGTGTGCGATAACGCAAGGACAAACCGATCGAGCACACGGCCATTCCAATCGAAATCGCCCAGATCCACGATGAAATTTGCCCGCTGGTCAGGCCCGCCGCCTGGCCGGCCTGGAACATCAGCACCAGCGAGCTGGTGTAGCCGGTCATCATGGCGATGAACCCGGCGACGATGGCCGAAGGTGAAGTGTCGGCCAATGGGCGAAGTTGCGCGTGAGTGGCGTCGGTCATGGCGCAGTGTTCCTTGTTCTTGATATACGAATAAAGTCCGCAGCTACCCGTGTGGCGAGGGAGCTTGCTCGCGCTCGGCCGCGCAGCGGTCGTAATGTGTGAGCGAGGTTATCTGAATAAACGAGTCGGCAGGTTTCAGGACTGCTGCGCAGTCCAACGGGAGCAAGCTCCCTCGCCACGGGCCAAGTGTTCAAGCCTAAACTTAAACGTGGCAGCTCGTTGCAATACAGCCGGGGGCGTATATGGCCGTACAGTCGTGTTGCCACCAGCGGTTGTGTACAATGTGCTGTGTTTTTTACGCAATACTTGCCAGCGACCCTCTGTGCCGTATTACAGTCACAGTCAATTCGCCGCAGTTCTCCCGACTCGAGTGCCCATGAACGAACAGTTGCAGCCCCTCAAGAAACAACCGCGAGCAGGCAAAGCCGGCCGCAGCGGAACCCAGGACGATATCGTCTATGCGCATATCTTCGAGGCCATCCTCGAACAGCGCCTGGCGCCCGGTACAAAGTTGAGCGAAGAGGCGCTGGGAGAAATTTTCGGGGTCAGTCGCACCATCATTCGCCGCGCGCTGTCGCGTCTGGCCCACGAAGGCGTGGTGCTGTTGCGTCCCAACCGGGGTGCCGTGGTTGCCAGCCCGAGTGTCGAAGAGGCCCGTCAGGTATTCATGGCGCGGCGTCTGGTCGAGAAGGCGATCACTGAACTGGCAGTCGTACACGCGACGGCCGAACAGATTGCCGAGCTGCGGCAAATGGTCAACGACGAGCGCGACAGCTTCTCCCGTGGCGACCGCGGTGCCGGTATCCGGCTGTCTGGCGAGTTCCACCTGAAGCTGGCCGAGGCGGCGAAGAACGCCCCGCTGATCAGCTTCCAGCGCAGCCTGGTGTCGCAGACTTCGTTGATCATCGCCCAGTATGAAAGCGGTAACCGCTCGCACTGTTCCTACGATGAACACACTCAGCTGATCGACGCCATCGAGGCCCGCGACGCCGACCTGGCGGTGAACCTGATGATGCATCACATGGATCACATCGACAGCAAGCTCAACCTCGACGAAGAAAGCGCCTCGGACGATTTGCATGCGGTGTTCTCGCACCTGTTGCAGACCAAAAAGCCGGGGCGGCCAACCGCCAAACTCTGAGTCGAGTCAGAGCCACCGAGTTGCGTCTTTCGCGAGCAAGCCCGCTCCCACACTCGTTATGTGCTGAATCCACTATCTGTGGTCTGGCATAAATCTAATGTGGGAGCGGGCTTGCTCGCGAAAGCGGTCTTAAAGACACAAAAAAATCCCCCGTTGCCTGTTTCTCAAGGCAGCGGGGGATTTTTGTTTCAGAAGGGCTTAGCGCTGGTGCACCAGATTCCCCGCCGCGTAAGTTTGCAGAACAGTTCGGTCATCCCCCAATGTCATCAGCACAAACAGCGTCTCGGCGATGCTCTTGGCCTGTTTCAGGCGATAGCCGAGCAGCGGCGTGGCGTTGTAGTCCAGCACCAGGAAGTCGGCGTCGGTGCCCGGTTGCAGGGTGCCGATCTTGTCTTCCAGGCGCAGTGCGCGGGCACCGCCGAGGGTTGCCAGGTACAGCGATTTGAACGGGCTCAGGCGTGCGCCTTGTAGCTGCATGACTTTGTAGGCTTCGTTCAGGGTTTGCAGCAGTGAGAAACTGGTGCCGCCACCGATGTCAGTGCCCAGGCCGACGTTCAGGTTGTGCTTCTCGGCCATCGGCAGGTTGAACAGACCACTGCCGAGGAAGAAGTTCGAGGTCGGGCAGAAGGCGATCGCCGAACCGGTTTCGGCCAGGCGTGCGCATTCGTCATCGCACAGGTGCACGCCGTGCGCGAATACCGAGCGTTCACCGAGCAATTTGTAGTGGTCGTAGACGTCCAGGTAGCCCTTGCGCTCCGGGAACAGTTCCTTGACCCATTCGATTTCCTGCAGGTTTTCACTGATGTGGGTCTGCATGTACAGGTCGGGGTATTCGCTGAGCAACTGGCCGGCCAGGGTCAGTTGTTCCGGGGTGCTGGTCGGTGCGAAACGTGGCGTCACTGCGTAGTGCAGGCGACCCTTGCCGTGCCAGCGTTCGATCAGCGCCTTGCTGTCGACATAGCTGGATTCGGCGGTGTCGGTCAGGTAATCCGGGGCGTTGCGGTCCATCATCACCTTGCCGGCGATCATCCGCAGGTCGAGCGTCCGTGCCGCTTCGAAGAACGAGTCCACCGATTGCGGGTGCACGCTGCCGAACACCAGCGCGGTGGTGGTGCCGTTGCGCAGCAGTTCCTTGATGAAGATACCGGCGACTTCTTCGGCGTGGGCCTTGTCAGCGAATTGGCTTTCACACGGGAAGGTGTAGGTGTTCAGCCAATCCAGCAATTGTTCGCCGTACGCGCCGACCATGCCGGTTTGCGGCAGGTGAATGTGCGTATCGATGAAGCCCGGCGTGATCAGCGCATCCTGGTAATGGTTGACTTGAATGTCGGCGGGCAGGCTGGCGAGCAGTTCGCAGGCAGGGCCGACGGCACTGATCTGGCCGTTTTCAGTCACCAGCAAGCCGTCTTCGAAATACTCGTAGGAGGCTTCGATACCCACCACGGCTGGGTCGGCGATGCTGTGCAGAATGGCGGCACGGTAGGCTTTGCGAGTCAAAGGCATTGTCGTTCTCGGTTCGTGGCTTTTTTAGTTCGAAGCGTGACTGCGGCGTGAGGCGGGCAGCAGTTTGGCAATAGGTTCGGCTTTCGCGCCGTGCTGGCCGAAATTCGCGTTATAGGTGGCGATGATTTCGCCGGCGATGGAGATGGCGATTTCCACCGGCAACTTGCCTTTGACCTCACCCAGGCCCATCGGGCAGCGCATGCGTTGCAGCACGGCATTGTCGAAACCGCGCTCGCGCAGGCGGTGTTCGAACTTCACCCGTTTGGTCTTCGAGCCGATCAGGCCGAAGTAGGCGAAGTCGTTGCGCTTGAGGATTGCCGCGGTGAGTTCCAGGTCGAGCTGGTGATTGTGGGTCATGACGATGCAGTAACTGCCAGCGGGCAGGTCGTCGATTTCGTCCACCGGTTCTTCGGCGACGATTTTACGCACGCCGTGGGGGATCTGTTCGGGGAACTCGGCTTCCCGCGAATCGATCCAGCGCACCCGGCAGGGCAGGCTGGCCAGCAACGGCACCAACGCCCGACCGACGTGGCCGGCACCAAATACGGCGATCTGTGCCTGTACCTGGCCCATGGGTTCGAACAGCAGCACCGTGACGCCGCCGCAGCATTGACCGAGGCTGGCGCCGAGGGTGAAACGCTCCAGGTGGGTGTCCTGTTTGCCGCTGGCAAGCATCTCCCGGGCGACCTGCATGGCCTTGTATTCCAGGTGCCCGCCACCGATGGTGTCGAACGCCTGCGTGGCGCTGACGACCATCTTCGAGCCGGCATTGCGCGGCGTTGAGCCGAGCTCTTCGATGATGGTCACCAACACGCAGGGTTCACCCTGGTTTTGCAGGTCGGCGAGGGCGTCGATCCAGTTGTACATGTTCACCTCAACATCTGCGTTGTCTGTTCGGGCCTCATCGCGAGCAGGCTCGCTCCCACATTGGATTTGTACAGGTCCAACAATCAGCACATAACCCTGTGGGAGCGAGCCTGCTCGCGATTGGCCGCGACGCGGTCTTTACAGCGAAGCCAGTTCGGTCTCGACTTCCACGGCTTTCACCGCCTTCAACTGGCGCATCTGCTCACAGCCCCACAACACCCGCTCCGGTGTGGCCGGTGCGTCGATTTTCGGCTGATGTCGGTAATCGCCCAGGCTCGCCACCGCATCCTTGATCGCGCACCAGACGGATATGCCGAGCATGAACGGCGGTTCGCCCACGGCTTTGGAATGGAACACCGTGTCTTCCGGGTTCTTGCGGTTTTCCACCAGCTTGACCCGCAAATCCAGCGGCATGTCGGCGACCGCCGGGATCTTGTAGCTGGCCGGGCCGTTGGTCATCAGTTTGCCCTTGGCATTCCAGACCAGCTCTTCCATGGTCAGCCAGCCCATGCCCTGGATGAAGCCACCTTCGACCTGGCCCATGTCGATGGCCGGGTTCAGCGAGGCGCCGACGTCATGCAGGATATCGGTGCGGAGCATTTTGTATTCGCCGGTGAGGGTGTCGACGATCACCTCGGCGCAGGCTGCGCCAAACGCGTAGTAGTAGAACGGCCGGCCGCGTGCCTGGCTACGGTCGTAGTAGATTTTCGGAGTCTTGTAGAAGCCGGTGCTGGACAGCGACACCTGGGCGAAATACGCCTGCTGGATCAGTTCTTCGAAGGTCAGGATCTGATCGCGAACCCGCACGTGGCCGTTGTGAAACTCCACGTCTTCTTCGCTGACCGCATACTTGCGCGCGGCAAATTCCACCAGGCGTTGCTTGATGATTTCGGCGGCGTTTTGCGCAGCCTTGCCGTTCAGGTCGGCACCGCTGGACGCGGCGGTCGGCGAGGTGTTCGGCACTTTGTCGGTGTTGGTCGCGGTGATCTGCACACGGTCGATTTCAACCTGGAACACTTCGGCCACGACTTGCGCGACTTTGACGTTCAAGCCCTGGCCCATTTCGGTGCCGCCGTGGTTCAGGTGAATGCTGCCGTCGGTGTAGACGTGAATCAGCGCACCGGCCTGGTTGAGGAAGCTGGCGGTGAAGGAAATACCGAATTTCACCGGGGTCAGCGCCAGGCCTTTTTTCAGGATCGGGCTGTTGGCGTTGTAGCGGCGGATCGCTTCGCGGCGTTCGGCGTACTGGCTGCTTTCTTCCAGCTCGGCGGTGATTTCCTCGAGCATGTTGTGTTCGACGGTCTGGTAGTAATGGGTGACGTTGCGCTCGGTCTTGCCGTAGTAGTTGGCCTTGCGCACCGCCAGCGGGTCGAGGCCCAGATGACGGGCGATGGCGTCCATCACTTCTTCGATGGCGACCATTCCTTGCGGGCCGCCAAAGCCGCGATAGGCGGTGTTCGACGCGGTGTTGGTCTTGCAGCGGTGACCGTTGATGGTCGCGTCGCCCAGGTAGTACGAGTTGTCCGAGTGGAACATCGCCCGGTCGACGATCGACGCCGACAGGTCCGGTGAACAACCGCAGTTGCCGGCCAGTTCCAGCTGGATGCCGTGCAGGCGTCCGCTGTCGTCGAAGCCGACATCGTATTCAATGTAGAACGGGTGACGCTTGCCGGTCATCAGCATGTCTTCGACCCGTGGCAGACGCATTTTGGTCGGCTGTCCGGTCAGGTGCGCGATCACCGCGCAGAGGCAGGCCGGGCTGGCGGCCTGGGTTTCCTTGCCGCCGAAACCACCGCCCATGCGGCGCATGTCGACGACGATTTTGTTCATCGAGACGTCGAGTACTTCCGCCACCAGTTTCTGCACTTCGGTGGGGTTCTGGGTCGAGCAGTAGACGATCATGCCGCCGTCTTCGGTCGGCATCACCGAAGAGATCTGGGTTTCCAGATAGAAGTGTTCCTGGCCGCCGATGTGCAGCGTGCCTTGAATCCGGTGCTCGGCAGTCGCCAGCGCAGTGGCCGAGTCGCCGCGCTTGTGGGTGTGGCTGTCGAGCACGAAATGGCGTTTGCGCAAGGCTTCGACGACGTCGAGCACCGGCTCCAGATCTTCGTATTCGATGATCGCGGCCATGGCCGCCTTGCGCGCGGTATCCAGGTCTTTCGCGGCCACCGCGAGCACCGGCTGACCGACGAATTGCACGTCGTCGATGGCCAGTAAGGGGTCGCCCGGCAACAATGGGCCGATGTCTTTCAGGCCCGGTACGTCCTCGTGGGTAATGGCGATGCGCACGCCTTCGAAGGCGTAGCAGGGCTTAGTGTCGATGCTGATGATTTTCGCGTGGGCACGGTCCGAGAGTCGCGCGTAAACGTGCAGCTGATTCGGGAATTCCAGCCGGTCGTCGATGTACTGCGCTTCACCGGACACGTGTTTGTCGGCGCTGTCGTGCTTGACGCTGCGACCGACACCGGTGGTCAGGTCCTTGGCAAACAGTTCGGCCAGTTCGGCTTGGGTCTTCTCGACTTTGTGATGGTTAGACATAAGCGGTCACCCGAGTCTCGATGTGCGGTGTTTGCAGTTCGATGAAGTATTTACGCAGCAGGTTCTGCGCGCTGAGCAGGCGGTATTCCTTGCTCGCACGGAAGTCCGTGAGCGGTGTGAAGTCTTGCGCAAGGGCGGCGCAGGCACGTTCGACCGTTGTCTGCCCTTGAGAAAGTGAACTCCACTGCGCGCCGAGCAGTGCGGCTTCGCAGCTTTTCGCGCGTTTCGGCGTCGCGGCCATGCCGCCGAACGCGACGCGGGCGTCGGCAACCACGCCGTTTTCGATGCGCAGGTTGAATGCCGCGCAGACCGCGGAAATGTCATCGTCCAGACGCTTGGAGACCTTGTAGGCGCGGAACAGTTGTTCCGCGCTGGCACGCGGCACGATGATCTTTTCGATGAACTCGCTTTCCTGGCGCGCAGTGACCCGGTAATCGATGAAATAGTCTTCCAGTGCCAGCGTGCGGCGGGTTTCGCCTTTGCACAAAACAATCTGTGCGCCCAGGGCGATCAGCAGCGGAGGTGAGTCACCAATCGGCGAGGCGTTGCCGATGTTGCCGCCGAGGGTGCCCTGATTGCGGATTTGCAAGGAGGCGAAGCGTTGCAGCAATTCGCCGAAGTCCGGGTACTCGGCCTCGAGGGCATCGTAGCAGTCGGAGAGGGCGGTGGCGGCGCCGATTTCCAGGCGATCGTCAAAGCGCTCGATGCGCTTCATTTCTGCGACGTTGCCGACGTAGATCATCACCGGCAGCGTGCGGTGGAACTGGGTCACTTCCAGCGCCAGGTCGGTACCGCCGGCCAACAGTTTGGCTTGCGGATAGGCGTCGTAGAGGTCGGCCAGATCGGCGACGGTCAGTGGCACCAGGCAGCGTTTATCGCCGCTGTTCAGTTCACCGGTGTCGGTCGGAGCAATGGCTTTCAGGCGAGCGATGGTTTCGGCTTCGCGAGCATCGAACTGGTCGGGCTGTTTGGCGCTGCACACTTGTTCGGCGGCGGCGAGGATCGGCCGGTAGCCGGTGCAGCGGCAGAGGTTGCCGGCGAGGGCTTCGTGAGCTTTGTGGGAATCGGCGTGATCGCTGTTTTTCTGTAGCGCGAACAATGACATTACAAAGCCCGGTGTGCAGAAGCCGCACTGTGAGCCATGGCACTCGACCATGGCTTTTTGCACGCTGTGCAGCTTGCCTTGGTGTTTGAGGTCTTCGACGCTGATCAGCTGTTTGCCGTGCAGTGACGAAACAAACGTCAGGCACGAGTTGAGGCTGCGATAGCGAATGTGTTCGCGGCCGTTGTCATCGGTCTGCAATTCACCGACCACCACCGTACACGCGCCACAGTCACCGCTGGCGCAACCTTCTTTGGTACCGGGTTTGCCCAAATGTTCGCGCAGATAGTTGAGCACGGTCAGGTTTGGGTCCAGGGCGTGCTCGCTACGGAGTTCCTGGTTAAGTAAAAACTGGATCACGGAAGGCCTCGCAGACTCATTATTGTTGTTAACCGACGAACCTGAATTTATCAGGTCTGACCTTTCGGTCAATGATTTTCTGACTTGGGGGTCAGGAAAAATCGCTTTTGCCGATCAACAGTGGCTTATTTCATTATTGACCCTCTCGGGATACCTCGCTTTTTGCTTGAATCGTGCCAAATTCCGCTGGCTTGGCCCTGCGCCATCACCCCGCAAGTGCGCTACACTGCGCCGCTTGTACAGATCGAAGAGTTTGAAGGAAAACCATGACGTTCAAGGCGCCGGACAGCCTCGCCGAGCAAATTGCTCACCACCTCGCCGAACGCATCATTCGCGGCGACCTCAAGCCCGGAGAGCGCATCCAGGAACAGAAGGTCACGCTGGCCCTCAATGTAAGCCGCGGCTCGGTTCGCGAAGCCTTGCTGATTCTCGAGCGCCGGCACCTGATCGCCATCTTGCCGCGTCGTGGTGCTCATGTGACCGAACTCACCGCACACAAGGTGCAGAGCCTGTGCACGCTGATGAGCGAGCTGTACATCCTGCTTGGTAATTCAGTGGCCAGTGGCTGGCAGGTTCAGGCCGACATGGCGCCGTTCGTGCAAATCCAGCAGCGCCTGATCGCCAGTTACGAGCGTCAGGACATCCGCGCCTTTGTCGAAGACAGCTTCAGCGTGATGCGCGCGGCGTACCCATTCGCCAATAATCCGTACTTGCAGGAAACCGTCGAGAACCTGCAACCGGCCATGAGCCGTGCGTATTTTCTCGCCCTGGAACAGCGCAAGGCCGAGATGAGTGAGTTCCTCGAGCTGTTCGAGCGCTTGCTCGCGGCCGTGCTGGCTCGTGATCTGCCAGAGATTCGCGTCGTGCTCTCGGCTTATGCCCGGCGCAGTTGCGATCTGGTGCTGTCTGCCTTGCCGGTTGCCTGAGCGTGCGGCTCAAGTGCATCAAACTGGCGGGGTTCAAATCCTTCGTCGACCCGACCACGGTGAACTTCCCCAGTAACATGGCGGCGGTGGTCGGGCCCAACGGTTGCGGCAAGTCGAACATCATCGACGCCGTACGCTGGGTGATGGGCGAGAGCTCGGCCAAGAACTTGCGCGGCGAGTCGATGACCGACGTCATCTTCAACGGCTCTACCAGTCGCAAACCGGTGAGCCAGGCAAGCATCGAACTGGTTTTCGACAACTCCGACGGCACGTTGCTCGGTGAATACGCGGCTTACGCGGAGATTTCCATTCGCCGCAAAGTCACCCGCGACAGCCAGACCACGTATTACCTCAACGGCACCAAATGCCGTCGCCGCGATATCACCGACATTTTTCTCGGTACCGGCCTGGGCCCGCGCAGCTACTCGATCATCGAACAAGGGATGATCTCCAAGCTGATCGAGTCCAAGCCGGAAGACCTGCGCAACTTCATTGAAGAAGCGGCGGGGATCTCCAAGTACAAGGAGCGCCGGCGCGAGACCGAAAACCGCATCCGTCGCACCCACGAAAACCTCGCCCGCCTGACCGATCTGCGTGATGAGCTGGAACGTCAGCTCGAACGCTTGCATCGTCAGGCCCAGGCGGCCGAAAAGTATCAGGAATACAAAGCCGAAGAGCGTCAGCTCAAGGCACAACTGTCGGCGCTACGCTGGCAGGAATTGAACGAACAGGTTGGCCAGCGCGAAGCAATCATTGGCAACCAGGAAATCAGTTTCGAAGCCCTGGTCGCTGAACAGCGCAATGCCGATGCGAGCATCGAGCGGCTGCGCGACGGTCATCACGACCTGTCTGAGCGCTTCAATCTGGTGCAGGGACGTTTCTATTCGGTCGGCGGCGACATCGCCCGGGTCGAGCAAAGCATCCAGCACGGCCAGCAGCGTTTGCGTCAGTTGCAGGATGACCTCAAGGAAGCCGAGCGTTCGCGCCTGGAAACCGAGTCGCACCTGGGCCACGACCGCACCTTGCTGGCAACTCTCGGCGAAGAGCTGGACCTGCTCACGCCTGAGCAGGAAGTCACCAGCGCCGCCGCTGAAGAGGCCGCCGCCGCGCTGGAAGAATCCGAAACCACCATGCACGGCTGGCAGGAGCAGTGGGACAGTTTTAACCTGCGCTCGGCCGAGCCACGGCGTCAGGCTGAAGTCCAGCAGTCGCGCATCCAGCAGCTGGAAACCAGCATGGAACGCCTGGCCGAGCGCCAACGTCGCTTGGCCGAAGAGCGCGACCTGTTGTCGGCAGCCCCGGAAGACGCGGCGATTCTCGATCTGAGTGAACAGCTCGCCGCCAGTGAAGCGACCCTCGAAGATTTGCAGGCCAGCGAAGAAGCGCAGGTCGAGCGGCTTGAGCAGTTGCGTCAGGAACTGCAACTGGCCCTGCAAAACCAGCAGCAGGCGCAGGGTGACTTGCAACGGCTCAACGGGCGCCTGGCCTCGCTGGAGGCGTTGCAGCAAGCGGCGCTCGATCCGGGCACCGGCGCCGCCGAGTGGTTGCGTGAACAGCATCTGGCCGAACGCCCGCGTCTGGCCGAAGGCTTGAAGGTTGAGGCGGGTTGGGAGCTGGCGGTGGAAACCGTGCTCGGTGCCGACCTGCAAGCCGTGCTGGTCGATGACTTCGCGGGCTTCGATCTGTCCGGCTTTGCCCAAGGCGATCTGCGTTTGCTCAGCCCGGCCAGCGATGGAGTGCGGATCCCCGGCAGCCTGCTCGACAAAGTTGAGGCGCAGATCGATCTGTCGCCGTGGCTGGGGCAGGTCAAACCGGTGGACAGTCTTGAACAAGCGCTGTCGCTGCGTGGGCAATTGTCGGTTGGCGAAAGCCTGATCAGCCGTGATGGCTACTGGGTTGGGCGGCACTTTTTGCGGGTGCGCCGCGCCAGTGAGGCCGAGAGCGGCATGTTGGCGCGCGGGCAGGAAATCCAGCGTCTGGGGCTTGAGCGCGAAGAGCGTGAAGCCACCGTCGAGACGCTGGAAACCACCTTGCAAAACCTGCGCGCCCAGCAGCGTCAGCAAGAGAATGGCCGCGAACACCTGCGCCGTTTGCTGCAGGACGAAGCGCGCCAGCAAGGCGAATTGAAAGCTCAGTTGTCGGCCGGCAAAGCCAAGGCCGAGCAACTGATGCTGCGCCGCACACGGCTCGACGAAGAGCTCGGTGAACTGGCGGAGCAGCGTGCGCTGGAGCATGAACAGATTGGCGAGTCGCGCCTGCAATTGCAGGAAGCCCTCGACAGCATGGCGATCGACACCGAACAGCGCGAATTGCTGCTGGCTCAGCGCGACAGCTTGCGCGAACGCCTGGATCGGGTGCGGCAGGAGGCCCGTCAGCATAAAGACCATGCGCACCAATTGGCGGTGCGTCTGGGCTCGCTCAAGGCGCAACACGATTCAACCCGTCAGGCACTGGAACGGCTGGAATTGCAGTCCGAGCGCCTAACTGAAAAGCGCGAGCAGCTCAGTCTTAATCTGGAGGAGGGCGAAGCGCCGCTGGAAGAGTTGCGGCTCAAGCTTGAAGAGTTGCTCGACAAGCGCATGAGCGTCGACGAAGAACTCAGAACCGCACAGATCGCCCTGGAAGATGCCGACCGCGAATTGCGTGATGCCGAGAAACGCCGCAGCCAGGCCGAGCAGCAATCACAGCTGATCCGTGGTCAACTTGAACAGCAGCGCATGGAATGGCAGGCCCTGACCGTGCGCCGCAAGACCTTGCAGGATCAATTGCTCGAAGACGGCTATGACCTGCAGGGGGTGCTCGCCACTCTGGTGGCTGAAGCGAACGAAAAAGACGCTGAAGAAGAGCTCGAGCGCATTGCTGCGCGAATTCAGCGACTGGGCGCGATCAACCTCGCGGCTATCGACGAGTACCAGCAGCAGTCCGAGCGCAAGCGTTATCTGGATGCTCAGGACGCTGACCTGGTGGAAGCGCTCGACACCCTGGAAAACGTCATTCGCAAGATCGACAAGGAAACCCGCAATCGCTTCAAAGATACCTTTGATCAGATTAACGGTGGATTGCAGGCGCTTTTTCCAAAAGTTTTCGGTGGAGGCAGCGCTTATTTGGAACTGACGGGCGAAGATCTACTCGATACAGGGGTGACGATCATGGCGCGTCCGCCCGGGAAGAAGAACAGCACCATCCATTTGCTGTCAGGCGGTGAAAAAGCCCTGACGGCATTGGCGCTGGTTTTTGCGATCTTCAAGCTGAACCCGGCGCCGTTTTGCATGCTCGACGAAGTTGACGCACCTTTGGATGACGCTAACGTTGGACGCTATGCCCGATTGGTGAAAGAGATGTCGCAAACGGTGCAGTTCATCTATATCACCCACAACAAGATCGCCATGGAAATGGCCGACCAATTGATGGGGGTCACGATGCACGAGCCTGGTTGTTCGCGTCTGGTAGCCGTGGATGTCGAGGAGGCGATGGCGATGGTGGACGCCTGAGTCATGGCGCGTAGGCCAGATATTTGCGGGAATCAGGGATTTTTACCCACAGAGAATGCTGGCTAATCGACATAATGGCTGAAGCCATTGTGACTGACGGTGTAAAGTTATCTTTGGTCGTGCTAGTTTAATGTCAATTTTTCGTATGCGTGGGCAAAACGCCATTCAGAACATAGAGTTGGCGCCACGTTTTAAAGCGGTTTACAGCTTGTAAACCCCTTATTTTCCAGCATTTTTTATAGAGGCACGGGATTACATGGAAATCGGTCTGCGCGAGTGGCTGATCGTCATCGGCATTATTGTCATTGCCGGTATTCTTTTTGATGGCTGGCGGCGCATGCGCGGCGGCAAGGGCAAGCTGAAGTTTCGCCTGGACCGAAGCCTGTCCAACCTGCCGGACGAGGACAGTGGTGCCGAACTGCTGGGCCCGCCACGCGTGCTGGATACCCATAAAGAACCGCAACTCGACGAGCATGACTTGCCGTCGGTGAGCATGCCTGCCCGTGAGCCGCGTGAGTCGGGCTCCAAGCGCAGCAAGCGTGGTGGCGAGCCATCCCAGGGCGACCTGAATTTGAATCTGGACCTGGATGGCGGCCCGAGCTTCAGCAGTCGTGATGATTTCCCGGACGAAACCAAATCGTCGAGCGCTGCAGTCAATAAAGAACAGCCGCAGGCAGAAGAAGTCCTGGTCATCAGCGTGATCTGCCGTGACCCGGGCGGATTCAAAGGCCCGGCCCTGTTGCAGAACATCCTGGAAAGCGGTCTGCGTTTTGGCGAGATGGATATCTTCCATCGTCACGAAAGCATGGCCGGCAACGGCGAAGTGCTGTTCTCCATGGCCAACGCGGTCAAGCCTGGCGTGTTCGATCTGGACGATATCGATCTGTTCAGCACCCCGGCTGTCAGCTTCTTCCTCGGTTTGCCAGGCCCGCGCCACCCGAAACAGGCCTTCGACGTGATGGTCGCCGCTGCCCGCAAACTGTCTCAGGAGCTCAATGGCGAACTGAAAGACGATCAGCGCAGCGTACTGACCGCTCAGACCATCGAGCACTACCGTCAACGTATCGTCGAGTTCGAGCGTCGCGCCCTGACCCAGAAGCGCTGATATCGAATGGTCAAGCTCTCTATGACTAGAGAGCTTCTTGTGGCGAGGGAGCTTGCTCCCGCTGGGCTGCGAAGCGGCCCCATTCTGGTTTACGACGGCTTCGCCGCCGAGCGGGAGCAAGCTCCCTCGCCACAGAATCTGCGTCTTTACGCGATATCGTATTTTGAAGATTGAGCAGCCTCGGCTGCTCTTTTGCTTTATGAGAGAGCACCCATGACCGCCGTTGAAAAACGCATTCTAGAGCTGCGCGCTGAGCTGGATCAGCACAACTACCGTTACTACGTTCTCGACGAGCCGAGCATTCCGGACGCCGAATACGATCGGCTGTTCCATGAGCTCAAGGCGCTGGAAACGGCAAATCCCGAGCTGGTCACTGTCGACTCGCCGACCCAGCGGGTTGGCGGTGCGGCGCTTGCAGCATTCACTCAAGTGCGGCACGAAGTGCCGATGCTCAGCCTCGGTAACGCCTTCGAAGAAAACGACATGCGCGAGTTCGATCGCCGGGTCACCGAAGGTCTGGATTTGCCGGCCGGCGATTTGTTTGGCGCTGGCGCCGAGGTGGAGTACAGCTGCGAACCGAAGCTCGATGGCCTGGCGGTCAGCTTGCTGTATCAGGACGGCATGCTGGTGCGTGGTGCTACTCGCGGCGACGGCACCACCGGTGAAGACATCAGCGTCAACGTGCGCACGGTGCGCAACATTCCGCTCAAGCTGCAGGGCAGCGGCTGGCCGTCGACCCTGGAAGTGCGCGGCGAAGTGTATATGTCCAAGGCTGGTTTCGATCGCCTGAACGCCGCGCAACTGGAAGCCGGCGGCAAAACCTTCGCCAACCCGCGCAACGCCGCGGCAGGCAGCTTGCGTCAGCTGGATTCGAAGATTACCGCCAGTCGCCCACTGGAGTTTTGCTGCTACGGTCTCGGCCAGGTCTCGGCCGAGATTGCCGACACGCACATCGGCAATCTGCAACAACTCAAGCTATGGGGCTTGCCGGTCAGTCACGAGTTGAAACTGGCCAAGGGTATTGGTGAATGCCTGGATTACTACCGCGATATCGGCGAGCGCCGTAATGCGCTGCCTTATGAAATCGATGGTGTGGTGTTCAAGGTCAACAGCCTCGCCTCGCAGCGTGAGCTGGGCTTTCGTGCTCGCGAGCCGCGCTGGGCAATTGCCCACAAGTTTCCGGCGATGGAAGAGCTCACCGAGTTGCTCGACGTGGAGTTCCAGGTCGGTCGAACCGGTGCAGTCACTCCGGTTGCACGCTTGAAACCGGTGAAAGTGGCGGGTGTGACCGTGTCCAACGCGACATTGCACAACATGGACGAAGTCGCGCGTCTGGGCTTGATGATCGGCGATACGGTGATCATTCGCCGCGCCGGTGACGTGATCCCGCAAGTGGTGCAAGTGGTTACCGAGCGTCGCCCGGAAAATGCCCGTCCCGTGCAGATTCCCAAGTGCTGCCCGGTCTGTGGTTCGCATGTCGAGCGCACGCAGTTGGTCAAGCGCAGCAAGGGTCGCGAAACGCTCAGCGAAGGGGCGGTGTATCGTTGTGTCGGGCGTCTGGCCTGTGGGGCCCAGCTCAAGCAAGCGATCATCCATTTCGTTTCGCGCCGGGCCATGGACATCGAGGGGCTGGGCGAGAAGAGCGTCGAGCAGTTGGTGGATGAAGGTCTGGTCAGTTCGCCGGCGGATTTGTACGCCTTGAGCTTCGAACAGATCGTCGACCTTGAAGGGTTCGCCGAGTTGTCGAGCAAGAACTTGCTCAGCGCGATTGCCGACAGCAAGAAACCGGGTTTGGCGCGCTTCATCTACGCCCTCGGTATTCCGGATGTCGGCGAAGAGACGGCCAAGGTCCTGGCGCGCTCGCTGGCATCGCTTGCGCGGATTCAGCAGGCATTGCCGCAGGTGCTGACGTACTTGCCGGATGTCGGCCTGGAAGTCGCCTACGAGATTCACAGCTTCTTCGAAGACGCGCACAACCGGAAGGTGATCGAAGAACTGCTCAAGCATGGCCTGGAGATTCAGGATCAGGGCGAATTGGGCGCCGAGTTTGCCGCCAGTACCACGCTGGGCGGGATGATCGACAAGCTGAACATTCCCTCGGTCGGACCGGGCGGGGCGCAGAAGTTGGCTGACAAGTTCGGTTCGCTGGAAGCGATCATCAGCGCCGACTGGCTGGACATGCGCCAGGCGCTGCCGGAGAAGCAGGCCAACGCCGTTCGGGAATTCTTCGCCATCGAGCAGAACCGTCGGTTGGCGCTGGATGCCGAGCAGCAGTTGCGCGACTTTGGCATGCATTGGCAAAGCGAGAAAAAAGTCGTCGAAGGCTTGCCGCTGGCAGGCCAGACCTGGGTGCTCACCGGCTCTCTGGAGCTGATGAGCCGTGACGTCGCCAAGGACAAGCTCGAAAGCCTCGGCGCCAAGGTGGCGGGCTCGGTGTCGGCCAAGACTTACTGTGTAGTGGCGGGGCCTGGCGCCGGCTCCAAATTGGTCAAGGCCAATGAGCTGGGGTTGAAGGTGCTGGACGAAGAAGCGTTCGTGGCGTTTTTGGCCGGGCACGGCATTACTGCCTGAAGTCGGCAAGGTCGCAGCCTTCGGCAGTTCCTGCGGGGCAATGTATGCATGTAGGAGCTGCCGTAGGCCGCGACCTTTTCAAGACCAACGCATGTCCTTGAACCGGTTCATATTTTTTAATCTGCGCGAACGGTTGTAACTTCGTCTCAGATAGGTACAATGGCGCGGCTCGCCGTCAGGTGAGCGTCGTTATGGTGACCCCATCGGTCCCCCCGCAACGATTACCCGTGAACCTGGTCAGATCCGGAAGGAAGCAGCCACAGCGGGAACATTGTGTGCCGGGGTGTGGCTGGTGGGGTCGCCACCTTAACGCCAAGCCTTCATTCGCAAGGCTTGTGATCCTCAAAAAAATCCAGAATTTTTATCTCATTGATCTTTCCTGATCGATGCCTTGCTTCGTCCAAAATAACCTCGCCGTCATTCCGAAAGCGCAAACACCCGCAGCCGATGCCCATCCGGATCGAGCGCCACGAAGGTGTAGCCGAAATCCAGTTCAATCGGCTCTTGGGCGATGCGCAGCCCTTGTGCGGTCCATGCTGCGTACAGCGTGTCAACTGCCTGTTGGTCGGCCACCGAGAATCCCAGTTCGCCGCCACCGCCCGCCGCTTCGGCTGCAGGTTCCACGGTGTGCCTGGACCACAACCCAAGTTTTACACCCGAATCGAGAATGAACAGCGCAAAGGTCGGTTGTAGTTCAACCGGTGGTTTGTCGAGCAGGCGGCTATAGAAGTTGGCGCTGGTGGCGGGGCTGTCGACGTACAGCAGCAGGTAATGTTGGGCGTTCATGGCGACTCCGATGTCGTTGGCGTTGATGGCTCAAGCCTAAACGGTCGGTCTGTCAGTTTCTGTCAGTAGTCGATAGCAAAAGAGCAGGCAGGTGTATCAATCCAATACACGTGCCTGCTCTTTTTTGTTTCTGGCTCTAAGGCTTGGACAAGGCCTGGTCTACCGCCGCGATCAGCTTTCCCAGATCCTTCGGGGTGGCTTTGTGTATGACACCGAACAAATACGCTCGCTGTTCGTCTTCGTCGCCAAGATCGGCAAAAAACGCTTTGAGCTTCACTCCCAGCACATCGGCAAGCATGAACAGGGCTTCCACGCTGGGGGTATAGGTGCCGGTTTCGAAGCGGCTGATGGTTTTGGGGTCAAAACCGGTTTTTTCACCGAGTTCAGCCTGAGTAAGCCCCGCCACCTTGCGATAGCGTCTTATGGCTGGACCCAAACTTGAAATTTGCATCGCTCAATTCCCATTTAGAATCAAGAACTTAACGATAGATTTTTGCATTAGACAACTGCATGATCCATCACCTTGCTTTGCAAAATGTGATGTATTTCGTAGAATCCCCGTTTCGTACAGGCATTTGGTGACCTGGCTTCATAAGTCCAGGCAATGTGAGACGGCCAGCATTGCGTTACCTCGCAGGGTGTGCAGAGACGCCGCCGACGACGCGAAATGCCGTTTCAATATTACCAGAGTCGGTGTTTTTGGCGTGCCTGTACGAGGCCTCTGAGCCTAGTTGATCTTCGTTTGTTCGGGGGCCATCAAATGCTGTTCATGGAGTTTTAACGTGCATCTGAATTTGCCGGCCCGCTCTTTTACAAGGATGTTGCCCTGGCAGCATCACGCGCTGCGACCCTCTGCGCAGTGCCGCATCCTTCAAAACATCTCTTCCGGGCGTTGTGCGCTGGTCGAGCGGTACAACCGCTAGCCACAGTGAGCCGGACTCATGGATGAGAAGTACCGCAGGGCCGTAGATGCAGCCGCCATTTTTTCCGAGACAGACCTGGCGGGGCGCATTACTTACGTCAACGATTTGTTTTGCGCAGTGTCTGGCTACAGTCGCGAGGAGTTGTTGGGGGCCAATCACCGCATCCTCAATTCAGGTCTGCATCCTGACGATTTCTTCACAACGATGTGGCGCACGGTTGCCCTGGGCAAAGTCTGGAAGGGCGAAATCTGCAACCGGTCCAAAGACGGTAGCCTGAATTGGGTCGACAGCACCATGGTGCCGGTGCTGGATGAGTCGACCGGACGGGTTCATCGGTATCTGTCGATTTGCTTCGATATCAGTGAAAAGCGGCAGTTGCTGCACTCGCTGCAATGGCGGGTCGGCCATGACGTCCTGACCGGCCTGCCCAATCGGGCGTATCTCTCCGACTTGCTCGAGCAGGCCCTGGATTATTCTCGCATCGAGAAGGTGCCGTTGGCGGTGTGCATGCTCGACCTCGACGGCTTCAAGGCGGTCAATGACGGCTATGGTCACGCCAGCGGCGACTTGTTGCTGGTCGAGGTGGCCAAGCGTCTGCGCACCATCGTTCGCGGCGAGGATGTGGTGGCGCGGCTGGCCGGGGACGAGTTCGTGCTGATCTTGCGGTTTGTGCGCGATATGCCGGAATTGCGCGCGGCGCTGCATCGCGTGCTCGAGGCGATCTCTGCGCCGTACTCGATTCTGGGCAAGGACATCAATGTGTTTGCCAGCATCGGTGTCACGTTGTTCCCGGTCGATAGCGAAGATGCGGAAACCCTGCTGCGCCATGCCGATCAGGCAATGTACGTGGCCAAGCAGAGCGGGCGTAACCGATTCCACCTGTTTGATGTGGTGCGCGACCAAGAGGTCAAGGCCACTCACCAGACGGTTGCGCGGGTGCGTCAGGCCTTGCTCAACGATGAGCTGCGCCTGCATTTTCAGCCCAAGGTCAATATGCGCTGCGGTGCGGTGGTTGGTTTCGAAGCGTTGCTGCGCTGGGAGCACCCGCAGGATGGCCTGGTGCCGCCCAGGGAGTTTCTGCCGTTTGTCGAGGAGACGGACCTGATCGTCGATATTGGCGAATGGGTGATGGAGCAGGTTCTGGCGCAGTTGTCGCGATGGCAAAAGAACGGTCAACGCTGGCCGGTCAGCGTCAACATCGCTGCCCGGCATTTTCAGCGGGCGGACTTTTTTGATCGGCTCAAGACCGTGCTTGCACGGCACGCCTGGGTCGCGCCCCAGTTGCTTGACCTGGAGATTGTCGAGTCGGTGGCGATCGAGAATATTCAGCACGTCAGCACCTGCCTGCAGGCCTGTCAGGCGCTGGGCGTAAGGTTTTCCCTGGGGGATTTTGGCACGGGTTATTCGTCGCTGAGTTACCTCAAGCGTCTGCACACGCAAACCATCAAGATCGATAAGTCATTTGTGCGCGACATACTGCATGATCGCGATGATCTGGCGTTGACCACCGCAGTCATTGGTCTTGCCCGGGCGTTTGGGCGAGAGGTGATCGCCGAGGGCCTGGAAAGCATCGAGCATGGCGAGTTGCTGTTGCGCCTGGGCTGTGAGGTAGCGCAGGGCTATTTCATTGCGCGGCCGATGCCGGCCAGCGAGGTGCCGGGCTGGGTCGAGGCCTTCGTCGCACCAACCCGGTGGCAGACGCTGGACCAGGCGGTCTGAGGCTTACTGGTCGGCCAGGGTCGGTTCGTTGGTTCCGGTGTAGAGCCTGATGATGTCGTCGACTTCCCCGGACATTTTCATCTTGAGCAGCGTTTGCAGAATCAACTGGACCGGCAGTCTTGGGTCGTTACGCACGTAGCAGCCGACGTTTTGCTCCTGCAACACCGCGACTGCCCGCAATGGCTGGTCGGGCAACAGTTGCAGGTTGACCCAGTCCAGGGCCCATTGATTGCTGACAGCGTAGTGATTGCGGCCGGCCGCCAGCTTTCGTAGCACCTGTTCCTGATTGCGCGCATCGTCGCGTTTGAGTTGGCCGCTGTCGAAGAGTGGTTGCAGGGTCGGATAGCTGTAGCCGAGTACGGTGCCGATCGGCTGCACAGGAAGGCTGGCAGGGATGACCGAGGCAGGAGAGCCTTGCGTGCTGACTAGCACGTCGCGTTGAAACCACAACGGAACGCTCCAGAGATAGTCTGCGGACTGATTTGGTAGCCAGGACTGCGCCGCGTAGCAGCGGATGTCGATTTCCCCGTGCTCCATGGCGCTTTGCACGCGTGCGCGGGCCAGCACGTGAAACTCGGCCGGCAGTCCCAGTTGTGTGGCCAGGCTGAGCATCACATCGTACAGAATGCCCTGGGTCGGTCGGCCATGATCGATTTGCACCATGGGCATCGCCCAGCTGTCGGTGATCGCAAAGCGCAAGGGGGCAGGCGCACCAGTAGCGCTGACGCTGATCAACAGCAAAGCCCCCAAGGCTGAACGCATAAATTCTCCAGCAATAAGACCGGCAGGAACCGATTAAAACGGATCCAAATACCAGCTTAGCCAGATTAGCGGAGCACACCGGATGCAATTTTGGCCTTGCTCCGCTAGCATTACCCGCTTCCGCTTCCCAGTTGCGACGGTTTTCGATGAGTTATCAGGTTCTTGCACGTAAATGGCGTCCGCGCTCGTTCCGCGAAATGGTCGGCCAGACCCATGTGCTCAAGGCTCTGATCAATGCCTTGGACAGCCAGCGGCTGCACCACGCCTATCTTTTTACCGGTACCCGGGGTGTGGGCAAGACCACCATCGCGCGGATCATTGCCAAATGTCTGAACTGTGAGACAGGTATCACGTCGACGCCATGTGGCGAGTGCTCGGTGTGCCGCGAAATCGATGAAGGGCGCTTTGTCGACCTGATCGAGATCGACGCCGCGAGCCGGACCAAGGTCGAGGACACCCGTGAGCTGCTCGATAACGTGCAGTACGCGCCGAGCCGTGGGCGCTTCAAGGTCTACCTGATCGACGAAGTGCACATGCTCTCCAGCCATTCCTTCAATGCGCTGTTGAAAACCCTCGAAGAGCCGCCGCCCTACGTCAAGTTCATCCTGGCGACCACCGATCCACAGAAACTTCCGGCAACGATTCTGTCGCGGTGCCTGCAGTTCTCGCTGAAAAACATGACGCCGGAGCGTGTGGTCGAGCATTTGACCCATGTGCTGAGCGTCGAGAATGTGCCGTTCGAAGACGATGCGCTGTGGCTGTTGGGCCGCGCTGCCGACGGTTCGATGCGCGATGCCATGAGCCTCACCGACCAGGCCATTGCCTTCGGTGAAGGCAAGGTCATGGCGGCCGACGTGCGGGCTATGCTCGGCACGCTCGATCACGGTCAGGTCTACGACGTCCTGCACGCGCTGCTCGATGGCGATGCCAAGGCGTTGCTCGAAGCGGTGCGGCATCTGGCCGAGCAGGGCCCGGACTGGAATGGCGTGCTGTCGGAAATTCTTAACGTGCTGCACCGCGTCGCGATTGCCCAGGCCTTGCCTGAGGGCGTCGATAACGGTCATGGCGACCGCGATCGGGTGTTGGCGCTGGCTCAGGCCTTGCCAGCCGAAGACGTGCAGTTCTATTACCAGATGGGCTTGATTGGTCGCCGCGATTTGCCGCTGGCGCCGGACCCGCGCGGCGGATTCGAAATGGTCTTGCTGCGAATGCTCGCGTTCCGCCCGGCAGACACTGCAGACGCGCCGAGGCAGCCGCTAAAGCCAGTGGGGATCAGCCAGGCCACAGTTGATTCCGCAAACTCAGTGGCTGGCGCACCGCGTGTTGCGCCGGTAGTTGCGCCTGCTTCCGTTGCCGCTGCACCTGTCGCTGCGGCGCCGGTCCAGCCGGTTGCCGAGGTGGTTGAACCAGTGCCGACACCTGAGCCTGTTGCTCCAGTGGTCGTGCCTGCGTCGGTGGTCGAAGCGGTGGCTGAACCCGTGGCCATTGTCGAAGAAGTCGTCGACTTGCCCTGGAACGATCCGGTAGAGCCTGAGATCGTGCAGCAACCGGCTGTCGAGCCGGTGCTGGAGACGATTGCCGAGCAGCCTGACCTGACGCCAATACCGACGCCGACTCCGGATAGCGTTGTACCCGATGCACCGGAGTGGGTGGCAGCGCCGATTCCCGAGCCGTCGGTGGCTGAAGTCGACGCCGCCACGCCGGACATGGACCTGGATGACGAGCCGCCGCTGGACGAGGACTACATCGAGCCGGACATGGATTCGGCCTATAGTTACCTCGATGAGCTGGCCAGTGAGCACGCCGCAGAACCCGCGCCGGCCCCCGAACCTGAACCGGCTGCGATGCCGGCCACAGGGCTGGCATTGCAATGGCTGGAGCTGTTCCCGAAATTGCCGATTTCCGGCATGACCGGCAGCATCGCCGCCAACTGCACGCTGATTGCCGTCGATGGCGACCACTGGTTGCTGCACCTGGACCCGGCCCACAGCGCGCTGTTCAACGCGACTCAACAACGCCGGCTGAACGATGCGCTGAACCAATATCACCAGCGCACCCTGACGGTGAGCATCGAGCTGATCAAGCCTGAGCAGGAAACCCCGGCCCAGGCGGCTTCGCGTCGACGTGCCGACCGCCAGCGCGAGGCTGAGGACTCGATCCACGGCGATCCGTTCATCCAGCAAATGATGCAACAGTTCGGCGCGGTGATCCGTAACGATACTATTGAACCTGTCGAGGCTCTGGTCAGCCAGGGCTAATAACTGAAGGTGTTCGGCCCACTGGGCCGGGCGCTGTTTTGATCCAAGTACTTTTGAGGTGATTCCCATGATGAAAGGTGGCATGGCCGGCCTGATGAAGCAGGCGCAGCAGATGCAGGAAAAAATGGCCAAGATGCAGGAAGAGCTGGCCAACGCCGAAGTCACCGGTAAAGCCGGTGGCGATATGGTCACTGTGGTGATGACCGGTCGTCACGACGTCAAGCGCGTGACCATCGATCCAAGCCTGGTCGAAGGCCTGAGCGAGGACGACAAGGAGATGCTGGAGGCCGTGTTCGCCGCTGCCGTCAACGACGCCGTCCGCAAGATCGAAGCCAACAGCCAGGACAAAATGTCCGGCATGACCGCAGGCATGCAACTGCCGCCGGGCATGAAACTGCCATTCTGATTCGCTGACGCGTCGGATGGTCTACAAAAATGCCAGGCATCGCGCCTGGCATTTTTGTTTCTGTGACACAAAGTTCGTTTTTGTGGCGAGGGGGCTTGTCGGAACGCCGCACCGCCCCGTTCGGCTGCGAAGCAGCCGTAATTCAGGCAATCGTGTTCTTTCAGGAGCGTAGCATTGTCTGGATTGCGACCGCTTCGCGCTCGAACGGGGGCAAGCCCCCTCGCCACAGTGAAAGCAAAATCATTGCTGCAGATGAGCATTTGACGCTGGCCAGAGGCGCGGGTATAAACCGCGTCTTGTTGATATGTCGGACGTTTCCCCCATGAGCTTCAGCCCTTTGATTCGCCAACTGATCGACGCCTTACGCACCTTGCCCGGTGTCGGTCAGAAAACCGCCCAGCGCATGGCGTTGCAACTGCTCGAGCGTGATCGCAGCGGCGGCTCGCGGCTGGCGCTGGCCCTGAGTCAGGCCATGGAAGGGGTCGGTCATTGCCGACTGTGCCGCACACTGACCGAAGACGATCTGTGCCCGCAATGCGCGGACCCTCGCCGCGACGACACCTTACTGTGCGTGGTCGAAGGGCCGATGGATGTCTACGCCGTGGAGCAGACCGGGTTTCGCGGTCGCTACTTCGTGCTCAAGGGGCATTTGTCGCCACTCGACGGCCTGGGCCCGGAAGCCATCGGCATTCCGCAATTGCTGGCGCGGATCGAAGAGGCGGGTACGTTCACTGAAGTCATCCTGGCCACCAACCCGACGGTTGAAGGTGAAGCGACAGCGCACTACATCGCCCAGTTGCTCAGCAATAAAGGCCTGATTGCTTCGCGCATCGCCCATGGTGTGCCGTTGGGTGGCGAGCTTGAACTGGTGGATGGCGGGACATTGGCCCACTCCTTCGCGGGGCGTAAGCCAATCGCGTTGTAACGGTGTTGTCTGGGCCGACGCCTTCGCGAGCAAGCCCGCTCCCACATTTGACCTCTGTCGTACACAAGATTTGTGTCTGTAGAAGATCCAGTGTGGGAGCGGGCTTGCCCGCGAATGGCGCGCCGCGGTCTCCCTGACTCACACAATTCTATTGAAAACCAAGCAAGCGCTCGGTAAGTTCGCTGAACCTTCAGTGGAGCTCGCCGATGCCTGCCTTTCAGGAATACTTCGACCCTGGCCATCAGTTGGTCCGTGACAGCGTACGACGTTTCGTTGAGCGCGAGATTCTTCCGGACATCGATCAGTGGGAGGAAGCCGAGGGCTTTCCTCGTGAGCTTTACCTCAAGGCCGGTGCAGCGGGCATTCTCGGGATTGGCTATCCCGAAGCGCTGGGTGGCAGCCACGAAGGTGATCTGTTCGCCAAGATCGCCGCCACTGAAGAACTGATGCGCTGTGGTTCTGGCGGGCTGGTGGCGGGGCTGGGCTCGCTGGACATCGGCCTGCCGCCAATCCTCAAATGGGCAAGGCCCGAGGTGCGCGAGCGAGTGGTGCCGCAAGTCCTTTGCGGTAAAAAAATCAGCGCGCTGGCAGTTACCGAGCCCAGCGGCGGCTCCGATGTGGCCAACCTGCAAACCCGCGCCGTGCGTGACGGGGATTACTACCGGGTCAGTGGCAGCAAAACCTTTATCACCAGCGGTGTTCGCGCGGATTTTTATACCGTCGCGGTGCGCACCGGTGAGCCGGGATTTGGCGGCATCAGCCTGCTGCTGATCGAGAAGGGCATGCCAGGATTCACTGTCGGTCGTCAGCTGAAAAAAATGGGCTGGTGGGCGTCGGATACCGCCGAGCTGTTTTTCGATGATTGCCGTGTGCCGGTGGGCAACCTGATCGGCGTCGAGAACATGGGCTTTGCCTGCATCATGGGCAACTTTCAAAACGAGCGCCTGGCGTTGGCATTGATGGCCAACATGACTGCGCAACTGGCGCTGGAAGAAAGCCTGAAATGGGCCCGGCAGCGCGAAGCGTTCGGCAAGCCGATTGGCAGGTTTCAGGTGCTCAAGCATCGCTTGGCGGAGATGGCCACGGCGCTGGAAGTCTCCCGGGAGTTCACCTATCGCCAGGCCGCGAAAATGGCGGCGGGGCAGAGCGTGATCAAGGAAATATCCATGGCCAAGAATGTGGCCACCGACACGGCTGATCGCATCACCAGCGACGCGGTGCAGATCCTCGGTGGGTTGGGCTACATGCGTGAAAGTCTGGTGGAGCGGCTGTACCGCGACAGCCGGATCCTGTCCATTGGCGGCGGTACGCGGGAAGTGATGAATGAAATCATCAGCAAGCAGATGGGGCTTTGATCTGGTCTGAGCGGCTCAGTGTGGCGGCGCCCCCATCGCGGGCAAGCCTTGCTCCTACAGGAGACGGTGCTTTTCGTAGGAGCAAGGCTTGCCCGCGAGGGCGTCGGTGACGACGCCGACTTATCTTTCGTTCAACGCAAACTGTGTCAGGCAGAACGTCGGGATGCCCATGTCTTCCAGGCGCTGGGAGCCGCCCAGTTCCGGCAGGTCGATAATTGCCGCGGCTTCGAAAACCCGCGCGCCCATGCGCCGAATCAGGTTGGCCGCAGCGATCAGCGTACCGCCAGTGGCGATCAGGTCATCGAAGATCAGCACCGAGTCGCCTTCGCAAAGGCTGTCGGCGTGAACTTCAAGAAAAGCTTCGCCGTACTCGGTCTGATACCCCTCGGACAGTACGTCAGCCGGCAGTTTGCCTTGCTTGCGAAACAGCACCAGTGGCTTGTTCAACTGATAGGCGAGGATCGAGCCGATCAGGAAACCGCGCGCATCCATGGCGCCGATATGCGTGAAGTCGGCCTCGACATAGCGGTGCGCAAAGCTGTCCATCACCAGACGCAGGGCCTTCGGGGACTGGAACAGCGGGGTGATGTCGCGAAAGATCACGCCCGGCTTTGGAAAATCGATCACGGGGCGGATCAGGGATTTGATGTCGAAGGAGTCGATGACCATCGTCGAGGTGTCCTGGCAGGCTACAAACGGCGAAGTATAACTGCGGCCGGGCGGGTTCGCTCAGCCGCAATCGCAACGTCAGCCTTCGACCGAGCCACCGGCCAGTGCACACAGCTGGATCGGGTCGAGGATGTGCACTTCCTTGCCTTCGGCGGCAATCAGCTCGTTCTGCTGGAAGCGCGTGAACACCCGGGACACTGTTTCAACGGCGAGGCCCAAGTAGTTACCGATTTCGTTGCGCGACATGCTCAGGCGGAACTGGTTGGCAGAGAATCCGCGTGCGCGGAAACGTGCTGACAGGTTGACCAGGAACGTGGCGATGCGCTCGTCAGCGGTCTTTTTCGAGAGCAGAAGCATCATTTGCTGGTCGTCACGAATCTCGCGGCTCATCACGCGCATCAATTGGCGGCGCAACTGTGGCAGTTGCAGGGCCAGTTCATCGAGACGTTCGAAAGGAATTTCGCACACCGAGGTGGTTTCCAGTGCCTGGGCTGAAACCGGGTGACTCTCGGTGTCCATGCCCGACAAGCCCACCAGTTCACTCGGCAGGTGGAAGCCGGTGATCTGTTCTTCGCCGCCATCGCTCAGGCTGAAGGTTTTCAACGCGCCGGAGCGTACTGCAAAAACGGAATCGAACTGATCGCTCTGACGGAACAGAAACTCGCCTTTTTTCAGCGGGCGACCACGTTTGACGATATCGTCCAGCGCATCCATGTCTTCCAGATTCAGCGAAAGTGGCAGGCAGAGGGGTGCCAGGCTGCAATCCTTGCAATGTGCCTGGCTGTGAGCGCGCAGTTTAACTGGCTCGGACATTTCTTAGATCCTTGTGGGAAAACACACATAAGACGTAAGGGTAACCCACGCAATGACATCGAAGCCAGCCTATGGTGTCTTAAATTACCCGAGAGAAACGTTGGCGATTCTGTTGTTCCAGGTAGGCATCGAAGACCATGCACACCGAACGGACCAGTAACCTTCCGGCCGGCAGGACCACGATTTTTTCGCTGTCGAGTTCGATCAGGCCATCCTCGGCCATGGCCTGCAACTGCGGCCAGAGCTCGCTGAAGTAGCCGCGAAAATCGATGTTGAAGGCCTGCTCGATCTGGGCGAATGCCAGGCTGAACGTACAGATCAGCTGCTGAATCACTGCCCGCCGCAGACGGTCGTCCTGGTTGCACAGCAAACCACGGCTGGTGCCCGGTTGCGCGCTGGCCAGAGTGTTTTGGTACTGATTCAGGTCGCTGCTGTTCTGGCAGTACAAATCGCCGATCTGGCTGATGGCCGACACGCCAAGACCGATCAGGTCGCAATGGCCGTGGGTGGTGTAACCCTGGAAGTTGCGTTGTAGCGTCGACTCTTCCTGTGCGATGGCCAGCTCATCATCCGGCAGGGCGAAATGGTCCATGCCGATGTAGCGATAACCGGCGGCGGTCAGTTGCTCGATGGTGCGCTGAAGCATGTTCAGCTTTTCGGCGGGGGCCGGCAGGTCGCTGCTGTTGATTCGCCGCTGTGGCATGAAACGTTCGGGCAGGTGCGCGTAGTTGAACACCGAGAGCCGATCCGGTTGCAGGTTGATGACTTCGTCCACGGTGCGGGCGAAGCTCTCGGCGGTTTGCTTGGGCAGGCCGTAGATCAGGTCGATATTGATCGAGCGGAACTGCAAGGTGCGCGCCGCCTCGATCACTGCGCGGGTTTCTTCCAGGCTCTGCAGGCGGTTGACCGCACGCTGTACGGCCGGGTCAAGGTCTTGCAGGCCGATGCTGACCCGGTTGAAACCCAACTCGCGCAGCAGGCCCATGGTTGACCAGTCGGCTTCGCGTGGGTCGATCTCGATGCCGTAATCGCCAGAGTCATCGTCCAGCAGGTTGAAATGCTTGCGCAGTTGCGCCATCAACTGGCGCAGTTCGTCGTGGCTGAGAAAGGTCGGGGTGCCGCCGCCGAAATGCAGTTGCTCGACTTTCTGGTTCGGGTCCAGGTGACAGGCGATCAGCTGGATTTCCTGTTCCAGGCGCTGCAGGTAGGGCAGGGCGCGGCCACGGTCCTTGGTGATGACTTTGTTGCAGGCGCAGTAGTAGCAGATGTTTGCGCAGAACGGCACGTGCACATATAGCGACAGTGGGCGCAGGGCCTTGCGGCTTTCGCGCAGGGCATGGAACAGATCGAAAGTACCGACCTGACTATTGAATTGCACCGCGGTCGGATACGAGGTGTAGCGTGGTCCCGCCAGGTCGTAACGGCGGATCAGATCTGTGTCCCAACGAATGGCGTCGAGCATGCGGGCATTCCCCCGGATAGGCTGGCAGTGGTGGCGAGTCTAGGGGGTGCGACGTTGGGGCATCTTGATTTGCATCAAGGGTAACCGGAAGTGGTGCGGCCCTTTGTAGCAGCTGCCGCAGGCCGCGTTCGAGGACGTAGTCCTCGCAAATACGATGCATGCGGTTTCACTGAGACAGCGAGGTGGATGGTTTTACTTGTGGCGAGGGGGCTTGCCCCCGTTCGGCTGCGCAGCAGTCGTAAGATCATAGGCAGGATACGATTGCAGATTTTGGGGCCGCTTCGCAGCCCAGCGGGGGCAAGCCCCCTCGCCACAGTTTTAGTGCCCCATCAACCAATGCTGATGCGGTCCCGGCAAGGTCCAGATACCAAACAGGATCACCAGCAAGCCGCCGGTCATGCGCACGCTGCGTTTGCGCAGTAACGCCGTGACCCGTTCGGCCGCAAGGCCAGTGGCCAACAAAACCGGCCAGGTGCCAAGGCCAAACGCGAGCATCAACAACGCGCTGTCGATGGCATTGCCCTGGCTGGCAGACCACAACAGCGTGCTGTAGACCAAACCGCACGGCAGCCAGCCCCAGAGTGCGCCGAGCAGCAACGCACGCGGCAGGCTCGACACCGGCAACAAACGGTTGGCAACGGGTTGTATGTAGCGCCACAGGCCACGTCCCAGGCTTTCGATGCGGGTCAGGCCACTCCACCAGCCGGCCAGGTACAGGCCCATGGCGATCAGCAGCAAGCCGGCGAGGATGCGCATGAACATCGCCGCCGGGCTGTTGGCCACCGCCCATCCCGCCAGGCCGATCAGCAGACCGGCAGTGGCGTAACTGAGAATCCGCCCGAGGTTGTACGCCAGCAACAGGCGAAAGCGCCGGCTGCGCTGTTCCTTGGGAATCGCCAGGGTCAACGCGCCCATCAACCCGCCACACATGCCCAGGCAATGCCCGCCGCCGAGCAGGCCAAGGATCACCGCAGAAACCAGCAGTGGCGCCAACTCAAGCATGAGGCGGGGCCTTGTCGCTCGGCTTGGCCGGATCGGTCGGCGCGTGACCGCTGGCTTCGTCGACTGCTGCCTGATGGCTCGGGTCCTGGTCGTCGAACAGGATGCTGTGGGCCGGACCGTCGAGGTCGTCGTACTGACCGCTGTCGACCGCCCAGAAGAAAATGTAAATGGCGATGGCGACGATCAGCAGCGCTGCCGGGATCATCACATAAAGAGCTGGCATCTGGACTCCATGCCTGACCGGATCAAACCGGTAGCGGGCGGGTGACTGGCGTGGCGCTGGCGCTTGGCTGGCTCGGCATGCGAGTCAGGCGAAGTGCATTGAGTACCACGGTCAGCGAACTGATCGACATGCCGACCGCGGCCCATACCGGAGTGATCCAGCCGAGGGCGGCGAACGGCAACATGAAGCCATTGTACAGCCCGGCCCACAGCAGGTTCTCGATGATTACCCGACGTGTACGCCGGGCCAGGCTGAAGGCTTGCACCAAGGCGTCGAGACGATTGGACAGCAGCACCGCATCGGCGCTGGTTTTCGCCAGATCGGTGGCCGAGCCCATGGCCACGCTGATGTCGGCGGCGGCCAGCACCGGCACGTCGTTGACCCCGTCGCCGAGCATCAACACCTTGCGGCCCTGCTGGTGCAACTGCTTGAGCACCTGCAGCTTGTCATCCGGGCGCAAGCCGCCGCGGAACTCGTCGATACCCAACTCGGCGGCGACACTGGCAACCATCGGCGAGCTGTCGCCGGACAGCAGCAACGTGCGCCAACCGCGTGCTTTACACGCCGCGAGCAGCGCTGGTGCGTCGTTGCGCAGGCGGTCGTCGAGCACGAACCAGGCCAGCGCGCCATGGCTGTCGCCAAGCAACAGCCATTGACCGGCTTCATCCGGGATTGCCGGCACAGCACAGCCGCTGAGTTCGCAGACAAATGCCGGTTGACCGATGCGCAGGCGCTGTTCGCCGACCCGGCCCTCAAGGCCCAGTCCTGGGGTGCTGAGGACTTCTTCGGCGGCCAGCGGCGCTCGGCCAAAGGCGCGGGCAATCGGGTGTTCAGAACGGCTCTCCAGGGCGGCGGCGAGGCCCAGGCACTGATCGCTGTCGAGTGCGCCCAGTGCTCGAATCGAACGCAAGGCCAGGCGACCTTCGGTGAGTGTGCCGGTTTTGTCGAAAATTACCGTGTCGATTTGATTCAGGCCTTCCAGCACGTGGCCGCGGGTCAGCAGCAGGCCGAGTTTGTGCAAGGTTCCGGTGGCGGCGGTGAGTGCGGTCGGCGTGGCCAGTGACAAGGCGCAGGGGCAGGTCGCGACCAGCATCGCCAGCACGATCCAGAAGGCGCGGGATGCATCCAGCTCCCACCAGAGCAAACCGATGGCAGCAGCGGCAATCAGCGACAACAGCAGGAACCACTGCGCAGCGCGGTCGGCAATTTCTGCCAGTCGCGGCTTCTCGGCCTGGGCGCGATCGAGCAGGCGGACGATAGCCGAGAGGCGAGTGTCCTGGCCCAGCGCGAGCACTTCGACGGTCAGTGCGCCCTCGACATTCAGGGTGCCGGCCGTCACCGCATCGCCGAGCGTCCGGGGTTGCGGCAGGTACTCACCGGTCAGCAGCGACTCATCGATGCTCGACTGGCCATCGAGGATTTTGCCGTCGGCCGGGAGGATGGCGCCGGGGTGCACCAAAACATGGTCACCGAGACGCAACTCGCTGAGCAGGATGCGCTCGCTCTGGCCGTCCGCACTCAGGCGCAGGCACGATGCGGGCAGCAGGTTCACCAATTGTGCGGTGGCGGCGGCGGTGCGTTCACGGGCGCGGCGCTCCAGATAGCGGCCCGCCAATAGAAACAGCGCAAACATCCCGACCGCGTCGAAATACAGCTCGCCGACGCCAGTGATTGAGGTCCAGATCCCGGCGAGGTAGGCGCCGCCGATGGCCAGCGACACGGAAACGTCCATGGTCAGGTGGCGGGTGCGCAGATCGCGCATCGCACCTTTGAAAAACGGCGCGCAGCTGTAGAACACAATCGGCGTGGTCAGGAACAGAGCGACCCAGCGCAGGATGGTGTGCAGCTCGGGGCTGAGGTCGATATTGAATTCCGGCCAGGTGGCCATGGTCGCCATCATTGCCTGGAACCACAGCAAGCCGGCGACGCCCAGTTGGCGCAGGGCCAGGCGGTTTTCGCTGGCCAGTTGTTCGCTGGCGCGGTCGGCCTGGTAGGGGTGGGCGGCATAACCGATGTGACGCAGTTCGCTAAGCAGCTGGCTCAACGGCAACTGGCTGTCGGTCCAGCGCACGTGCAGGCGATGGTTGGACAGGTTCAGGCGCGCCTCGGCCACGGCCGGCAGGCTGCGCAGGTGTTTCTCGATCAGCCAGCCGCAGGCCGCGCAGCTGATGCCTTCCATCAGCAAGGTGGTTTCAGCGAGTTCGCCTTCGTGGCGAACAAACGGTTGTTGCACGTCGGCGCGGTCATACAGCGCCAGTTCGTCCACCAGTTGCACCGGCAAGGCTTCAGGGTTGGCCGAAGCCTCGCTGCGATGGCTGTAATAGTGCTCCAGCCCGCCCGCGACAATCGCCTCGGCCACGGCCTGGCAACCCGGACAGCAGAGCTCGCGGGTTTCGCCGAGGATGACGGCGGTAAACCGGCTGCCGGAGGGAACGGGCAGGGCGCAGTGGTAGCAAGGCGTTGGGGTGGTCATGGGGTTTTCACTAGTGCCGCTGAATCTCTGTCGTCGGGTAGGGCCTCTTCGCGAGCAAGCCCGCTCCCACATTAGATTTGTGTCGTGCACAATTTTGAGTGCGCTGAAGATCCAGTGTGGGAGCGGGCTTGCTCGCGAATGCGCGAAGCGCAGGTGTTACTGCTTCAGATCTTCCGCGCCTTGCAGCGGTTCGTCACCGAGCAGCAAATGCTTGTCGTGGCCAATCTGTTCTTCTTCGAACAGGCGCCACACGTGATCGTCCTGGCTGCCCAGCAGCTCGACGAAGCGCCGGCCTTCGATCTTGTCGGTCAACTGGCCGATATAACGACCCGGTTCGGCCGCGCTTCGGGTCAGGGTGATCTTGCGATCTTTATCCGGCTGGGTTGGCGAGATCAGGTTCAGTTCGAGGGTCGCTGGCGTGCTGTTGCCGGTCAGGCGCACGTCGACTTCACCGGTCACCTCATCCAGATGCACGTTGGCGCGCAACAGCAGGGTCTGGGCCAGCAACTCGCGGTCCAGCGAACGGTTGATGCCTTTGCCCGCCTCGTAGTAATTGTCGTTGACCAGGTTGTCCGGGTTTTTCACGGCAATGGTCACCATGGACAAGGTCAGGGTCACCGAACAGGTCAGAATCCCAATGATGATCCATGGCCAGAGGTGCTTGTACCAGGGGCTGGTGGCAGTTGCTGCGGGCATGATGACTTCTCTCAACGAATTTGTGGGCCGATGAATCGGCTCTTGGCTTCAACGTGGACGCTGTTGTCGTCGGCATCCTTGAGGGTGAATTTCACCTCGTTGGTGCTGGACGGCAGTTGTTCCGGTGCACTCGACAGCTCGACCGGCATGCTGAAGATTTCGCCAGCAGCCACCTTGATCTCGCGCTTGCCTTGCAACTTGAGATCCGGCAGTCCTGAGGCTTCCAGCACGTAAGTGTGGTCGCGCTGGTCCTTGTTCATGACTTTGAGGCTATAGACGTTCTCGATCCGGCCTTCGGCGTTTTCGCGGTACAGCACACGGTCCTTGCTGACATCGAAGCCGACCAGCGAGCGCATGAAGAACGCGGTGATCAGCAAGCTGATCATGGCCAGCAACACCAGCGCGTAGCCGATCAGGCGCGGACGCAGTTTATGGGTTTTTTGCCCGGACAGGTTGTGCTCGGTGGTGTAGCTGATCAGCCCGCGCGGGTAGTCCATTTTGTCCATGATGCTGTCGCAGGCATCGATGCAGGCGGCACAGCCAATGCACTCGATCTGCAAGCCGTCACGGATGTCGATGCCGGTCGGGCACACCTGAACGCACATGGTGCAGTCGATGCAGTCGCCCAGGCCCTGAGCCTTGTAGTCGATGCCTTTTTTGCGCGGACCACGGGCTTCGCCGCGGCGCGGGTCGTAGGAGACGATCAGCGTGTCCTTGTCGAACATCACGCTCTGGAAGCGCGCGTAAGGGCACATGTAGATACACACCTGTTCGCGCAACCAGCCGGCGTTGCCGTAAGTGGCGAGGGTGAAGAAGCCGACCCAGAAATACGACCAGCCATCAGCCTGGCCGGTGAAGAAGTCGATCGTCAGTTCACGAATCGGTGAGAAGTAGCCGACAAAGGTCATGCCGGTGACGAAACCGATCAACAACCACATCGTGTGTTTGCTGAGTTTGCGCAAGAACTTGTTGGCGCTCATTGGCGCCTTGTCGAGCTTGATGCGCTGGTTGCGGTCGCCTTCGGTGACCTTCTCGCACCACATGAAAATCCAGGTCCAGACACTTTGCGGACAGGTATAGCCGCACCAGATGCGTCCGGCATACACGGTAATGAAGAACAGGCCGAAGGCGCTGATGATCAACAGGCCGGACAGCAGGATGAAATCCTGCGGCCAGAAGGTCGCACCGAAGATGAAGAATTTGCGCTCTGGCAGGTTCCACCAGACCGCCTGGTGACCGCCCCAATTGAGCCAGACCGTGCCGAAATACAGCAGGAACAACGCGGCGCCGCCCGCCATCCGCAAATTGCGGAACAGGCCGGTGAAGGCGCGGGTGTAGATTTTTTCCCGAGAGGCGTAGAGATCGACGCTGTTATTTGCGTTCTTGGCAGGCGGGGTGACGTCGTGTACCGGAATCTGGTTGCTCATCATTGCATCCCACGGCAGTGGAAAAATGCCTCGGTCAGTACGTGCCGACCGCGGTCAAAAAGGGTGTTGCAGTGGCGTAATGATACGCCTGTCGCTCTAGCTCAAGGGTGCGACCTTTGGTCGCGTTGGTGGAAATTCGTAGATGGTGTAGCAAATGTAACAAATCGTGATGCAGATCAATTGACTTGTTGAGTATAGCTATCCGTCCGCCCAGGGTTACTACCGCGCGCCTGCAAGGGGCGTACCGACTCCGATTCCCTCATCCACCTCCTTCCACTGTCTGACATTCATTGGCGCTGGACTATATAGAACATTTTTTAGTGAGTGTTTTGAAGTGTGCGAGTGTCAGTGGATGTTGGAAATATCCGCTGTTGATCTGCAGAGGTCGGTAGTTTGTTAATTATCAAGGGGCGATATATTTTGCAGTTGCCGCTATGGAGTGGCTGTTAAATATCGATGGAAATGGACTTCTATGACTTTATATAAAGAGCGTGTGTGGCTGGTGTGTCTTGCGCTGGCGTTGGTTATCCCTGTGGTCTATGGCGCCTCGTCGGCAGAGACGCCGCGCCATATGGTGTTTGTATCGGATTCGCAATACCCCTGGACTGATCTCACGGATGATAATCTTCCGGACCCCAACAAGGAGGCGCGCTCAAAAGAGCTGATAGAGTTGCAGTACTCCGATATTTCAAGTTTCAGGAAGTTGAATGGCGGGGCATCCCGCATACCGGTGATGATTAACGGTGATATCACAGCCTTTGGTCATGGTGGCGAACGTTCATACATGAAGTCGGTTTTCGAGAATAAACTGGAGGGGCTATATGATTACGGGCTGGGTAATCATGACTATGCCAATAACGTGGACGACTGTTTCCTGAATAGCTGTGCGGCTGGCAGTGTCAACGATCTCAAGGAGCGCTACTGGGGAAAAGTCGAATCCATGGATCTGGCGGCAAGAAGCTCGGGCGTGGGGACGATCTTTTATGGCAGCCTCGCTTACTCGAAAAATGTCGGTGATGTGCACATGGTTCAACTGAATAATGAACCGACCTATACCGTCAGTTTTACCTCCGGCAATCCATTTGCTCCGACAGTGTTTGAAATTACCCCTGCGCTTGACTGGCTGGAGGGGGATCTAAAGAGCGCTCGGGAGCAGGGCAAGATCATTATTCTTAATATGCACAAGGTTTTCGATTGGAAGGGTGATGACGAGCAAATTGCACGATTTCAACAAATGCTCGAAAAATACCGGGTGACGGCGGTCTTTGGTGGGCATGATCACTGGGGCGCGGGGACTTACTTTGATTGGGGCAAGTCACAGTACTTTGGTGATGTACCGGTCTTTCTAAGCGGCTCTGCCTCCCAACAAACTTATCTGATTGCCAGTTTTACCGCTGACCGGCAGTCGCTGGCGGTCAGCGTTGTCCGCAACAGTAACTGGCCAAGCCGAAAGCTCGATCAGGTCATTCCGGTCTTGAAGTAGGCAAATGAATGACGGAAATGAAAACGGCCCCGCCAGATCACTGGCGGGGCCGTTTTTTAGTGCGATCACGCGTTTGCCTTACTCGGCGTCAGCAGCTTTCTCACCGTGAGACAGGCTGTAGACGTAAGCGGCCAGCAGGTGAACCTTGTCGTTGCCTTGCAGCTGTTCTTGCGCAGGCATCTGGCCCTGACGGCCGTAACGGATGGTCTGCTGCAGTTGAGCGAAGCTCGAACCGTAGATGAACGCGGCCGGGTGGGTCAGGTTAGGTGCGCCCATGGCTGGGGTGCCTTTACCTTCCGGACCGTGGCAAGCCACGCAGTTGGCAGCGAAAATCTTCTGGCCGGCAACCGGGTCGGCCTTGGCGCCTTCCGGCAGCTTGCGGCCATCGAGGTTGGTCAGCACGAACGCGGCAACATCACTGACGCCTTGCTCGCCGATCACTTCACCCCAGGCTGGCATCATCGCGTGACGGCCGCCCATGATGGTGGTCTTGATGGTTTGTGGCTCGCCGCCCCAACGCCAGTCTTCGTCGGTCAGGTTAGGGAAGCCGTAAGCGCCTTTGGCGTCGGAGCCATGGCAAACCGAGCAGTTGGAGGCGAACAGGCGGCCACCCATCTTCAGGGCTTGTGGGTCCTTGGCAACTTCTTCAATTGGCATGGCTGCGAATTTGGCGAAGATCGGACCGAACTTGGCGTCCGATTTGGCCATTTCCTTTTCCCACTCGTGAACGCCGGTCCAGCCGGACTGGCCGTTGGCGAACGCGGTCTGCTTCTCGTTGTCGAGGTAGCCGTAACCCGGCAGCAGGCCTTTCCAGTTGCCCAGGCCCGGGTACAGCACCAGGTAGCCGAGGGCGAAGATGATGGTGCCGACAAACAGCATGAACCACCATTTCGGCAGCGGGTTGTCATACTCCTCGATCCCGTCGAAGGCGTGGCCAACCGTCTCATCCGTCTGCTCGGCGCGCTGGCCCTTGCGGGTCGACAGCAGCAGCCAGGTCAGGGCGAAAATGGTACCCAGACTGAGGACTGTGACGTACAGACTCCAGAACGTAGTCATTCTTTGTTACTCCTAGAAGCTTGCTCGACGTGCTTGATGGCTTCGGGATCATCCGCGAAAGGCAGCAAGGTCGCGTCTTCAAACTCCGACTTGCGCTTGGGGCTGAACACCCACAGCGCCAGACCGATAAAGGCAACCATCACGACAACGGTGCCCAGGCCACGAATCATCCCGATATCCATCCAGATCACCGTTTGCTTTTGATGATGGTGCCCAGGCCTTGCAGATAGGCCACCAGCGCGTCCATTTCGGTTTTGCCCTTCACGGCATCTTTTGCACCGGCGATGTCTTCGTCGGTGTAAGGAACGCCGAGGGTGCGCAAGACTTCCATTTTCTTCGCGGTGTCCTTGCCGTCGAGCTTGTTTTCCACGAGGAACGGGTAAGCCGGCATTTTCGACTCTGGCACCACGTTGCGCGGGTTGTACAAGTGCGCACGCTGCCAGTCATCGGAGTAACGACCGCCAACGCGGGCCAGGTCCGGACCGGTACGCTTGGAGCCCCACAGGAACGGGTGGTCCCAGACGCTTTCACCGGCTACCGAGTAGTGGCCATAACGTTCGGTTTCAGCACGGAACGGACGGATCATCTGCGAGTGGCAGCCGACACAACCGTTGGCGATGAAAATGTCACGGCCTTCAAGTTCCAGCGCCGGGCGTGGCTTCATGCCTTCAACCGGCTTGTTGGTCACGTCCTGAAAAAACAACGGGACGATCTGGGTCAGGCCGCCGATGCTGACGGCGATGACCATGAAGAAGGCCAGCAGGCCAATATTCTTCTCGACTGCTTCATGCTTCATCAGTGAGCTCCAACGACAGCGATCTGAGCGGCGGCTTCAGCATCTTCCGGATTCGAGGCGCGTACGGTGCGGAACACGTTGTACGCCATGAACAGCATGCCGCTGGCAAAGAACGCACCGCCAAGGGCGCGAACGATGAAACCAGGGTGGCTGGCTTGCAGGGCTTCAACGAAGGAGTAGGTGAGGGTGCCGTCATCGTTGATTGCACGCCACATCAGGCCCTGGGTGATGCCGTTGACCCACATCGAAGCGATGTAGAGCACGGTGCCGATAGTCGCGAGCCAGAAGTGCGTGTTGATCAGGCCGATGCTGTGCATCTGCGCACGACCGAAGATTTTCGGGATCATGTGGTACAGCGCACCGATCGAAATCATCGCTACCCAGCCCAAGGCACCGGCGTGTACGTGGCCGATGGTCCAGTCAGTGTAGTGAGACAGCGAGTTGACAGTCTTGATGGCCATCATCGGGCCTTCGAAGGTCGACATGCCGTAGAACGCCAGGGACACGACCAAAAAGCGCAGGATCGGGTCGGTGCGCAGCTTATGCCAGGCGCCCGACAGGGTCATCATGCCGTTGATCATGCCGCCCCAGCTTGGCGCCAGCAGGATGATCGACATCGCCATGCCCAGCGACTGAGCCCAGTCCGGCAGTGCGGTGTAGTGCAGGTGGTGCGGGCCAGCCCAGATGTACAGGGTGATCAGTGCCCAGAAGTGCACGATCGACAGGCGATACGAGTAGATCGGACGCTCGGCCTGTTTCGGCACGAAGTAGTACATCATCCCCAGGAAGCCGGTGGTCAGGAAGAAACCTACCGCGTTGTGGCCGTACCACCACTGGATCATGGCATCAGTCGCACCGGCGTACGCCGAGTAGGACTTGAAGAAGCTGACCGGCAAGGACGCGTGGTTGACGATGTGCAGCATCGCCGTCACGACGATGAAGGCACCGTAGAACCAGTTACCGACATAGATGTGCTTGGTTTTGCGCTTGACGATGGTGCCGAAGAACACCAGGCCGTAGGTGACCCAGACGATAGCCAGCAGGATAGCCAGGGGCCATTCCAGTTCCGCGTATTCCTTGGTGGTGGTGTAACCCAGCGGCAAGGTAACGATCGCGCCGACGATCACCGCTTGCCAACCCCAGAAGTGGAAGGCGGCGAGGCTGTCGGAAATCAGTCGCGTTTGGCAGGTTCGCTGCACGACGTAATAGGAAGTGGCAAACAGTGCACAACCACCGAAGGCGAAAATCACCAGGTTGGTGTGCAACGGGCGTAGGCGTCCAAACGTCGTCCACGGCAGGCCGAAATTCAACTCCGGCCAGACCAGTTGTGAGGCGATGAAGACACCGAGCCCCATGCCAAGGATCCCCCAGACCACCGTCATGATGGCGAACTGGCGGACTACCTTATAGTTATAAGCAGTCGGACTGATTGCTGTGCTCATTCTAAGGTTCCACGGTTTAGGTGTTTTATTAGGGATAAAAATCGGTCGCAAGTATGGAGAAAGCGGGGGGTCATTGCAACGCGCCATGACCTGCGTCAATGCTTTCAAAAGCTGATTCTGCGGCCTTTCCATGCTCCGCGTAGGGACAAAATTGCCCATGGACAAAATGTCTCGGCGGACCAAAAAGGCGAGGGGGTCGGGTCAGGTGTAACTGGGTGTGTTCAAACGAGGCGGGCAGGTGACAGACGGCAATTTGCGCGACAGCCGGTATCTACCAGCCTTTGCGGCCTGTCATCGAACAGATTCGTCGAACGCATCGTGTACGGTTGACCTTTGACCGGCTGTTGCCAGTCCGCTTCGAAGCAAGCGTAGACGCGAATCCACCGAACCGAAAGGCAGACCAATTGAGGGGTGCGACAATGCGTCGCAAAGGAGCAGGGAACTGCCGCATTCGGGTGAATGCAGCAGTTGGGCAGTGAAGATTTATTCGGTTTTGCTTTCAGCCTGCAAACGCTCGGCGTTCGGGCTGTGAGACAAGCTGTACACATACGCGGCCAGCAGTTGCACCTTGTCGTTGCCGAGCAGTTCGTGCTGCGCCGGCATCTGACCCTGGCGACCATGGCGAATGGTCTGTTGCAGTTGCGTCAGGCTGGTGCCGTAGATGAAACCTGCCGGTTGCGTCAGGTTTGGCGCCCCCATCAGTTCCGTGCCCTGGCCGTTTGCACCGTGACAGGCTACGCAAGTGGTGCTGAACGTTTGCTGTCCGGCTTGCAGGTCAGCACCGCTGTCGGCTGGCAACGGCAGGCCGGCGAGTTCGTGACGCACATACGCCGCGACATTTTTCACCCCGGTCTCACCCAGTACGTCACCCCAGGCCGGCATGGCCGCCATGCGTCCGCCCATGATCGTGGTCTTGATGGTTTCGGCACTGCCGCCCCAACGCCAGATGTTGTCGGCGAGGTTGGGGAAACCAAACGCGCCCTTGGCATCCGAGCCGTGGCAGACCGCGCAGTTGGAGGCAAACAGGCGTCCGCCCATTTTCAGCGCTTGCGGATCCTTGGCGACTTCTTCCACGGGCATGGCCGAGAATTTGGCGTAGATCGGCCCGAACTTGGCGTCGGCCTTGGCCATCTCCCGGTCCCATTCCTTGGTCTGGGTCCAGCCGTCCTGATAGCCGGGCAGTACGCCTTTCCAGTTGCCCAGGCCCGGATAAAGGATCAGGTAGCCGACGGCAAACACCAGGGTCCCGGCGAACAGCATGAACCACCACTGCGGCAGCGGATTGTCGTACTCCTCGATGCCGTCGAAGCTGTGGCCCATGGTCTGGTCGACGCTGCCCTTGGTTTCGCCCTTGCGGGTGCCGATCAGCAGCCACGTCAGGCCGATCAGGCTGCCAATGGTCAGTACGCAGATCCACGTACTCCAGAAGGTGGTCATGGCCGGGTACTCCTTGTTGTTGCTGTTTCTTGGCTAGTGGTGTCGTCGGGTTGCGGTTCGTCGGCAAAAGGCAGCAGACGCGCTTCGGCGAAATCCGGGCTGCGTTTGCCGTTGAACACCCACAGCGCCAGTCCGACAAACGCTACGAAGACGACGACGGTGCCCAGGCCGCGGATCATTCCGCTACTTAATTCAAAGAACATGGCCATGGCTCACCTCTTGCTCTTGATCGCAGTGCCGAGCACTTGCAGGTAGGCGACGAGCGCGTCCATTTCGGTCTTGCCCTTGAGCGTTTCGACGCTGCCTGCAATGTCTTCGTCGGTGTACGGAACGCCGAGGGTACGCATGGTCCGCAACTTGGTTTCGGTGTGGCTGCTGTCCAGCGTGTTGGCCACCAGCCATGGGTAGGCGGGCATCTTCGACTCGGGCACCACGTTGCGCGGGTTGTACAAGTGCGCGCGGTGCCAGTCTTCCGAGTAGCGACCGCCGACCCGGGCCAGGTCCGGACCGGTGCGCTTGGAGCCCCACAGGAACGGGTGATCCCAGACGCTTTCACCGGCCACCGAGTAGTGGCCGTAGCGCTCGGTCTCGGCGCGGAACGGGCGAATCATCTGCGAGTGGCATTGCACGCAACCTTCGCGGATGTAGATGTCGCGACCTTCGAGCTGCAGCGCGGTGTAAGGCTTCATGCCTTCGACCGGCTTGTTGGTGACGTCCTGGAAGAACAGCGGGACGATCTGGGTCAGACCGCCGATGCTCACCGCGAAGACCATCAGCAGCAACAGCAGGCCGACGTTTTTCTCAATCGTTTCGTGTTTCATGGCGGACTCCTCAGGCCATCTGCGCCGCGGCGGCGACTTCGGCTGGCTGTGCGGCACGCACGGTGCGCCAGGTGTTGTAAGCCATCAGCAGCATGCCGCTGAAGAAGATCGCGCCGCCCACCAGTCGCACGACGTAGCCTGGGTGGCTGGCCACCAGGGTTTCGACGAAGGAGTAGGTCAGCGTGCCGTCTTCGTTGACCGCGCGCCACATCAGGCCCTGGGCGATGCCGTTGACCCACATCGAGGCGATGTAGAGCACGGTGCCGATGGTGGCAAGCCAGAAGTGCGCGTTGATCAGGCCGAGGCTGTGCATCTGCGTGCGGCCGAAGATTTTCGGGATCATGTGGTACAGCGCGCCGATCGAGATCATTGCCACCCAGCCGAGTGCGCCGGCATGTACGTGGCCGATGGTCCAGTCGGTGTAGTGGGAGAGGGCGTTGACCGTCTTGATCGCCATCATCGGCCCTTCGAAGGTCGACATGCCGTAGAACGCCAGCGACACCACTAAAAAGCGCAGGATTGGGTCGCTGCGTAACTTATGCCAGGCGCCCGAGAGGGTCATCATGCCGTTGATCATCCCGCCCCAGCTCGGTGCCAGCAGGATCAGCGACATCACCATGCCCAGCGACTGCGCCCAATCCGGCAGCGCGGTGTAGTGCAAATGGTGCGGGCCGGCCCAGATGTACAGGGTGATCAGTGCCCAGAAGTGCACGATCGACAGGCGATACGAGTACACCGGACGTTCGGCCTGTTTCGGCACGAAGTAATACATCATCCCGAGGAAACCGGCGGTGAGGAAAAACCCTACTGCGTTGTGCCCGTACCACCACTGCACCATGGCATCCGTCGCACCGCCGTAGGCCGAGTAGGACTTGGTCCAGCTCACCGGCAGGGAGGCGTGGTTGACGATATGCAGGATGGCCACGGTGATGATGAACGCACCGAAGAACCAGTTACCGACGTAGATGTGCTTGGTCTTGCGCTTCATCAGTGTGCCGAAGAACACGACGCCGTAGGCGACCCAGACGATGGCGATCAAAATGGCGATCGGCCATTCCAGCTCGGCGTATTCCTTGGAAGTGGTGTAGCCCAGCGGCAGGCTGATGGCGGCCAGGACAATGACCAACTGCCAGCCCCAGAAGCAGAATGCGGCGATTTTCGGCGCGAACAGCTGCGTCTGGCAGGTACGTTGCACCGAATAGAAGGAGGCTGCGAACAGGGCGCAGCCGCCGAACGCGAAGATCACCGCGTTGGTGTGCAGCGGGCGCAAACGGCCGAAGCTGGTCCAGGGCAAATTGAAGTTGAGTTCAGGCCAGACCAATTGAGCCGCGAGAAAAACCCCGAGCCCCATGCCGACGATGCCCCACACCACCGTCATAATGGCGAATTGGCGGACCACCTTGTAGTTATAGGCGGTACTTAAAGAAGTGTTCATGGTTCCCCATCCACGGTTCAGCCGAAGTGAAAGCGTCCGCGCGAGGCGATGACGCTCCCTTCGCCTGGAGTTATAGGCAGATTAAAAGCGAGGCAAGCATGGACAAACAGCACAAGGCCAGTATTGACGGGGATCAATGGGCGCAGTGCGTGCAGGATCGCGGATGGCTGTGGGACGCCGCCTCGGTGCCGGCATCGGCGACGCTGATTCTCGCCCATGGCGCCGGCGCACCGATGGACAGTGACTGGATGAGCGACATCGCCGCACGCCTTGCCGGGCTTGGCGTCAACGTGTTGCGTTTCGAGTTTCCGTACATGGCGCAACGGCGCATCGACGGTGGCAAGCGTCCACCGAATCCGACGCCCAAATTGCTCGAATGCTGGCGTGATGTGTATGCCGTGGTGCGACGCCATGTCGCTGGGCGTCTGGCCATTGGCGGCAAGTCCATGGGCGGGCGCATGGCCAGTTTGCTGGCCGATGAGCTGGGCGCGGATGCGCTGGTGTGTCTGGGATATCCGTTTTACGCGGTGGGCAAACCGGAGAAGCCGCGAGTCGAGCATCTGGCCGGGCTCAAGACCCCGACGCTGATTGTGCAGGGTGAGCGGGATGCGTTGGGGAATCGTGAGGCGGTCGAGGGTTATACGTTAGCGTCGAGTATCGAGGTGCTTTGGCTGGTGGCTGGCGATCATGATTTGAAGCCGTTGAAGGCTTCGGGCTTTACTCATGAACAGCATTTGGCGGCTGCGGCCAGCAAGGTGGCAGCATTTCTCCTGTGAGTTATGCGGTGGTAGTGAGGGCCTCTTCGCGAGCAAACCCGCTCCCACATTAAATCTCGGGTGTACGCAAGTTCTGTGAACGACCGAGAACCAATGTGGGAGCGGGCTTGCTCGCGAAAGCGATCTACCGGGTGATATCACTTTCAGATTGGCAATAAAAAACCCGGAAGCATCACCTCCCGGGTTTTTGTATTTGCCAGCAACGATCAGCGGTTAAACCGCTCCACCAACGAATACTGGGTATTCGCCGTACGGGTCAGCTCTTCACTCAGTAACGCCGAGTTCTGTGCCTGTTCCGAGGTCTGGTCGGCCAGTTGCGCAATGGTGCTGATGTTGCGGCTGATCTCTTCGGCTACTGCACTTTGCTCTTCGGTCGCGGCAGCGATTTGGGTGGTCATGTCGGTGATGTTGGCTACCGCTTCGCTGATACCCACCAGAGCCTGGTCGGCTTCCAGAACCCGCGCCACGCCTTCTTCAGCCTGACGGTGACCCGCTTCCATGGTTTGCACCGCGGTGCTGGCGGTCTGCTGGAGCTTGGCGATCAGGGTGTGGATTTGCCCGGTCGACTCGCTGGTGCGTTGCGCCAGTTGCCTTACTTCGTCGGCAACCACCGCAAAACCACGGCCCATCTCACCGGCGCGAGCCGCTTCGATGGCCGCGTTCAAGGCCAGCAGGTTGGTCTGGTCGGCAATGCCTTTGATCACATCGACCACGCCACCGATTTCGTCGCTGTCCTTGGCCAATTGGGTCACGGTCAGGCCGGTTTCGCCGACCACCACCGACAGGCGCTGGATCGCGTCACGGGTTTCACCGGCGATATCACGGCCACGACCGGTCAGGCGATTGGCTTCCTGGGTCGCGTCAGCGGTGCGTTGCACGTGGCTGGCGACTTCCTGGGTGGTGGCGGCCATCTGGTTGACGGCGGTCGCCACTTGCTCGGTCTCGACGCGCTGACGTTCCAGGCCGGTCGAGCTTTTGTGCGCCAGGGTGTCGGACTGTCGAGCTTGCTCGTTCAGGTGCTCGGCGGTGTCTTGCAGGCGAGTCAGGCAGGTTTTCAGACGGGCTTCCTGACTGAGGATCGACATTTCCAGGCGCGCTTGAGCGCCGCGGCTGTCGGTGTACATCTGCGCAATCAGCGGGTCGGATGTGGTCTGCTCGGCCAGGCGCAGCAAGCGCTTGAGGCCTCGCTGTTGCCAGCTCAAGCCCAGCAGGCCAAGCGGCACGGACAGCCCGGCAGCCAGCGCAAAACCCCACTGCGAGTTGAGTGTGGCGCCGATCATGAAGCTCAACTGGCTGACCAGAATGAATGGCAACCAGTCCTGTAGCACCGGCAGCCACTTGTCTGTTTGAGGAATCGCCGACTTGCCCTGATTGATGCGTTGGTAGAGCGCTTCGGCGCGGCGGATCTGTTCGGCGCTGGGCTTGACCCGCACCGACTCGTAACCGACCACCTGATTGCCGTCGAATACCGGTGTGACATAGGCGTTAACCCAGTAGTGGTCACCAGTCTTGCAGCGATTCTTGACAATGCCCATCCATGGCAAGCCTTGTTTCAGTGTGCCCCACATGTGCGCGAAGACCGCAGGTGGAACGTCGGGGTGACGGACCAGGTTGTGCGGTGCACGGATCAGCTCTTCACGAGAAAACCCGCTGATTTCGACGAAAGCATCGTTGCAGTAGGTGATCACGCCTTTGGCATCGGTCGTGGAAATCAACCGTTGCTGAGCCGGAAAGGTCCGTTCGCGTTGTGTAATGGGCTGGTTATTACGCATGGCTTTTTCAATCCGCAAGGCTTTGACAGGGTGTCGGCAGTGCCAGGAATAAATTGAAATTATTTTTCAATATTCAGCACTGGCGCACACTCCTTGATCTTCAACCCGCCAGCATTGGGTAGGTAAAGAGGCCGAAGTGCAGCAGATTCAAACCAAAGTGCGTGGCGATGGCGGCCCCCAGCCCACCGAAACGGTACGCCAGCCCATAACCGAACCCGGCAAGGCTCGCCAGCAGTACCCATTGCCAGCCAGCGCCGAGGTGCGCCAGACCGAACAACACTGTGGCGCCAAGCAGGGCGAGGTGTTCGCCGTAGCGCAGGTTCTTCAGACAGCGACTCAAACCGCCCTGGATGTAACCGCGAAACAGCGCCTCCTCGACCAGCGTCACCAGCAGCAGGTTGTTCAGCACCCAGAGCCAGGCTTTATCGGGCCACTTCGGTGCCCAACTGATCATACCCAGCAGCAGCGCACCACCAAGAGCGGCCAGCGCGCTCAAGGTCAGTGCCGCGGCGGTGGCATACAGCGAAAGGCGCAGGGAGCGGCGACCGACAATCCACGGGCACACCAGCAACAGCCAGAAGCCAATCAGTGGTTTGTCCAGATTCAGGTACATGGAAAACGGCACGGCATCCGCGCTGAAGCGTTCCGGGCCGATACCACGACCGTTGTAGAAACCGGGAAGCCAGTGCATGGCCAGCGCCACCGCCAGGAAAACGAACAGGCCGTGACCCAGGACGCGGCCGACCTGGATCTGTGGTTGGCGAACGGCAAAGCCGGCAAACGCTAACAACCCGACGGAAATGGCCGCCAGCCAGCCGAGGTGGCTGTAGACCAGGGCCAGTGCGTAGCCGATGGAGAGGAGTGCCAGATAGAGCCATGGCAGAGCAATCATGTGAAATCCTTGTGTCTGAGATTCTGCGAGCCACCTCGCTCCCACAGGAAGCGGTGCGATTAAAGGGACGTTCGCGACTCAAACAAAAACACCGTCCGAAGACGGTGTTTTTGTCAGTGCGACATTATGAAGCAATTAGTTGCCGCAACACGTAATGCAGGATCCCTCCCGCCTTGAAGTATTCCACTTCGTTCAACGTGTCGATCCGGCACAACACCTCCACCTTCTCGCTGCTGCCGTCCTCGCGGGTGATCACCAGCGTCAGGTTCATGCGCGGTGTCAGCTCGACGCCCGTCAGCCCTTGAATGTCGAGTGTTTCCTTGCCGGTCAGGTTCAGGCTCTTGCGGTTCTGGTCGAGCTTGAATTGCAGCGGCAGCACGCCCATGCCCACCAGGTTGGAGCGGTGAATCCGTTCGAAGCTCTCGGCAATCACCGCTTTGACGCCCAACAGGTTGGTACCCTTGGCCGCCCAGTCACGGCTTGAACCGGTGCCGTATTCCTGACCCGCAATCACCACCAGCGGGGTGCCCGCCGCTTGATAGCGCATGGCGGCGTCGTAGATCGCCAGTTTCTCCCCGGTCGGAATGTAGAGCGTATTGCCGCCTTCTTCGCCACCAAGCATTTCGTTGCGAATGCGGATGTTGGCAAACGTGCCGCGCATCATCACTTCGTGGTTACCGCGACGTGAGCCGTAAGAGTTGAAGTCTCGCGGTTCCACACCTTGTTCACGCAGGTAACGTCCGGCCGGGCTGTCGGCCTTGATGTTGCCGGCGGGGGAGATGTGGTCGGTGGTCACTGAATCGCCGAGCAGCGCCAGTACGCGTGCACCGCTGATGTCCTGAATCACCGGCAGCGGGCCGGAAATGTCATCGAAGAACGGCGGATGCTGGATGTAGGTGGAATCCTTCTGCCAGACGTAGGTCGCCGCTTGCGGGACTTCGATGGCTTGCCACTGCGCGTCTCCGGCAAACACCTCGGCGTATTCCTTATGGAACATCGCGGTGTCGACCTGCGCCACGGCGTCGGCGATTTCCTTGCTACTCGGCCAGATGTCCCGCAGGTACACCGGTTTGCCATCCTTGCCTTCACCTAGCGGCTCGCTGCTGATGTCCATGCGCACGCTGCCGGCCAAGGCATACGCGACGACCAGCGGCGGGGAGGCCAGCCAGTTGGTTTTCACCAGAGGGTGCACGCGACCTTCGAAGTTGCGGTTGCCGGACAGCACCGAGGCGACGGCCAGGTCGGAGCTCTGGATGGCTTTTTCAATCGGTTCCAGCAACGGCCCGGAGTTACCGATACAGGTGGTGCAGCCGTAGCCGACCAGTGAAAAGCCCAATTCATCGAGGTATTGGGTCAGGCCGGCGGCCTTGTAGTAGTCGGTAACCACTTTGGAGCCCGGCGCCAGAGAACTCTTCACCCACGGTTTGCGCTTGAGGCCTTTCTCCACGGCTTTCTTGGCCACCAGCCCGGCCGCCATCATCACACTCGGGTTGGAGGTGTTGGTGCACGAGGTGATGGCGGCAATCACCACGGCACCGTTTTTCAGCCGATACGTCTGGCCCTCGTACTCGTAGTCCGCTTCGCTTACAAGATCGGCATTGCCGACCGCGACGCCACCGCCACCTTCGCTTTCGAGGCGACCTTCTTCCTTGCTGGTGGGGCGGGCAGGCTTGACTTGCAGGCCGAGGAAGTCAGTGAACGCCTGGGCGACATTTGGCAGCGACACCCGGTCTTGCGGGCGTTTGGGGCCGGCGAGGCTGGCTTCGACGCTGCTCATGTCCAGCGCCAGGCTGTCTGTGAACACCGGCTCCTGGCCGGGCAGACGCCACAGGCCCTGGGTTTTGCAGTAGGCCTCGACCAGTTTGACCACGGCGCTGGGCCGACCGGACAGGCGCAGGTACTCCAGCGTCACTTCGTCCACCGGGAAAAAGCCGCAGGTGGCGCCGTATTCCGGGGCCATGTTGGCGATGGTTGCGCGATCCGCCAGCGGCAACTCGGCGAGGCCATCACCGTAAAATTCGACGAATTTGCCGACCACGCCTTTCTTGCGCAGCATCTGGGTGACGGTCAGCACCAGGTCGGTGGCGGTGATGCCTTCCTTGAGCTTGCCGGTGAGTTTGAAACCGATCACTTCCGGGATCAGCATCGACACCGGTTGGCCGAGCATCGCCGCTTCCGCTTCGATGCCGCCAACGCCCCAGCCGAGTACGCCGAGGCCGTTGATCATGGTGGTGTGGGAATCGGTGCCCACCAGCGTATCGGGGAAGGCATAGGTGCGGTCGTCTTCATCCTTGGTCCACACCGTGCGGCCAAGGTATTCCAGGTTGACCTGGTGACAGATGCCCGTGCCCGGCGGCACCACGCTGAAGTTGTCGAAGGCGCTCTGGCCCCAGCGCAGAAAGGCGTAACGCTCGCCATTACGCTGCATTTCGATGTCGACGTTCTGGGTGAAGGCCGTGCTGCTGGCGAATTTGTCGACCATCACCGAGTGGTCGATCACCAGGTCCACCGGCGACAGCGGATTGATTCGCTGCGGATCGCCGCCGGCCTTGGCCATGGCGGCGCGCATGGCCGCGAGGTCGACCACCGCCGGCACACCGGTGAAATCCTGCATCAACACGCGTGCGGGGCGGTACTGGATTTCCCGATCGCTGCGCCGTTCTTTGAGCCAGGCGGCGAGGGCCTTGAGGTCGGCGCCGGTGACGGTTTTTTCGTCCTCCCAGCGCAGCAGGTTTTCCAGAAGCACTTTGAGCGACATCGGCAGCTTGTCGAGATCGCCCAAGGACTTTGCGGCTTCCGGCAAGCTGAAATAATGGTAGGTCTTGTCGTCTATTTTCAGCGTTTTAAGGGTCTTCAGACTATCGAGGGACGGCATTGAAATGACTCCTTTGGGTCCGCACGGCTACGGACTGGCGGGACAGACAGAGTTCTTAACCTAGCCCTGTTTGGACATTAAGGCTAATAACCGGACGCTATGGACAAGTCCGGCGTTGCGAACTCGGCTATCATGCGCCGGTTTTCGTGACAGGCTTTGCTTCAACGCAAGTCTGGGCATCGCGCAGTGGTTGAATGTCTCGCCATCTGCCCAGGAGTAAGAATGAACACCCTCTTTATGCATTGCCGGCCGGGCTTCGAAGGCGAAGTCTGTTCCGAGATTTCCGAACACGCCGCGCGGCTGAACGTGGCCGGTTATGCCAAGGCCAAAGCCGCCAGCGCCTGCGCCGAGTTTGTCTGTACCGAAGAAGATGGCGCCGAGCGCCTGATGCGCGGCCAGCGTTTCGCCGAGCTGATTTTTCCGCGCCAATGGGCCCGCGGGATCTTCATCAATCTGCCGGAAACCGACCGCATCAGCGTGATCCTTGCCCATTTGGCGAGCTTCCCGATGTGCGGCAGCCTGTGGCTGGAAGTGGTCGATACCAACGACGGCAAAGAGCTGTCGAACTTCTGCAAGAAATTCGAAGGCCCGCTGCGCAAGGCGCTGACTGGAGCCGGCAAACTGGTGGAAGACCCCAACAAGCCGCGTTTGCTGCTGACTTTCAAAAGCGGCCGTGAAGTATTCGTCGGCCTGGCCGAAGCCAACAACTCGGCGATGTGGCCGATGGGCATTCCGCGTTTGAAGTTTCCGCGTGAAGCGCCCAGCCGTTCGACCCTGAAGCTGGAAGAGGCGTGGCACCACTTCATCCCGCGTGATCAGTGGGACGAGCGGCTGCACAGCGACATGACCGGCGTCGACCTTGGCGCCGCGCCGGGCGGCTGGACCTGGCAACTGGTCAATCGCGGCATGCTGGTGACGGCGATCGATAACGGTCCGATGGCTGAAAGCCTGATGGACACCGGGCTGGTTCAGCACTTGATGGCGGACGGTTTTACCTTCAAGCCCAAGCAACCGGTGGACTGGATGGTCTGCGACATCGTCGAGAAGCCTGCGCGCAACGCGGCGATGCTGGAAGAGTGGATCGGCGAGGGGCATTGCCGCGAGGCGGTGGTCAACCTGAAGCTGCCGATGAAGCAACGTTATGCCGAAGTGAAGCGCTTGCTTGAGCGCATTGCAGAAGGCTTCAAGGCGCGTGGCATTCGGGTCGATATCGGCTGCAAACAGCTGTACCACGACCGCGAAGAAGTGACCTGCCATTTGCGCCGGCATGACGTAAAGAAACCGAAAACCCGCTGATTTCTATCCGCGGGGGTTTGTGTGGCGAGGGAGCTTGCTCCCGCTGGGCTGCGAAGCAGCCCTGAAACCAGCGTCCCAGTAGCAACAGGCACGAACACCGAGTGCACAGGTTTTACGACGGCTTCGCCGCCGAGCGGGAGCAAGCTCCCTCGCCACAGTTACGCGTTGTACGATCTGTTAAGTGAGCCGACATTGCGCGACAATGCCGGCCAGTTTCAGGAGTGAATCATGAGTGAAATGATTGATACGCCGGTAGACGGCACCCTCGACGCCACCGGCCTCAATTGCCCGGAGCCGGTGATGATGCTGCACCAGCACGTGCGCGACCTGCCAGCTGGCGGCCTGCTGAAGGTGATCGCCACCGACCCGTCGACCCGTCGCGATATCCCGAAGTTCTGCGTGTTTCTTGGCCATGAGCTGGTCGAGCAACAGGAAGATGCCGGGACCTATCTGTACTGGATTCGCAAGAAGTCCGATTAACGGACCCGAAAAAAGGCCTGCGTTTGCAGGCCTTCTTTTTACCGTCGTTTAACTCGCTGCCCGACTGATGCGGATTCGCTTGCGCGCACTGCGCGTCAGGCGAATCGAGAGCATCAGCGCCGCACAACTCAGGCCTGCAATCAGACCTTCCCACAGCCCACTCGGGCCGCTGGCCGGGCCGAACCAGTCGGTCAACCCCAACACGTATCCCACCGGCAGGCCGATCCCCCAATAGGCGAACAACGTCAGGATCATGGTCGCCCGGGTATCCTGGTAACCGCGCAGGGCGCCGGCGCAGATCACTTGGATAGCATCGGAAAACTGGTACAGCGCGGCATAGACGATCAGCATCGAGGCGATCTGGATGACAGTCTTGTCGGCGGTGTAAATCGAGGCGATGGGTTCGCGCAGAAGCAGAATCAGGCTCGCCGAGAATGCGGCAAACACCAGCGCCGCGCCCAGGCCGACTTTCGCCGCGAAGCTCGCCTGATACGGGTTCCCGGCTCCCAGTGCCTGACCCACCCGTACGGTGACCGCCATCCCCAGGGAATAAGGAATCATGAACAGCAGCGAGCTGATGTTCAGGGCAATCTGGTGCCCGGCCACGACGGTTGATCCGAGGCTGCCGATCAGCAGGGCGATGACCGCAAAGATGCTGGACTCGGCAAATACCGCGATACCGATCGGCAGGCCGATGCCGACCAAGCGTTTGATCACCGCCCACTGCGGACGATCGAAACGCACCAATACACGCGTGGGGGCATAGAAGGGCGCCCAGCGGGTCCAACCGGCCATGCTCAGTGCCATGAACCACATGACGATGCCGCTGGCCCAGCCGCAACCGACGCCGCCGAGGGCCGGCAGGCCGAAATGGCCATAGATCAGCGCGTAGTTCACTGGAATGTTCAGCAATAAACCACCCACGCCAATGACCATGCTTGGACGGGTGCGACCCATGGCATCGCTGTAGCAGCGCAGTACGTAGTAGAAGGCAATGCCGGGAAAGCCGAAGGCGATACCGTGCAAGTAGCCCATGCTCGGCTCAATCAACTGCGGGTCGACTTTCATCCAGTGCAGGATCGGCTCGGCGCTAAGCAGCAGGCCACTGCCTGTCAGTCCGACACAGAGTGCCAGCCACAAGGCCTGGCGTGCCAGAGGCGCAATTTCGTCGTGCTGCTTTGCGCCGAAGCGTTGGGCGATCTTGGGAGTGGTGGCCAGCAGAACGCCGGTCATCAGCAGGTAGATCGGAATCCAGATCGAGTTACCCAGTGCGACCGCAGCCAAGTCCCGTGGGCTGACTCTGCCCGCCATCACTGCATCGACGAAACCCATGGCGGTGGTTGCCAGTTGCGCGATCATGATCGGCAGCGCCAGGCCAAGCAGGCTTTTAAGCTCCAGGCGAACCCGGGCCGGGCGGTTGAGGGAAGTAGCGGCGAGGCTGTCAGTTACGGAATTCACAGGCGAAGCGTCCAGAGAGGATTGATGCGCGGGGCGGCGCATTCTACGCGTTGACGCCGTAGTCAGGAAAAATCCTGTGTTAGGGATTTGTAATCGGTTGCCGGACGTTTCGACATCCCTGTGGAGAGGGGGCTTGCCCCCGTTCGGCCGGTCCGCGCTCGGGCGAAGCAGTTGCTAATCCATTGCGCGCGGTGTGTCTGATATTACCCTGGCGTCTTTCAGGCCTGCTTCGCAGCCCAACGGGAGCAAGCTCCCTCGCCACAAGTAGTGCATTGCCTGCTGGCTCATCACCTTCATCTACGCCTACACTGCCGATCCGCCAAAGGAGCCTGCCATGCTGATTGTTGCCGACGAAAATATCCCGCTGCTCGATGCGTTCTTTGAAGGTTTCGGTGAAATACGCCGCGTACCGGGACGCTCCATCGACCGTGCCACTGTCGAACAGGCCGATGTGCTACTGGTGCGCTCGGTGACCAACGTCGACCGCGACTTGCTCGAAGGCAGCAACGTGCGGTTTGTCGGCACCTGCACTATTGGTACGGATCACCTGGATCTGGATTACTTCCAGCAGGCCGGCATCACCTGGTCCAGCGCGCCGGGTTGCAATGCCCGAGGCGTGGTCGACTACGTGTTGGGCAGCCTGCTGACCCTGGCCGAAATCGAAGGTGTCGAGCTGGCCGAGCGCACTTACGGGGTGGTTGGTGCCGGTGAAGTCGGTGGTCGGCTGGTCAAGGTCCTGCAAGGTCTGGGCTGGAAAGTGCTGGTCTGCGACCCGCCGCGTCAGGCGGCCGAAGGCGGCGAATTCGTTAGCCTGGAGCAGATCATCGGGCAATGCGACGTTATCAGTTTGCACACTCCGTTGAGCAACAACGCCGAGCATTCGACCTGGCACCTGTTTGACCAAAACCGCTTGAACCAGCTCAAGCCTGGCGCCTGGCTGATCAATGCCAGCCGAGGTCCGGTGGTGGACAACACTGCGCTGCGTGAAGTGTTGCTCGCGCGCGAAGACCTGCAAGCGGTGCTGGACGTGTGGGAAGGCGAGCCGAGCGTCGATATCGGCTTGGCCGAGTTGTGTGTGATCGCCACCCCGCATATCGCCGGTTACAGCCTCGACGGCAAGCAGCGCGGGACCGCGCAGATCTATCAGGCGTTTTGCCAGTTCCTCGGGCAGCCGGCCCAGGTCTCCCTTGATGAATTGTTGCCTGCACCGTGGCTGGCGCAAGTCCACTTGAACGCCAGTTGTGATCCGGCCTGGGCCTTGGCGATGGTCTGCCGTGGCGTGTACGACCCGCGTCGTGATGACGCGGATTTCCGCCGTAGCCTGGTGGTCAGCGGTGCCGAACAGCGCACGGCGTTTGACTTGCTGCGCAAGCATTACCCTGAACGGCGTGAGATTGACGGGCTGAAGGTACGCATTGAGGGCGAGTCGCCGGCGTTGCGGCAAATGGTGGCGGCGTTGGGGGCTGTGGTCGTCTAGGGATCGAGTCGACCCATTCGCGAGCAAGCCCGCTCCCACACTGGATCAAGTCGAGCTGGAAATTTGCGTTCGACACATATTCCGTGTGGGAGCGGGCTTGCTCGCGAATGGCCGCGCCGCAATTCTTCGATAAACGTCCATAAAAAACCCGGCCAAGGGGCCGGGTCGGAAGACGTGAGGCTATGCATCAATCTTGCTTGGCAGGCTTGACCAACCGTTGTTCCAGTTCGCGGCACGCACTCTGGATCATATCTTCAGTGATCGGTACTTCGCGCCCTTGAGCGTCAATGATGGAGCATCCCAGAGACTGGTCTGGCCGGGTGCGGATCACTTGAATCTTGTCATCGCTGCTGTTTTGCAAGGACATGGCCTGTCTCCTCATCAGGTTGTGCATTTACTGTAGAGCCACCAAATGACCAAGCTGTGACAACTCCCTACAGGGGACAAGGCGGCAATACCAGTCCATCAGAAATAACCCGGGACTTCTAGCCGGACTTTAGACCGATAACGTCTAGGCTCTATTGTCAGCGGTCATATTTAACCTGACTCATTGTGATTTACAGCGTTGCGGCGGATCGACCGGTGTAGGCTTGGCCAGGTTGATTCTTTCAGTTAGCGCTTTCGGATGATCCTGATGCTGTCTGCCCGTCACCGCCGCGCGATTCGCCTGGTCAGTCGTTTTGTTGCACCTTACCGTTGGCAGGCGCTCGGTGCCTTGCTGGCGCTGATCGTCACTGCCGGCATTACCTTGTCCATGGGGCAGGGCATTCGCCTGCTGGTGGACCAGGGCTTCATGACCCAGTCACCGCAGTTGCTCAACCAGTCCATCGGCGTGTTCATGTTGCTGGTGTTGGGCCTTGCGATCGGCACTTTCATGCGTTTTTACCTGGTGTCGTGGATCGGTGAGCGTTGCGTGGCCGATATCCGTCAACAGGTGTTCAATCATTTGATTTACCTGCACCCGGGGTTCTACGAGAACAACCGCAGCTCGGAGATCCAGTCGCGTCTGACGGCCGATACCACGCTGCTGCAATCGGTGATCGGCTCGTCGCTGTCGCTGTTCCTGCGCAATTTGCTGATGGTCATCGGCGGAGTCGTGCTGCTGTTTATCACCAACCCGAAACTCACCAGCATTGTGGTGGTGACGCTGCCATTGGTGATCGCACCGATTCTGATCTTCGGTCGCCGGGTTCGCCGCCTGTCGCGCTTGAGCCAGGATCGCATTGCCGACATCGGCAGCTATGTGTCGGAATCGCTCGGCCAGATCAAGACCGTGCAGGCCTATAACCATCAGGTGCAGGACGAGCAGCGCTTCGCCGTCACCGTGGAAGAGGCTTTCGATACCGCACGCAAACGTATCGTCCAGCGCGCCTGGCTGATTACCCTGGTGATCATGCTGGTGCTGGGGGCGGTCGCGGTGATGCTCTGGGTCGGCGGTATGGACGTGATCGCCGGGCGCATTTCCGCGGGTGAGCTGGCGGCCTTCGTGTTCTACAGCCTGATCGTCGGCAGTGCCTTTGGCACCTTGAGCGAAGTGATTGGCGAGCTGCAGCGGGCGGCCGGAGCGGCTGAACGAATTGCCGAGTTGCTGCGCTCGGAAAACATCATCCAGCCACCGGTCTCGGGGCAAGTGACATTGCCTGATCGAGTGCGTGGCGATTTGCTGCTCGAAGATCTACGTTTTTCCTACCCGTCACGGCCCGAAAGCTACGCTATCGATGGTTTGAGTCTGGCCATCAAGGCCGGCGAAACCCTCGCGCTGGTCGGACCTTCGGGGGCCGGCAAGTCGACGGTTTATGACCTGCTGCTGCGCTTTTACGATCCGATCGCGGGCCGCATCCTGCTTGATGGCGTGCCGCTGACCCAACTTGATCCTATGGATTTGCGCCGTTGTTTCGCGCTGGTGTCGCAAAACCCGGCGCTGTTCTTCGGCAGCATCGAAGAGAACATCCGCTATGGCAAACCCTCGGCGACCCTGGCTCAGGTCCAGGAAGCGGCGAAGATTGCCTACGCCCACGACTTCATCGAAAAAATGCCGGATGGCTACCAGACGCACCTGGGCGATGGCGGTCTCGGACTTTCCGGCGGTCAGCGTCAGCGCCTGGCCATCGCCCGGGCGTTATTGGTGGATGCACCGATCCTGCTGCTGGACGAAGCCACCAGCGCCCTCGATGCGCAAAGTGAACACCTGATCCAGCAAGCACTGCCCAGCCTGATGAAAAACCGCACCACGCTGGTCATCGCCCATCGCCTGGCCACGGTAAAGAACGCCGACCGGATCGCGGTGATGGACCAGGGAAAACTGATAGCAGTGGGTACACACCAGGAACTGCTCGCCAGCAATGCGCTGTATGCGCGGCTGGCGGCGTTGCAGTTTGTAGGCGCCGCCGAAGAAGGCGATCTTTTCGACGGAGCGACCAAGTAACCGACCAAGTAACCGACTAAGTAACCGACCAAGTAGGCCTTCACAAAAAATGCCCGCATCTTTCAATGCGGGCATTTTTGTCAGCGCCTCATGCTAAAGCTTTCCGAAGTCCGGATCAAAAGATCGCAGGCTGCGCCAGCTCCTACTGATCGTCGAAGTACCGCTCATGCCAATCCACCAGCGGTTGAGGTGAATTGAGCTTCTGGCCGTAGATCACCGAATAAGACAGCACGTTCTGTACGTACTGGCGGGTTTCATCGAACGGGATGCTTTCCACCCAGACATCGAAGCTCAGGTGGTTGGCACCGCTCAGCCACTGGCGAACACGACCTGGGCCGGCGTTGTAGGCGGCGGTGGCGAGGACCCGGTTGCCGTTGAACTGGCTGTGGACCTGACTCAGGTAGGCAGCGCCGAGCTGGATGTTTTTGTCCGGGTCCAGCACTTGCTGCGGCGAGGCCAGCGGAATGCTGAACTTGCGCGCGGTTTCCTTGGCGGTGCCGGGCATCAACTGCATCAGGCCGCTGGCGCCGACGCCGGAGCGGGCATCGTCCATGAAAGCACTTTCCTGGCGGGTGATGGCGAACACCCAGCTCGAATGCAGGCCGCGGACCTTGGCTTCACGTACCAGGGTATCGCGGTGGGCCATCGGGAACCGAATGTCCAGATCGTCCCAGTACTGCGCCTGGCTGATGGTGCGGATCGCCGGGAAATACCATTTCAGGTCGTACGCCAGTTTTGCCTGGGCAACCATTTCGTCACGGCTAAAGTGACGGCTGACGTGATACCACTCGCGGCGCCCGTCGACGATCTGCCCCCGGGCAAGGAATTCCAGCGCCCGACGTATACCCGGTGTATTGCGAACCTTATTGATCAGCGCCGGGCTCAACATCAGTGGCTTGTTGATCAGCGAGTAAGGCGATTGCGAACGGTCAGCGGCAAGGAACCCATAGAAGTCGCGCTCACGGGCCAGACTCTTGTACAGGGTTTGCGCTTCCGGGTTTTGTGGTTGGGCCAGCTCCAGGCTGCGGGCCTTCCAGTAGCGCCAGCGATTGGTCAGGGCCAGATCCTGTGGCAGGCGGCTGGTCAACTGATAGGCTTCGTCCCAGCGCGCCAGGCGCAACAGCAAGCGCAAGCGCCATTCGGATACGGTGTTGTCACGCAGCTCCGGGTCGTACTTGGTCATGACATCAAGGGCGCGGCTGTCGAAACGACGGGCCAGGGTCAGGCCGATTTCACGGGCGATGGCGACCTTTTCGTCGCGAGAGAAATGCATGCTGACGGCATAGCTGTCGAGCAGGGCCATCGCCCGGTCCGGATCCTGGCGCGCGAAGCGGCGCAGGCCAAGACTGACAATGTCAGACATGGCTTCATCGGCCGGGGTGAAGCGCGAAGGCTGGTCGAGCATTTCGGGTCTTTGCGCGACATCAACCAATAAACGCCCACGCGATGCCAGGGTGGTCATGTTGTTGATCAAACTGTTGGCCAGCGCATAGTTGCGTGCGTGAGCCGCGAGTTTGAGGCGTTCCCAGCGTTTCTGTTCGGTCAGTTGGCCCTCGGCGGCCCATTGCGCAAACAACGAGTCGCAGGTTTCAGGCTGGGATTTGCCGGTTAGCCAGAGTTTGTCAGCGTTGGCGTAACCTTCGGATTTGAGGTTGTGACCGATCTGGTATTGCGCATTGAGGCAGTCCAGTTCAGTGAAATTGAGCTTGGGGTCGTAGTATTTGACGAAGGTCGCCCAGTCGCCCCGCTCAGCCAGCCAGCGCAACCAGCGCAATTTCATCCAGTTGGCTTGCGGCAGGTCGCCGTGCTCGGCGAGGAACCTTTCGATTTCATCGTTGCTCGCGGTTTTCAGGCGCGCCGTCAACTCGTCATAGGCCAGATACGGCTCCAGCGGGTAATCGCTCAGCTCCTGGCTGTAGCGAAAATACGGACCTGTATCGCCTTTGGCCAAGGCGCGCTTGGCTTCGTCGTAATACTGGCGTTGGGTAGACAAGTCCACCGCCTGGGCGGATTGAACGGCAGCGGCAGAAAGAAGCAAACAGGATAAAAAACTGAAAAGGCGACTGCGCATGAGACATCCGGGCAGAAAAAACACGACAAGTGCCTGCAAATGCGAGCACTGATTATTTATAGCTTAGCCTTTTGCCAGCAACCGGCGAAAGCTTTGCCGGCTCGTCGGTACAAGATCGCAACAAATGTTGTGCAGAGTGCTTCGACATTGAAAATGCCGGCCTTCTGACGTCGCAAGTCAGGTAGAATGCGCGCCCGGTTTTTGGAGAAGCTCATGACCCTGCTCAAATTCAGCGATGTGTCCCTTGCTTTCGGCGCTATGCCGTTGTTGGACAAGGTGTCCTGGCAGATCGCCCGTGGTGAGCGGGTGTGCATCATCGGCCGCAACGGCACTGGCAAATCCAGCATGATGAAGCTGGTCAAGGGCGATCAGAAGCCTGATGACGGCTCCGTCTGGCGCGCACCAGGCCTCAAGATCGGCGAATTACCGCAAGAACTGCCGGTGGCCGACGAGCGGACAGTGTTCGACGTGGTTGCCGAAGGCCTGGACGGTGTGGGCGAACTGCTCGCGCAGTATCACCACCTGAGCCAGAACATCGTCACCGACGCTGATCTGGACAAACTGATGCACGTCCAGCACGACCTCGAAGCTCGCGATGGCTGGCGTTTGCAGCAATTGGTCGACAGCACCCTGAGCCGCCTGCAATTGCCGGCTGACAAAACCCTCGCCGAATTGTCCGGCGGCTGGCGTCGTCGCGTCCTGCTGGCACAGGCCCTGGTTTCCGAACCGGATCTGCTGCTGCTCGACGAACCGACCAACCACCTGGACATCGGTGCGATTGCCTGGCTCGAAGAGGCGTTGAAGGATTTCCAGGGCGCCGTGCTGTTCATTACGCACGACCGTTCTTTCCTGCAAAACCTGGCAACTCGCATCCTGGAGCTGGATCGCGGCGGCCTGATCGACTGGAACGGCGACTACGCCAGCTTCCTCGTGCACAAGGAAGCCACGCTGGCCGCTGAAGAAACCGCCAACGCGTTGTTCGACAAGAAACTGGCCCAGGAAGAAGTCTGGATCCGCCAGGGCATCAAGGCTCGTCGCACCCGTAACGAAGGTCGAGTTCGCGCCCTCAAGGCGCTGCGCGTCGAGCGTAGCGAGCGTCGTGAGCGGACCGGCAAGGCCAATATTCAGCTGGATACCGCTGACAAGTCCGGCAAGCAGGTGATGGTCCTCGAGAACGTCAGCTTTGCCCACCCGGATGGCCCGTTCCTGATCAAGGATTTCTCTATGGTCCTGCAGCGCGGCGACCGTATCGGTCTGCTGGGCGCCAACGGTACCGGCAAAACCACCTTGCTGAAGCTGATGCTCAGTGGTTTGCAGCCAACCAGCGGTACAGTCGAAGAGGGCACTCGCATCGACGTGGCCTATTTCGACCAGTTGCGCCATCAGCTGGATCTGGAAAAGACCGTGATCGACAACGTCGCCGAAGGTCGCGACTTTATCGATATCGACGGTCAGAGCCGTCACGTACTGAGTTACCTCGGCGACTTCCTGTTCAGCCCGCAGCGTGCCCGCACGCCGGTCAAGGCGTTGTCGGGTGGTGAGCGTGCGCGTCTGTTGCTGGCCAAGTTGTTCAGCAAACCGGCTAACCTGCTGGTACTCGACGAACCGACCAACGACCTCGACGTGGAAACCCTCGAGCTGCTCGAAGAGGTCTTGCTGACCTTCAACGGCACCGTGCTGATGGTCAGTCACGACCGGGCATTCCTCGATAACGTGGTCACCAGTACCCTGGTCTTCGAAGGTGAAGGCAAGGTTCGTGAATACGTCGGTGGTTATCAGGACTGGCTGCGTCAGGGTGGCTCGCCGCGCCTGCTGGGCGTGACCGAGAGCAAATCCGGCAAGGCCGACCTGAACTCTGCGGTCGTCACCGCAGCGCCTGCACCCGTGGTGGCTCAAGAAGCGCCAGTGGCCAAGAAAAAGCTCAGCTACAAGCTGCAACGCGAGCTGGAAGCGTTGCCGGGCGATATCGATGCCAAGGAACAGCAGATCGCCAAGGTGCAAGCCGAAATGGCCGATGCGGGTTTCTATCAGCGTCCTGCTGCCGAAACCGCCAAGGTCATCGCGCAGCTTGAGCAACTGCAAGCGGAACTCGACGTATTGGTCGAGCGCTGGGCCGAGCTGGATGCCTGATTGATCCTGTTATGAAAAAGCCCGGCGTTCAGTAATGAGCGCCGGGCTTTTCATATGGAATGCGATTTTATGTGGGAGCTGGCTTGCCTGCGATGGCGTCACCTCGGTCTTTGCATTGCCTGTAATGGTCCCATCGCGGGCAAGCCCGGCTCCTACACTGGATCTCCATTTGGACGTATTCAGCTTTTGATCAGGCGCACCGCCAGCACATCGCAAGGTGCACCGTGCAGCACGTCATTGGCGGTGGAACCCAGCAGCAGTGCGAGGCCGTGGCGGCCATGACTGCCGACGACGATCAGGTCGCATTCCTGTTCCTTGGCCATATGATGGATTTCCTGGCGTGGCTGGCCATAGGTCAAGTGGCTGTATTCTTTGGAAAGTTCAGGATATTTGTTGATCAGGCGCTCGAGGCGCTCCTTGGCCTGGTCGAATTGCTGTTGCTGCAACTGCGACAGGTCCATCGGCACGTCACCACCAAAGGCCATGGCCATCGGTTCGACAATATGAACCAGGGACAATTTGGCACCGTTGCTGACCGATAACTCGCGAGCACGGTGAATCACAGGATCGCACTCTTCGGTTAGATCTACGGCGACCAGAATATGGTGGTAGGGCATGAGGTGCTCCTCCTGAGGATTGCGATAACGGTAAGTATGGCTGGTTTCAAGCGGATTGGTTCTGACTGGGGTCAATCCGCCCATCAAGAATCGGGAGTACAGATATGACGGTCTGGATAGTGGTGTCAATCCTCGCAGTGGTGCTGAGCCCGCTGGCATGGCTGCGGCCTTCGCGTAAACAGGGGGGGCAGATGGCCTTGCGCATGGAGGCGCGGCGTATTGGCCTGGCCATGCAGCTGGCGCCGCAGGAGTGGCCGCATTGGCTGGAGCCAGCGCCGCCCAGCCCGTGTGCGCAATACCATCGGCCGCGACGGGGCAATCAGCCGGCGTGCTGGATTTATTGGCAAAGTGCGCCAGGCGTGTGGGTCAATCAATGGCGAGAGGTTTGTCAGGATGAGTCGTTGCTGATCCATTTCCGGAAGTTGCCGGCCAACGTCTACAAGGTTGAGGCCGACAAGCAAATGATCACCTTGTATTGGGGGGAGCGGGGCGAGGCCAGTGTATTGAATGAGATCGATGCCGTGCTGAAGGCATTAGCCTGAAACGCAGCGCCTACACACAGGCAATAAAAAGCCCGACATCGTCATCGGGCTGGAGTGGCCAGGCAGGCCGGTAATTCGCTGAATCGTCACGCTGCCCAAGGCGTGGCGTTGATCTTGCGCTTGGCGTTCGCCATAAGCGCCTCTGTTTTTTCGTTTATCGTCCCCGGCCAGCGTAGCTTGTATTTCGAGTTGCGCAGCTAATTAGGGCGACGTTTCTAAATATTGATTCTATGAATAGTTGAACATGCATCCGCGTGTTGCAGGTCTTCGTGGTACGGATATGACCGCAAAGTCGAGTGATAACCCGTCTTTTGGGCGATTGACAATTGTCGGAAATTCCGTGAAGGTGGCGTACCCAAATCAAACGGGCGTATGAATTGAGCGTTTGTATTACAGACGGCTCCTACAGAATCCCGACTATCGCGTTGGCGGGTGTGCCTGGTGGGATGGCGTTAGCATCGACGGTAACGTCCATGCCGAGCCAGAACGTCAGCGTCCGACGTGTACTGTTCAGCTTCCATATCGTGGAGATCAGTTGATGATTTACGAAGGTAAAGCCATCACGGTTAAGGCTCTTGAAAGTGGCATCGTCGAATTGAAATTCGACCTCAAGGGTGAGTCCGTCAACAAGTTCAACCGTCTAACCCTGAACGAACTACGTTCGGCCGTAGACGCCATCAAGGCAGATGCGTCGGTCAAGGGTGTGATCGTCAGCAGTGGCAAGGACGTATTCATCGTCGGTGCCGACATCACCGAATTCGTCGATAACTTCAAGCTGCCGGATGCAGAGCTGGTTGCTGGCAACCTCGAAGCCAACAAGATTTTCAGCGATTTCGAAGACCTCAATGTACCAACCGTGGCCGCGATCAACGGCATCGCTTTGGGTGGCGGTCTGGAAATGTGCCTGGCGGCGGACTACCGCGTCATGTCCACCACGGCCAAGATCGGTCTGCCGGAAGTCAAACTGGGCATCTACCCAGGCTTCGGCGGTACCGTTCGCCTGCCGCGCATCATCGGTGCCGACAACGCCATCGAGTGGATTGCCGCTGGTAAGGAAAACCGTCCGGAAGATGCGCTGAAAGTCGGCGCAGTCGATGCGGTGGTCGCTCCAGAGAAGCTGCAGGAAGCGGCCCTGGAACTGATCAAGCGCGCCATTTCCGGCGAGTTCGATTACAAGGCCAAGCGTCAGCCGAAGCTGGAAAAGCTCAAGCTGAACGCCATCGAGCAAATGATGGCTTTCGAAACCGCCAAAGGTTTCGTGGCCGGTCAGGCTGGTCCGAACTACCCGGCACCGGTTGAAGCGATCAAGACGATCCAGAAAGCCGCGAACTTCGGTCGCGACAAGGCTCTGGAAGTTGAAGCCGCCGGCTTCGTCAAACTGGCCAAGACCTCTGCTGCGCAGAGCTTGATCGGTCTGTTCCTGAACGATCAGGAGCTGAAGAAAAAAGCCAAGGCCTACGACGAAATCGCCAAAGACGTGAAACAGGCTGCCGTACTCGGCGCCGGTATCATGGGCGGCGGTATCGCTTACCAGTCGGCGTCAAAAGGCACACCGATCCTGATGAAGGACATCAACGAGCACGGTATCGAGCAGGGGCTGGCTGAAGCCGCGAAACTGCTGGTTGGCCGCGTTGATAAAGGCCGCATGACCGCTGCCAAAATGGCCGAAGTGCTCAACGGCATTCGTCCAACCCTGTCCTACGGTGATTTCGGTCACGTCGACCTGGTCGTCGAAGCCGTTGTCGAGAACCCTAAGGTCAAGCAAGCGGTATTGGCCGAAGTCGAAGACAAGGTCAAAGAGGACACCATCCTCGCGTCGAACACCTCGACCATTTCCATCAGCCTGTTGGCCAAGGCCCTCAAGCGTCCGGAAAACTTCGTCGGCATGCACTTCTTCAACCCGGTGCACATGATGCCGCTGGTTGAAGTCATTCGTGGCGAGAAGTCCAGCGAGCTGGCCGTTGCCACCACCGTTGCCTACGCCAAGAAAATGGGCAAGAACCCGATCGTCGTCAACGACTGCCCGGGCTTCCTGGTCAACCGCGTACTGTTCCCGTACTTCGGCGGTTTCGCCAAGTTGGTCAGCGCCGGTGTGGATTTCGTCCGGATCGACAAGATCATGGAAAAATTCGGCTGGCCAATGGGCCCGGCGTACCTGATGGACGTGGTCGGTATCGACACCGGTCACCACGGTCGTGACGTGATGGCTGAAGGCTTCCCGGACCGCATGAAAGACGACCGTCGTTCGGCCGTTGACGTGCTCTATGAAGCCAAGCGCCTGGGCCAGAAGAACGGCAAGGGCTTCTACGCCTACGAGACCGACAAGCGCGGCAAGCAGAAGAAAGTAGCCGATCCGTCGGTACTCGAAGTGCTCAAGCCAATCGTCTTCGAACAGCGTGAAGTGACCGACGAAGACATCATCAACTGGATGATGATCCCGCTGTGCCTGGAAACCGTGCGTTGCCTGGAAGACGGCATCGTCGAAACCGCTGCCGAAGCCGACATGGGTCTGGTCTACGGTATTGGTTTCCCTCCATTCCGTGGCGGTGCACTGCGCTACATCGACGCAATCGGTGTTGCAGAGTTCGTTGCCCTGGCTGACCAGTACGCTGATTTGGGCGCGCTGTACCACCCGACCGAGAAGCTGCGCGAGATGGCCAAAAACGGCCAGAGCTTCTTCGGTTAAGCGCCCACACTAGAGCGAGAGTGAAATTATATGAGCTTGAATCCTAGAGACGTCGTGATTGTCGACTTCGGTCGTACTCCGATGGGCCGCTCCAAGGGCGGCATGCACCGCAACACCCGCGCCGAAGACATGTCGGCACACCTGATCAGCAAGTTGCTGGAACGCAACGTCAAGGTCGACCCGAGCGAAGTCGAAGACGTGATCTGGGGCTGCGTGAACCAGACCTTGGAGCAGGGCTGGAACATCGCCCGCATGGCGTCCTTGATGACTCAGATCCCGCACACGGCTGCCGGCCAGACCGTCAGCCGCCTGTGTGGCTCGTCGATGAGTGCATTGCACACCGCAGCGCAAGCGATCATGACCGGTAATGGTGACGTGTTCGTGGTTGGCGGCGTCGAGCATATGGGTCACGTGAGCATGATGCACGGTGTCGATCCGAACCCGCACATGTCGCTGTACGCGGCGAAAGCCTCGGGCATGATGGGCCTGACCGCTGAAATGCTCGGCAAAATGCACGGCATTACCCGTGAGCAGCAAGATGCCTTCGGCGTGCGCTCCCACCAACTCGCTCATAAAGCGACGGTGGAAGGCAAGTTCAAAGACGAAATCATCCCGATGCAGGGTTACGACGAGAACGGTTTCCTGAAACTGTTCGACTACGACGAAACCATCCGTCCGGAAACTACCCTGGAAAGCCTGGCGGCGTTGAAGCCGGCGTTCAATCCAAAGGGTGGCACCGTGACAGCCGGTACTTCGTCGCAGATCACCGATGGTGCTTCGTGCATGATCGTGATGTCGGCGCAGCGTGCACAGGACCTGGGCATCCAGCCGATGGCGGTGATCCGCTCGATGGCAGTGGCAGGTGTGGATCCGGCGATCATGGGCTATGGTCCAGTACCGGCGACACAGAAAGCACTGAAGCGTGCAGGTCTGGGTATTGCCGATATCGACTTCTTCGAACTCAACGAAGCTTTCGCTGCACAGGCCCTGCCAGTGCTGAAAGATTTGAAAGTGCTCGACAAGATGAACGAGAAGGTTAACCTGCACGGCGGCGCGATCGCCCTGGGCCACCCATTTGGTTGCTCCGGTGCACGTATCTCCGGCACGCTGCTCAATGTAATGAAGCAGAATGGCGGCACCTTCGGTGTATCGACCATGTGCATTGGCCTCGGCCAGGGCATTGCCACCGTTTTCGAACGCGTTTAAGCGATTCGTCGACGGAAGCCGGGGCCAAGTGCCCCGGTTTTTGTTTTTCTGAAGATTTTTTTTGTTTTTTATTTCAAGTGATTTGAGTGAGGGCCAGACCATGCCGATACAACCAGGGCTCTACCAGCATTACAAAGGTCCGCAGTACCGCGTATTCAGTGTTGCGCGGCATTCCGAGACCGAAGAAGAAGTGGTCTTCTACCAAGCCCTGTATGGCGATTACGGCTTTTGGGTGCGTCCCTTGAGCATGTTCCTGGAGTCGGTCGAAGTTGACGGCGAACAGGTCCCACGCTTTGCTTTGGTGCAGGCCGAACCAAGCCTTTTTTCAAGGCCATAAGCTGAGAGCGCGCAGAACCCTGCGCTTGACCTCACCTTGTTGCCACTATATATAGCGGTGCCGCGTCAGGCGCCAACCGCCTTTCACTTCTAGAATTCAGGAATTTTCTGATCCATGGGCAAATCGCTGGTCATTGTGGAATCCCCGGCTAAGGCCAAGACCATCAACAAGTATCTGGGTAACCAATACGTGGTGAAGTCGAGTATCGGCCATATCCGAGACCTGCCCACCAGCGGTTCGGCTAGCGCCAGCAAAGAGCCTGCTGCCAAGCGCGGCAAGGCTGCTGCTGGTGAAGTGCCGGCGCTGTCGCCTAAAGAAAAGGCGCGCAAGCAGCTGGTCTCGCGCATGGGTGTCGATCCCGATCATGGCTGGAAAGCCAAGTACGAGATCCTCCCGGGCAAGGAAAAGGTCATCGAAGAGCTGCGCCGGCTCGCCAAAGATGCTGACACCATCTATCTCGCAACCGACTTGGATCGCGAGGGGGAAGCCATTGCCTGGCACCTGCGCGAAGCCATAGGTGGTGATGACAGCCGCTACAAGCGCGTGGTGTTCAACGAAATCACCAAGAAGGCGATTCAGGAAGCCTTCTCCCAGCCGGGCGAGCTGGACATCGATCGGGTCAATGCCCAGCAGGCGCGTCGCTTCCTCGACCGCGTGGTGGGTTACATGGTTTCGCCGCTGCTGTGGGCCAAGATCGCTCGCGGTCTGTCTGCCGGCCGTGTGCAATCGGTAGCCGTGAAGCTGGTGGTGGAGCGTGAGCGCGAGATTCGCGCGTTCAACCCGGAAGAGTATTGGGAAGTTCACGCTGACCTCGGCACTGCCAAGGGCGCCAATGTGCGTTTTGAAGTGGCCCGTGAAAACGGCGAAGCCTTCAAGCCGCTCAACGAAGCCCAGGCCATGGCTGCGCTGGAGAAGCTCAAGGCTTCCAGCTACACCATCGCCAAGCGCGAAGACAAGCCGACCAGCAGCAAGCCGTCGGCACCGTTCATTACGTCCACACTGCAACAGGCTGCCAGTAACCGCCTGGGCTTCGGCGTGAAGAAAACCATGATGATGGCCCAGCGTCTGTACGAAGCTGGCTACATCACTTACATGCGTACCGACTCGACCAACCTCTCGGTTGATGCCGTGGCGATGGCGCGTACTTATATTGAAGGTGAGTTCGGTAGCAAGTACCTGCCGGAAACACCGAACGTCTACAGCAGCAAGGAAGGCGCGCAAGAAGCTCACGAAGCGATTCGTCCTTCTGACGTGAATACCGATCCAAGCAAGCTGTCGGGCATGGAGCGTGACGCTGAGCGTCTCTACGAGCTGATCTGGCGCCAATTCGTCGCGTGCCAGATGCTGCCGGCGAAATACCTGTCGACCACCGTCAGCGTCGCAGCTAGCGGCTTCGAGCTGCGTGCCAAGGGCCGCATCCTGAAGTTCGACGGTTACACCCGCGTCATGCCGCAAATGGCCAAGCCTGGCGACGACGATGTGCTGCCGGACATGGCTCAAGGCGATGTGCTGAAGCTGATCAAGCTTGATCCAAGCCAGCACTTCACCAAGCCGCCGGCACGTTACTCGGAAGCGAGCCTGGTTAAAGAAATGGAAAAACGCGGTATCGGTCGTCCTTCGACCTACGCGGCGATCATTTCGACTATCCAGGACCGCGGTTACGTCGCGCTGCACAACCGTCGTTTCTACTCGGAAAAGATGGGTGACATCGTCACCGAGCGTCTGTCCGAAAGCTTCTCGAACCTGATGGACTACGGCTTCACCGCGGGCATGGAAGAGAACCTCGATGACGTCGCCCAGGGCGAGCGCGACTGGAAAAACGTGCTGGACGAGTTCTACGGCGACTTCAAGAAGAAACTCGAAGTAGCCGAGAGCGCGGAAAACGGCATGCGTGCCAATCAGCCGGTCATGACCGACATTCCGTGCCTCACCTGCGGTCGTCCGATGCAGATTCGTACCGCATCGACCGGTGTGTTCCTTGGTTGCTCGGGCTATAGCCTGCCACCAAAAGAGCGCTGCAAAGCCACTGTCAACCTGGTACCGGGCGATGAAATCGCTGCGGACGACGAGGGTGAGTCGGAGTCTTTGGTGCTGCGTGGCAAGCATCGCTGCCCGATCTGCAGTACCGCGATGGATGCTTACCTGCTGGATGAGAAGCGCAAGCTGCACATCTGCGGTAACAACCCGGATTGCGCAGGTTACGAGATCGAAGAAGGCAGCTATCGCATCAAGGGCTACGAAGGTCCGAGCCTGGAGTGCGATAAGTGCGGCAGCGAAATGCAGTTGAAGACTGGTCGTTTCGGCAAGTTCTTCGGTTGCACCAACGCGACCTGCAAGAACACCCGCAAACTGCTGAAGAGCGGTGACGCGGCACCGCCGAAGATGGATCCGGTGAAGATGCCCGAGCTCAAGTGCGAGAAGGTCAACGACACCTACATTCTGCGTGACGGTGCTTCCGGCCTGTTCCTGGCGGCGAGCCAGTTCCCGAAAAACCGCGAGACCCGTGCTCCGCTGGTGATCGAGATCGTGCCGCACAAGGATGAGATCGATCCGAAGTACCACTTCCTCTGCGCGGCGCCGAAGAAGGACCCGGATGGTCTCCCGGCAGTGATCCGTTACAGCCGCAAGACCAAGGAGCAGTACGTGCAGACCGAAGTCGAAGGCAAGCCTACCGGTTGGAAGGCATTCTACGACGGTGGCAAGTGGGTGGTTGAAGACAAGCGCGTAGCCAAATAATCGGGCAATGCGACGCCAAAGGCCGCATGCGAACCCTCGGGTTTTCATGCGGCCTTTTGTTTTGTGCTTGCGGTCGGCTTGTCTGATCCATGACACTGTCAGACCTGCATTACGCGTCTTATTTCGTTGTGGAGACTGCCGTCATGGCCTTTGAGCTCTATACCCGTACCAATCAGAAAATTTACTTTGCCGGTCTGTCGCTTGAGGCGCTGGCCCGGGCGGAAGAGGGGCGGGCAATGAATTCCCTGGCGCTGATCCAGGCCGGGCGTGAGTCAGCGTTGTTTCACTTGTACGGCGCACTGCTGGGCTTGTGTCATGAGATTGCCGGTTTTTACCGTTTGCCTCAGGCCAATGCACCGCGAGCAGAATTGTTGCTGACTCGTGAAGTGCTCGAGACCATCGCTATTCCGGAAATGGCGGAGATGGTCGAGTTGGCGAATAACCCTGAAACCTGGCTGGCAAAGCTTTTGGCTGCCCATGCCGCGCTGTTTCAACCGCCACGCGTGCCGCACAAGCCCAAGGGTGACGTGACCCAACCGCTGATCATGGCGGTTAACCTCGATGAAGAAGAGGCGCCTCAAGAGTTGAGTCGAGAAGAGCTGGAAAGCTGGCGTCAGAACCTCAAGGACTTGGCGATTCGGTTTCGCGAAGGGTTGAATGAGTGCTGAATCTGCGCACGGAATGCTGAGTGTTCAGTGATGGCCATGGATCAGGGATGATCTTCAGCATGGGTTTCGGTGACGTGCAGCCGGTCAAGATCCCGAGCGAAGCCGCGCTGATGGCTATATAATCCCCGCCTTTCGTGGAGAACAGACTTTTATGCCAACGTCCTTTCTAGAAATTGTCGAACTGCCAGACGGCCGTATTGAGCTGCGCAGAGCTGAGGACGAGGGTTCTCTGGTGACTTTGAACTTCTCTGAAGACGCCAAAGCGTTCCTGCAGGGCCAGCACGTTGAAGTCGCCAAGGCGATGTTGAGCGTGGGTGTGCAGATGGCTGGACGCTTGGTTGAAGGCGAATTCGACAAAGAAGAAGGGCCGCGGATTCTTCATTGATTCCGTTCGTCGGCTTTTCGCAGGGCATCATTTCACGTTGATGTTACAGATTGGCTTCTCTGTCCTGGAGAAGCCCTGCGCCTTTCAAGTGCACAGTGAGTGTCACTTAGCCCAGCCGAATATTCAGACTTTGAGCATCCCCGGTACGGGCGGCGCTGATCAGCTGTTGGCGCGCGCTGGAACTCAACGGGTTCAGCCAGCTTACAACGGTGTGACTGCGGCCCAGGCGCAAGGCTTCGCACGCCAGTTGCTGGGCGCTTTGTGTTCCCCGAGGTTGTAGCAACAGAATGCGTTCGCGGTTCAGGCCGGCATCTCGCAGCCAGGCTTGAGTCAGGCTGGCGGGTGGCGCGATCAGTGTCAGCCAGCGAGCGTCCTTGTCCTGGCTCAACTCTCTGAGGATGGGGGCCAGAAGGTTCAGGCAGCTCCCAGCCGCACCACGCAATGACAGCTCACTGAACACTTCGGGTTCGGCGCTCCAGGGTGACTCGACCACGTCTTTGAGAGTCGGCGCCAACGGCTGCGCCATGAACGCTTCGAACAGCGGAAGTTGTGTGTGCTGTGGTGTGTGAGGGAACTGCATAACGCCTCCTTTAGCGGCGAATGACGCCGACACTCAAGCCTTCGATCACCAGGTCCTGATCTTTCAGGTTCACTTCGATCGGGGCAAACTCGGGGTTTTCGGCAATCAGCCAGACTTTGCTGCCGTCGCGCTTGAAACGCTTGACGGTCACCTCGTCGCCGATCCGCGCAACCACGATCTGGCCGTTACGGGCCTCGCGCGTGGTGTGCACGGCGAGCAGGTCGCCGTCGAAAATCCCCACGTCCTTCATGCTCATGCCGTGAACGCGCAACAAATAGTCGGCGCGTGGATGGAAGAAGGAAGGATTGATGTTGCAGGATTCTTCGATGTGTTGTTGAGCGAGAATCGGGGCGCCGGCAGCAACTCGGCCAATGATCGGCAAGGTGGACTCGTCGGCCTTGGCTTCGAAGCCCGGGATGCGAATGCCGCGTGAGGCGCCGGGCGTCATTTCGATTGCACCCTTGCGCGCCAGTGCCTTGAGGTGTTCTTCCGCAGCATTGGGCGACTTGAAGCCAAGCTCCAGGGCGATTTCTGCACGGGTCGGCGGATAGCCGTTGTCTTCGAGGCAGCGTTTGATAAAAGCCAGAATCTCAGCTTGGCGTGGCGTCAGTTTTATCATGTCGATCGCTCTGTCTTTTTATACAGTGACTGGGATTATATACAGTGGAGTGGTCTTGGCAATCCTCCTTTTTTATCTGACCGCTGGACGGTCGGTTTACAGATCGTCAGCTTGCTGCTTGTAGGACTGGCTACAGCTCCCGACTTGTATGGTTAAATAGCTGACCGACCGTTCGCAAAACGAACAGGCAGGCTTGACAATGCTCAGGCTGAAACGTATGTTTCAAACAAGTGTTTGTCAGGCGGAGTAGCCATGGCCCAGTCGGAAACCGTTGAACGCATTCTCGATGCTGCCGAGCAGTTGTTCGCGGAAAAAGGTTTTGCCGAAACTTCATTGCGGCTGATCACCAGCAAGGCTGGGGTCAATCTGGCGGCAGTGAATTATCATTTCGGCTCAAAGAAGGCCTTGATTCAGGCAGTCTTCTCGCGTTTTCTCGGGCCTTTCTGCATCAGCCTCGATCGTGAGCTGGAGCGCCGTCAGGCCAAGCCGGACAGCAAGCCGAGCCTTGAAGAACTGCTGGAAATTCTCGTCGAACAAGCCCTTGTGGTGCAGCCACGCAGCGGCAACGATTTGTCTATCTTCATGCGCCTGTTGGGGCTGGCATTCAGTCAGAGCCAGGGGCATTTGCGGCGTTACCTGGAAGACATGTACGGCAAGGTATTCCGTCGTTACATGCTGCTGGTCAATGAAGCCGCGCCGCGTATTCCGCCTATCGAACTGTTCTGGCGCGTGCACTTCATGCTCGGCGCAGCGGCGTTCAGCATGTCGGGGATCAAGGCCTTGCGCGCTATCGCCGAGACCGATTTCGGGGTGAACACCTCGATCGAGCAGGTGATGCGTCTGATGGTGCCGTTCCTGGCTGCTGGCATGCGCGCAGAAACCGGCGTCACCGACGAGGCCATGGCATCGGCCCAGTTGCGTCCTCGCAGCAAATCGGCACCCGTCGCCGCCAAGGTTTAACAGTTCACGGGTGGGCGCGGCAGCTTACATCCGCTAAGCTAGCCGCCCATGCCGACTCTCGTTTCAGACCCGCTCGATTTCTCTTTTACCGACCACGTTCCGCCGGGTATTACCCTTGGCGGCGAAGTCGTGTGTCTGCATCGGGCCGGGCTCTTCAAAGATGCGCCGCGCGCGCTTTTCGTTATCAAGGAATTTTTATGACTGCTGGCCTGCAAGGCTCGTTGATGGTGGACGTCGCCGGTACCTGGCTGACGGCCGAAGATCGCCAACTGTTGCGTCAGCCCGAAGTGGGTGGACTGATCATTTTTGCGCGCAATATCGAGCATCCACGCCAGGTCCGAGAGTTGAGTGCGTCGATTCGTGCGGTGCGTCCTGACCTGCTGTTGGCGGTGGACCAGGAGGGCGGTCGGGTGCAGCGCCTGCGTCAGGGTTTCGTGCGTCTGCCTGCCATGCGGGCGATTGCTGACAACCCGAACGCCGAATACCTGGCCGAGCAATGTGGTTGGATCATGGCGACCGAAGTGCTGGCTGTCGGCCTCGACTTGAGCTTTGCCCCGGTGCTGGACCTCGACTACCAGCGCAGTGCCGTGGTCGGCACCCGTTCGTTCGAAGGTGATCCGGAACGTGTGGCCTTGCTGGCGGGGGCGTTCATTCGCGGCATGAACAGCGCCGGCATGGCGGCGACCGGCAAGCACTTCCCTGGCCATGGCTGGGCGGAGGCCGATTCGCACGTCGCGATTCCGAATGACGAGCGCAGTCTGGAGGAAATCCGCGCCAAGGACCTCGTGCCGTTCGCACGCTTGAGCAAGCAGCTGGCGGCGGTGATGCCTGCTCACGTGATCTACCCACAGGTCGACTCGCAGCCCGCCGGCTTCTCGCGCCGCTGGCTGCAGGACATCCTGCGCGGAGAATTACAGTTTAACGGGGTGATCTTCAGTGACGATCTGTCGATGGCCGGTGCTCATGTGGTCGGCGACGCTGCCAGCCGGATCGAAGCGGCGCTGTCTGCAGGTTGCGACATGGGCCTGGTGTGCAATGACCGTGCGGCCGCCGAACTGGCGCTGAGCGCAGCTCAACGCCTGAAGGTCAAGCCGTCTGCACGCATCGCGCGGATGCGCAGCCTGTCGTTCGCCAGCACCGATTACCGGCAGGATCCGCGCTGGCTTACCGCTCTTGGCGCGCTCAAAGATGCCCAACTGATTGATTAAGGACTTTTTACAATGACGGTTTACGCGATTATCGGTGGCACCGGCCTGACCCAGCTCGAAGGCTTGAGCATTCGCCAGTCATTGGCTCTGGACACGCCGTACGGCGCACCATCGGCCGAGATCCAGGTCGGTGAATACGCCGGGCGTGAAGTGCTGTTTCTCGCTCGTCACGGCCATCCGCACCGTTTTCCGCCGCATCAGGTGAATTATCGGGCCAACCTGTGGGCATTGAAGCAGGCGGGCGCGCAGGCGATTCTGGCGGTCAATGCGGTCGGTGGGATTCATGCCGCCATGGGCACCGGACATTTCTGCGTGCCTCATCAATTGATCGATTACACCAGTGGTCGCCAGCACACCTATTTTGCCGATGACCTGGAGCAGGTCACCCACATCGATTTCAGCTATCCCTACAGCGAACCATTGCGCGAGCAGTTGATTGCGGCGTTGGCAGCTGAAGGCTGTGCCTATAGCAGTCACGGTGTGTATGCCTGCACCCAGGGCCCGCGGCTGGAAACCGTTGCCGAGATCGCCCGCCTGGAGCGTGATGGCTGCGACATCGTCGGCATGACCGGTATGCCGGAAGCGGCATTGGCTCGCGAGCTGGAGCTGGATTACGCGTGTCTGGCGCTGGTGGTGAACCCGGCGGCGGGCAAATCGACGGCGGTGATTACCATGGCCGAGATCGAGCAAGCGCTGCATGACGGAATGGGCAAAGTGAAGTCGACGTTGGCGCGGGTGCTTAAAGGTTAAGCATTCGTTACACCGAGTTGACCCCATCGCGGGCAAGCCTTGCTCCTACAGATCCATGTTGACCGCAAATATCGCGATCGACTCAAAAACCGTAGGAGCAAGGCTTGCCCGCGATGGCGATCTTGCAGTCACCGCTAAATCTTCGATTTGTCCGGCAACGGCGCAAACAACGCTTCGATATCGTCGCTCTGCAGCTTCCAGTCCCCGGTCGAACGCCCATCCAGTACGCCGGCCGCGAGGTCGGACTTTTCCTTTTGCAGGTGCTGGATTTTTTCTTCGACGGTGCCGCGGGCAATCATCTTGTAGACGAACACCGGCTTCTCCTGGCCGATCCGGTAAGCGCGGTCGGTGGCCTGGTTTTCCGTTGCCGGGTTCCACCATGGATCATAGTGAATCACCGTGTCGGCTTCTGTCAGGTTCAGGCCAACGCCGCCTGCTTTCAGGCTGATCAGGAAAATCTGACGCTTGCCACTCTGGAAATCCTTCACCGGCGTGCGTCGATCGCGGGTTTGCCCGGTCAGCAGTGCGTAAGCGATGCCGCGTTTATTCAGCTCGTCTTCGATCAGCGAGAGCATCGAGGTGAACTGTGAAAACAGCAGGATCTTGCGGCCTTCTTCGAACAGTTCCTCAAGCATCTCCATCAGGCTGTCGAGCTTGCCCGAGGTGCTGCCGCGCGTGGGCAGGGCGGCCTCATTGACCAGCCGCAGGTCGCAGCACACCTGCCGCAGCTTGAGCAGCGCTTCAAGAATGATGATCTGACTGCGCGCCACGCCTTTGCGGGTGATCTCGTCGCGGACTTTCTTGTCCATGGCCAGGCGCATGGTTTCGTAAACGTCGCGCTGCGCCTCGTTGAGCTCGACCCAATGGACGATCTCGGTCTTCGGCGGCAGTTCTGTGGCGACCTGTTCCTTGGTTCGACGCAACAGGAACGGCTTGATCCGACCGTTCAGGTGTTGCAGTCGTACATCGCTGGCGCGTTTTTCGATCGGTACGCGGTAATCGCGATTGAAGCTTTTCACGTCGCCCAACCAGCCGGGCAGCAGGAAGTGAAACAGCGACCACAGCTCGCCCAGGTGATTTTCCAGTGGTGTGCCGCTCAGGCATAGGCGCTGGCGGGCATTGAGCTCTCGCGCCGCATGAGCGGCCTTGCTGTTGGGGTTCTTGATGTATTGCGCTTCGTCGAGCACTAGCACATGTAATGGCTGCGTTGCCAAGCGTTCGACATCCTTGGGCAGCAGCGCATACGTGGTGAGGATCAGGTCGTATTCGGCCAAATGCTCAAAATGCTTTTTACGTCCAGTGCCATACAGCGCCAGCACTTTGAGTTGTGGAGCAAAGTGCGCCGCTTCGTCGAGCCAGTTGGGAATCAGGCTGGTGGGCATTACCACCATGCACGGCCGGTCCAGGCGGCCGGCGTTTTTCTCGGTCAGCACATGCGCCAGGGTCTGTAGGGTTTTGCCCAGGCCCATGTCGTCCGCAAGGATGCCGCCGACTTCCAGTTGCCGCAGCGACTGCATCCAGCTCAAGCCTTCAAGCTGGTAAGGCCGTAATGTGGCGTTCAGCCCTTCGGGCGCTTCGGTCGTGTAATCCTTGATGTCACGCAGGCGCTGGGCGAAGGTGCGGATGTGCTCGCCACCTTCCCAAAGCAGAGGCATGTCTTCCAGCGGATTCAGGCGAGTGGCGTCGGCGCTGCTCAGGCGCAACTTGGTTTCGCCGGGCTCTTGCAGGTAAAACTCGCCAAGGGTCGCCAGCACAGGCTTTAAACGACCGAGCGGCAGCGCGACCTGCAAAGGGCCGGATTCGGCGTTCGGACGGTGCGGGATGTTCACCAGGATCAACTCATCGTCGCGGCGTCTGGCCAGGCGTTCCGGGTTGAGAATCTCGGTGTGCGAGCGCATCAGGTTCAGCAGGATCGGCAGCAGGCTCAGGCGCTCGCCATTGACGATAATCCCCAGCTCCAGATCAAACCAGTCGCGCTCCGGCGCCTCTTCGACCGTGGCGTACCAGTCATCGACCGCCGTCAGGTCAAAGCCGAAGTCTTCGTCAATCTGCAGCTCCCAGCCTTGGGTGCGTAACTTAGGCAGCTCATTGAGAGTGAACGTCAGCCAGGCGCTGTCGTTGACCATCTCATACAGTTCGCCGGCGCTTTCCGGCAAGGCTTTGCTTTGGCGGGTCGCCACTCTGAATCCAAGGATTCGCAGCTGTTCCCGGTAGGCTTTTTCGACGTCAGGCTGGCGTTTGATTCGTAGCGTTTGCTGTTCCTGTCGGATCAGGATGTCGGCATTTTTCTGCCCGCTGACGTATTCATCCAGATAGTTGAACGACAGCGCGGCACGGTGCTGGATATAGCGCTGCATTTTGCCATTGCGCGGTTCGAAGGCGCTGAACTCGATGCTCGCCAGCCACAGGCGCGGCACCGGTTGCACGTTGTCCACCAGCAGTTGTGGCAAAGGTGCGGGCGTACGGTTTTCAAGCACTGCCTGAAGTTTTTCCAGCAGCTCGGCGTCTTTGGCGGCGGCCGGGTACTCAAGGGTTTCCTGGACTTTGAGCAGCACTGCAGCGCAATGCTTGCAGTTAACGCGCACTGGGCAACTGCACGTTGCATCGACCAGTAACAGAGTGTCTTTGGTGGATTCGCGCAGCGTAATGGTCTGGCGGTAAACATTGCCGCCAGAGCCTTCGCAACTGGCGGTGATGGTGCTGTCGCCGGCCTCGACGATCCTGGTGCGATTTTCCAGTGCGTAGCGGCGGCCACGCTCCAGGCTTTGTTCCTTGAATCGGCTGACCCAGGAAGGGGCCAGGGGTTTGCTCAGGTTCGCGGGCATGGGGACTTCAATCAGTCCGGGAGAACGTCAGGGACTGGCGGACGCGCAGGTGCAGTGAGCGACGTGATTTTGATCAGCAGCGCCAGGTGGCCGTTGTCGAGGTAGTTGAGCTGACCGTTTTTGGTGTGGCTTTGCTGCTTCAGGCGTTCGCTGGCGGTAACCCGGCCATAGGCATCGAACTGGTTGACCCAGAAGTTCGCGTCGACATCGGTGAAGCGCCCGAGCTTCAGGTTCAGCGAGCCTTCGATCGGAAACTGGCCGAATTGCTCCTTGCCGTCGCTGATCGAGATTTTTCTCGCGTCCTCGCCAAGACTCTGTTGCCAGGCCTTGTGTAGCAACACCGTGTAATCGCCGCTGGCGCGCAGTTTTTCAGCCTCGGCATTCAGGCTTGGGGTGCGCAGGCTGTCGGCACTGATCGGCCGTGCGCCGGCAGCCCAGTCTTCCGGTGCGGTGCGGCTGGTAATGGCCGGCACGGCGTTCTGGCGGAACAGGATCATTTCAACCTGATACAAGCTGTCGGCAAACGCCGTCGGGGCAACGAGGGTCAACAATAGGGTCAATGAGCGAAACAGGCGCATGCGGCGTCCTTCAAGCAGATTTTGGAGTGAGGTGCTCAAACAGCGCCTCCACTGTATTAAAGCGCTCTTCCGGGCGCTCCATCGGCACCATGAATTTGAACATCGTGGCGCCTTCGAATTTGTAGCGTTTGGGTTGGCCCTGGATCAGCTTGATCAGTACCAGCGGATCGACCGGCGTTTGTGCGCCGAACTCGATACGACCGCCTTGCGGGCCGCCGTCGACTTTCTTGATCCCCAGTTGCTCGGCCTGCAGTTTCAGCAAGGTCATGCGCACCAGGTTCTTGGTCGGTTCCGGCAGCAGGCCGAAGCGGTCGATCATCTCCACTTGCAGGTCCTTGAGGCCATCCTCGTCGGTCGCCGATGCTATGCGTTTGTAGAGGATCAGTCGTGCGTGGACGTCCGGCAGGTAGTCTTCCGGGATCAGCGCCGGCAAGCGCAGGTTGATTTCCGGACCGCCACCCAGCGGTTGATCAAGGTTTGGCTGCTCGCCCTTGCGGATGGATTTAACCGCGCGTTCGAGCATTTCCATGTACAGGGTGAAGCCGACGGCCTGGATCTGCCCGCTCTGACCGTCGCCCAGCAGTTCGCCGGCGCCACGGATTTCCAGGTCGTTGGTGGCCAGCACGAAGCCTGCACCAAGGTCCTGGGTGTTGGCGATCGCTTCCAGGCGTTTTTCCGCATCTGGCGTGATCTGTTGACGCGGCGGTGTCAGCAGGTAGGCATACGCCTGGTGGTGACTGCGACCGACGCGGCCACGCAATTGATGCAACTGCGCCAGGCCGAACTTGTCGGCACGCTCGATGATGATGGTGTTGGCGCTCGGCACGTCAATGCCGGTCTCGATGATGGTCGAGGCGATCAGCACATTGAAGCGCTTGTGATAGAAGTCGCTCATCACCTGTTCGAGTTCGCGCTCGCGCATCTGCCCATGACCGATGCCGATCCGTGCTTCCGGCACCAGCTCGGCGAGATCGGCGGCACATTTCTCGATGGTTTTCACATCGTTGTGCAGGTAATAGACCTGGCCGCCACGCAGCAACTCACGGAGCAGGGCCTCTTTGACCGTGCTCTTGTTCTGTTCCATGACGAAGGTGCGCACCGACAAACGTCGCGCTGGTGGCGTGGCGATGATCGACAGATCACGCATGCCCGACACCGCCATGTTCAGCGTGCGCGGAATCGGCGTGGCGGTCAGGGTCAGGATGTCGACTTCGCTGCGCAGGGCCTTGAGCTGTTCCTTCTGACGAACACCAAAGCGGTGTTCTTCGTCGATGATCACCAGCCCGAGGTTTTTGATCTTCACGTCGTCTTGCAGCAGCTTGTGCGTGCCGATGACGATGTCGATCTTGCCTTCGGCGAGGTCGGCAACGGCGGCATTCACTTCCTTGGTCGACTTGAAGCGGCTCATCACTTCCACGGTCACTGGCCAGTCGGCGAAGCGGTCGCGGAAGCTGTTGTAGTGTTGCTGGGCGAGCAGGGTGGTCGGCACCAGAATCGCGACCTGACGGCCGCCGTGCACGGCAATGAATGCCGCACGCATCGCCACTTCGGTCTTGCCGAAACCGACGTCGCCGCAGACCAGTCGGTCCATTGGTCTCGGCGCGAGCATGTCTTCGCGTACCGCGTCGATGGTGGTTTGCTGGTCCGGGGTTTCTTCGAACGGGAAGCCGGCGCTGAAGGTTGCGTAATCGGCTTTCGGATCTGCAAAGGCATAACCTTCGCGAGCCGCGCGGCGAGCATAGATGTCGAGCAGTTCGGCGGCGACGTCACGCACCTGTTCAGCGGCTTTGCGTTTGGCTTTTTGCCAGGTCTCGGAGCCGAGGCGATGCAGCGGCGCCAGTGCATCGTCGCTGCCGGTGTAGCGGGCGATCAAATGCAGGTTGGCCACCGGCACATAAAGCTTGGCGCCCTCGGCGTATTCGAGGGTCAGGAACTCGGCGGCCTGGTTTTCGATTTCCAGGGTCGCGAGGCCCAGGTAACGGCCAACGCCATGATCGATATGCACCACCGGTGCGCCTTCACGCAGCTCGGTGAGGTTTTTGATCACGGCATCGTTATTGGCGTCGGCGCGTTTCTCGCGGCGACGGCGCTGCATCACTCGCTGACCGAACAACGGGCTTTCGGCAATCAGTGCCAGGGCCGGATCGTCCAGCACCAGGCCTTCGTCCAGCGGTGCGATGGTGATCGCCAGGCGTTCTTTGCTGGCGACGAAATCCGGCCAGCTGTCGACGGTTTTCGGTCGCAGCTTCAGGCGTTCCAACAGTTCCAGCAGCACTTCGCGGCGACCGGCCGATTCGGCGGTAAACAGCACGCGACCGGAAAACCCATCGAGGAAATTCGACAGTGCTTCCAGCGGCTGGTTGGCCTTGGCTTCGATGGCCAGGTTCGGCAACGGTGTAGCGGGAAAACGTTCGCGGCCGACACCGGTTTCGACGTCTTGCTGGCTGGCGACCACCCGTGGCCAGTTCTTGAGACGTGCGAAGCAGTCTTCCACCGGAAGGAACAACTCGGCCGGCGGCAACAACGGCCGGGATGGATCGACACGGCGCTCTTCGTAGCGGTTGCGCACATCGTTCCAGAAATTCTCCGCCGCCTGTTCGATGCCCGGCAGGGAGAACACCTGGGTGTCTTGCGGCAGGTAGTCGAACAGCGTCGAGGTTTCGTCGAAGAACAGCGGCAGGTAGTACTCGATACCGGCCGGTGTAATCCCGCTGCTCAGGTCCTGGAAGATCGGGCAGCGCCGGAAGTCGACATCGAAGCGCTCACGGAAGCGTGCCTTGAAACGGGTCACGGCTTCTTTTTGCAGCGGGAATTCTTTGGCGGGCAGCAGCCGGACCGATTCGACCTTGTCGATGGAGCGCTGGTTTTCCGGGTCGAAGGTACGCAGGGTCTCGATTTCGTCATCGAACAGGTCGATGCGGTAGGGCAGTTTGCTGCCCATCGGGAACAGGTCGATCAGCGCGCCGCGTACCGCGAATTCGCCGTGCTCATAAACCGTGTCGACACAGCGATAGCCGCTGGCTTCCAGTCGCGTGCGCATTTGCTCGACGTCGAGCTTCTGGCCGATATCCAGCACCAGGCTGCTGCCGAGCAGGAACTTGGTGGGGGCCAGGCGATGTAGGGCGGTGGTGATCGGCACTACCAAAACGCCATGGCTCAACTCGGGCAGGCGATACAGGCTGGAGATGCGCTGCGATATAATGTCCTGGTGCGGCGAGAACAGGTCGTAAGGCAGGGTTTCCCAGTCCGGGAAATGCAGCACCGGCAAATCGGGGGCGAAGAAACTCAGCTCCTGTTCCAGCCGTTCGGCACTTTGGCTGTCGGCGGTCAGTAGCAGGGTAAAGCGCTTGGCAGCGCTGGCGGCCTCGGCAATGGCCAGGCTCAGGGCGGCACCGGGCAGGTTTCCCCAATGCTGTTTACCTGCCGCGGCAGGGAGAAGCGGTAGACGCAGAACGGGCACGGAAGGTTGAGCTCCAGCGTTGCGACAAAGTCGGTAATTGTAGCGGGCGAAGGTGCCGGCTGTCAGTTGCAGACTACCGCCGACGAAAGGAAAAGCATGTTGCGATAGGCGTGCATTGCTCCGCAGACGACTCGGCGGCATAATGTAGCCCCTTTTTTCAGCCCCTACATGTGGAAGGTTCCCGTGACTCAGAAGCCCGACCAGTGTCTTGGTGAATGGATCGACCGTGAAGCACTCGCAGAAGCGATGATTCCGCTTATCGGTCAGCTTTACCGCAATAACAACGTGGTGAGCTCGATCTATGGCCGCAGCCTGATCAACCAGTCTGTCATCGCGATTCTCAAAGCTCACCGCTTTGCTCGCCATCGTCAGTCCGATGACGCCGAACTGTCCGTTCACGAAACATTCCCACTGCTCAAAGCGATGAGCGAGCTCAAGCTCGGCGCCGCTTCGGTAGACCTGGGCAAGCTGGCGGTCAAGTTCAAGGCCGAAGGCAAAGGCCGCACTGCCGAGCAGTTCGTCCGTGAAGAACTGGCCGACGTTGTAGGCCAACAGAACGCTTCCGCACGCAAAGGCACTGACGTTGTACTGTACGGCTTCGGTCGTATCGGCCGTCTGCTGGCGCGCATCCTGATTGAAAAAACCGGCGGTGGCGACGGCCTGCGTCTGCGTGCCATCGTTGTGCGCAAAGGCGCTGAAAACGACCTGATCAAACGCGCCAGCCTGCTGCGTCGCGATTCGGTTCATGGTCCGTTCAACGGCACCATCACCATCGACGAAGCCAACAACACCATCACCGCCAACGGCAACCTGATCCAGGTTATCTACGCGAAGAACCCGACTGAAGTGGACTACACCCAGTACGGCATCAAAGACGCTCTGTTGGTGGACAACACCGGTGTATGGCGTGACGCCGAGGGCCTGGGCCAGCACCTGGCTTGCCCGGGCGTCGACCGCGTTGTTCTGACCGCGCCTGGCAAAGGCAAGCTGAAGAACATCGTTCACGGCATCAACCACGGTGAAATCACCGCTGACGACAAGATCGTTTCCGCCGCCTCCTGCACCACCAACGCCATCGTGCCGGTGCTCAAGGCTGTGAACGACAAGTTCGGCATCATCAACGGTCACGTTGAAACGGTTCACTCGTACACCAACGACCAGAACCTGATCGACAACTTCCACAAAGGCGATCGCCGTGGTCGTAGCGCCGCGCTGAACATGGTAATCACCGAGACCGGTGCTGCTACCGCTGCTGCCAAGGCCCTGCCTGAGCTGGCCGGCAAGCTGACCGGTAACGCGATCCGTGTTCCAACGCCGAACGTGTCGATGGCAATCCTCAACCTGAACCTTGAGAAAGCCGCCACCCGTGAAGAGATGAACGAGTACCTGCGCTACATGGCGCTGCACTCCGATCTGCATAAGCAAATCGACTTCGTCAACTCGCAGGAAGTGGTTTCGACCGACTTCGTTGGCTCGCGCCACGCAGGTGTTGTGGACGCTGAAGCGACCATCAGCCAAGACAACCGCGTTGTTCTGTACGTTTGGTACGACAACGAATTTGGTTACAGCTGCCAGGTGGTTCGCGTGATGGAAGACATGGCCGGTGTAAACCCACCAGCATTCCCGCGCTAAGCCTTAGCCGCACCTGAAAGCGCCCCGACTTGTCGGGGCGTTTTTGTTTGTGTGGCTTGCCTGGCTGGCCTGCGGAGTCGGCGAAATATTTTGTGATAAATCGCTTCCGGAGCCGTCGCATCAAAGTGATAGGTTTGCCCGCGATCAAAAAGACCTGAGGACCACTTGTATGCGTTTTATCGCAAAGCCTTGCGCAGCATTGCTATTGCTGGCCAGCACCGTCTCTTTCGGCAACCTCGCCATGGCGAATGCCAAGCAGTCGGATATCGACAGCATCGTGCAAGATGCCGCCCAGGCGGTCATGCAGCAGTACAACATTCCCGGCCTGGCCATTGCGGTGACTGCTAATGGCAAGCAGCAGTTCTACAACTTCGGCGTGGCCTCAAAGGAAACACAGCAAAAGGTCACGAGCGACACACTGTTTGAAATCGGCTCGATCAGTAAAACCTTCACGGCCACCCTGGCGACCTACGCTGAGGCCAACGGTCAGCTTTCTCTTACTGACCACCCCGGCAAGTACCTGCCTGAGCTCGCGGGTAGCCCGTTCGATAAAGCGACGCTGATCAATCTGGCGACCCATACCGCAGGCGGCTTCCCCTTGCAGGTGCCTGATCAGGTACAGAACAACCAGCAGCTGATGGACTACTTCAAGGCGTGGCAGCCGACGTATGCGCCGGGTGCTCAACGAACCTATGCCAACCCCAGCATCGGGGCGCTGGGCATGATTACCGCAATCAGCATGAAGATGCCGTTCGCGGTGGCTCTGGAACAGCAACTCTTCCCGGCGCTCGGTATGCCTAACAGCTTCATCAACATCCCGGCGAGCAAGCTGTCGCTCTATGCTCAGGGTTACAACAAGCAGGATGTCCCGGTCAGGTTGAATTCCGGTGTGCTGGGTGACGAGGCCTACTCGGTAAAAACCAGCTCCACGGACCTGATTCGCTTTGTCGAGGCCAACCTGGGCGTTGCGAAGGTCGAAGCAAAACTCGGTCGCGCACTGATGGAGACGCACAGGGGCTATTTCCAGCTAGGTCCAATGACTCAAGACCTGATCTGGGAGCAGTACGACTACCCGGTGCAACTGAGTGCACTGGTTGAAGGCAACGCCGACAAGATGATTTACGACAGTCATGTCGTTACGGCATTAAACCCGCCCCTGGCACCACGGGAGGCAGTCTGGATCAACAAGACGGGGGCGACCGGCGGGTTCTCTGCTTATGTGGCCTTCGTCCCAGAGAAGAAGTTTGGCATTGTGGTGTTGGCCAACAAGAGTTACCCCAACGAACCTCGGGTGCGCCTGGCGCATCGGATCCTGAGTGAACTGGATTAATCTTCGCTGACGGAGGATTGAGTGGCGGCCGATGTGAACTCTCCAGCGTTGCCGCGCTAAGCCCTGGCTGCACATGAAAACGCCCCGACTTGTCGGGGCGTTTTCATGTGCAATGGTTCATTATAAGGAGCCATTAGACATCATCCATTAAATTAGACCTGTTCATGCGTCACCCGCTATGTCCGGTCGGTGCGTTGTAGTTATATCGTTTTATTCTTGATATGTGCCAAATCAGAACGCTGTAAAGATCGACAGGTTATCGCTATAAAAATTCAATAATAAAAAAATCCTCAAATAAAATAAGCAGTTGCAATAGGGGAGTGTTGTTACTTGCTTTATGTGGATCCAATACAGGGTGCGTTCAATAATTGACGCCATTTTATTGAATGGCTCGCTGCTTGACAGCGATGGGTGCTGAAATTAGTGTCTCCCCCTGGCAGCTCCGGCACCGGCCGGGGTTGGGTGACAGCAAATTGCCTGTATTGTCGGGCAAGTACTCACGGTAACTTTCAAAACTTTGGCACAACTTTGGCAGTGCTGTTTTAAAGATGGTGGCGTTTAATGTGCGTCATGATGGCAACTAATACTCCAAAAAGACAGGGAACTTATTCCTGCTCACATCACACTGAATCTAAATAAACCGTGCTGGCTTTATTGCTGTCCGGGGAGTTGATGATCCGCTTTCGTTGATCCTGCTTAATGTGTTTTGCGGTTACGTTCTAATCGGGCATGACGGCTGCGCAGTGCTGACATATAGCCGTGTATTCATGGCTTATTGGGAGAATTAAACATGGCAGAAGAACGCTCAAGGTTTTTTTCATGGTCCCTGTTGCCGCGTCTGGTGGGCTTGGGTGTCCTGGTATTTATCATCTGGCTGTTGCTCTCGACGTTGCTGATGCCGCTGGTGTCGACATCGGCGACACGGGCAATTTTGAATGCACCGGTCATTCTGCTGACGACACCCATCGAGGGGGTAGTGAATTCGCTTGAGGTCAAACCCGGCTCGACCTTTACCCAGGGCCAGAAGATTGCGGTGGTTGAAAACCCGCGGGCTAACCAGGAGACGTTGTTGACCCTGCAAACCCGGCGTTTGACCCTGGAGCAGGAGCTATCATCATCGGCCAGCCAGGCCGAGCACGACCAGCAGTATTACGACGAGTTGGAGAAAACCAGCCAGCGCTATCAATCGGCGTTTCATACTCGTCAGCTCTATGCACAACGTGCGCTGAAGGCCGAGAGCACTGCCGCCAGCGCCCGCTTGACGGACGCACAGGAAACCCTCGATCGCAACCTCGAGTTGTTCACTCAAGGGGCGGTCAGTGGCGCGGTCGTCGCCGCCTCGAAAGCCAAGTTGGCCTCGTTGGAGGGGGCGGCAGAGTCCGTCCGTTCACAGCTGCGAATCAATGACGGTGATGTCAATGCCGCCAATAAGCAGGTCTACCTTGACCCTGATCAGTTGCGCATGTTCGACCTCAGCGCGCAGATGACCACCCTGAAACTGAGCCTGGAAAATCAGGCCCGCAATCGCGAGACCTATCAACGCGAACTCGACAATCTCAACCACCTGATCGAAACCGAACAGAACCGGGTCAAGTTGACGGCTGGCTATGAGGTCACGGCGTATTCGTCCGGCACGGTTCAAGAGCTGTTGGCGCCCCAAGGGACGGTGGTGCAAGCCGGGTCGACTTTGCTGCGCGCCACCAACTGCAAAGAAAGCTATGTCGTCGCGGTGTTTCCGGAACGCGTGGCCAGCAAGATTGATCACGACAGTGTCCTGACGGTGAGAATCCATGGCCTGGACGAACCGCTCAAGGCCAATGTCGTGCAGTTGTTATCCAGCACTAAGGATATTCGCCCTAACAGCTACAGCGTTCCTTTCCCGTATGCCGAGCAGAACTCGGTGTACGTCGTCGGTACTTTTGCCAATGACCTCACCGACAGTCAGCGCGCCATGACCTGCAATCCAGGGCTATGGGCCAGCGCCGAGGTATCTCACTGATGAGTCCGCGCAACGTTGTGCAATGGCCGTGGCTGCCGGGCCTGATCGGGGTGATGCTGATGACCGGCGGGGGATCTGCGCTGGCAGCGCAAGCCAGGCCGCAACTGGCGGCGATGACCTGTGCAGCGCTGGATCACGCGGTGCAATCGCAAGCGGCGGGGCCGGTGTTGCTGGCCAGTTACCCGCCGCTGGACGGTCAGCCGGCGCCAATCCAGGCGTTGCGTGGGGTTGCGTTCACCTACGACAACGCCTTGGCCAGCATCGCCTTGTTTGCCTGTGGTAAAGCCGAGTCGGCGCGACGGATTGCCGATGCGCTGGCCTTCGCCACGACCCACGACCCGGAATATCAGGATGGACGCTTGCGCAACGCCTACGCGGCAGGCCCGGTGGGTTCGTCGTCGATGCGCCTGCCGGGTTATTGGAGCGTAGAGCGCAATGCCTGGAATCAGGACGCCTATCAGGTCAGCAGTGCCACCGGCAATCAGGCCTGGGCCGCGTTGGCGTTGTTGGAGGCGTTGCGCCAGAGCGGTGATTCCTCTTACCTGGAGGCCGCTCGCAAAGTGTTGCAGTGGTCCGGGAAAAACACTTATGACGGACAGGCCCCCGCGGGTTTCAGCGGCGGTTACTACGGGTATTTCCCCAAGCAGATCCAGCAGACCTGGAAGTCCACCGAACATAACGTCGACCTGGCGGCAGCCTGGTCGGCACTCAACACGGCTGCGCCCGACCCGGGCTCGGCGCACCAGGCGCAGATTGCCCGGCAATTCGTGTCGAGTCAGTGGGACGCCGGGGAAGGGCGCTTTCTGATTGGCACCGGGAAGGATGGTCGAACCTCGGACCGCCAGCGTTCAGGACTGGACGCACAGATCTGGCCCTTGATCGCCTTGAGTGATCCTCCTACGGACTGGCGGCGCGTCTTCACGTTTATCGATCAGGCGCACCGCTCGGGTGCCGGGTACGGCTTCAACCGCGACCCGGACGGTTTATGGACCGAGGGCACCGCGCAAACCGCCGCCGTGGCGAGCTTGAGCGGTATGAAGGAAAAGGTGCAGCCGTTGTGGAATGTGTTGCTGGCCCAACAGGCCGGCAATGGCTGGCTGTTTGCTACACCCGCACCGCGTATCAGTACCGGGTTGGCGATCGGCCCGGACTCAACAACCAACGACTTTTTCTATTACCACCTGCCTCACTTGGGCGCTACAGCATGGGCCGCGATCGCTGCTACCGGCATCAACCCCTTTACCGGTTTTCAAGAGGCTGACTGACATGCAGGCACTGGACACGCTGCAACTTGTGCAAATCAATTTCTGGACCGTGGTCGCGGTGACTCTGTTCACCTGCCTGACGCACCGTGATCAATGGATGGCACGTGCCGGTTTCGGAGCCTTGACCGCGCTGTTGTTGATCAATTACGTGGCCTGGCGGATTCGCGACACCTTGCCCGATGGACACGCAGGATTTGCCTCGGTCTGGGCTTACGCGTTCCTGTTTTTCGAAATGTTGGCGATCGGCTACACGCTGTTTTCGATCATCGTCCTGCTCTGTCGCTCGGATCACCACGCCAGTGCCGATGCCGGGGAGCAACGTTTGCGTGCCCAAGGCCAATCGGTGCCGGCGGTGGATGTGTTCATCGCCACCTACAACGAAGGCCTCGAGATCCTGGAAAAAACCATCATCGCCGCCCAGGCGATCGACTACCCCAACGTGACCATCTGGGTGCTCGACGATACCCGCCGCGACTGGTTGCGCGACTATTGCGCCGAGGTCGGTGTGCAATACGCCCGACGTCCCGACAATTCCCACGCCAAGGCCGGTAACCTGAACAACGGCCTGCGTCTGTCGGCGGCCAGCAGCAATGCGCCGTACATACTGGTGCTCGACGCCGACTTCGCCCCGCAGCAGCCGATCCTGATGCGCACCCTGGGATTGTTCGACGATCCCAAGGTCGGCCTGGTGCAGACGCCGCAGTTCTACTACAACCCCGATCCGATTCAGCACAACCTCGGTTCATCCAACTGCTGGGTCGATGAGCAGCGAGTGTTCTTCGACGTCTACCAGCCGGCCAAGGATGGTTGGGATACCGCGTTTTGCGTGGGTACTTCGTTTGTCGTGCGGCGTGATCTGATCACTGAAATGGGTGGCTTTCCGACGGGTTCGGTCTGCGAAGACATCTACACCAGCTGCCGTCTGCAGCAAAAAGGCTACGTCACCCGCTGGTTGAATGAGCGACTGTCGATCGGTTTGTCCGCCGAGGGGTTGACCGAGTACATCAATCAGCGTGGACGCTGGTGCCTGGGGACGATCCAGGTCGCGCTGCTCAAAGAGGGCCCCTTGCGCGGTCGTGGCTACTCACTCAATGAACGGCTGCACTTCGTGCATGGCTTGATGCACTGGTTCTCCAAGCCATTCATCCTGATGATGCTGGTGTCGCCGGTGTTGTATTGGTATTTCGGTATTGCCGGGTTCTACGCCCATCCGGCGGATTTCATGGCCTTCGGCATGCCGGCGTTGATTGCATTCTGGGGCTACGGGACGTGGGTCACTGACCGGCGTACCTTGCCGATTTTTACCGAGGTCACCCAAATCGTCGCCTCACTGGCGGTGACGGCGACGATCCTCAGCGCCATGGTCCGGCCGTTCGGCCGACCCTTCAAGGTCACGGCAAAGGGCCTGGATCGTTCACGCACAACGGTCCACTGGAAGTTGTTCGGGTTCTTTTTTGCGCTGACACTGTTCTCGCAAATAGGCGCTTACATCACCATCAGCAACGCGGCTGCGTTCGACGGCAATATGCTGTTCAACCTGTTCTGGACGGTGGTTGCGCTGATCTACAACCTGGCCACCCTGGTGGCGTGTGTTGACCGGCCACGCTTGCACGGCGAAGAGCGCTTTCCTTTCGATAAACCCAGTGGGTTGCGCTTCGCCGGCAAAACCCTGGCGGGCCAACTGGTGGATATATCGCTGAGTGGCGCCTCCATTTCCTGTGCCGTTGCGTCATTGATCAAGCCCGGGCTGCGGGGGCAGGTGTGGATCAATAAGCTCGGCTGGCTGGATATCGAGGTCATGCGTCATCACGGCGAGGACCGTTTGGGCTTGAAGTTCATCGACCTTGACGAAACGCTTCGACGCCGGCTGATCGCGCGGCTGTTCAGCGAGGCGCCGATCAACGTGGTCGGCAAGGCTGAACCAGGACTGGCTTTCGGCACCTTGTTGCGGCGCTCGTTGCTCGGCGAGAAGCGCACGGCGCCGCGTTCGCGGCGGCCGGCCAAGGCGCCGTCCTACAGCTCACTGCCTGGATTACGCCCGATCAGCCTCCGTTCGCGTCAGCAAGCACTGCCGCAAATCAGCACCACCCGCTCAGGTCTTTGGGCTTTCCTTCTCACTCCGTTACGAGCCTTGCTCGGCCAACGTTTGTAGGTGCGCCTCATGAACAGACGCTTATCCACCTCATGTTTCATATCGCTGTTATTGCTCGGCGGTTGTTCTCTGGAACCCAAATACGAGAAACCGGAGGCGCCGATCGATCAGCAATGGCCAGCCAGTTCGGCCAGTGACTGTTGCAGCGCCAAGCAGGCGTTCGACAAGGATTGGCACGGCTTCGTGCTCGATGACCGACTGCGCCAGTTGATCGACCTGGCCTTGAAGAACAATCGCAGCCTGCGTCAGTTCGAGGCGGGCGTCGAGGAGGCGAGGGCAGGGTACGCCGGTGCCGAATCCGGGCTGTTTCCCTCCATCGGACTCAACACCTACGCCGGCCGCAGCAAGTTTCCGTCACAGGTCAGGACGCAGGGAGGCGGCGTCAGTTCAGGCAGCACGTCCAACACCTTTCAGGCCAGCGGTGGCTTTACGTCTTATGAGTTGGACCTGTTCGGGCGCATCCGCAGTCAGCGAAACGCCGCGGGCGCGCGCTTCGAGGCGACCGAGGCGGACTATCAGACGGCTCGCCTGGCGTTGATCGGTGAAGTGGCCAGCACCTGGCTTAGCCTCAAGGCCAATCAGAATCTGCTCGACCTCGCACAAAACACCTACAAGTCCCAGGACCACTACGGTGAGTTGTTGCGCAAGAGCTACAACCTGGGCTCCAGTGCTCAAATCGATGTTCACCAGGCGGATGCGCAAACCAACACGGCGGCGGTTCAGATCAACACGTACCGCATGCAGGTGGCGCAGAACATGAATGCGCTGCAGGTGTTGGTCGGGCAGCCGGTGCCGGTTGGGTTGTTGCCCTCTGGCGTGCTGGGTGAGCAGTTGGCAACCGCCGATGTGCCCGCCGGGTTGCCGTCGTCACTGATTGCGCGGCGGCCCGACATCATGGCCGCCGAAGCCTTGTTGCGAGCGACCAATGCGGACATCGGCGCAGCCCGCAGCGCGTACTTCCCGACCTTTTCGCTGACCTCGGCATTAGGTGGCCTGACCGGTGACTTTTCGCGATTGTTGAGTGCGCCGGCCGAGTTCTGGTCGGTGGCTCTGGCGGGGTCGTTGACCCTGATCGACGGCGGTGCGCGAAAGGCGCAGGTGGACGCCAGCCATGCGCGGTTCAACGGGCAGACGGCGGCGTATGAAGCCACGGTGCAGAACGCTTTCCGCGAAGCCGCCAATGCCCTCAACGCCCGCCAGGAGATGCTTACCCAGGTCGACTATCAGAAGCGTCTGGTGGCGGATTATCAAGCAGCCTACCGACAATCCCGATTGCGTTTCGAGGCGGGGATGGACAGCTACTTTTCGACGATGGACGCGCAGCGTTCGTTATTCGACGCGCAGCAGAAGCTGACGCAAATGGAGCTGGCGCGGGAGATCAATCAGGTGGACTTGTACAAGGCGCTGGGCGGGGGCTGGAGTCAGTCGGTGAAAATGGCGAACCGATAATCTGTGGTGTTCTGGCGCGACTCTTCGCGGGCAAGCCTTGCTCCTACAGGTTTTGTGTCGGTCACAGATTCAGAATCCGATCGAAATCCTGTAGGAGCATGGCTTGCCAGCGATGCGATTTAGCGGGTGCCGCCGACCACAGCAGCCTGCGCGGTGCGCAGTTCATGCCGGTTGCCACGGAACAGCACCAGCGTTGCGATCAAGCCAAGTACCGCTGCGCCGCTCAACCAGATACCCGGTGCTGCCTTGTTGTCCAGCACGTGGATCAGGTAAGTACAGGCCGCCGGGGTGAAGCCGCCAAAGGTTGCAGTCGCCAGGCTGTAAGCCAGGGAGAAACCGGTGGTGCGGACTTCAATCGGCATGATTTCGGTCAGGGCCACCACCATGGCGCCGTTGTACGAGCCATAGAGGAACGACAACCACAACTCGACGATCAGCAGATGGCTGAAGCTCGGGTTGGCGACCAGCCAGGACAGCGCCGGGTAAGCCGTCAGGATCGCCAGAATGGTCGCCGCCAGCAGCAGCGGTTTACGGCCGATCTTGTCGGACAGCGCACCCATCACCGGCAGCCAGAAGAAGTTCGACAGGCCGATGCACACGGTGACCAGCAACGCGTCGAAGTCCGACAGGTGCAGCTCGGCTTTACCGAACGTCGGGGTGTAGGCGGTGATCAGGTAGAACGACACGGTGGTCATCACCACCAGCGCCATGCCGGCCAGCACGATGCCGAAGTTCTGACTGATCGAGCGGACGATGTCTCTCAGACTTGGGCGATGTTTACGCGCCTGGAATTCAGGGGTTTCTTCCAGCGAACGACGAATGATGAAAATCGCCGGAACGATCATGCAGCCGACCAGGAACGGCACGCGCCATCCCCAATCACCCATTTGCTCGGGGCTCAGCCAGTGGTTGAGGCCCACACCCAGCAAACCGGCAAACACCACCGCTGCTTGTTGGCTGGCGGACTGCCAACTGACGAAAAAGCCCTTACGGCCAGGTGTCGAGATTTCTGCCAGGTAAACCGACACACCGCCCAGTTCCACGCCGGCCGAGAAGCCTTGCAGCAAACGGCCGAACAGCACGATCAGCGGTGCAGCGACACCAAGGGTCGCATAACCCGGCACACAGGCAATCAGCACGGTGCCGGCAGCCATCAGTGCGAGGGTGATGATCAAACCTTTGCGACGGCCGTGACGGTCGATGTAGGCGCCGAGAAAAATTGCACCAAGTGGGCGCATGAGGAAGCCGGCACCGAAGGTGGCCAGTGACAACATCAGGGAAGCGAAAGCACTGTCGGCAGGGAAGAAGGTTTTGGCGATGGCCGTGGCATAGAAGCCGTAGACCATGAAGTCGAACATCTCTAGGAAGTTGCCGCTGACAACGCGAAATATCGCTTTGCCCTTGCCCGTAGTCGAGGCCATTTGATCTTACTCACTTTGGCTGTCTTATTAGAAATCCCTGGTCTTGAAACATCCTTACTGACGGGTCTGGTCTGTGCCGGTGCCTCGAACAGTTTTGTAACGATATGTGTAAGAGGAACGGTAGGCAACCAATAGTTAGCGTGCTGCTTAAACGTTATAGCCATGAGCCAGCCCTCTCCCACAGTTCTATCGCATAATGGCGGGCCTTGGCGTTCTGTCGGGGGGGAACTCTTTGGGGAGGAGTGCGTGTTGTTGAACTGGCGATCGGGTGTTTTCTTGGTGCTTGTCGGCGCCTTATCGGGCTGCGGTAACGGCGATTCCCTGGAAAGCTTTGGCGGCCCGACCATGGGCAGCACGTATTCGGTCAAATACATCCGCCATCCGGGGGCTCCCGGGCCGGTCGAGGTGCAGAAGCAGGTCGAGTCGATTCTGGCCGAGATCGACCGGCAGCTGTCGACCTACCGCAGTGATTCCGACATCGAGCGATTCAATGGTTTACCGGCCAATAGCTGTCAGCCAATGCCGGAGCCGGTCTTGCAGTTGGTCAAGGTAGGCGAGCAGCTCTCAGAGACGAGCGACGGTTCCTACGACCTGACGGTGGAGCCGCTGCTGAACCTTTGGGGGTTCGGCCCACAATCGCGCGATGAAAAAGTCCCAAGCGCCGAAGCCTTGGCTTTGGCCCGACAACGCGTTGGTTATGCGCATCTGCGGATTGAAGGCGATCAGCTATGCAAGGACGCGCCGGTCGAGGTGGACTTCGGCAGCATTGGCGCCGGGTACGCCGTCGACAGGATCGCTGCGAAGTTGCAGGAACTGGGTATCGACAGCTTCATCGCCGATGCCACCGGCGAACTCAAGGCCGTTGGCAAGAAACTCGACGGGTCGCCCTGGAAGATTGCGCTGGAGGAGCCACGCGATGACCAGCAGGTTGTCGAGCGGGTGATCACGCTGGACGGCAACGGTGTTTCGACCTCAGGCGACTACCGCAATTACTTCATGCAGGATGGCCGGCGCTATTCCCACACGTTCGATGCCCGAACCGGCGCGCCGATCACTCATACCCTGGCGTCCGTCACGGTGATTAATCCTTCGACGCTGATGGCCGATGGCTTATCGACGCTGTTGCTGATTCTTGGCCCCGAGCGCGGTTGGGACTACGCCGAAAAGCATGATATCGGTGCATTTTTTGTGATTCGAACCGATACAGGCTTTGTCACGCGAACCAGTCAGGCTTTTGACCGCCTGAGTGCCGAAAAAGCCAAGTAAATACGGTGTGATGGACACTCACGGTTGGCGTTGTAGTGCAGGCAAAACTAGCCTACGACGCGACCAAGGGTTAATGTGCGCGGCGTTGACGCTTCTATAGACTGTGTCCGGGTTCTCGACTGACCCCAAATTGTTCCTTCATGCCGCAAGACCGGCATGATTTAGCCGCAGGTGCCAACGGGGTGCCGCGGCCTGTTCTGAGGAGTACGCATGGCTGTCTACAACTACGACGTGGTGGTGTTGGGTTCCGGCCCGGCGGGAGAAGGCGCGGCAATGAACGCCGCCAAAGCAGGGCGCAAAGTGGCGATGGTCGATAGTCGTCGCCAGGTCGGCGGCAACTGCACCCACCTTGGCACTATCCCGTCCAAGGCCTTGCGTCACTCGGTCCGGCAGATCATGCAGTTCAACACCAACCCGATGTTCCGGGCCATTGGTGAGCCGCGCTGGTTCTCGTTTCCGGACGTACTGAAAAGCGCCGAAAAAGTCATTGCCAAACAAGTCGCCTCGCGCACCGGTTACTACGCGCGCAATCGGGTCGACGTGTTCTTCGGCACCGGCAGCTTCGCTGACGAGCAAACCATCGAAGTGGTCTGCGCCAACGGCGTGGTCGAAAAACTGGTGGCCAAGCACATCATCATCGCCACCGGCTCGCGTCCGTATCGCCCGGCCGACATCGATTTCCACCACCCGCGTATCTACGATAGCGACACCATCCTCAGCCTCGGCCACACCCCGCGCAAACTCATCGTTTACGGCGCCGGCGTGATTGGTTGCGAATACGCCTCGATCTTCAGTGGTCTGGGCGTGCTGGTCGAACTGGTGGACAACCGCGGTCAGCTGCTGAGCTTCCTCGACTCGGAAATCTCCCAGGCGCTGAGCTACCACTTCAGCAACAACAACATCACCGTGCGTCACAACGAAGATTACGATCGCGTTGAAGGCGTGGACAACGGGGTGATCCTGCACCTCAAGTCCGGCAAGAAGATCAAGGCCGACGCCTTGCTCTGGTGCAACGGCCGTACCGGTAATACCGACGCGTTGGGCCTGGAAAACATCGGCGTGAAGGTCAACAGCCGTGGCCAGATCGAAGTTGACCAGAACTATCGCACCTGCATCCAGAACATCTACGGCGCAGGCGACGTGATTGGCTGGCCGAGCCTGGCCAGTGCCGCCCACGACCAGGGGCGTTCGGCCGCTGGCAGCATTGTCGATAACAACAGCTGGCGTTTCGTCAACGACGTACCGACCGGGATCTACACCATTCCGGAGATCAGCTCGATCGGCAAGAACGAGCAAGAGCTGACCCAGGCCAAAGTACCGTACGAAGTCGGCAAGGCGTTCTTCAAGAGCATGGCGCGTGCGCAGATCGCCGGCGAGCCGCAAGGCATGCTGAAGATCCTGTTCCACCGCGAGACGCTGGAAGTGCTCGGCGTGCACTGCTTCGGTTATCAGGCATCGGAGATCGTCCACATCGGTCAGGCGATCATGAACCAGCCGGGTGAGCAGAACACGTTGAAGTACTTCGTCAACACCACGTTCAACTACCCGACCATGGCCGAAGCCTATCGGGTAGCGGCCTACGACGGCCTCAACCGGCTTTTTTGAGCGGCTCCGGCCGGTGGCCTGAGCCGGCCGGGGAGACCGATTTCAGCAATTCTCGAGAGTGGCGCTGGCCAAACCGGGAAAGTCTGTAATCAGGCTGTCAACGCCGAAATCAGCGAGCCTGCGCATTAGCGCAGGTTCGTTGACTGTCCATACTGACACATGCAGACCTTGTCGCTGCGCCTTCTGCAGGCGTTCCGGCGTACACAGGGTCCAGTTCAGTGCCAGAATCTCACAGCCATAACTTTGCGCGACCTTCAGCGGGTCGAGCCAGGCATATTCGGCGACCAGTCCACGCGACACATCCGGAACCAGATCGACTGCGGCCTTCAGCACTTCGCGCGAGCTCGAGGTGATGGTGACCTTGTCCAGCAAGCCAAAGCGTTGCGCCATTTCGCGAATCGCCAGCACCGTCGTCGCCGCACGCATACGCGACGCGCTCTTGACCTCTAACTGCCAGTGTTCGAAATCGCACTTTTCGAACAGCTCTTCCAGCCGTGGAATCGGGCATGGCTTGATCCAGCCCGGACCACCCTTGCGCGCATCGTAGGTCACCAGTTCTGCCGCCGTATGCTCGACCACCTTGCCGCGACGCTCGGTGGTGCGCTTGAGCGTCGGGTCGTGGATGACCATCAACTCGCCGTCCATGGACAGGTGCAGGTCCAGTTCGCAACGGCGTACGCCGTGCTTGAGGCATTCCTGGAAACTGCTCAGAGTGTTTTCCGGTGCTTCGCCTTTGGCGCCGCGGTGGCCGTAGATTAGGGTCACGGGTCTTCCTTAATTAATTGCCTGATTCGTTTTGCTCGCGTGCCAGGCGTCGCTCATGCGCCTGTTTCTGCAAGATATAGCGGGCCAGCAGCTGTCGTTGCGCATCGGTCAGGGCTTCGAATTCGGTGCCAATCTCGAAGGTGCCGAAGCTTTCCGGTTCACAGTGAGTAACCTTGGCCCGCAACAGCAGGCCCAGTGCTTGCGGCATCAACAACAGCTTGATCGCCAGATGGCTGCCGGTCGGGTAGGCGAGGTGGTGCTCGAACTCGATGCCGCCTTCCGACAGCACCACGTGCTGCGGCTCACCGAACTTGCCGAGCACGGTGTGTGCCACGACCTGGCTCAGCAGGTCGATGCGCTTGTTCATGACCTTCAGATAGTTGGCGGTGTTTCGATCCCGCTCACTGATCTGGCGCAGCAAGTGCTGCGACTCGAATTCGCTCAGGTGCAGTTCGCTGAGCAGGTTGAACAGCGGGGAAGCATCCTGCAACACTTCCTGACCTGCCGCTTCGAGGGCAGACAGGGGCCGAATTTCCAGTGCGATCGTGTCCTCGATACGGTAGTATTCGCGGCGATCTTCTTCATCTAATGTCGACATGGCGAACCCATGGTAGCGGCGGTGGTCTGAGTGTAAAGCTGGTTATCGACCCCCGCCACAAGGACGTTCCTTTTCCCTCCGAACAAGCCCCGACATGTTCAGACCTCTCTTCGTATTTATCGGCACGCGTTATACCCGTGCAAAGCGTCGCAATCATTTTGTGTCGTTCATTTCCCTGACTTCGATGATCGGACTCGCTCTCGGCGTGGTCGTGATGATCGTGGTGCTGTCGGTGATGAACGGCTTCGATCATGAGATGCGCACCCGCGTGCTGGGCATGGTGCCCCACGCGACCATCGAGTCCGGTGAGCCCATCAGCGACTGGCAAAGCCTGGCCGCCAAGGTCCAGCAGAACCCTGAGGTGGTGGCGGTTGCGCCGTTCACCCAGATGCAGGGTTTGCTGACCAACAACGGCCAGGTGCAGAAAGTCCTGCTCAATGCCGTCGACCCGGATCAGGAGCGCAAAGTCTCGATCATCGACAACTTCATGACGCAGGGCAAACTCGACGACCTGTCGCCGGGCAGCTTCGGCATCGTGATCGGTGACAAGGCCGCGACCAAGCTCGGCGTGGGTCTCGGCGACAAGCTGACCTTCGTCGCCCCGGAGGTCACCGTGACCCCGGCCGGGATGTTCCCGCGGATGAAGCGCTTCACCGTGGTCGGCATTTTCCATGTCGGCGCCGGTGAGCTGGATGGCTACCTGGGGCTGACCAATCTGGATGACCTGGCGCGCCTGCATCGCTGGAAGCCGGATCAGGTCCAGGGCTTGCGACTGAAGTTCGACGATTTGTTCCAGGCGCCTCGCACCGCTTGGAACATTGCGCAAAACCTGGATGGAGACCATTACTACGCCCGTGACTGGACCCGCACCCACGGCAACCTGTATCAGGCGATCCGCATGGAAAAAGCCATGATCGGCCTGCTGTTGCTGCTGATCGTTGCGGTGGCCGCGTTCAACATCATTTCGACGCTGGTGATGGTGGTGAACGACAAGAAGGGCGATATCGCGATCCTGCGGACCCTTGGTTCTACGCCGGGCCAGATCATGGCGATCTTCATGGTTCAGGGCACGGTGATCGGTGTGGTCGGCACGGCGATCGGCGCCGTGGTCGGCATGTTCGCCGCACTGAATGTCAGCGCCGCGATTTCCGCCCTCGAAGGCCTGATCGGGCACAAATTCCTTAACGCCGACGTGTACTTCATCGACTACCTGCCGTCGCAACTGATGGCTGAAGACGTGTTGATGGTCTGCGGCGCGGCGTTGGTCCTGAGTTTCCTCGCCACCCTTTATCCAGCCTGGCGTGCTGCGCGCACCCAGCCTGCGGAGGCGCTACGTTATGAGTGATTTGGGTATGAGTACGAAAGCAGTCTTGAGTTGCCGCGACCTGGGTAAAGCCTACGAGGAAGGCCCGGAATCGGTGGTGGTGTTGTCCGGTTTGCAGCTGGAGCTGCATCCGGGTGAGCGAGTGGCGATTGTCGGCACCTCCGGTTCCGGTAAAAGTACCTTGCTCAACCTGCTTGGCGGCCTTGATACGCCGACCAAAGGCAGTGTCTGGCTGGCCGGTGAAGAGCTGTCGGCGCTCAACGAAAAGGCCCGTGGCCTGTTGCGTAACCGCTCGCTGGGCTTTGTTTACCAGTTTCACCACTTGCTGCCCGAGTTCACCGCGCTGGAAAACGTCTGCATGCCGCTGTTGATCGGCCGCACCGCGATCCCGGAAGCCCGTCAGCGCGCCACGGCCTTGCTGGAGCGGGTAGGGCTGGGCCATCGTCTGGAGCACAAACCGGCCGAACTGTCTGGTGGCGAGCGTCAGCGCGTGGCCATCGCCCGCGCGTTGGTGAACAAGCCAGGGCTGGTGATGCTCGATGAGCCGACCGGTAACCTCGACTCCCATACCGCCCAGGGCATTCAGGACTTGATGCTGGAACTCAGCACGTCGATGCGCACCGCGTTCCTGGTGGTGACCCACGACATGAACCTGGCTCGCCAGATGGATCGCGTCCTGCACCTGCAGGAAGGTCGTCTCACTCCCATCTGATTGGCCGAAACCCGGCACGACTGAAAAGCGTGTCGGGTCTTTTATTTTTATACGGTGCCCCAGCGAATGTTCAGACCGTTATCGATCTTTATCGGCACGCGCTATACCCGCGCCAAGCGCCGCAATCGCTTTGTTTCGTTTATCTCGATGACCTCGATGATCGGCCTCGCCCTGGGCGTGCTGGCGATGATCGTGGTGTTGTCGGTGATGAACGGCTTCCAGCGCGAAATGAGCTCGCGCATCCTCGGCATGGTCCCCCACGCGACCATCGTTGGCGTCAAGCCGATCGACGATTGGCAGCCTGTCGCGGCCACAGCCATGAAAAACCCTGAAGTGACGGCCGCCGTGCCGTTCACCGAGATGGAAGGCATGCTGTCGTACAAGGGCTCGATGCAGCCGATCCAGATCAGCGGCGTTGATCCGGCACAGGAAGGCAAAGTCTCCATCGTCGCCCAGCATATCGTGCAGGGACGTCTGGACGACTTGAAGCCGGGCGAGTTCGGGGTGGTGGTCGGTGAAATCACCGCACGCCGCTTCCGCTTGAACGTCGGCGACAAAATTACCCTGATCGTGCCGGAAGTCAGCACCGCACCGGGTGGTATCACACCGCGCATGCAGCGGCTGAATGTGGTTGGCGTGTTCAAGGTCGGTGCCGAACTCGACGGCTCGATGGCGCTGATCCACGTTGCCGATGCAGCGCAAATGCAGCATTGGCAACCGAATCAGGTGCAAAGCGTGCGCCTGGCGGTGAAAGACCTGTACGCCGCCCCCAAGGTCTCGTCAGACATTGCAGGCGGGCTGGGCGCCGACTTCAAGGCCGATGACTGGACCCACACTCAAGGCAGCCTGTTCAGCGCCATGAAGATGGAAAAAACCATGATCGGCCTGTTGCTGCTGATGATCGTGGCGGTCGCTGCATTCAACATCATCGCCACCTTGATCATGGTGGTGAACGACAAAGGCGCGGACATCGCGATCCTGCGGACCATCGGCGCCACACCTCGGCAGATCATGGCGATCTTCATGGTTCAGGGCACGGTGATCGGTGTCGTCGGCACGCTGATTGGCGGCATCCTCGGGGTGATCGCGGCGTTGAACGTGAGTGAGATGGTCGGTTGGCTGGAGCGCGTGACTGGCCAGCATATCTTCAGCTCCGACGTGTACTTCGTCAGCAACTTGCCATCGGAACTGCAGGGTGGTGACGTGCTGCTGATCTGCTCGGCGGGCTTCATCATGAGCTTCCTGGCCACGGTATACCCGGCCTGGCGCGCCGCGAAGATCGAACCGGCCACTGCGTTGCGCTATTCGTAAGTCCAGGCACCGCACCTGATCGTTCCCCCGCGTGGGAACGATCAGGTTCCGGCTGTCCTCAAACCCCCTTCGGCAACTGCATCAAAAACCGTGTCCACCCCTGGCCTGATTCGCAACGAATCGTCCCGCCATGAGCGCGGATGATCGACTGAGTGATCGCCAGCCCCAACCCTGCATGCTCGCTACTGCCTTCATGGCGCGCCGGGTCTGCGCGGTAGAACCGGTCAAACAATCGCGGCAACAGTTCTTCAGAAATCCCCTCGCCGCTGTTTTCAACACTCAGGCTCAAGCCCTTTGGTTCATCGACAATCCGCACTTGAACCTCACCGTTTGGCGGGGTGAAGCGCAGTGCGTTGTCCAGCAGATTGGAGAGGGCGCGGCGCAACATGCTGCGGTCGCCGTTGAGGCTGGCGTCGCCGAGACGGGTCAGCTTGACTCGTGCGTCTTCGGCCAATGGTGCGTAAAACTCCAGCAACAGATCCACCTCCTCGGCCAGTTGCAGCGGTTCGCGTTTTGGCGTCAGTAAGCCGTGATCGGCCTTGGCCAGATACAGCATGTCGTTGACCAGCTGCGCCATCCATTGCAGCTCTTCGAGGTTGCTGTGCAGCGCCTCGCGGTAATCTTCCAGGTCGCGCGGGCGGGTGAGGGTGACCTGAGTGTGGGTCAGCAGGTTCGACAACGGTGTGCGCAGTTCGTGGGCGATGTCGGCGGAGAAGGCTGACAGACGCTGGAACGAGTCGTCGAGACGGCCGAGCATGGCGTTAAACGTGTGAGCCAGATTGGCGAGCTCGGCGGGCATTTGATCTTCGGGCAGGCGCTGGGTCAGCGAGCTGGCGGACACCCCGGCGGCCACTTCACTCATGCGCCGCAACGGTCGCAAACCACTGCGTGCCGCCCACGCACCGAGCAGCGCGGTGGCTAGCGCCGACAGGCCGACGGTCAGCCAGATCAAATGCTGCATGCGCTGCAAAAAGTGCTGATGGTGAGTGATGTCGAGCATCAGAATCAGCTGCGCGGAATCGGTCTTGCCCGGCTCCAGCGCGGCGCTGTAGACCCGATACGCCGTGTCGGCGCTGTGCAAGCTGTGAAGACCGGAGCGGGTTGGCAAGTCGTCGGGGAGGTTCGCGGCACTGTCGAACCAAACGTGACCATCGGCGCCGCGCACCCGTAATGCCAGGTCCGGCTGATGGCTCATTTCATCCTGCAGTCCGGCTTTTCGTTCGGCGAACAACCGCGGGTCGTCGGAGCCGGCCAAGACACTGCGCAGGGCGATCAGCTTGCCGTCGAGCAATTGCTGGTCGAGTTCAATGAAGTGCGTCTCGCTGGCGCGGCTGAACAGCACACCAGCGAACAATGAAACCACCGCCGTACAGGCGGCAAACAACAGTGCCAGACGGCCGCTCAGGGACAGGCGGCGCATCAGGCGGGACGCTCTTCAAGCACATAACCCATGCCGCGTACGGTATGAATCAACTTGTTCGGGAAGTCGTCGTCGATCTTCAGGCGTAGCCGGCGGATCGCCACTTCAATGACATTGGTGTCACTGTCGAAATTCATGTCCCAGACCTGCGAAGCGATCAGCGATTTAGGCAGCACTTCGCCCTGGCGGCGCAAGAGCAGTTCCAGCAGGGCGAATTCCTTGGCAGTCAGGTCGATGCGCTGGCCGCTACGCTCGACTCGGCGGCGAATCAGGTCCAGCCGCAAGTCGGCCAGTTGCAGGCTGGTTTCTTGCGGTGCCGCGCTGCCACGACGTAACAGGCTACGCACGCGGGCCAGCAGTTCGGAAAAGGCGAAAGGCTTGACCAGGTAATCGTCGGCGCCCAGTTCCAGGCCATGAACCCGATCTTCCACGGCATCGCGGGCGGTGAGAAACAGCACCGGGATGTCCAGGCCAGCGTTACGTACCGCTTGCAGAATCTGCCAGCCGTCACGGCCGGGGAGCATCACGTCGAGAATCAGCAGCGCGTAATCGCCGGTCAGCGCGAGGTGCTGACCGGTGTTGCCGTCGGCCACCAGTTCGACGTTGAAGCCGGCCTCGGTCAGGCCTTGGCGCAAGTAGTGGCCGGTTTTCGGTTGGTCTTCGACGATCAGCAATTTCATGGGCAACTCGAGGTCAATGGAACAGGTGCGTTATACCGTGGCGGGCGGCGATGCAGTGCAACCTTACAAAGTTGTAATCTGGCTGTCAGCTGGCTGGCAGTGGCGCAACAGTAGAGTTTCCCACAGGCTGAACCTTATCTTGTTGGAGTGTGATCATGATGTTGCATCATCGATTGGTGCTTGCCGGCTGTTTGCTGGTGTTGAGTTTTCCCGTATGGGCCTCGCCGGCACAGACCTACGACTTCGGCACGCCGGCCCCGGCGGCGAAGGCTACGCGCAGCGTCGAAATCGTCATGAGCGATATGTCGTTCACGCCCAGGACGCTGGACATCAAAGCCGGTGAGACGGTGCGTTTTGTGCTGATCAATAAAGGCCAGTTACTGCACGAATTCAACCTGGGCGATGCGGCGATGCATGCTGCGCATCAACAGGAAATGCTGAAAATGCAACAGGGCGGCATGCTCACCCCGACCATGATGAAAAGCGCTCCCATGGACCACGGCTCGATGGCGGGCATGGATCACAACTCGATGCCAGGCATGGATCACGGCGCAAGCATGAAGCACGATGATCCGAACAGCGTGCTGATTGAACCGGGCAAAACCACCGAATTGACCTGGACCTTCAAGAAAGCCAGCAATCTGGAGTTCGCCTGCAATATTCCCGGCCACTATCAGGCAGGTATGGTCGGCAAATTGACTGTCAGTCAGTAAGCACTCAAAGGCGGGAGCAAAGGCTGGTAGAATCCGCTGATTCTTTAGTCAGGTTTCCGCCATGCATCCCGCAGCCGAACATTCGCCGCTGGGCAAATCCAGCGAATACATCGCCACGTACACGCCGTCCTTGCTGTTCCCGATCCCGCGCACCGCGAAATGGGCCGAGCTGGGCCTGACGGCGCAAACCCTGCCGTACAAGGGCGTGGATTTCTGGAACTGCTTTGAACTGTCCTGGCTGCTGCCATCGGGCAAGCCGGTGGTGGCCATTGGCGAATTCAGTATCCCGGCGGACTCGCCGAACATCATCGAGTCGAAGTCGTTCAAGTTGTACCTGAACTCGCTGAACCAGACACCGTTCGCCGATACCCAAAGCCTTGAAGCCACGCTGGTGAATGACCTGTCGGCCGCCGCGGGCAAGCCGGTGGGCGTGCGTATTCGCAGCTTGAACGAGGTCGAGGCTGAAGGCGTTGTAGCGCTGCCAGGCGTGTGCATCGATGATCTGGATATCAGCGTCAGCAACTACGAGCATCCGCGCCCGGAACTGCTGCGTTGCGACGATTCGCGCATCGTTGAAGAAAGCGTGCACAGCCATCTGCTCAAATCCAATTGCCCGGTCACCAGCCAGCCGGACTGGGGCAGTGTCGCGGTCGAGTACCGTGGCGCGGCGCTGGATCACGCCAGTCTGCTGGCTTATCTGGTGAGCTTCCGTCAGCACTCGGACTTCCACGAGCAGTGCGTAGAACGGATCTTCCTCGACCTGCAACGCTTGCTGAAACCGGAAAAACTGACCGTGTATGCGCGTTACGTGCGTCGCGGCGGGCTGGATATCAACCCGTATCGCAGCACTGAAGAAGTGCAACTGCCGAACCATCGCCTGGTCCGCCAATAAAGATCTAATGTGGGAGCGGGCTTGCTCGCGAAGGCGGAGTTACATTCAACATTGATGCTGAATGTGATGGCCCCTTCGCGAGCAAGCCCGCTCCCACAGGGATTGCATTGCAGATCGCACAAATGAAAAAGCCCCGCTATCGCTAGCGGGGCTTTTTTGCATTCGCAGGGTCAGATTCCGATGTTGCCCAGGGTCTGCACGATGTTGCGCAACACGGTGGCCAGCGCCGGGTGGTCCACTTCAAAACGCTCCACGGCAAGGTTGACGCCGTCCGCCAGGCTGCTGTCCTGCGTCGCGGTTTCGAGTTTGATCTGCGCCTCAATCTTCTGCATCAGTTCTTGCAGGTGTTCACGTTCTTCCAGCGTGAGCGGTGGGTTCTGCTCCAGTTGCTCGCGCAGGGCGTTGAGCTGTTCTTGCAGTTCGCGGGCAGGCATGGCGTTCTTCCTTTTATCGATAGGCACTGGCATAGACCGCAGCGATGGGCCAAAGGTCTGCATCTGGCCTTTAGATTAATCCACTGGCGAGCGAAGTGCATGATCTTGATCAAGAACGGCCGATCAGGGCTTTTCACCCTTGTGTCGGCGCAGGCCGATGTCTGACAGGCAGGTGTCGAGTTCACCCAGGTGATCGATCACCGAGTGCACGCCAAGGCCGAACAGTTGCACGGTCGCCTTGCCGCGCTTGAACTCGCGTTCCTGCTGACTCAAGGCTTGCCACTCACTGGGTGTCATCCCGCAAAGCGAGCCGCAGGACGCCAGGCCGATGGTCCAGAGCCCGGCGTTGAGACCTGATTGCAGCAAGCGCGGTTCGCCGCTGACCAACACGCAACCGTCCAGGCGATCGATGTTCAGCGCCATCAAGGCTTGCCAGCACGCATCGGGGGACGGCCATTGCCCCACGTTCAGCGTGCGCGGGCTGGCGGTGAGCCAGTCCGGCAGAGAAGTGGCCAGCGCGAGACTTTGCGCGTGCGGCAATTCGTCGAGCCAGGCACACGGAATGCCTTGAAGTTGCAGACGGTTCAGCGCTTCCAGGGCGCCCGGTGTCAGGTGCGCTCGTTCAGCGGTGTCGTTGTTGTTCTGACGGCTGCGGGCGCCGAAATCCACCAGACAGCCGCTGAGACCGAAGAGCACGGCGGTCGGGTTGGGAATGTTCTGGGGGAGGGATTGGGCGTGGGGCATTTCTACGTCCCTGAAATAATCTCGGAGATTAGGGATGCCCCGTGACAGTTGAGTGACATCGGGATGAAGCGGCCACACCAAGACCGGGTCGCCGCAGGGTGTTTCTCGGGTGACTGCCTAAAAATACTTATCCACCTTATACTAGCGCGCTTATCGCCCGGGTATTGAGGCCCGCGCCAGTACAGTCCAAGGAGTTTTTTCTATGCGCTGGAGCAATCGTCTAGCTCGACTATGTATGTGTGCCAGTGTGTTGCTGGTTCCGTTCGCTGCCCAGGCGGCGTCGGAAGATGACCCTTGGGAAAGCATTAACCGTCCGATCTACAAGTTCAACGATGTACTGGACACCTACGCTTTGAAGCCGATTGCTCAGGGCTATCAGTTCATTACGCCGACGTTTCTCTCGGACGGCATTCACAACATGTTCCGCAACATCGGTGACGTCGGCAACCTGGCCAACGACATCCTGCAGGCCAAGCCGCGCGCCGCTGGCGTCGATACGGCTCGCGTGCTGATGAACACCACCATCGGCCTGGCCGGGTTCTTCGATGTGGGCACCAAAATGGGCCTGCAACGCAATGACGAAGACTTTGGCCAGACCCTTGGCCACTGGGGCGTGCCTAGCGGTCCTTACGTCATGCTGCCGTTCTTCGGCCCGAGCACGGTGCGTGATGCACCGTCCATATACGTCGATACCTACGCCAAACCCTACCGCTACATGAACGACATTCCGGCGCGCAATATGGCGCTTGGCATGAGCGTGATCGACACCCGTGCCAGCCTGTTGTCGAGCGAGAAGCTGATCACCGGCGACAAATACATCTTCATTCGCAACGCTTACCTGCAGAACCGCGAATTCAAGGTCAAAGACGGCAAGGTGGAAGACGATTTTTAAATCGTCACCCACGCAACAACAAGAAGGCGGCCATTTGGCCGCCTTCTTTGTTTGAGTTCGTGCTCAATTCATTTTCAGGATTGTAAGCCCAAGTTTCTGACCGCCAGCGTCCTGTTGAGCCACCCAGACCACTTCGGTCTCGGCTTCCAGGCCCTTGAGCGCGGCATGCTCGGAATCGATGCGTACGTTCAGCGTGTCGCCCACTTGAAACGAACGGGCCGCCTGAACCTGCATACCGCTGCTGGAAAGGTCGATACAGACGGCTGGAATCAAATCGCCAGCGTGAATCAATGTGACATCCGCATCGACCCTCATGCGGATGTAGTCGCGCTTTTCACTGTAGTCACGATCGCTTTGGCTCATGGGCTCGATCCTTCCATTGTGTTGCGGTTTTGACTGTTCTTATAACTCCCGGTGATTTGCGATGTAAAGACGCCTGATGAGCATCGGCGTGAGCTTGAAACGCCTCGCGGATGGGAGTACCGTCTGCGCCTTAGAAGGGCACCTCTGATGAACACGCTTGTAGGGCAAATGCTCGAAAGCGGTGCGACAGAGAGGCTAGAAAGCGAATCCAGTAGTGTGTGCCGGGCCGAATGCCCTGCCAGCTACGCCAACCTAATTCTGGCGCCGTTTGCCCACATGCAAAAAACCAGTGCCACGCTGCTGATAATCGATGACGACGAAGTAGTACGCGCGAGTCTCGCGGCCTATTTGGAAGACAGTGGGTTCAGCGTCCTTCAGGCCAGCAATGGCCAGCAGGGGCTTCAGGTCTTCAAGAAAAACCAACCCGATCTGGTGATCTGCGATCTGCGCATGCCGCAGATGGGCGGGCTTGAACTCATTCGTCAGGTCACCGACCTTTCGCCGCAAACGCCGGTGATCGTGGTGTCGGGTGCCGGTGTGATGAACGACGCCGTCGAGGCCTTGCGCCTGGGCGCCGCGGACTACCTGATCAAGCCGCTGGAAGATCTGGCCGTACTCGAGCACTCCGTGCGCCGGGCTCTGGATCGTGCGCGCCTGCTGCTGGAAAACCAGCGCTATCGGGTAAAACTCGAAACCGCCAACCGCGAGCTCGAAGCCAGCCTGAACCTGTTGCAGGAAGACCAGAACGCCGGGCGCCAGGTGCAGATGAACATGTTGCCGGTCAGTCCCTGGGCGATTGACGAGTTCAAGTTCGCGCACCAGATCATCCCGTCGCTGTACCTGTCGGGCGACTTCGTTGACTACTTTCGGGTCGACGAGCGCCGGGTAGCCTTCTACCTGGCGGACGTTTCAGGCCATGGCGCTTCATCGGCATTCGTGACCGTGCTGCTGAAATTCATGACCACGCGCTTGCTGTTTGAATCCAAGCGCAACGGCACCTTGCCGGAATTCACCCCTTCAGAGGTCCTTGGTCATATCAACCGAGGGCTGATCAGCTGTAAGCTGGGCAAACATGTCACGATGGTCGGTGGAGTCATCGACGAGGAGACGGGTTTGTTGACCTATAGCATCGGCGGACACCTGCCGTTGCCAGTGTTGTACACGCCAGACAGTGTGAGTTATCTCGAAGGGCGCGGCCTGCCGGTGGGCTTGTTCAATGAAGCCATCTACGAAGACCACGTTATCGAGCTGCCACCGACGTTCAGCCTGACGCTGATGTCTGATGGCATTCTGGACCTTTTGCCAGAACCTACACTCAAAGAGAAAGAGGCTGCCTTACCTGAACGGGTAAGAACGGCGGGCGGCAGCCTGGATGGCTTGCGGCAGGTTTTTGGATTGGCCACGCTAGGGGAGATGCCGGATGATATCGCCCTGTTGGTGTTGAGCAGGAATCTTTAATGAGTACCGGTAGAATCCAGTTCGCCGAGCAGGACGGCACCTTCGTCTTGAAGTTTGTCGGTGAAGTTCGCCTGACCCTGTGTTCGGCGTTGGATGCGACTATTGAGCGGATCTTCAGCGCGTTGAATTTCAACGCGATCGTGATCGATCTGACCGAAACCCGCAGTATCGACAGCACCACCCTGGGCCTGCTGGCCAAGCTGTCGATCATGTCGCGGCAAAAGGTCGGCCTGCTGCCGACCGTCGTCACCACCCACGAAGACATCACGCGGCTGCTGGAGTCCATGGGCTTCGAGCAAGTGTTCAACATCGTTGACCGCCCGATTCCGTGCCCGGAATGCCTGACCGACCTGCCTGACCAGGATCAGTCCGAAGAAGTGGTGCGGATCAAGGTGCTGGAAGCGCACAAGATCCTCATGGGCCTGAACGACTCCAACCGCGAAGCATTCCATGACTTGGTGAACGCCCTGGAGCGTCACTGAGGCAAGGCTGGACCTGTGACGAGGGAGCTTGCTCCCGTTGGGTTGCGAAGCAGCCCTAAAATCAGCGCACAAAAAAGGGCGAACCTGTGAGGGTTCGCCCTTTTTGCGCTTGCCTGGATCAGATCACAGCTTGGCTTGCAGCAGCGCCTCAAGCTTTTCCTGGTCACGAGCGAACTGACGAATACCTTCAGCCAGTTTCTCGGTCGCCATGGCGTCCTCATTCGACGCCCAGCGGAACTGCGCTTCCGTCAGGCTCTGACGCGCTTCGCCGGAGTGGCCTGGCGCCAGCTTGCGTTCCAGTTTGCCGGTGTCGGCCGCCAGTTTCTCGATCAGGTCCGGGCTGATGGTCAGGCGATCACAGCCGGCCAGTTGCTCGATCTGATTCAGATTGCGGAAGCTCGCACCCATGACCACAGTCTTGTAGTCATTGGCCTTGTAGTAGTTGTAGATGCGCGTCACCGACTGCACGCCCGGATCATCGGCACCGGTGTAGTCGTTGCCGTTGGCTTTCTTGTACCAGTCGTAGATGCGGCCCACGAACGGCGAAATCAGGAACACCCCGGCCTCGGCACAGGCAACCGCCTGGGCGAAGGAGAACAGCAGCGTCAGGTTGGTCTGAATACCTTCGCGTTCCAGCTTCTCGGCGGCGCGGATGCCTTCCCAGGTGGACGCGATCTTGATCAGCACGCGGTCGCGGCCAATGCCGGCCTTTTCGTACAGCTCGATCAGACGGTGCGCGCGTTTCAATACGGCGTCAGTGTCGAACGACAGGCGCGCATCCACTTCAGTGGAAATACGCCCCGGAATCACTTTCAGAATCTCTTGACCGACCGCGACCCCAAAGCGGTCGCTGGCCAGGCCCACGTCGCCTTTGCAGTCGCTGACACAGGCGTTCAGCAAATTGGCGTATGCAGGAATGGCCGCCGCTTTCAGCAGCAGGGAAGGGTTGGTGGTGGCATCCACCGGTTTAACGCGAGCGATTGCCTCGAAGTCGCCGGTATCGGCCACTACGGTGGTGAATTGTTTGAGTTGTTCCAGCTTGGAAGTCATGAGCGTGCTCTATCCTGTGGGTCTGTTGACATTACCCGAGCGCTGACAGCCACTCAAGGGCGCAAATGCGTAACAACGGCCTGGGCAGCAACAACCTGAGAACAGGCGTTTGAAAGGCCCGGCGCTATCCGTTAAATACGATGCTGAAATGGCTTACAGGTTCAAAGGAAGTGACGGGTAGCGGCAAGAGAGAAGCTGCCGATCCGAGTTGTCCCTAATGGGTGGCTAGTCAGCGAACTGGCGGGTTCAAGCGAGTATCGAGGGCAAACCGTTCTTGCCGGACAACCTCAAACAACCCCTCAGCCAAATCTGGATTCATTATGATGTTCCAGCTATGTCGAGAGACTGCCGATGGAATCAGGATGAACGGGTGTAGCGCCAGTAGATCATCTCCGAATTTCTGTTGGCCAAGGCTAGGTGTACCCGGTACCAGCCAGTTCGGGTTTGGGACATCGTCAGGAGTTACGCGATGCACATGGGATAGATCGATGACGCGTGCGCCAGTCAGTACATGGGGGACCGCATCGAGCGCACGAAAGCCTTTATGGACGGCGACTTCAAGGATGGCCGTAGAAGGATCGGCAGAGCTATATACCGCTTTTACTCCCTTCGAATTCCATCGACCACCACCCAATTCTGCACCGATCCCACTGAACCATGTCGCAGAGTGCTCTTTGCGGTCCAGTCTCCAGAGGTAGACCTCCTTACTACCAAGCGGTAAGTCCATCAAGAATAGACTCCATATTCCATACGGGTCAGGAAGTCGTCGACCAACTCAAAGCCCACCTGAGTGGTCAGTAAATCCATTGGTGCGCGCCCCTCAAGCCCAAGCGCGGGCGTTACCATCCAGTTCGCCGATTCCTGCCGGTCGCCAAAAACCTCCTCTGCTTTACTGAATATCTTGGCTAACCGCCAGGCACTGCTGCTTTGCTCGGACGTCAGCGGCTCCGGATTCTTGATGCGGCGTTGTAGGGTGCGATCAGAAATTCCAATGATTTTGACGAAAACCTGCTTGTCTTTGAATCGATTGATGGACTGAACGAAGCTGATCACCACATCTGAAGGAAACCCTTTTTCGATGAGCTCATGAACCTCGAATGCAGTTCGCGCGTGGGGTGGCCGGCTACCAAATAATAGCTGCAGCGGCTTGGTTGGATCCTGAGATTGGTAATGATGTGTTTCGACTTGAGCTGTCATGGGTGGCTACCTCGTGCGTGCCATTTGGCGAAAGTATAGGGCCATATGGCGAGAGTGGCGAATTTTTGAATTGAGGGAGCCAAGAGCGCCGAGATAGGGCCGCAAGCTGCCAGCGGCTGACTACGGCCCAATTTTCGATAATGTTGGAGGAAGCTGCCTGGCGAAGGCTGATTCCTACCGCGCCTGTCCGCGTGATCTGACTTACGCAGCAGTAAAACGTGACTACCATCGTGTAATGATCGAGCGACTAGCTCCCTGTCGAACGATTTTCAGGTTTTGAAGGCGCGGACTACTGCACTGAGCTGATGTCCGCCATGCTGGGGAGCAGTTTGGTCAGCGTTCCTGTTTGATCGTAGAGGAGGGGACGTATGGAACAGCTCAATGAGCAGTCTAAGGAAGGCATTATCACATCTGCACCAGCCGATCCTAGTCGTGTCATCGCCTCACTGTCCCGCGACGGAGTCAGTCTCGAGCTGAAGACAATTGACCTTTGTTTTCTGGCCGGGCTCTATCTGCGCGCAGACAAGGCTGCTCTGGCGTCGTTCGAGGAGGAAGTGCTCGTGGATCTATTTGGTCAGGTCTGCGATATCGTCGAACCCACTGCGGAAAATCCACGTAAACGTGCCACTCATGCCATTCAACGCATGCGCGAGCAGCGCATGCTCGCTCGTGTTGATGGCGCGGGCGTAGTTCAAGCGGGCGAATACGCCCTGACTAGACTGGCAGCTGCGGTAGTGGAGTATTTTTTAGCGGATGAGGCCCTCACTCGAGAGAGTCTGACGCTGCTGACTGGCACCCTTCGTGCGCAATTGGTCGCGATATTGGAGGCTGCAAAAAAGGCAGGGGATGAACGGGCGTGGCGGGAGGGAGTTATCGGGCCGCTGCGGGTGACGGTGGGTGATCTGGTGGCGGGCATCGAGCGTCGTCAACGCGGACTTGATGCTCAGCAGGAGGAGGTGCAGTCCGAGATCGCTCAGTTGTTGGTAACCGATTGGTTTCATGCAGTGGATCGCTGTCAGGCACTGCTGGATACCACGACAGTCACACTACGTGAGCTTAACGAGGTTTTGCTACGTGACACTCATCACCTGGTCGAATCTCTACAGCACATCCAGTCGCTTGCCAACGTGGCTCAGTATGTCGAAGCCGAAGAGGTTGCTCAGCGCGTGATCGAGCACATTGACCGTATAGCCGATTGGGGAGGTGCCCGGCAGCACGCTTGGTCTGAATACTATCGACGGGTGCATCGTTATCTACGCGATGTAGTTCGACTGGATCCTGATCGGGCGTTGAGTCAGCGGCTGCTTGATCAATTGGCTGCCTGGCCATCGAAGCCATTTTATCTACTGGTAACGCAGGTGCCTTCGATTCGCCTTTTACGTTCGCTAGAACTTAAAGTCGAGCGTCCGGCGGTGGAACGTGCTCGAGTTGATCGTGAGACGAATCCGCAATGGGTCGAGCCTGAGGATAGGATCGCAGATATAGAGGCCCTGACCAAAGCAGCCGTTGAGGGCGGTGCCGGCACGCTTACTGCGGTGCTTGAGCAGGTACTTGCCGCGCTCCCCTTATCTGAGCATTACCTGGCTGTCGGGCGGGTAGCGAGCGTACTAGTCAAAATTGTCCAGGTTTCCAGTGCAAGAGAACGTCAATGGGAAATGGTGCTCGGTAAGCTGGAAGTCGAGGAGTGGGGCATAGGCATGAATAAGGAGAAGTTTTAATGGAGGCAGGATTCCAAACTCTCGAATCGGTCATCGGCGATGAGAGTTTTCCCGAAGTTGACCTGATGCTGCGACGTGGCCGTCATATCGGTCGCGACGACGGTCTGCTTTACGAGTATTTGGTCGATGCCCAGACGCTGCTCGAGCTTTTTTACCACCGGTTTGGTTGTGAGTTGGTTCAGCGTAGCGACGGCTTTTTTTACTTGCTCCCCACCGGAGACCGACTAGGCCGCCGACAGTTATCCGCAAGTGAAATGTTAGTCGGGCAGACGCTCGCACTACTTTATCTGGACCCCTCCACCCTTCAGCACTCCGGGGTGGTGAGCCGCGATGATGTATTGCAGCGGCTGTCGGGGTTACTTGGTGCCAAACGATTGTTCTTTGCACTTAATCCGCGCAAACGCAGCGAGCGTAACTACATCGAGCACACGGCGGGTGAATCCATCCGTTCGCAAATGGCAGAAGTGTTGCGTCGTCTGGCTGAGTTGGGTTTTATCGACATTTTCGAGGAGAACCGTATTCGGATGCGCCCGGCGTTGATGCGTTTTGCGGACCCGGTACGTGGTCTTGAGGATTCCCAGTCAGCGCTTGAGCAACTGGTCAGTCGTGGCGAGTTGGCAGTCGGGAGCAGCGAGGATGAAGAAAGCGCACAGAGTGAAGAAGGGAGCGATTCATGAGCCGAACGCGCGCCGTTGCTCTGGCCTTGGTGAACTGGAAAGGTGTGTTCTATGAACGGTATTTGCTTGATCGGCATGTCACTGCGTTGGAAGGTGCCAATGGTTCAGGTAAGACCACAGTAATGATTGCTGCCTACGTCGTGTTATTGCCTGATATGTCACGGCTGCGCTTCACCAACCTTGGCGAGACAGGCGCGACGGGTGGCGATAAAGGGATCTGGGGGCGGCTAGGCGAAGCGGGGCGGCCCTCATACGTCGTCCTTGAGTTTTCTCTGGAGGGGCAGCGTCGCCTGATTGCCGGTGTACAGCTGGAACGCAAAGGTGAACCTTCTGTAGACCCCACTCCATTCATTATTTCAGGCTTGGAAGATAAGGTTCGCCTACAGGACTTGTTGTTGCTTCCCCAAGGTGACAGCGAAGTGGTGCCTGAACTGCAAGAGCTGCGCGAGACCAGCGCTCGGCTCGGTGGGCGCCTGCAGGTATTCCCTTCAGCTCGGGAATACTTCGCGACGCTGTTCGAACAGGGCGTGCTGCCGATGCGGATGGGCATCGATGAGGAGCGCAACAAATTCAACGAAATGCTACGTACCAGCATGACGGGCGGAATTTCCCGCGCGTTGACATCGGAGCTCCGCGGTTTTCTGCTCAAAGAGGAGAACGGCTTGGCCGATACCCTTCAGCGCATGAAGGCCAACCTCGATGCTTGCAGACGTACCCGCACAGAAGTACAGGAGTCGCGGCGTCTGGAACAGGAAATCGGTGATGTGTTCAACGCTGGTCAGGCGATGTTCACAGCAGCCTTTCTGGCCGTTCGCGAGCGCGCCGATGAGTTAGAGCGCCGAGTGGCTGAAGCGCAAAGACTCTATGCAGAAGCAACGCAAGCTTATGCCCATGCCGAACAGGCTCTAGTCGTAACCGAAGGGGAACTGGAGGCGGCCGAGGTACAGCTTATTGAAACTAGTCATTTGCTCACGCAGGCAAAGGATTGGTTCGTGCGCATGCGTGATGCAGTTGCAGCGGTACAAGCCTTGAATCACTGCCGAGAGGTTTTGGAGGCGGCGGAGGTCGAGGCTGCGCAGGCACTTGAGCAGCGGCAACACGCCGAAGATATCTTTGAGCGTCGACGCGAAGAGCGCCATCGTGCGCAGAACGACTACGAAATAGCCGTCCAGGGGCAGATCGACCTGGAGGCAGGTATCGGGGAGCTATACCGTCGCGCGGGAGCCTATCGACAGGCGACGTTGCGTCTTAAGGAGGTGCAGGAGTTATTGGCAGTTCAAGCAATCGTCGTTGCCGAATTTGACGGTTGGCAAGTTCACTCCCGCCATGAGCTCGAAGCGGTTGATCGAGAGCGCCGTACGCTGACGACTCGGCTGGCCGATGCAGAGGATCATCGGCAACGCCATGGTGTCGCAATGGCGGCCCTGCTTGCCGTGGTTGGTGAGATACCCATAGTGGCGACCGAGGCATATCAGGTCGCTGGTGATGTCTTGAGTCGTTACCGTGATGAGTTGGTCTTGGCAGAACGCCTGCCGTCGATCGCTCGAGCCATCGAGTCTCAGCGTCCGCTTGTGGAGCATCAGGCGAGGGCTCGCCTGCTGGCTGATCAATTGGCTATCGTTTGGCCAATAGAGTCGGCTGCTCAGACGATTAGATCGTTACTGAGCGGTGTTGAAGCCGAGCGTAGTGTTTATGAGCAGAATAGTCGTGACGCCCAACAGATACTTCAGTCTACTCAAGCCGAGATGCAAAACATGGAGGTCAGGCAATTTGAGCTCAATGCACTGGAGCCGCTTTGGCGTGAACACGCCGCGAGAGCATTGCAGATCAGCGAACATTTGGGTGTTCAACTAATCAACCGGGCCGATTTGAACTCAGCGCGTATTGCACTGGATAAAGAGCTTTCCGAGATACGAGACATTGAAGCTGCCACCCAGATAGAACACGAGCGCCTGATTCACGAGTCCCGGATGTTACTCACGTCTGGAGGCCCATTCCCAACGGAGCTTCTGCGTTTGCGCGATCAGATCGGTGCTGATTTGCTGGCCGCTAATTTCGACGACGTGGGACTTCATGAGGCGGCAGTATTGGAAGCACGACTTGGCCCATTGAGTCAGGCGCTTGTTGTCGATGATCCTGAGGAAGTTGCTAAGCGTCTGCATCAACGCTCTCAATCATTGGTTGATGTATTGCTGATATCGAGAGATGCCAACCTGGAGTCTTGGCTACTCGCATCCGAGCTGGACGTTGGCAATGATAGTGATGTGATCGTGTCGGAGGGTATGGCATTACGCGTTTCGAGAGTCCCGGAACGCCCGCGGCTTGGCCGACGAGCTCGGGAGGTCCGGGCTCAGGAGTTACGTGCCGAGGCAGAAGTCCGAGCGTTGGCGCTGGACGCTTTGCACAGTAAACGAAGTTTTTTGGAGCGTTTGGTTGATGAGGGGAATCAGTTATTGGCCGAGCATGGGCTATGGCTTTCTGAGGACCCAGCGTTAACCAAAGTCGCATTGCGGCAGCGGATTGTAGCAGCAGAAGTATTGAGCGAATCGCTTCGCACAAAAGTCTTGAGTTACGACCAAGCGGTTCAAGCACTTGTATCTCGCCTCGAAGGCTTGCGTACTCTGTTGTCGGATGCCTTCATGCTCGAAGAGTCGGATCATGCCGAACGCTTGGCCGAGCTGGAAGACGAACAGCGGGACGCCTTGACTGCTCAGCAAGTGACAGCGCGCAATAAGCCTTCCGTGGACATCATTGAGAGGGACATGACCGTATTGCGTCAGTTACCGTTGGAAACTGATGAGGTCGAACGGTTACGTCTGCGTGTTGCGGGTCTCCAGGGTCAAAGAGAGCGTCTGATGTCAGCAATCGAGTCACTTGATTTTCTGGTTGCTAACAGCCACGCACTTGACTGGTCTGATGCTCCACTGCGATTGGAGGTTGAACAGGCGCTACTTCCAGCACTTAAGGCGCAACTTGATGAGGCAAAGTCGGCTCAGACGGCTGCTGAGGTGGCTGAAAACGATGCGCAAAAGTTGCATGGTGTAGCAACCGAACACTGTCAGCTTGCCAACCTTGCGTGGCAGACTGCCTTGCGAGACAACGCTACCGCCATCAGCCGTTTCGAGGCGTTGGCAATTCCATCACCCAGTGTGGCGGCCTTGGGGGAAGCCGAGAAAGAAGTTGAACGCATTGACGAAGCGTTGAAAGCGCAGAATGACAATCGCGACACATTGGTAGAGTCGATTGGAAAGCAGAAAAATATAGTCGAGACCGCTCAGCAGAGAATGAACTCGATGAGTGAAAAACTGGCCAGCGAGCGACGCGAAGCCGATCCCGCAATCACGCGATGGGAACATTTGCAGGAAATGGTCGCCGCCAATGGTTTGAAGGCAGGAATCCAGTCATCAAGCGAGCAGTTCAATGAGGAGCGCGGATCACCCAATTTGCGTCAGCGGGCTCAGGCTTTTCGCATTTTACTGCTTGAACGTCTCAGGCATGCGCAGGGTGGTGATGCGCTAGTGAAGCAGTTCGAACAGCAGGAAAATGCGGACGCTACCTCTGATGATGTGCATCTGGATCTTTGGCTCACTGTTCGGAATTGGTTACGGCATCGACTACCTGCACAAATCGCAGAAGTCGATGATCCACGTGAATCCCTGCGTCGCCTTCGTGAGCAGCTATCTGGTTTGGAAGAGCGCCTGATGCGTCAGGAAAGCGATCTGCGCGGTGCAAGCGAGGATGTTGCCCGTGGCATCGATGTACAGGTACGTAAGGCGCGCGGTCAGGTCAATCGTCTCAATCAACGTTTGGAAGGTGTTAGTTTCGGTAGCATCCAGAGTATCCGTGTGCGCTTGAGTCCGGTCGAGCGGATGGAAAACGTCTTGCACGCACTACGCGACGGAGCTGCTCAGCAACTGTTGTTTCAGGAAAACATGCCGATCGAAGATGCTCTGGTCGAAATTTTCCAACGTTACGGTGGAAGCAAGAGCGGCGGGCAGCGTTTGCTTGACTATCGAGAGTACGTACATCTGCAAGTGGAAATCCGTCGTATGGCGGGTTCTGATTGGGAAGTTGCCAATCCAACGCGGCTATCGACCGGGGAAGCCATTGGAGTCGGTGCGGCGTTGATGATTGTGATCCTCAGTGAATGGGAGCGCGATGCCAACTTGCTACGTGGCAGGAGATCCCACGGTTCATTACGATTTTTGTTTCTCGACGAAGCTAATCGCCTTGATCCGGATAATCTCGGTGTGTTGTTTGATTTGTGCCAGACGTTGGATCTGCAACTGTTGATTGCTGCGCCCGAGGTCGCTCGTGTTGAAGGTAATACCACCTATCGCTTAGTCCGTGATATCACCCCGGATGGGCGAGAGGAGGTGCGGGTTACTGGACGACGTACACGGGCGGACTCTTGATGTGGCAGACACCGCAGCAATGTCTGGCACTGCTTGAATTGCTTGTGCGCTCAACACTAAAGCGTCGTAGTTCGCAAAGTATCGTTTTTGATGTGCTGGCTGAGCTTCCCTGGACCCGCGCAACCGGGCGTCGGGATGAAATTGCTCTGGTGACAGATCGTCGTGCTGAGCTCGTTGAACTGATCGAGCGTGTTTGGCCGCAGTGGCATGAAGTGCTGGCGCAATTGACAGCTAACGATTTACCACCCACGCCAGAAGGTTGGGGAAAGCTGCAAGACACTCATCGCGCCGACAACTTGCCATTACTCCCATCTCGCCTTAACCAACGTACAGCGGCGGCGTTGGTTGCACCGCATTCCAAGGCGTTGCTTACAGCGAGCAGACGAGTAGCTCTTGGCACAACTGAAGCAACCCACGACGGGTTGGCCAGAATACGACCCACTCGGGGGCTGATGGGGCGGAGTCCGAGGGGGGATCTGGATCTTGAAGCATTGGCATACGTACTTGGGGAACTACCTATCCCAGAGCGTGCTTTGCGGGACGGGCTAGTGCTTGAGGGGACAATTCGCGCCGTATTGCTGGTGGAAAATCTGGGCACCTGGCGTGATTTCCCTGAAATGGAAGGCTGGTTGCTGGTCCATGTTCCCGGTTGGGATACTGCAACAGTACTCTTGCTGTTGAACTGTATTGGTCCAGACATACCAATGATCCACTTCGGTGATCTGGACCCTAATGGGGTCCGCATTTATCTACATCTACGGGAGAAATGCCCTAGATTGCGCTGGTTTGTTCCATCGTTTTGGAGCGAATGCGTCAAACCCCGATCGCTTGGTAAACCATGGCCTGCTGATCTTCATATGGTCGACGTCCCAGCATTGCTGGGAGATCTTATAAAGAGCAAGAGCTGGCTCGAACAGGAGCCACTGGTGGTCGATGTCAGAATAGTGAGGGCGTTAGAGGCACTATTACAGTGATAACTGCCGTCGCGGGCTAGCGCCCCTCCAACAACTCCGCCGCCTGATCCAGCAACGCCAAAGGCTCTTTAGCCTTGTGAATATCCACCGACAACAACTGCCGAAACTTGCGCGCCCCCGGAAAACCGGTGCCCAAGCCCAACACATGCCGAGTGATATGGTGCATCGCACCGCCAGCGTCCAGGTGCGCAGCGATATAAGGCCGCAACTGTGCCAGCGCCTCAGCCCGCGAAATCACCGGCGCCGTGCTGCCGAAAAGTTGCTGATCCACCTCAGCCATCACATAAGGATTGTGATACGCCTCACGGCCCAGCATCACGCCGTCAAAGGTCTGCAAATGCTCGTGACAGGCCTCCAGCGTCTTGATTCCACCGTTGAGAATAATCTCCAGTTCCGGGAAATCCGTCTTCAACTGCGCCGCCACGTCATAGCGCAACGGTGGAATGTCCCGATTCTCCTTCGGCGACAACCCCTCCAGAATCGCAATCCGCGCGTGCACGGTAAAACTGGTGCAGCCGGCATCCCGAACCGTCCCGACGAAATCACACAGCTGCGCGTAACTGTCCCGCCCATTGATCCCGATCCGGTGCTTCACCGTCACCGGAATCGACACCGCATCGCGCATCGCCTTCACACACTCCGCCACCAACACCGGATGCGCCATCAGGCACGCACCAATCATATTGTTCTGCACCCGATCACTCGGACAGCCGACATTGAGGTTCACCTCGTCGTAACCGTGCTCCTGCGCCATGCGCGCGCACGCGGCCAGGTCGGCTGGGACGCTACCGCCTAACTGCAGCGCGAGCGGGTGTTCGGCTTCGTTGTGACGGAGGAAACGCTCGTGATCGCCATTGAGGAGCGCGCCGGTGGTGACCATTTCTGTGTAGAGGAGCGCGTGCTTGGAGAGCAGGCGCAGGAAGAAACGGCAATGGCGGTCGGTCCAATCCATCATCGGGGCGACGGAGAAGCGGCGGGAGAGGGATTGGGGTGTGGTTGGCGTGGTAAGTAAGGGCATGGGTATCTGGATCGGTGGGGCGAGGCGGCAGTTTATCAGGAATGGGGTGGGATGGCTGAAAAGGGGGGAGCGCTGTGTCGGGTGTCTCGGTGTGCCTTCAACCCTGGACTATTATGATCAGTTAGGCAGGCAGTCTTCGTAGGCCAATGCTTGTGTGCTCAATCCCCCCCGACCTCGTTCAAACCGCACTGAGGAGAACACGATGAACAGCAATCTCGCAGCGTTATCCGTTGTCTTTGCGATGGGTTGCCTTGGGTCATCAACGGGGTGGGCTGAGCCCGGCGCTTACATCATGGTTACCCCAAAAGACATCAAGTGGGCCGATAACCCTGCTTTACCAAAGGGGGCAAAAACCGCCGTCATCCAGGGCGACCCTAAGGCTGGCCCATATATCGTGCGAGTAAAACTCCCGCCGAACTATATTATTCCCGCCCACACTCATCCCGACGAGCGCACGGTCACCGTGATCTCGGGTACGTGGTATCACGGTGATGGGGATAAATTCGATGCGACAAAACTGCATGAGTTTCCGGTCGGAAGTATTTTTGGCGAGGGTCACGTGAGGCACTTTGGGGCAAGCAAGGGCACAGAGGTCATCCTTCAGGTGGAGGGCCCAGGCCCAAACGGGATTGACTACGTCAACCCGGCAGACGATCCAAGAAAAAAATAGTGTTCACGCTGTAATTCGGGGACAGACACATGATGTCTGGATTGAGTGATTAAGCAGCTGCCAAATGAATCGTGGTCTGTCCCCGATTTGCTCTTTCATGTTGCTCGAAGCTAATGACACACAGCCGGGTGGAGCATTGATGGTGTCGCGCCTCATCGACCTTGTGGTCATTCGCATACTACGAACGTGGGTTCAGCAAGGTGCTGCTTCAGGATGGCTGAGGGCCTTGTCTGATGCACGTGTCGCTCGTGCTCTGAAAGCGATCCACGAAGCGCCCGGTCAGCAGTGGAGCATCAATGCACTGGCGGCGATTGCTGGCATGTCACGGTCCAACTTCTGCGAGCGGTTCAACACGCTGGTAGGACGTCCCCCTTTGCGATATCAGAATGAGTGGCGGTTGACGCTAGCCAAAAACATGCTTTTGAAGGGACACAGTCGTGTTGGTGAGGTCGGCTTCGCGATTGGATATGAATCGGAAGCTGCTTTTAGCCGTGCCTACAAAGCTTTTTTCGGTCGCTCGCCGCGTGACGATAACACCTGGACTGCCCCTGAAGGTCAGAATTAAATCGAGGCGTTTGGAGGCTTAGTTCTCGATAGTCAATGGGTGTCCCCTTTATTTGGAAAAGGTTTAGGGCAAAATCAGGGCAGATTCGGGGGCGCGATAGGCAGCAGCACGCCACGCGACTAGGATGAAATCGCCTTGTTTGATGGCCTGCAGCGGTCGACAGAGACGTCTGAAGGATTCTAAATCAAAGGGAACGCCCATTATGGTCCGGACCGGGCTGGGGACGTGGTCATTGGTGCTCGATACGGTGCTGTGTAAGAATAGCCGTCGATAAGGAAAGCTGACGTTGAGATTGGATGGGCGTTTTTCAGCGTCAGTTATATAAAATTTAGGAGTGAGCGTATGGCAACCGTTGTAGGTTTTATCAGTGAGAAAGGAGGCGTTGGTAAGACTACGTCGTGTTATCACGTGGCTGTTGCGTTGAATCGTTACCATGGTAAAAGAGTATTGGTGATAGATGCGGATTATCAGCGTGGAGGAATTTCTGGTAGATTTTTTCCAGATTTAATTGAAGATTTCGGTACCGTAAATCCAGTAGGTTCTACGTTGTATCAGAAGTTCCAGCAGCTATACAGTGCCACGGTTCAAACTTCTGATATAGATATAGTTCAGTTTACTGATGGGCTTGATTTGGCGCCGGCTGATTTTCGATTGTCTACCGTATCAGTGAATAAGCTACCAAGTACAAATAATATTAGAGAGAATAACTTCTCTCTGCTTGCACATATGAAGACAATTGATTTGGTTTTACGTCCGCTTCATGAGCAATATGACTATGTGTTGATAGACTCTCATCCTGAGATTTCGGATGTTTTGAAGTCTATAATATACGCCTCTCATTACTGTGTGTCCCCCGTAAAACTTGACAGGCAGTCAGCAATTGGTGTTGCGTCAGTTATGGCTGAGATTTCGAATGTTAACTCTGATATAGCTATGATTCGAAGTGCTTTGAATATAGAGGATGACTATCAAAATACTATCTTCTCTGGCGCAATCGGGATGATGGCGAGAGAGTATGCAGAGGCTTTGAAGTATACAGAGCATTCCGAGTACAATCTTCTGAGAAGATCTGGGCCGGTGTTTGAGAACTACGTTACAGAGGGTGATGGATTAAGGATGGCTGCTGCAAACAGACAGGCAGTTTATGATGTCGGTGGAGCTAATGCTGCAAAACAGGCTCAGCAGTTTCGTGACTTAACAGTTGAATTTATGCGGACATGCCCATGATTGATCTTACTCAGTTGATTTCCTGGCTTGGTGTCGAAGGTGCGCAAGCAGGTTTAGATAAAAGTGATTTGACGATATCCGAGATCTTGGATTTGATGCCCGGGGATAAACCGCCTATAAATAGCAAGATGCGGCGACTTGACGTTATTGATATGGTCATTGATCTCAAGCGTAAGGAGCTTTATAAGACTCCAGAAGAACTCATGGATATGGATATCGATGCGCTGAAGTTGTATTTTTCTGACTATAGATTTACTAGGCAGGAGCTCTTGACCTTGCTTGAGGCCTTGGATATTCGACCAAGTGGCGAAGCACGAAAAAAACTGAATGACTTTGCCGCTCGAGAGATAAGCGAGATAGGCCGCTTTAGGCGTGTGGCTCATGGGAAACCTACAGTCGAAAATACTCGGATAAAATAAAGTCAGCGCAATAGTATGTTTTGTATTGCTGGCTAGATTGCATGACGCAATGAGAGGCTTCGAATTCAGAAAGGCGGGGCTTCTCATTTTTGCGATTGTAGGCTTCGCTTGATATGACTTCGACTCCGTCCGGAAAATCTCAGCATGGCAGCGACAAGCTTGCGACAGGATTCTCTATCTGCTCGCTTAATTGCTAGGTACGCTCCGCCTGGGCCGTCCTACAGAGGGGGAAGGCCCGGAGCGTACTTCAGCAAATTGTTAGGCTTTCGTAAGCTGGTCAAACACCTGTTGTATTAGCTGGAATAACTGCGTATCACCACCTTTGTCTGGGTGAAGCCGCTGACGTAATGAGCGATACCTATTTTTTAGCTCATCTGGTTGAGGAAAACTGGAAAATCCAAAGATTTCGTAATATTTCATGGAGCTGTTTGATTCTTGGGGCCAAGATGAATTGCGCCGTAGGCTTTCATTTTCTCTGTACATTTCATCGTAAGCAGCTTGGAGTCGAGAGACCTCTTGTCTCAGTCTATTGATTTCAAGCTTTTCATTTTCTTTAAAAATTTCTACCGCCCGTAATGGAGTCGGAGCCGTAATTTCGCAACAAGCTATGAATCCTTGAGCATACAAAGCGCTTATTTCATTGCTTATCATTCCGTATGGTCCATTGGGGATGGCAAGGATTACTTTATCTTTTCTGATTAATGTATATGGGTGTAAAGGCGCAAACACAATTCATCTCGCTCAAGAAATTGACTGTAAATAGAATCAAAGGGGGCAGGTTTATTCATGCCATGGAAATAGGTTGTTTTTCAGTTCGGGCGAACGGTCAGCGATGGAGTGCCCGCTCGGCCCGTTTCATGGCCGCAGCGACCCTCTTTTCCCATTCGGCTGGAAGTTCAATTGTGAGTTCTAGATTGTAAGCTCCGGAAGTAGGATTAGGTGTTATTATTTCTGTTAGAAGCTTAGGTATTTTGGCTGTTTGTTCAATTATTTCACCTGCCACACCGATGAATAGGTCACGTACCTCCGAAAAGTCGTCATCTACTCTCGTAAAGCGAACCGATTCCTCCCATAGCAATGTATTAGAACAAACTTCTCCATAAAGTCTACAAGCGCTGACGATGTCAACGTCACTTCCTGCAATACCTGGCTCGCCCCACGTTCGGGCTAATTCAAAGTTGGTGAGATTACTAAATGCGGCCACGATTAACAGTATCTCTTGTGACTTGTCACTAAGCCATGAAAACGAATCTTCTCTATCTATACGCTGAATGGATCTTGTATATAGCCCGCGCTTCAGTGCATCCCATCGCTGTGCTGTAGGAGCTATTTCAAATCTTAGAACCTCTGCAGTAAGCAAATACTCCCAGTACGCATCCTTTTCGATAATTAATCGCTCAGCAAGATAACTCAATCTACCAAATTCTTCGAGATGTCGTTTTTCATACCTATGTCTAACTTCTGCAGCGGTTTTCCCGATCTGCTCAGAAATTTGTTTTTCATGCTCACGCTGCCACTCAAACAAAAGGCCCGGTGGGTACCTGCTGGGACTATCATCAATTTTCTTGTGACAGTTCCCGCACAACCAGATTGCATTGGTAATTGCACTGCGATCAGAGGACGCCATTTTCTCATCATATCGAGCGGAGCCAGGGTGAGCCCCATATATATGCGCGGCCTCTCCCACATTAACAGAACCATTGGGCTCACTTGTTGGCCCACTTGTGACGGCTCCACAATCAGGGTTTGCGCATCGATTAGCCGCTCTTTTTGCCAATGTTGCGATGACAGATTGTTTGAAGCGATCGTCGGTACTCATTACTTCTCCCCAAATGAATGGTAGGCAGCGGCCAAGCCTGAAAGTCCGTTTTTGGCCGATAGCTGGCGGTTACATGAGGCCCAATCCCTTCGGTCGAGCCAAGCCTTGCTTGATATGACCTGCGTTTTCGCCAATTGCGTGAAGCGTCCCTCGCACGGTCTCGCCCAACTCTGCAATGTTTTGTCGTTCTGCCCACAGGTTAGCTCCATCACTGCCGCTTCCAGGGCCAGTTGATTGTGATATAGCCTTTCCAGCACATCCGTCAGTGAGTACTCGCTTGCCACGATTACCGACTCCTTTCGAAAGAACTCAAGCATAGCAGCGACAGTGCTCGTGATTGGGGCCGAAACTGGTTGCTTAATTTTTGCTACAGAAAACGGAGCAGACGGAAAGAAGCAGAAGTTGGAGAATGGTATTGGTACGAAAGTGGTACGGAGAATATCATGTGGCTCTGAGAGCCTTTGTTTACAAAGCAAAGATGCTTAATGCGGCCAACTCATCATCGGGGCTATGGGGAGCAAGTAGAGGAGTTTTTTACGATTGAATCCAGCTTCCAGGGGGTGTCAGAAATTTTGTGTTCGGGCATAACATGAGTAAGAGGTGCATGTATGCCAACCAAAAAGAAACCTGCGT
>NZ_JBYSXY010000012.1:0-209456 GCF_058782685.1 Pseudomonas sp. FW306-02-D09B
CGCAGTCCAGCGGGAGCAAGCTCCCTCGCCACAGATACTTCTCAGGCCTCCAGACTTCCTTAAGTGAACAGCATTGCAAACACTGTCCGGGCTTTTTACATTTCAGCTCACCAACAGCTGATTCAACTCCCCAACAATCCCGTAGTGTCCGCATCAAACAGTTTTTTGGTCTGGTTGGCGGCAGGCGTCAGCAGGGCAAGTAGTTTGGCCTCGTTATACAACTGCGTACTGGCCAGGCTCTTGGGTGTCGGCTCAATCGGGATAATGATGTCCTCATTACCCGCGTCGTTTGCATGCAGCCAGATCGCCACAAAGTGCAGTGCCGAGACAAACAACACTCTGAGCTCATAGGATTTTCCCTGCAGGCTCGCCGAGTTTTCTGCCAGGTTCAGCGCGCTGACGGTGGCGGGGGCCATCGCGCCATGGTTCAGCGATGAGAACTCGACATGGCCGTGTACTTCGGCCAGTTCTGCATCGGCAATGGTCGTTCCATCGGAAAACACCAGGTAGTGCCAGTTACCTTGGGTGACGGCTTTCAAGCCTTTACCTTGGGCCAGGTCTTCCAGGCTCAGTGAATAACCACGGTAAGGTTCGGAGAGGCTGATTTTGCTCGGGACGGCATTTGCAAACTGGCGGTTGATGCCAAAACCTTGTGTCTGCAAGGCTGCTTGAAGTGCAGGGCGCAGTGTTTGTACGCCGTTGGAAGGCGCCATTGGGTAAGAAAGTTTCATGCTGCCCTCCTAGTTTTTCCGGGTGAAGTAAGTGTTGGTCCAGTTGCCGCCGCCGTTGTATGAGCCGGGGAACGTATTTAATGCGCGCGTGGAATAGCCATAGATGGAATCTGCAACCAGTACATAGTTGCCGTTGGTCCCATAAAACGTCAGGAAGTGAGCGCCACCGCCATACCAGGCAACGCGTATGCCGATGGGTCTTCCCATGTTGATCTGGTTTTCAATGGCGCTCATTTGAATCGAACCCTGGCTCATGCTGGCAAAGCTTCTTGTGGTCCTGAGGGCCGAATCCAGATAGCCATAAACGTTGCAGGGGCCTGGTTGGTTACAGCAGGAGTTCCTGTCGAGTTCATAGTTGGCGACGACGCATTGGGACCAGGACCCGGTGCCGTAATAGTTGCCAATAGACGCCGAAACCGCTGCCCAGCACCAGTTGGTTTGGGTTTGCCGCTGCATGCTGAAGCTGAGACTGGCAGCGGCCAACGTTGCTGGCTCTACCGATGTTTCACTATCGGCCAGTTCAGGGTTGATAAGGTGTTGGGACAGGCATTTGGGAAGTGCTTCGCCGGTGGCCGAACTTTTAAACTGTGTTTCTTCAGTCAGTAACATGATTCATCCTCCATGAATGAACGTAAGCGTCCAGCTTGGGTATATGTACCTAATTGAAATAAAACTGCTTTTTAGTGGGTGAGGTATCGGCTTGCGCTATTTGCCATTTTCGATGGCCTGCCCCGATCGGGTCTCGCTGTAACCTTAGGATGCAATATGCGTTTGTGCAAATTTATAATGCGTTAATGCATTTTTTTGTGGCGGACGTCTTCGAGTGGAGAGGGCGCTTGCACTCCCTCGCCCCAACCGGGGCGAGGGGCCGGCAGCATTACTCGCAGCCACAGTCTTTGGCGCTTGGCGCGGTCTCGTAACGATCGTGATGGCGCACCCATTTCATGCCCTGCTCTTCGTTGCGGCCCTTGGGCGTCAGGTCGAGGAAGTTATAGGCACCGACCAGCAAGTCCAGGCCGCGAGCGTAGGTGGAATAGGTGTGGAAGATTTCCCCGGCGTCATTGCGATAAAACACACTCAGCCCCGGCAGTTCGCCTTCAGTGCTGGTGCTTTTTTCGTAGTTGTAGGTCGCGGTGCCGTCCGCGAGTTCCTGATCGCTGATGGTCACCTTGTAGTCGGCGTTGAAGTCGCTGCCGGCCGATGAGACCCATTTGAACTTCCAGCCCATGCGTTTGCGGAACGCCTGGAATTCTGCCAATGGCGCGTGGGAAACCACCACCAGTGAAACGTCGTGGTGGGACAGGTGCAGGTTGGCGCCGTCGAAGTGGTCGGACAGAAACGAGCAGCCATGACAGCCTTCTTTCCAGCCCTTGGCAAACATGAAGTGATAGATGATCAACTGGCTGTTGCCACCGAAAAGGTCGGCGAGGTTTTGCCGCCCATCGGGGCCTTCGAACACATAGTTCTTGTCGACTTTTACCCAGGGCAGTCCGCGACGTTCGGCGCTGAGTTTGTCGCGTTCCCGGGTAAAGGCTTTTTCGTGAATCAGATGTTGTTTACGGGCCGCGAGCCATTCTTCTCGGGACACGACCTTGTGCTGTTGCACGCTGTTCATGACTTTCCCTCCTGCGAGGTTGGCGTGTTGTGGCTTACACAGCCTAGTCGTTTGGCCGACGCTGTAATCGACAAGCCGCTGATCGGCTGTCGCCGTCATCTGCCCGCATGACAACCTGGCTGAACGGCTGCCGATGGCGCCGGTCACAACCTATGAGAGGCCTCTCACTGTCTGGCTGGAGGTTGATATCGGATGACGGCTTATAACTGGGATTTGCTTGAACGAATGCTGCACGAAGTGCAGAACAGCGCCGACCACAGCTTTGCTCCGCGCGTCTATGCCGAGCAGCATGCGGCAGAGAAGGCGGCAGAGGGTGAGCCCATCGGCAATCTGGATGAGCTGAAAGTGACCGCCACCGAATATGAAAAGCTCCTGCTGGACCGTGGCTATATCGAGTCCCGCCCCGAGGACGAAGGTGGTAACGGCGAGAACTTCATCCTGACACCGCGCGGTTCGAGCCTGCTGTACATGATCGACAGCAGCAGTGCGGGCAATGATCATTCACGGCAGGTGCTCGACGAGCAGGTGGATGCATTGGACCCGGCGACCTTTGATGAGGTGGCGTCTAAAGCGCAGATCGCTTAAGAGGCTCCTGCGACCTTCAAGCACTTCAATGCGCTGAAATCGTTGCGCATCTTGTCGATTTTTTTCAGTAAGTGCTGGCGTTGATCGGCGGTACTGTCGGCCATCAGGTCGACAATCAGGCTGCGTGCCTGGGCTTCGGTGTTGCTGTAAGCCTGGCGATAGGCCGGGGTCCATAAGGTCTCGCGATCGACCAGCAGGGTTTCGATGCGTTGCGCAAAGTCGCTGCTGTGGCGTTGTTCCACTGCTGCGCTGAACAGTGCCTGCCAATGAGCGCGATTGGCGATCCATTGCTGATTTTGCTCGCCCAGCGCGTTGGCCCAGGCAACAACGCGCTGCGCTTGAATAGTGTTGAGCGGGCCAAGCCAGTCGCCCAGGCGTTTATCCATCCGCTCGATGCGATGTTTGACCTGTTGTGCCAGCGGTGCTTTGAGGTATTTCTCCTGATGCACGCGCTGGTCTTTGGCGAAGGCCTGTTTCATCTCGTTGACCTGCTGGTCATTCAAGCCTTGCAACAACTCGACCGCCGACGGGGTGATTTCCCGGGCGGTCTGGGCAATGGCTTGTTTGGCTTCAAGGATGCGGGCTTGCAGTGCGGCGTCTGTGACTTGATTGGTTTCGACCATCTGCTGCAAACGGTCGAGCCAGTCGACATAGCCGGGTATTTGTGTGGAGCAATGCCAACTGAGGTGTTCCTTGAGACGTTCGCTGAGCCAGCCTTTCTGCTCGCTGTTCATGTCCAGGTAGTCGTTGAGCGTCCAGGGAATGATGATGTCGAGATTGCGATAGGCCAGGCTCACTCGGTTGCAGGCCGGTAGCGAGAGGCACAGGGTCAGGAACAGGGCCAGGTGTTTCAACCAGCGCGACATGAGCCAATCCTTGCAAGGGCGTAGTTCTGGTATCTGAATGCAGGATGGACCCGGCTGTTCAGCTGATCAAATCGAACGTACGTTTGGTCTTGAAGGGTGTGGCAGGGGAGGAGGGTTCCAGTCCTAGCGCTTCGAAGCTCAAAGCGCTTAGGGACCAGGGTGACGCGAGGGGGGTATTACTTTTTGCCCAGGGTGATCTGTTTGGACGGGCCGAATGTCTGGCCGCTGACGCCTTTGGCAATTTGCTGGATCTCGCCGCCGGACTTGAGGAAAGCAGCAATCTGGTTGTTGATCGATTCGCTGGTTTCAACGGCTGGAGCTGGCTTTGCTTTGCTGTTGGATGCTTTTACACGCATGGCGGCCATTAACCTGTAGAAAATTAACTTGGCCAGGCATCGTACAGGAAATACTTGACAATTGCTTGGTAAATATCTGCCTGAAATAACCGGGGGCGGGTGTCGATTATTCATAAGTTACTGTTCGCAATAATCACCTAAGCTGCTGTTTTGAATAAGAACGCAGGCCTGAAAAGTACCGTGTATGGCTTACCGATATCAGCAGAAAACCGTCTGGACGGTCTGACGAGCGGGCTCTGCTCTGGTGCAAAACCCAGGAAAAATGAGCCTTGCAGCGGATTTTTCTTCGCAAGCCGGCCAGTCCCCCAACAGCACCGGCAAAACCGGGTAGAATGGCGCCCAAGCAATGAGGGTATTGGAAATGGCTTTAGTCGGGCGCTACAACAGCTTGCAAGTGGTTAAACACACTAACTTTGGTTTATATCTGGACGGTGGCGCGGATGGCGAAATCCTTCTGCCGAATCGTTATATCCCCAAAGATATTCCCAGCGAAGATGAAGACTGGCTGAACGTTTTTGTTTATCTGGACAGCGATGACAAACTCATCGCAACTACTGAAAAACCGAAAGTTCAGGTCGGTGATTTCGCCAGTCTTAAAGTCGTTGAAGTCAACAGCATCGGTGTGTTTCTCGACTGGGGTCTGCCCAAGGACCTGCTGCTGCCGTATTCCGAAGAAAAGCGTCAGATGACCGCGGGCGAATACTGCGTGGTGCATGTCTACCTCGACAAGCACACCCGCCGTATTACCGCGACCGCGCGTCTGGATCGCTACCTGGACAAAACCCCGGCCAACTACAAACCCGGCCAGGAAGTTGACTTGCTGGTAGCCGAAGCGACCGACATGGGTTTCAAGGCGATCATCAACAACAAGCATTGGGGTTTGATCCACAAGAACGAAATCTTCAAGTTCATGCGTGCCGGCAAGGAAGAGAAGGGGTTCATCAAGGAGATCCGCGCCGACGGCAAGATCAGCCTGAGCCTGCAGCCCGTGGGCGAAGAAGCCGCCACCAGCCTGAACTCGAAGATTCTCGCCAAGCTGCGCGACAACAACGGCACCTTGCCGGTCAGCGACAAGAGCGACCCGGCGCTGATCAGCAGCCTGTTCGGCGTCAGCAAAGGCAACTTCAAGAAGGCCATCGGCGCGCTCTACAAGAACGGCCAGATCGTCATTCATGCGGATCGCATTGAACTCAGCTGAGCCGAGCTGACTTGACCTGACCTGACTGCCCCGGCCAAGTACCGGGGCATTTTGTTTTTAGTGAGTAACTGCCATGTCGTTAACCGTTCGCGAGGTTTCGCGGTGATTGCCACTCGGCGCAGCGCCGATGGTTTTGCCCTGCAAGTGATGCTCGGGTTGTGTCTGATCTGGGGTATCCAGCAGGTCATGATCAAATGGGCGGCGGCGGACATCGCACCGGTGATGCAGGCCGCCGCACGTTCCGGGATTTCCGCATTGCTGGTGGGTTTGCTGATCTGCTGGAAGGGTGGTTGGAACCAGGTTGGCAGCACCTGGCGCGGCGGTTTGCTGGCGGGCGGTCTGTTTGCCACCGAGTTTTTGTTCATCGCCGAAGGTCTGAAGCTGACCACGGCGGCGCACATGTCGGTGTTCCTCTATACCGCGCCGATCTTCACCGCATTGGGCGTGCATTGGCTGCTGCCGAGCGAGCGTTTGCGGCGGTTGCAATGGCTGGGGATTTTGCTGGCGTTTATCGGTATTGCCGTGGCATTCGCCGGGGGCGTGTCCTGGGATAATCTGGACCGGCGGATGCTGCTCGGCGATGCGTTCGGCGTTCTGGCGGGGGCCGCCTGGGGCGCGACGACTGTGGTCGTGCGCGCCTCACGGTTGTCGGAAGCGCCGGCGACCTTGACCCTGTTTTATCAACTGATCGTCGGCTTTCTCGGCCTGCTGCTGATTGCCGCGCTAAGCGGGCAGATCACCCACGTCCACCTGACTAACGTGGCGGTGGCCAGCGTGCTGTTCCAAGGGCTGGTGGTATCGTTTTTCAGCTACCTGACGTGGTTCTGGCTGCTGCGCCGTTACCTGGCATCGAACCTCGCGGTGTTCTCTTTCATGACGCCGCTGTTCGGTGTCACCTTCGGGGTGTTGCTGCTCGGTGAGCCGTTGAGTGTCAACTTTGTCGTCGGTGCCGTGCTGGTGTTGCTCGGCATCACCTTTGTCAGCGCAGAACAGTGGGTGCGCCGTCGTTTGCGCACAATGCTGGAGCGTTGAGTGGACGCAGCAGCAAACCACCGGCTACCAGCAGGCCGCTGCCCGCCACCATCAACGCCGGTTGCAAGCCACCACTGAAGTGGCTGCTCAGCGCTGCCAGCAATGGCCCGCTGAGCTGACCCACGGCAAAACACGCGGTCAGCAGGCCGGCATTGCGCTGGGTGGCCTGCGGCGCCAGTTCTCGCGAGCGTTGCATCACCAATTGCATGCAGGCCAGAAACGGCGTGCCACACAGAATCACCCCCAGCGCCAGACCGAGACCGCTGCCCAGCAGGCAAGCGAAGACCCCGGCCGCTTGCAGCCACAACGTCGCGATCAGCCAGTGACGCGTGGCGTTGGGGTTATGCCGGCGCAAACTCACCAGCAGCACACCTGTGGCGGACGCCAGGCCAAAACACGGCCAGAACAGATCGGCCTGCCATTGACCGTGAAAACGGGCGCTGGCCATCTGCGACAGGAAGGTCGCCGGAATGATGTAGCCCAGGCCGTACAGCGCGTAGATCAAACCCAGTCGCGGGATACCGGCACTCTTTGGAGCGCCGGCCGTGGCTGTGGCTGCCACGCTCGCAGTCGGTTGCGGCAGGATCGGCAGAATCACCAACAGCATTGCCAGGCCCACGCCGGCATACACCAGCCACAGGGTCGCAGAGCTTTGTCCCAACAGGTTCGAGCCAAGTGCGAGCAAACCCGTCAGAAAAATCCCCAGGCCCGGCCCGGCGAATACCAGTGCGCCGAGCCGTGGACGTCCGGCGGCCATCGCCAATGGCTGACTCAACGCGGTGATCATCACCAGCACCCAGGCGCTGGCTACACCAGTACCGAAGCGCAAAACCAGATGCGGCCAGAAGCCCTTGGCCCAGAACGAGGCAAGGGTCAGTAGCACGCACAGCCACAATCCGCCGAGCAAGCGCCGACGGACTTGCTCGGGGCGACGGGCGAACATCGCATCCACGGCACCGATGAAGTAGCCCAGGTAATTGGCTGCTGCAATCAGACCCGCGGCAGTCAGGTCGATCTGACCTTCGCTGAGCAAGTGCGGCAGCTGTGGAGTGAGCGCAAAGCGCCCAATGCCCATGGCCATCATCAAGGCAATGAAGCTGGCGAGTAAGCGTATAAGCGGCGACATGGTCAGGATTCCTGCAACGGAGCAATGACCGTCAGGCTAGGACTGATTGACTTTCTTTAAAAATGAATAATAGTGAGTAACTTGTTCATATTTGGAGAAAGGTGTGGAGTTCAGCCAATTGCGCATCTTCCAGGCGGTGGCCGAGGAAGGTTCCATCACCCGTGCCGCCGAACGCTTGCATCGGGTGCCATCCAATTTGTCGACCCGGCTCAAGCAGCTTGAAGATCAGCTGGGCGTAGAACTGTTCTTGCGTGAGCGTCAGCGTTTGCAGTTGTCGCCCGCAGGCAAAGTGCTGTTGGACTACACCGCCAAGCTGTTTGCCCTGCATGACGAAGCCCACGCAGCCGTGCAGGGCGGGCAACCGGCCGGCAATTTCGTGCTGGGCACCATGTACAGCACTGCGGCGATTCATCTGCCGGGTTTGCTGGCGCGCTATCACCGCACTTATCCGGCGGTGAACCTGCAAGTGCAGTCGGCACCGAGCGGTGAATTACTTGAAGGCCTGCTCACCGGGCGTCTGGACGCCGCGCTGGTCGATGGCCCGCTGCAACTGGCCGGGCTCGACGGTGTGCCGCTGTGTGACGAAAAACTGGTGCTGATCAGCGAAGCCGATCACCCGCCGGTGCGCAGCGCGCTGGATGTGCAGGGGCGTTCGGTGTTCACCTTTCGCCAGGGCTGTTCCTACCGGATGCGCCTGGAGGCCTGGTTCGCCCATGATCATGCGGCGATGGGCCGGGCGATGGAAATCGAGTCCTATCAGGGGATGCTGGCGTGTGTGATTGCCGGTTCCGGCGTGGCGCTGATGTCCGAGTCGATGCTGGCCAGTCTGCCGGGACGCGAGAGTGTGGCCGTGCATCCATTGGCCGAGCCTTTCGCCAGTGCCACCACCTGGCTGATGTGGCGAAAGGGTATGCTCGGCGCCAATCTCAATGCCTGGATCGAGGTGCAACAAGCGGTGTATGGGGTCTCATCTTCGGCGAACGATTGTGGCGAGGGAGCTTGCTCCCGCTCGGCTGCGCAGCAGTCATAAGGCGTTTGGCGGGTTCAGCCCTAAAGGGTTGGGTGAATGGTTTTGGGGCCGCTTCGCCCGAGCGCGGACCGACCCGCGGGAGCAAGCTCCCTCGCCACAGTGATTTTGATGAATTCGGTAACAGATCTTTGCCTTTTGAGGCGAGCATTGCGTAAGACTTCGGACTACTATCTGTATGAAGCGTCTATAGAACCCGGTCGCTCAGCACTACCCTGAAGGGGGGGCACCATGAAAGAGAAACTGCAAAACTGGCTCCATGACCTCGGTGTCGCGCTTGGTTTGATCGAACCACCTCTGCAACCCGTGCCAATCCGCACCGACGATGAGCAACGCCGCCGTCAGCAACGCCGCCGGTAAACGAGGTAAGGCGTGAAAGGATCGCAGCCTTCGACCACCGCGTCGGAGGCGCGGCTGCGCTAGCTCACTTGCCTCAAGCGTGCTGTTGCAGCCACTGGTCAATCATCGTGTGCAACTTCTCCCCGGAAAAACTCCCGAAATGTCCGCCATGCACAGTGCGAATCGGCAACGAGCGCAAGCGTTGCAGGCTGCGGGCGTAATCCTCAAGGTTGGAATGATAGGCGTCTTCGACCAGCGGTCCGTCGTAGATGATGTCGCCGCTGAACAGTGTGCCGGTGGCAACTTCAAAAAGGCTGATACCACCCGGTGAATGACCGGGAGTGTGCAGCACCTGCAAGGTTCGATTTCCCAGGTCCAGCACGTCACCTTCTTCGATCAGCCCGGTGGCGGGTGCAGCTTTGACCCGGTATTCGGCGTAGCACAGTGGGCAATCGGGGTGGGCTTCGAACATCTCGTCGCCGACAAACGCCCTGGAAAGGGTGTTGTCGCCGTCGGGTTCGGCGAGGATCTGCGCTTCGGCCGGATGCACCAGCCGCTCGGGGAATTCGTGATGACCGGCGATATGGTCGAAATGGCAATGACTGGCCACGGCCACCAGCGGCCGGTCGGTCAGCCAGGGCAGTTGCTCGCGCAGGCTGACCAGGCCCGAGCCGCTATCGAGCAGCAGGTCTTTGTCGCGGCCCTGAATGTGCCACAGGTTGCAGCGGTAGAACGGTCGAATGTACGGCTCGTGAATCAGCCGAATGCCGTCGCTCAGGTGTTTGACTTCGAACCATTGGTCGCGACTGACGATTTTCATGGTGCTTTCCTCCAGGCGAAAAAAACGGGTGCAGCAACCGACGCTGCACCCGCCGAAGAAAAGGTTCAAGCCATTATTGGTTTCAGCTTATATCGCGTTCGCCACGGCAACCGGGCGAGGGGACAGCACGCTGACCACGACGAAACTCACCAGGCCGACCGCCAGGCTGTAGTAGATCGGGGTGTTGGCGTCCAGGCCATCCTTGAACATGAACACCAGGGCGGTCACGAAGCCCAGGCCCATGCTGGCGATAGCGCCGGAGGTGGTTGCACGTTTCCAGAAAATGGCCCCGATCAGCGGAACCAGCATGCCGCCCACCAACAGGTTGTAGGCCAGGGTCAGGGCACTGATCACGTCACTCACCACCAACGCGATACCGAGCACGACAATACCGGTCAGCAGGGTGAACAGGCGGTTGATGCTCAGGCTCGACTGTTTGCCACCGCGCAGTTTTGGCAGCAGGTCTTCGGTCAGGGTGGTGGATGCTGCGAGCAGGCCGGCGCTGGCGGTGGACATCATGGCGGCCAGGGCAGCAGCGATGACCAGGCCACGGATACCGTCAGGCAAGGACAGTTTGACGATTGCGGCGAAGGCGTTGTTGACGTTGTCCAGGTCCGGGATCAGCACGTGTGCAGCCATACCGATCAGCGCACAGGCCAGACCGTAGAGGATGCAATAGAAGCCGGAAATGGTGCCTGCGTACTGAGCGACTTTTTCGTTCTTGGCGGTGAACACCCGTTGCCAGATGTCCTGGCCGATCAGGATGCCGAAGAAGTAGATCATGAAGTAGGTGATGATGGTGTCCCAGCCGATGGTGGTGAAGCTGAAGCTGGACGCTGGCAGTTTCAGCACCAGCTCATCCCAGCCGCCCACGCGGTACAGGCAGATCGGCAACAGGATGAACATCAGGCCAACGGTCTTGATCACGAACTGAACGATGTCGGTCAGGGTCAGCGACCACATGCCGCCGATGGTCGAATACACCACCACCACGCCACCGCCGAGTACCACTGAAATCCAGAAGGGCAGGCCGAACAGCACTTGCAGCACGGTGCCGATCGCCAGGATCGAGGTCACGCCGATCATCAGCGCGTAGGCCAGCATGATCACCGCACTGGCCTGGCGGGCCATTGGGTTGTAACGCTTTTCGAGGATCTGGGTGACGGTGAAGATCTTCAGTTTGAGCAGCGGCTTGGCCAGGAACAGGTTCAGCGCAATGATCCCGCAACCCAGCGCGGCGCAGAGCCAGAAACCGGAAATACCGTGGACGTAGCCCAGGCGAACGGTGCCGACGGTCGATGCACCGCCCAATACAGTAGCGGCCATGGTGCCCATGTACAGGGTTGGGCCGAGGTTACGACCGGCCACGAGGTAGTCTTCGTGGGTCTTGGCCTTGCGCATGCCGTAATAGCCCAGCACGAGCATGCCGGCGGCATAGATGAGTACAACGAATAAATCCAAAGCCATGAAGCGTGTCTCCGATTGTCTTTCTTATAAGAGTCTCGTAGGAGCAAGGCTTGCTGTGGCGAGGGAGCTTGCTCCCGCTGGGCTGCGTAGCGGCCCCAAAAATGCGACTGCTGCACAGTCGAGCGGGAGCAAGCTCCCTCGCCACAAACGTCCTGTTCCTACGGGTAATGCTTGAGTCAGGCGGTATTGCACATGACCGCTTTAGCGAACGAATCCGTGCCCGTACTGCCCGAACACCGCCACTGGCGCGGGGATCAGGCTCGACAACGTCGGCTGTCGCACAACGCCTGATTGGCATTGCGCGATAGCTGCGGTTGTCCGGGGTGCAGAAAGCGAAACCGTTAGCGGTGCTGAAGCAGGCTGGGGGCGCTGCCTCAGCGGTGCGCCACGCCCGGCAATACGCAGAGCATTTCGTACAGCAGGTTGGCGCCCAGCAGCGAGGTGTTGCCGGTGGTGTCGTATGGCGGCGAGACTTCTACCAGGTCGCAGCCAACCAGGTCGAGGCCTTGGCAGCCACGAACGATTTCAATCGCCTGAATGGTCGTCAGACCGCCGATTTCCGGGGTCCCGGTGCCGGGTGCCCAGGCCGGGTCGATGCCATCGATGTCGAAGCTCAGGTACACCGGGCCACCGCCGACTTTTTCACGGACTTCAGCCATCAGCGGTTCCAGCGACTTGTGCCAGCACTCCTCGGCCTGAACCACGCGGAAGCCCTGTTTGCGGCTCCAGTTGAAGTCTTCGGCGGTGTAGCCCTGCGCGCGCAGACCAATTTGCACGACGCGGTCGCAATCCAGAAGGCCTTCTTCGACGGCGCGACGGAAGGTGGTGCCGTGGGCGATCTTCTCGCCGAACATGTGATCGTTCACATCGGCATGGGCATCGATGTGCACCAGGCCGACCTTGCCGTGTTTTTTGTGGATGGCACGCAGGATCGGCAGGGTGATGGTGTGGTCGCCACCGAGGGTCAGCGGGATCACGTCGTGTTCGAGGATCTCGTTGTAGGACTCTTCGATGATCCGCACGGCGTCCAGCAGGTTGAAGGTGTTGATTGCCACGTCACCGATGTCGGCAACCGACAGCGAGTCGAACGGTGCAGCGCCGGTGGCCATGTTGTACGGGCGGATCATTACCGATTCAGCACGGATCTCGCGCGGTCCGAAGCGAGTGCCGGCGCGCAGGGAGGTGCCGATGTCCAGCGGGATGCCAATGAAGGCAGCGTCCAGGCCGGCAGCGGTTTGCAAGTGGGGGAGTCGCATCATGGTGGCGATGCCGCCGAAGCGCGGCATTTCATTGCCGCCCAGTGGTTGGTGAAGAATCTTGTCCACGGGTATGGCCTCATCATCATTGTTTTATTTATGGGGTTGCACCGCGCAAAGGGATCGCACGGGCACCTGTTGGACGGATTCTGCGAAATACGCTGCGGGAGAAGAATCGCTACCGGCAAATACTTAGTTCAGGTTTTTCTAAACTAATGGCCCCGGCAGCGATAGACTTCACACTGATCGTGTTTGGAGATCCCCCCATGGCCAACGCTTTACCCGACCTGAAACTGTTGCGCATCTTCGTCAGCGTGGTGCGTCATCAGGGGTTTGCCAACGCGCAGCAAGAGCTCAACCTCTCGACATCGGCCATCAGCACCTACATGAGCCAGCTCGAAGCGGCGTTGGGTTTGGTGCTCTGTCATCGTGGGCGTGGCGGTTTCAGCCTGACCAGCAAGGGCGAGCTGTTCCATCAGGAAACCTTGCGCCTGTTCGGTGAGCTGGAAGGTTTCGAGCAATACGCCGCGGCGCTCAAGGGCGAGTTGCGCGGCACGCTCAACCTCGGGGTGATCGACTCGACCGTCAGCGACAAGGCCTTGCCGTTCGCCGAAGCCATTGGTGCCTACAGCCAGGAGCACCCGGCGGTGCATTTGCACCTGTCGGTGATGAGCCCTTACGAACTGCAACTCGGCGTGCAGGACAACCGCCTCGATCTGGCCATCGGTGCGTTCTCCACGCGCATGAGCGGGCTGGTCTACATGCCGCTGTACCGTGAACAACATTGGCTGTATTGCAGCAATCGTCATCCCTTGTTCAACGAGCGGCGCATTCCCGAACAAGTCATCACCCAGCAGCGCATGGTCGGTCGCGGATACTGGAGCCAGGCCGAATTGGCCCGCCACGGCTTCAAGCACAGCGCGGCGACTGTGGAGAGTATGGAAGCACAGCTGATTCTGGTGTTGTCCGGCGCCTACATCGGCTACCTGCCGGAGCACTACGCTCAAGCCTGGGCCGACAAGGGCGATTTGCGCGTGCTACTGCCGGCGACCTTTGGCTACCAGGCACCGTTCTCGATGATCGTGCGTCGTGGGCGCAGCCGCGAGCCGTTGATCCAGACCTTCCGCGACTTGCTCAAAGCGCAGCTCAACCAGGCCTGATCGGGGGAATCGTATGTCCAGAATTCAATGCGCCCGCTGCCTGCGCCCGCAAACTCACTGCCTGTGCCCGTTGATTCCGAGCCTCGACAGCCGCACCCGGGTGCTGCTGTTGCAGCATCCGAGCGAGGTGAACCATGCGTTGAACACCGCACGGCTGGCAGCGTCGGGGCTGAACAATGCCGAGCTGGTCGTCGGCGAAGTGTTCGAGGATTTACCGCGTCTGCTGAATCAACCGGGTTACCGGGCCCGCTTGTTGTTCCCGGCTGACGATGCGCAACCGTTGCAGGCCTATACGCCTGATGATCAACCGTTGCTGCTGGTGGTGCCGGACGGCACCTGGCGCAAGGCGCGCAAGATGCTGCACCTCAATCCATTGCTGGCAGCGTTGCCCCGAGTGACGCTGGCCGAAGGCGCGGTCTCGCGCTATCGCTTGCGCAAGGCTCCGGGGCCGGGAGCGTTGTCGACGGTGGAGGCGATCGTGCAGGCATTGCAAACGCTGGAGGCACCGACGACCTTCGAGCCGCTATTGCGACCGTTTGAAGCGCTGATCGAAGGGCAGATTGCGGCGATGGGGGAGGAGACGTACCAGCGTAATCATGGTGGCAAAGTCTAGAGGCCACGACGCAAGCTGGCGTAGCTTGCCACGAGGCGGCTACACCTGCGTACTACATGGGTTCTGGCGGTCCGATCAGCCGGCCCATGACGCCGAACAGTCCCAACGACCTGATTGCCTCCAGTTCCCCCGGCGTTTCTATCTGCTCGGCAATCAACGGTAAATCGATGCTGTTGGTCGCGCGGAAAATGGCTTCGATGAACAGGCATTTGTCGCTTTGCTGGTCGATGGCGCGAATGTAGCTGCCATCGATTTTCAGGTAGGCCAAACCGAGTTGGGTGAGGTTGCCGATCTGGCTGAAGCTGCCACCGAAGTGCTGCAGGCCGATCCCGTAGCCGGTGTTGTGCAGGCTCAGGCACAGTTGACGCAACTCTTCGGGGGGCGGCAGTTGGCGTTCGTCGAGTTCAAGGGTCAGCAAGGGGCCGAGGCTGGGCAGGCCGTCGAGCATATCGAGGATCAGGCGCCGTTGCGCGGCATCGCGCAGGGTGCTGCCGGACAAGCTCAGGGCCAGCGGCCAAGGGTGTTCGGCAAGGTAGTCGAGGGTGTGTTCGAGCATTGCCAGGTCGAATCGCGCCGACCAGCCCAGCCGTTCTATCCAGGGTAGAAAGTGCCCGGCGCAAATGGTTTTGCCCTGTGGATCGAGCAGGCGCGCCAGCACCTTGTGGTGCAGCACCTGACTGGTGTCGGCGCATTGCACCACGGGTTGGAAGTACAGCTGCATTTTGCCGTGAGTCAGGGCGTCATCGATCCAGGTGCGCCAGTCGTGCTGCGTATGGTTCGGTGGGTTATCGGACTGCTGCAGTTGCACCCACGGCCGTTCGGGATGCTGCTGGGCCTGAGTCAGTGCCTGATCGAGGCGCAGCAGAATGTCGGTGGAGGCTTCGCCGGGTGTGTAGGCGACGACTCCCAGATGCGCCACTGGCATGCAGTCGCTGGCGCCGGTCAGGCGCAGATTTTCCAGGGTGGCGCTGATCTCTGCGGCCAGGCGCGCTGCGTCCTTGCTGTCCAGGCCTGGGGTCAGCAGGCTGAACTCACCGCCCCGATTGCGTGCAGCCAGCCAGGTATGGCGATCCGGCTGTTGAATCAGGCGTTTGAGTAACTGACCCACGGCGCTGATCAGCGCGTCGGTGCGCTGGCCACCCAGTCGCTGGTTGAGCCCGGTCAGGTCATTGATCCGCAACATCAGCAGGTGTCCGGCGCTGCTCTGCTCAGTCACCAGCAACTGATCGGTGAGTTGTTCGTTGAGCAAACGGCGGTTGGCCAGCCCCGTGAGACTGTCCTGAAACGACTCGGCGCGCAGTTGCTCGCTACGTGCGGCTTCTTCGGCAAACAGCCCTTTGAGCTTTTCGACCATTTGGTTCATCGCCAGCACCACGCGTTTGAGTTCCGGGGTTCTGGGCACCTTCGGCAGGCTGAGAAACTCGCGTTTGTTGATGGCTTCGGCCTGTTTGACCATGGCGTCCAGCGGGCGCAGTTGCCGACGCAGCAACCAGCCGCCGAACATCGCGCTGAGCAACCCGCACAGCAGTAACCAGATCAGACTGCCGAGGGTACTGTCCCACAGTTTGCTCAGGACGAACTGTGGGTTGCTCACCACTTCAACGCGCGCGGCTTGCTCCCAGCCGCGCATCACCAACGCATCCCCGCCTTGCGGATGCAGGTTCACCAGATCGACGAACCAACCCGGTACGCGTTCGGTGGTGGCGACCGCATTGCGCTCGACCAGGACGCGTTCGTCCTCGATATTGATGACCCGGATACTGGAAAAGTAGCCACTGTCGAAGACCGAGCTGACCATCAATTCAATCATCGCCAGGTCGTCGATCTGTGTGGTCAACGACAGCCCCAGTGCGGTGGCAGTGTCCTGGGCATGGGCGCGCAATTGGCTGAGTATCTGCGCACGCGAGCTTTCCAGGCTGACAAAAAAACTGCCGCTGAAGGCGACCAGCAAGAACAGGCAGATGGCCAAAAACAACTGTTTGAGTAGCGACATGAGACGCTCCGGAGCGTTGACCTTCCTGGACGACGGGATATGTCTGGCCGCAGACGTGCAGATGCCTGGAGTTTAGGCACTGTTTTGCAGGAGGCAGGGCAGATTGTCGGGAGCGGGGGGATGGATGAGCTTAGGTGGCGAGGCGTATTCAGGGTTTGATCAGGGTTTTCTGCCGCAGGATATACACCGTCACCAGCACTGCGCTGGTCAGCATGAAGCCACGTGCCCAGGGCAGTGGGACGAGGATGCAGGACAGGCCGATACTCAGCCACATCAGGCCAATGGCGTAGACCTTGCCCTTGAGCGGAATGCCGTTGCCGTCCAGATAGTCGCGAATCCAGGGGCCGAGTCGTGGATGCTCGACCAGCCATTGATAAAAGCGCGGCGAACTGCGGGCGAAACAGGCGGCCGCCAACAGCAGGAAAGGGGTGGTGGGCAGTACAGGCAGGAAGATCCCAATCACCCCCAACGCTACGCTCAGCCAGCCGATGGCCAGCAGCACATAGCGCAGGATCAGGGGACGATTGCCTATGGGGTCAGCCACAGGCAAGGACTTAGTGGTGACGAGGCTTGAGGATCGCCGGTTTTTCGTCTGGCGCGTTGCACAGCAGGTACAGCGCGGTCAGGGCTTCCGGGATCTGCACGATCATGTCGTCCATCAGGTTGGCGTCGGCCGCGATGTCGGAGAACTCGGGCTGTTCGTCGAACAGGCCGGAACCGACCATGATCGGCAGCAGCATTTCGCTGACTTCGTCTTCGGCGGTCTCGAACCAGGCTTCTTCACGCAGGAATACGCCTTCCATGAAACCGATGCACCAGCCGCGCAGGTCGGAATCATCCGGCTCTTCGCCCAGGTCCAGGTCGCATGGCAGCTCGAACTCTTCATCGGAGGCCAGTTGGCGAGCGATATGAGCCTTGAGGGCAATCAGGGTCGATTCGATTTCGGCACGCTCGGCGTCGTCGCGATAATGCGGCTCTTCGGCGAAGAGCGCGTCGATCCACTCACGATCAGGCACCGTCTCGGAACAGATCGACAGCGCCGTCAGGTAGCCGTGGGCGGCCACATAGTCCAGCGCCTCGTCATGCAGCTCGTCGGCGTCGAGGAAGGCTTGCAGGCGGGTTAGTTGCTCAGCGAAGGACATTGAAGGGCTACCTTGGGAATATACGATGCCCAATTCTAGGCGTTCTTGAGCGGTCCGGCCAGCCGCACGGCAGATTTGCCCGCATTCCAGACCAGTCTAATCCCGATCCGTAGGGAATTGTTGATCTGGGCGGGGAGGCTATTCGTCAGTGCCCCCCATTGCCCGGTATCGCTCGGGTATACTCGCGCGTTTTGCAAAGCCCTGCAGGTGTCGCGACGGTCCCGGACAAATCCGCTTACGGATCTGTCCGTGACAACGTGGTTTTTTGATCCAGCCTGCACACAGGGATATTCAGCACCATTTGGAGTTTTTCATGCTCGAACAGGCTCAGCGCGTCCTCAAGGACATCTTCGGCTACGACAGTTTTCGTGGCCGTCAGGGTGCCATCATTGAGCGCGTGGCCAGCGGCGGTGACGCTCTGGTGCTGATGCCGACCGGCGGCGGCAAATCGCTGTGCTTCCAGGTCCCGGCACTGTTGCGCGATGGCTTGGCGGTGGTGGTTTCACCGCTGATTGCCTTGATGGACGATCAGGTTGCGACCCTCGAAGAACTCGGTGTGGCCGCGGCGGCGCTCAATTCGACCTTGAGCGCCGAGCAACAGCGCGATCTGGCGGCGCGGATCAAGCGCGGCGAAGTGAAGATGCTGTACCTGGCACCTGAGCGCCTGGTCCAGCCACGGATGCTGGCATTCCTGCAAAGTCTTGAAATCGCGCTGTTTGCCATCGACGAAGCTCACTGCGTGTCCCAATGGGGGCACGATTTCCGCCGGGAATACCTGCAACTGGGCCAGTTGGCGGAACTGTTCCCCAACGTCCCGCGCATCGCCCTGACCGCCACGGCCGACAAGCGCACCCGGGAAGAAATCGTCGAGCGCCTGCATCTGCAGAACGCCGAGCGCTTTCTGTCGAGTTTCGATCGGCCGAACATTTTTTACCGCATCGTGCCCAAGGAGCAGCCGCGCAAGCAGTTGCTGGCGTTTTTGGCTGAACGGCGCAGCGATGCCGGCATTGTCTATTGCCTGTCGCGCAAGAAGGTCGACGAAGTAGCGGTGTTCCTCAGCGAGCAAGGTTTCCCGGCACTGCCGTACCACGCCGGCCTGCCCAACGATACGCGGGCTCACCACCAGAAGCGCTTCCTCAACGAGGAAGGCCTGATCATGGTCGCCACCGTGGCATTCGGCATGGGCATCGACAAACCCAATGTGCGCTTTGTCGCGCATCTGGACTTGCCAAAGTCCCTTGAGGCCTATTACCAGGAAACCGGTCGGGGTGGCCGTGACGGTCTGCCGGCAGATGCCTGGATGGCTTACGGCCTGCAAGACGTGGTGATGCTCAAGCAGATGCTGCAGAACTCCGAAGGCGATGAGCGCCACAAGCGTCTGGAGCAGCACAAGCTCGACGCCATGCTCTCGCTGTGTGAAGAAACCCGCTGCCGCCGTCAGACGCTGCTGGCCTATTTCGACGAAGACATGCCGCAGCCCTGCGGGCATTGCGACAACTGTGTCGACGGTGTGCAGACCTGGGACGCCACCGAACCCGCCCGTCAGGCACTGTCGGCGATCTACCGCACCGGCCAGCGTTATGGCGTCGGGCATTTGGTGGACGTGTTGCTGGGCAAGGACAACGAAAAAGTCCGCAGCTTCGGCCATCAGCATCTGTCGGTATTTGGTGTCGGCAAGGCGCGGGCCGAAGGTGAATGGCGTTCCCTTTTCCGACAGTTGGTGGCGCGCGGTCTGGCGGACATTGATCTGGAAGGCTACGGCGGCCTGCGTTTAAGCGACAGCTGCCGGCCGTTGCTCAAGGGCGAAGTGACCCTGGAACTGCGCCGCGACCTCAAACCGCAAACCACCGCGAAAAGCAGCAGCACCAGCCAGGCCAGCCAGTTGGTGCGAGGCGAAGAACGCGAGCAGTGGGAAGCTTTGCGCGCCCTGCGCCGCAAGCTCGCCGGAGAGCATGGCGTGCCGCCGTACGTCATCTTCCCCGATTCGACCTTGCTCGAAATGCTTCGCAGCCAGCCAAGCTCGTTGCCGGAGATGGCCAAGGTCAGCGGTGTCGGTGCACGCAAGCTGGAGCGCTATGGCGAGGCCTTCCTCGAAGTGCTGGGCGGCCAGGCCGAGGCCCCGAAAGTGGTTGCCGACCTGCGTCACGAATTGATCACACTGGCGCGCGCCGGCATGACGCCGATGCAGATTGCCGGTCAGTTGCAGTGTTCGGAAAAGAACGTGTACACGATGCTCGCCGAGGCCATCGGCAAGCAGCAACTGTCGCTGGAGCAGGCACTGGACCTTCCGGAAGAGCTGATGGGTGAAGTCCAGGACGCATTCCTGGACGGCGAGGGCGAGTTGCCGCCGGTGTCGGAGATTTCCGCGTTGTTTGCCGGTCGTGTTCCCGAGGGCGTTTTGTACTGTGTGAGAGCGGCATTGCAGTCGGAGTTTGAAATTTAAGTGTCGAAGATCAAGATGTAACGATTCAGTACAGACCGAGCCTTGCCTAGAGTCGAGGGCCATGCTTAGCTGACTAATAATTAGTTTCAGCCTATTTCAGTCTAACCATGAGTTTTTTATGCCGTTAACCGATCAACACCGTTTTGGCATGCAGTTGGCGCAGATGTCTCGCGGCTGGCGCGCCGAACTGGATCGCCGTCTTGCCGGTCTTGGCCTGTCCCAGGCCCGCTGGCTGGTGCTGTTGCACCTGGCGCGTTTCGAAGAAGCCCCCACTCAGCGTGAGTTGGCACAAAGCGTCGGTGTTGAAGGACCGACACTGGCGCGTCTGCTCGATAGCCTGGAAACCCAAGGCCTGGTGCAGCGTCAGGCGGTGGCGGAAGACCGCCGGGCGAAAAAGATCGTGCTGTGCGCGCCCGCCCGTCCCTTGATCGAACAAATTGAAACCATTGCCGCCGAGTTGCGCCATGAGCTGTTCGAGGGTGTCAACGAGGAAGATATGCGGGTGTGTATGCGGGTCCATGGGCACATTTTGGCCAATCTGGAAAAATCTTGAGGCATAACCACACCGCAGACTTTTGAGAACTGGCGCAGAGCAGACTATAAGAACTACCAGGCAATTACGTGTTCACACTGGACGTGCGAATGCGCACAGGTTGATTCTGGTTAGCTAAGGAATGCTCATGCTCGAGAGTTTGCAGTCTGTGTTACGGCGCTCCGTCAGCCTGTTGTCGGTCGCCGGTGCCTTGAGTTACTCCGCATTGGCACCCGCGTTGGGGTTGGGCGACATCACGTTGCACTCAGCCCTTAACCAACCGTTGAATGCCGAAATCGCCTTGGTCGATCCCGGTGCCCTGAGTGACGGTGAACTCTCGGTCAGCCTGGCGACGGCGGATGAGTTCGCCCGCGCCGGTGTCGAGCGAGTGTTTTTTCTCAACGACCTGCGTTTTACCGCCGTTCTGCGTGGCAATCGCAGCGTGATTCGGGTGGTGTCCAGCAAGCCGGTCAATGAACCGTTCCTGAATTTTCTGGTGCAGGCGAACCAGCCCAATGGGCATCTGCTGCGCGAATACACGGTGCTGATCGATCCACCGGGTTCACCGGGGATCGTACCGGTGAGTGATGTCGAGCCGGCCCCGGCGATCACCCAGCAACCCACTGCCACCGCCCCCGTCAAAACGCCTGCTGCCCCCCCGGTAAGCACGGCGCCTGCAACTACCGACCGCACCTCCGAGTTGCTGGCAGCCAGCGTCCTGGAAAACCAGCAACTGAAACAAACGATCGATCAGTTGAACACCCGGCTACAAGCCCAGGATGAACAGATCGCCAGCCAGCGCAAGCAAGTCAGCGATCTGCAAACCGAGTTGGCCGAAGCCAAAAAACCTTTACCCGCCCCCGTCATTCCCGTCGTGCCAATTCCGGTGCCCACAGCCGCTGTGGATGAGACGAGCAGTGGTTGGGCGTTGTGGCTGATCGGCGGCCTGTTGGTGCTTGGCGTGCTATTGCTACTGGGCCTGTTTGCGCTCCGTCGGCGGCGGGTACAGCCTGTATCAGCACCCGCGCCGCGACATGAGCCGGTGGTCAGTCGGGGAGCGCCCGATAGTGCACAGAAACCATCGATTGAGCTTTCTGCGACGCAGTCTCCCCCTGCGAACCGCGAAACCGCTCATGGGGCAGAAGTGCTTGAGGGCGTCGGTATCTACCTGACCTATGACCGCTACGCCGAGGCGGCCAGTCTATTGCGCGAAGCCTTGCTCAAAGAGCCACAGCGCAGCGATTTGAACCTGAAACTGTTGGAGGTGCTGGGACTGCAGGGCGACAGCGCAGCTTATTCGGAGCATGAAAACAGTTTGCATGAAGCGGGTTACAGTGCCGAGGTGCTGGAGCAGATTCGCGCACGTTCGCCGAAACTGGCCAGTGCACAATCGTTGGCGACTCTTGAGTCGACGGCTGAAACGACGGCTGAACCTGCTGCCTCGGTAGGGGATGAGTTCCAGTTGAATCTGGATGACTTGTCGATGGATTCGAGCTGGGATCTGGCCTGTCCGTCCGACACAACAGCGGCAATAGCTGAACCCGTGGATCAGCTGGAACCGTTGGACGATGGCTTTCTCGACGATTTCGCCGATGCATCGCCGCCTCTGGAACTTGAGCCGTTGTCGGGCGAATTCGCGGTACCTGCGCACGAAGAGATCCACCCCGGCAAACTGGAAGAAGCGCAGAACTGCATCGACGACGGTGATCTGGACAGCGCCATTGCGCTATTGAACGAGTTACTCAAGGACAGTGACGAATCCTTGAAGCAAACCGCCCGCAGCCTGTTGGCCAGCATACGCTGAGCTCCTGTAGGAGCATGGCTTGCCTGCGATGGCGTCCGTGAGATCGCTATCGCCAGCAGCTGTGCTCCTACAGGTCGCGCGCAGCCATCAATTTTCGCAATACCTGCGATCAGTACGTCTGCCCAAGGCTCAGGTAGATCGAGCGGCAAAGGCGGCTATCATAGCGGCGCCATCGAGTTCAGGAGTCCAGCACGCCATGACCACGCACAAACCGGAAGTTGTCATCACTTACTGCACGCAATGCCAGTGGCTGTTGCGCGCCGCCTGGCTGGCCCAGGAGCTGCTCAGTACCTTCGGTGACGACCTGGGCAAAGTTTCTCTGGTGCCGGGAACCGGCGGGGTGTTTTTCATTACCTGCGACGGGGTGCAGATCTGGGAACGCAAGGCCGATGGCGGCTTCCCGGAAGCCAAGGTGCTCAAGCAGCGGGTCCGGGATCAGATCGATCCCGACCGCGATCTCGGACACAACGATAGAACTCAGTGAGAGGCGGCTTCGGCCGTCACGCTTTTCTTGCTTGAGCTGCCAGACAGACTGCTGGACACCACAATCGCGATGATGATCAGCGCACCGCCAATCAACATCCGCAGTGTCGGATTCTCACCGAACAGCAGCCAGGCGACGGTGATGCCGTAAACCGGTTCCAGGGCAAACACCACCGCGGCGGTGCGAGCCTTGATCACCGCCAGGCTGGCAACGAACAGGCTGTGGGCGACGCCGGTGCAGAACACTCCGAGCAGACCGATCCACAGCCAGTCGATGGCGCGCACCTCACTCAAGCCCGGTGCTGCCACCGGCAACAGACAGAGGGCGACCACTACGTTCTGACACAGCGCTGCCTGCACGGCGGGTATACGCCCGGAGCTGGCACGGTTGGTCAGCGACAGCAAGGCGAACAGCAGGCCCGAGCCCACCGCCCAGAGCAGACCGCTGGTGGCTTCACTGGCGAGGTCGAAATCCGGCGTAACCAACACCAGGCCGACGCTCACCAGCGTCACCAGAAGTATTTCATTGGCGCGGATTCGCTCGCGGAAGATCAGGCCTTCGAGGATCACCGTGAACGCCGGGAAACTGGCAAAGCCCAGGGTCGCAATCGCCACGCCGGCAACTTTCACCGCAATGAAAAAACTCACCCAATGCCCGGCCAGCAACAGGCCGCTGAGGAGCAGGCGACGCCAGTCCACGGCTTCGAGTTTCTGCCAGCCAGTGCTGCTGGCGAAACGGGCAAAGAATGCCAGAGCGATCACCGCGAATGCCGCACGGCCAAAGACAATGATGGCAGGGGAGGCCGCGGCGAGTTTGCCGAACACACCCGTCAGGCCAAACATCAATGCGCCGATATGCAGGGCGCCAAGGGCGGTACGCGGAGTCATTTCAATCCTTAATCCATAGAGGCAATGACGACATTGAACCGCGTGACGGCCTGATCTGTCTGTCGTCAAACTCGCGTTTTTTATCGTCAGCCTAGCGCTTGCCCGCCGTTCGACGCAGTGCGCCCGGCGAGGCGCCGAACTCGCGCATCACCGCTGCGGCGAAGGCGCTCTGGGAGCCATAACCGACACGGCAGGCGACTTCGCCGATGGGCAGCGCGGATTCACGGAGCAACTTCACCGCGATATGCAGGCGGCGACTGCGGATGTAATCCATCGGCGTCTGTCCGCATTCAGCGACAAAGCGTGCGTGCAGACGTGCGCTGGACAGCCCGGCGATACGCGCCAGATCGGCGACTTGCAGCGGATAGGCGGCGTATTGGTCGATGTGCGCGTTGAGCGCGGCGTAAGGCAAGCGGCGCCCGGCGATGCTGCCCGGCACGGCGTTGTTGAGGCTGGCGAGCAACAACACGGCGCCTTGCTGGGCGATCAGCGGGTCAGTGACCGGGCTGCTCGCCAGCCAGCTCACCAGTTGGCTTTGCCCGGCATCCAGCGGCAAGCGTCCGGGGTTGTCGAGCAAGCGCCGACTGGCCTCCGCATGCTCGCCCAATGATTGCGAAACCCATTGATCGCTCGGCACATCGAGCACCAGGCAGCGGCTGCCATTCGGGCTGCCGCAAGCGTGATGAGCGCCTGCCGGTACGACCACAAAACTCTGCTGCACCACCTGGCTGCCATGACCGCCGACCTCGAAGTCGAGCGCGCCCGACAGGCCGAACACCAGTTGCGCGTGGTCATGGCTGTGGACGATCAGGTCGTGGGTGTACTGGCGTAGCGTGAGGATCGGTCTCATCGCAGTCTCCTGGGCAGACTCGCAGTCTACACCGGCCGGGCCTGGGTCCGGGTTGTCATCAGACTGCCGTATTTGTGTCATGGGCTATTAATCGCTGCGGTGCAAGCTTGCGAAAAATCTCGCAGAGGTTGCCCATGACCAGCGCCGAACGTGCAAAACCCAGCCGTAAACAACGCGTGCGCACCTTGTGGATCTCCGATGTGCACCTCGGCACCCGGGATTGTCAGGCCGAGCATTTGTCGCAGTTTCTCAAGGGCTATCAGGCTGACAAGATCTATCTGGTCGGCGACATCATCGATGGCTGGAAGCTGCGCAGCGGCATGTACTGGCCGCAGGCTCACACCAACGTCATTCGCCGTTTGCTGACCATGAGCAAGCGCGGCACCGAGGTGATTTATATCACCGGCAACCACGACGAGTTTTTGCGGCGTTATTCGAAGCTGATCCTGGGCAATATTCAGTTGGTGGACGAGGCGGTCCACGTCACCGCGGATGGCCGGCACCTGTTGGTGATTCATGGCGATCAGTTCGATGTGATCACGCGTTATCACCGCTGGCTGGCGTTTCTTGGCGACTCGGCCTACGAGTTCACCCTGACCCTCAACCGCTGGCTCAATCACTGGCGTGCACGGTACGGCTACGGTTACTGGTCGTTGTCGGCGTACCTCAAGCACAAAGTCAAAACCGCGGTCAGCTTCATCAGCGATTTCGAAGAGGCCATCGCCCACGAGTGTGTCAAACGCGAGCTGCACGGGGTGGTTTGCGGGCACATTCACCACGCGGAAATCCGCAAGGTCGGTGAGGTGGATTACCTCAATTGCGGAGATTGGGTGGAGTCGTGCACAGCCTTGATCGAGCATTTGGACGGCACGATCGAGTTGTACCGGTTGGCGGATGCGCAGGCGCGCGAGGCACAACTGAAAGCTGACTTGGTGAAGGTCGCGGAGCCGGTGTAAGTCGTGAGGTGCTTGCCATTGTGGCGAGGGGGCTTGTCGGAACGCCGCAATGCCCCGTTCGGGAGCGAAGTGGCCGCAAGCCCAGCAAACGCAGTATGTCTGGCGATACCCGATTGCAGGTTTAGGGGGTGCTTCGCCCCCCAACGGGGGCAAGCCCCCTCGCCACAGGAAATCGGCTTGTCTTCAGACCGGTGCGTGTTCTTCCATCGCTGCCGTGTAGATCGAGTTTTTCGGTCGGGCGAACAGGCGCTCCATCATCGGTTCGAAGAAACTCAGCGGCAGGGTCTCGTAGTCTGGATCAAAGGCTGCCGCGTCATACCTGGCGCAGAACTCGAGGGTTTGCCGGTACTGCGGGTGTTCGCGAAACTGCTCGCGCAGGTGTCGGTCCATGCCCAGGTGATGGAAAAAATAGTAGCCCTGGAAAATCCCGTGCTTTTCTACCATCCACAGGTTTTCAGGGCTGACGAATGGCTTGAGGATCGCTGCCGCAATGTCCGGGTGGTTGTAGGAGCCAAGGGTATCGCCAATGTCGTGGAGCAGCGCACACACCACGTATTCCTCATCCCGGCCATCACGCCAGGCGCGGGTGGCGGTTTGCAGTGAGTGGGTCAGCCGATCGACCGGGAAACCGCCAAAATCACCCTCCAGCAGTTTCAGGTGCGCCACAATCCGTGTCGGCAATTGTTTGGCGTAGGCACTGAAGTCCGCGGCGATGATCGCCCAGTCTTCCTGCGTACCCTCCTTCATGTGGGTGAAACGGGCGTGCGCATTCATCAGCTATCCTCTTATTGTTTACGAAGGGACGTCGTGCAGTGTAGAGCTTGGATCCAATGCTGCACTGGCCATGTGGGACGGCTTGATGGCCCGGCGAGCCTAGAAAGGCACTTTGCCGAGGATCATGTCGCGATACATGATGAAGTCACCGAGCAGGCTGTAAAACGGATGCTGGAATGTCGCCGGCCGGTTTTTTTCAAAGAAAAAGTGTCCGACCCAGGCGAAGCTGTAGCCGGCCAGAGGCAGGGCCAGCAACAACAGCCAGGCACCTTTGCCGATAGCGAAGGCGAGGATGAAAAGCACCAGGCTGGTGCCGACAAAGTGCAGGCGTCGGCAGACACTGTTGCTGTGTTCGCTGAGGTAATACGGGTAAAACTCGGCGAAGCTGCTGAAACGCTTGATGTTTTCCACGACTGCATTCTCTGTGGTTATTGTTCTGCCGAGCGGATGTTCTGCGGGCAGCTTATTTAAGTCTAGAGTCATCAGTGGCAACAGCCAGTGACCTTGGGCGCCACTTTAGTATCCTTCTGAAATTGGCCGTGATGCGCGGCACATCAAGTAAGAAAACGCCATGAGCGAACGAACGACTTCTGCAAGCTGGGCGATGGGGATTGTCAAGGCACTGGAGATGGACGGCCTGGATTGCCGGGTCTTGTTCAAACAGCTGGGGCTCGACTACGCGGCGCTGAATGATCCGGATGCGCGCTTTCCTCAAGATTCGATGACGCGACTCTGGCAGCGTGCGGTAGAGCTGTCCGGCAACCCGGCAATCGGTCTGAACATGGGCAAGTTGGTCCGCCCGGCATCGTTTCATGTGGTCGGTTATGCCTTGATGTCGAGCCAGACCCTGGCGGAAGGTTTTCAGCGCCTGGTGCGTTATCAGCGGATCATCGCCGAAAGCGCTGACCTGAGTTTTCGCCTGTTACCCGAAGGGTATGCACTGATTTTGACGGTGCATGGCGACCACCTGCCGCCCACCCGACAAAGTGCCGAAGCGTCACTCGCCTGTGCGCTGGGCTTGTGTGGCTGGCTGACCGGGCGCACCTTGCAGCCACGCAAAGTGCTGATGCAGGGCGATCAACCCCAAGACCTCGAACCCTACAAATTTGCCTTTCATGCGCCGCTGGAGTTCAGCGCGCCTTATGACGCGCTGATTTTCGAACGGGCAGACATGGAAGCCCCGTTGCCGACTGCCAACGAGGCGATGGCGTTGTTGCATGACCGGTTTGCCGGCGAATACCTGGCGCGGTTTTCTGAAAGCCAGGTTACCCACAAGGCTCGGCAAGTGCTCTGTCGCCTACTGCCGCAAGGCGAGCCCAAGCGCGATACGGTGGCGCAAACCCTGCACTTGTCCCAGCGCACCTTGCAGCGACGCTTGCAGGAAGAAGGCACGAGTTTTCAGACGCTGCTCGACGACACGCGCCGCGAGTTGGCCGAGCAGTACCTGGCGCAGCCGAACATGACCCTGCTGGAAACCGCCTACCTGTTGGGGTTCGCCGATCCGAGCAATTTCTTTCGAGCTTTTCGGCGCTGGTTCGATACCACGCCCGGCGAATACCGGACGCGGTTGATGGACGCGCCCAAAGAACTCAGTGACGCCAGAACGCCGGGATACACAGCACAAACACGGTAATGATCTCCAGTCGCCCGAGCAGCATGCCGAGGGACAGAATCCACTTGGCGGCGTCGGGCAGGCTGGCGAAGTTACCGGACGGTCCGATGGTTTCACCCAGTCCCGGACCCACTCCGGAAACCGTACTGGCGGCACCGGTCAAGGCGGTCATCCAGTCCACGCCCAGCAGCGACAGCGCCAGGGCGATGGCGCAAATGGTGATTGCAAAGAAGAACGAAAACGTCAGGATCGAGCGCACAATTTCTTCGTCGAGACGATGACCGTTGTACTTCTGCTTGATCACCGCACGGGGGTGGATCAGTTGGTTGAGGTTAGCCTTGAGCAGGATAAAGGCCACCTGGAAACGGAAGATCTTGATTCCGCCAGCGGTCGACCCCGAGCAACCACCGACAAAGCCCAGATAGAAAAACAGCATCAATGAGAAGGTGCCCCACAAGCTGTAGTCCCCCAGCGCGAAACCGGTGGTGGTGACCACCGAGGTGACGTTCAGCGCAACGTGGCGCAGTGCGTCCAGCCAATGCAGGTCGGTGGTCCACCAGTACCAGGTGCCGAGTACCAGCCAGGTCACCAGCAGCATGCCGAGTAACCCCTGCACTTGCTGATCCTTGATCAGCGCCCGTCGATTGCCGCGCAAGGTCGCCACGTACAAGGTAAATGGCAGGCTGCCGAGAATCATGATCACCACCGCGACCCAGTGCACAGCCGGTTGCGTCCACTTGGCCAGGGACTGGTCGGAGGTGGAGAAGCCGCCAGTGGATATTGCCGACATCGCATGGTTGACGGCATCGAACGGGCTCATGCCCGCCCACCAGAACGCCAGGCTGCCGAGGATGGTGATGCCGACGTAGGCGGCGACGATCAGCCGGGCCACCATGTGCGAACGCGGCATGACCTTTTCGGAACGGTCCGACGACTCGGTCTGAAACAGCCGCATGCCGCCGATGCGTAGCAGTGGCAGAATCGCGACCGCCATGCCGATAAAGCCGATACCGCCCAGCCAGTGCAGCAACGAACGCCACATCAGGATTCCCGGAGACATGCTGTCCAGGCCGCTGAGCACAGTAGAACCGGTGGCGGTGATGCCTGACATGCTTTCGAAAAACGAGTCGGTGTAACTGATGTGCTGGGTTAGCAGAAATGGCAATGCGGCGAATATGCAGACCACCACCCAGCTCGACACCGTGAGCAGGTACATGTCCCGCGGGCGCAGGTGTATATGCTCTGGTCGCCCGGGGATGACCAGCGCCAGGCCGGCGAGAAAGGTAATCATGCTGGCCCAGAGGAACGACGGCAGGTCGCTGGTGCGGTCGTAAATCAGCAGGGTTGCCATCGGCACAACCATGCTGATGGCCAGGGTGATCAGGAAGATGCCGATGATGAAACCAATGATCCGTAAGGTCGGCAACGCCATGAAGTCCGCTCGGGCTGATAGGGAAGGGCGCCATTCTACCTGCGAGGCAGGGCATGTAAACCGGCATCCCGGCGGCAGTTGCCGCTAGAATAGCCAGACATTTTTTTCAGGAGGTGGCCGATGCAGGCTCTCGACGCTTTGCTCAACCGTGTATCCGTTCCGCGTTTGCTCGACCCGGCGCCCACCGCAGCACAACGGGAAGTGTTGTTTTCCGCGGCCATGCGCGCGCCGGATCACGGGCATTTGCAGCCGTGGCGTTTTCTGACGGTCGAAGGCGCGGCGCGCGAGCAATTGGGCGAGATACTGGCTGAGGCTGCACGCCTGCAAGACGCCGATGTGCCTCAGGCCCTGGTGGACAAGGCGCGCAACGGTCCGCTCCGTGCGCCATTGGTCGTCATTGTGGTGGCGCGCGTTCAAGACCACGTCAAAGTGCCAAAGTCCGAGCAGTTGCTGGCGGCAGGTTGTGCGGCACACGCTATCTTGCTGGCGGCTTACGCTCAGGGTATCGGCGCGGTGTGGCGTACCGGCGAGCTGGTCTATTCGGAGCATGTGGCCCAGGGGTTGGGCCTGGCCGAAGGTGAAGAAGTGATTGCGTTCCTTTACCTGGGCACACCGCAGAACGAACCGCGGGTGGCCGGGAAAGTCGATCTCGCCGAGTTTGTCAGCGCCTGGCCTGCCAAGCCCTGAACATGATCGTCCCCACGCGGGAGCGCGGGGACGATCGTTACGGTGCGATACCGGGCTCTAATGGCAGCTCCAGGCTGGCAATGAATCCACCTTCCGGGTGATTGGCCAGAATCAGGCTGCCACCGTGGCGCTCCGCCGCACGCCGGGCGATGGCCAATCCCAGGCCATGTCCGGGGGCGGTCTGGCCGGGCGCGCGAAAAAACGGCTCGCCCAATTGCTTCAAATGCTCGGCTTCTACACCGGGGCCGTGGTCGCGCACGCTGATCACAATCCGATCTCCCTGACGCAATGCCAGCACTTCAATCGGTTGTCCTGCCGGATTGAAGCGCTGGGCGTTGCGCAACAGGTTGTCCAGCGCCCGCTCGATCATGGTCGGCCAGCCCTTGAGGCTTAATTGCCGTTCGGCTTCGATACGGATGATTTGCTCTGGCGCGCCAAGCTGAGCGTCTTTTTGCACAGTATTGAGTAGCGCATTGAGGTCGACCGCTTCGGCACTTGCGTTGTCGGCGTCGACCCGTGCCAGCACCAGGATTTCACTGATCAGTGCTTCCAGACGATCACATTCGCGGGTCAATCGTGGCCAGAGTTTTCCGCGTTCTTCGGGACCGGCCCGTTCCGCAAGCGCCAGGGCGATGCGCAACCGGGCCAAGGGTGAGCGCAGTTCGTGAGACACGTCACGCAGCAGTTGCCGCTGGCTGCCGATCAGGCTTTGCAGGCGTGCGCCCATGCGGTTGAAGTCGTTGGCCAGCACGCCAAACTCGTCACGCCGGTTGGCCAGCCGCGCCAGGCTGTTTTGCTGATAGGTCGTCTGACCGAGATCGTGCACCGCACCGCGCAAACGGCTCAGCGGGCGGGTGATGGACAGCGTCACCAGCAGGCTGAACAGTGTCAGCACCACCAGGGCAATGGCCAGCGCACTGAAGGGCCAAAGCAGGCTGTTGCGGTGCCAGGCGTTGAGCTCTGGATGCGGAATACGGTAGATCAGCAAGTAGGTTTCGGCGCTTTTCGGGCTGGTGTACTCGACGGTCAGACGCCGCCAGGGCAGGTGGCGGCCGCTGTCGTCGGGGTTGTCGTTTTGCCGTGCTTCCAGGGCTGCCGCGCGGCGAGGAAAGGTCCCGCGCACCACCGGGTCACCACCTTCGTTCAGTACCTGAACATCGATGTGGTAACGCCGTTTGCGTTGTTCGAGCAAGGCTTGCGCCGCGTCCTCGCCTTTTTCTTCGTAGAGCTGCGTCCACTCTTGCGCCAGGGTATTGAGGCCCGGGTGGCGACTGAGAATCCAGGCGTCCTGGTTCAACATGTGCCCGAGCAGGATCGACAGCCCTGCAACCAGAGCGATGGCCAGCCAGAAACTGGCAAGGATGCGCCAGAACAATGAACGCACGGTAAGTCCTCAAACAAAGAAAGCCCAATGGCGATTGACCATTGGGCTGGGGAGAAACGCTAGAGCATTATTGCGTTTTTTGCGGTTGTTGGGCTTTCCAGGCCTGGAACTGCTCCCATTCGGCTTTGCGTTCGGCCTGCTTCTTTTGGATCGCATCGAACTTCTGCTGTTGGTCCGGCTTGAGAAGGGCACGAATGTCCTTCTCGGTTTTCTGGCGGCCGGCCGCCATTTGGTCTTTCATGGCCTGCTGATCGGCTGGCGAGAGTTTTTGCAGGTACTGCTCGACCAACTCTTTACGTGCATGCATCTGCTCGCCGATCAATTTGCGAATCTGCTCGCGTTGTTCGTGGCTGAGGTTCAACTCTCTGTACATGCCTTTGCCGCCATGCATGTGCTCGCTGTAGCCGTGGCCTTCCATTGGGCCCATCGGGCCTGGGCCTTCTGGTGCTGCCATGGCAATGGTTGGCAGTGCAGCGGCGAACATCAAAGCGATAAGGGTCTTGCGCATGGTGTGTCTCCTTGTCTCGTTCCCGGTGTGTTCCGGATGAGTACAGAATACGGAGATCAAGGTCAGCGGCGGTCAGCAGAGCGTAAAGCTTGGGTAAAGACGGTTCAGAGGCTGTAGTAATAACCACGGCTGCGCAGGGCAACGATGCGCGGGCGACCGTCGGGGTGCGGGCCGATCTTTTTGCGCAGGTTGCTGACGTGCATGTCCAGGCTACGGTCGTACAGGGTCAGCTTGCGCCCGAGGGCGATCTGCGCCAACTCCTGCTTGTCCAGCGGTTCGCCGGGTTGCTTGAGCAGGGCTTCGAGCAGGCGACTTTCAGAGACGGTCAGGGTGAATTCCTGTTCGTCGATGCTGACCACGCCGCGGACCGGGCTGAAGCACAGGTCGCCGAGTTCCATCTGGCTGGACACCGCTGCCGGATGGCTGCGCCGCAGTACTGCGCGCAGACGGGCCGTCAGTTCTCGGGGATCGCAAGGCTTGGCCAGGTAATCGTCGGCACCCAGTTCCAGCCCGAGGATCCGGTCCAGCGGCTCGCCACGGGCCGAGAGCATCAGCACCGGCAGGTCCGGGTGGTCGTTGCGCAACTGCTTGAGCAGCTCCAGACCGCTGCCGTCGGGCAGCATCACATCCAGCACCACTGCTGCCGGCGCAGACTCGGCCAAGGCGCGGCGCGCACTCAGACCGTCGTGGCAAGCGTGCACGACAAAACCTTCCTGGCTCAGCCAACTGCTCAGGAGCTCACACAGCTCCTGGTCATCATCAATTAGTAACAGCTCGCTCATGACTCACTCAATTTAGCCATTGCCGACGTGTTCTACGTCCACCACTGGCGAAGATACCGCAGAGCAGGGCCAATAGCGCTACTCCGGCGCCAGTGACGAACCACTGCTGTTGATCGGTCAGCAGGCGCGGCAGCGGGTTTGCCTGGGCTTCCTTGAGTTGCAGCTTGAGGCGCTGATTCTCTTGGCGTAACCGGCCCAGCAAGGCGCTTTCGCGTTCGTTATCGGCATTTTGCAGTTGTTTGTTCAGCTCTTCTCGTTGCCGCTCGCTCTCTTTCAAGCGCTGCTGCAATTCGGTGATCTGGCTTCCGGCGCTTAACGACAGAGGCGTTGAATAGCCTGAGTCCGAGTGCTCTTCGGCATGGGCGAAGGCCCCGATCGATAACGTGACCAACAGCAGGCACAGCGGACCTTGGCGCATCGAAACTCCTGATTCCAATCGAGTGTTGGGCAGGTTGTCGGCCGTGGAACGAGAATAATGAGCAATTGAACACGCGATGAACCGAAGGTTCATCGCGCAGAGGCCGGGTTATGGCAGGACTTGCTTGAACGGTTTGACCAGAACGTTGGCGTAGACGCCTGCGGCGATATACGGATCGGCGTCGGCCCAGGCCTTGGCGGCTTCGAGGGAGGCGAACTCGGCGACGATCAGGCTGCCGCTGAAACCTGCTGCGCCCGGATCATTGCTGTCGATGGCAGGGTGCGGGCCAGCCAGGACCACGCGGCCCTCGGCCTTGAGCTGTTGCAGCCGCTCGATGTGGGCAGGGCGCGCAGCCAGGCGGTTTTCCAGGGAGTTGGCGACGTCTGTAGCAATGATTGCGTAAAGCATGTCAGTCCTCGGTTTTTGGCGTAGAAGTGTCGGCGTCGTGCAGGTGGCGGGACAGGTAAATGCCCTGGCCGACCAGGAACAGCAGGGTCATGCCCAGGCTGCCGAAGACTTTGAAGTCGACCCAATAGTCCTGGAAGGTGAACGCAACGAACAGGTTGGCCGCGCCACAAAACAGGAAAAAGCCGATCCAGGCGATGTTCAAACGGCTCCAGACCAGGTCCGGCAGGGTCAGCGCATGGCCCATGATGCGTTTGATCAGCAACTGCTCGCCGATGAAGTGGCTGCCGATAAAGGCCAGGGCGAACAGCCAGTTGACCACCGGCGCTTTCCATTTAAGGAAGGTTTCGCTGTGGAACGCCAGGGTCAGGCTACCGAAGACCAGGCAGGCGATCAGGGTCAGCCACTGGCTCTTTTCCAGCTTGCGCTGCTTGATGAACAGCGTGCCGTAGACCACCAGGGAGCTGGTGATCAGCATCGCAGTGGCGCTGTAAATGCCGCCTACGGTCAGTGGATAACCGGCGATGTCGACGACTCGTGGATCGATTTTGAAGACGATGAAAAACAGCAGAAGCGGGATGAAGTCGATGAATTGTTTCACAGTGGCAGCCAGAAGCAGGATGTGGCGGCATAATAACAAACATATTGAGTCGCGAAAGCGCCAGCTGATTTGAGGTTACACAGTCCTGTGAATGTTGATTTGCACTGCCATAGCACGGCCTCCGATGGCGCCCTGGCGCCTGCGGTACTGGTTGCGCGTGCGTTCGAGAAAGGCGTGCGAGTCCTGGCCTTGACCGATCACGACACCCTTGAAGGCCTCGACGAGGCCCGCAGCGCAGCGGTTGCGCTGGGGATGCAACTGATCAACGGCGTCGAATTGTCCTGCACCTGGGGGGGCGCGACCATTCATGTGCTCGGTTACGGGTTCGACGTCAATGCCCCGGCGCTGGTCGAGGCGATTGCCAAATTGCGTGACGGGCGCTGGCTGAGGTCCGAAGAAATCAGTCGCAAGCTCGAACTCAAGGGCATGCCGGGCGCGCTGGAAGGCGCGCGGGCTATCCAGCAGGAGCTTGGTGACAGCGGCAATGCGCCGGCCCGACCGCACTTTGCCGACTATCTGGTTCGTGCAGGCTTCGTCAAAGACCGTGCCGAAGCCTTCCGCAAGTGGCTGGGCGCCGGCAAGCTGGGGGACGTCAAGCAGCACTGGCCGACCCTGGAAGAAACCGTCGAAACCCTGCGCGCTGCCGGGGCCTGGGTCAGTCTGGCGCATCCTTGGCACTATGATTTTACCCGCAGCAAACGCCGTCGCCTGATTGCCGACTATATTCAAGCAGGCGGCCACGCAATCGAGGTGGTCAATGGCCATCAGCCGGCCGAGCAGGTCGGCAGCCTGGCTATTCTTGCGCGTGAGTTCGGTCTGCTGGTCAGTGCCGGCAGTGATTTCCATGGACCCGGAGGCTGGTCCGAGATCGGCGAGTACCGCCCACTCCCGGAGGACCTGCCACCACTTTGGTGTCGGTTCAAACATGACCCAGCCGTTATTGCCGTCTGAACAGGTAGACAATGTGAGTCAATTTTTCCAGATTCATCCGGAAAACCCGCAAGCGCGCCTGATCAAACAGGCTGTCGAGATCATCCGCAATGGCGGGGTAGTGATTTATCCTACTGACTCGTCCTACGCCATTGGTTGCCAGATCGGTGACAAGAATGCTGTGGAGCGCGTGCGTCGGCTACGTCAGCTGGATGAAAAGCACAATTTCGCGCTGATTTGCAGCGACCTGTCACAGCTGGGGCTGTTCGCCAAGATCGACACCGGCACGTTCCGCTTGCTCAAGGCCCACTTGCCGGGGCCGTACACGTTTATTCTCAACGCCACTCGCGAAGTGCCGCGTCTGCTGCTGCATCCGAAGAAACGTACCATCGGACTGCGGGTGCCGAGCCATCCGATTGCCCTGGCGCTGCTCGCAGAGCTGGGTGAGCCGCTGATGAGCGTGACCCTGATCATGCCCGGCGACACCGACCCGTTGAGCGATCCGTATGAAATGCGCCAGTTGCTTGAGCATCAGGTCGACCTGATCATCGACGGCGGTTTTGGCGGTATCAAAGCCTCCACGGTGATCAACCTGGCCGATGGCGAGCCAGAAGTGATTCGCGTCGGTTGCGGTGACCCCGCGCCGTTTACGGTTGAGGCCTAGATGTCCGCAGTAGAGCCCGTCGATAGCCAGGCCGGGGCACAGCAAGAGCTGCCGTTCGCCATGGTCTATGGCCAGGCGGTCATGGAAATGCCGCAGGACCTGTACATTCCGCCGGACGCGCTGGAAGTCTTCCTTGAGGCCTTCGAAGGCCCGCTCGACTTGCTGCTGTACCTGATCCGCAAGCAGAACATCAATATCCTCGACATTCCGGTGGCGGAAATTACCCGGCAGTACATGGGCTATGTCGAGTTGATGCAGTCGGTACGCCTGGAACTGGCTGCCGAGTATCTGGTGATGGCGGCGATGCTCGCCGAGATCAAGTCGCGGATGTTGCTGCCGCGCTCGGCCGAGATCGAAGAGGAAGAAGACGATCCGCGTGCCGAGCTGATCCGTCGCTTGCAGGAGTACGAACGCTTCAAGGCGGCCGCCGAAGGCATCGACGGCCTGAGCCGGGTTGGTCGCGATGTAGTGGTGCCCAAGCTCGATGCCCCGCAGGCGATGGCGCGCAAGTTGCTGCCGGACGTGAGTCTGGAAGAGTTGCTGATGTCCATGGCCGAGGTGCTGCGCCGTGGCGATATGTTCGAAAGCCATCAGGTCAGCCGCGAGGCGTTGTCAACGCGCGAGCGCATGAGCGATGTGCTGGAACGGCTCAAGGGCGGCGGTTTTGTGCCTTTTGTCGAGCTGTTCACCGCCGAAGAAGGACGCTTGGGTGTGGTCGTGACCTTTATGGCGATCCTCGAACTGGTCAAGGAATCTTTGGTCGAGCTGGTGCAGAATGAGCCGTTTGCGGCTATCCATGTGCGGGCGCGAGCCGAATAACGAGCAAATTCAATGAATCTGAGTGAACCCCGCGAGCTGGCGCCACTGCTTGAAGCCTTTCTGTTGGCCTCGGGAAAGCCGCAGTCGATGGAGCGTCTGTACGAACTCTTCGAGGAGGGCGAGCGCCCGGAGCCGCCGGTCTTCAAGAAGGCCTTGGCGATTCTCGCGAAATCCTGCGACGGTCGGGCTTTTGAGCTGAAGGAAGTCGCCTCGGGCTACCGTCTGCAAATTCGCGAAAAGTTCGCGCCGTGGGTCGGACGTCTGTGGGAAGAACGTCCGCAGCGCTATTCACGGGCGATGCTGGAGACCATGGCGTTGATTGCCTATCGTCAGCCTATTACCCGTGGCGAGATCGAGGATGTGCGCGGCGTGGCGGTCAACAGCCACATCGTCAAGACCCTGCTGGAGCGTGAGTGGATCAGGATCGTCGGTTATCGCGACGTACCGGGCAAGCCGGCGATGTTCGCCACCACCAAGGCGTTCCTCGATCATTTCAACCTGAAGAACCTCGACGACCTGCCACCGTTGGCCGAACTGCGCGAGCTGGAACCCGAGCCGATGCTCGAGTTCGACGACGCACCGGTGCCGCAGGGCCTGCAAGAACTGGCCGATGCCAGCGCCGAGCCGGAAGAGCCGAAAGACGAGACCAGTTTCCATACCTTGCTGCTCGAACTGGACTCGATGGAAGAGGGGATCAAGACCGACTTCGACGACTTGCTGCGTGATGGCGCGGTCAGCGACAGCGAGCCGCAGCCGCCCGTTGATGCGCCCGTCGAAGTGGCGGTAGAGACCGAGCACCAGGTTGAAGCCGAGGCCGAAACTGAAGAAGTTGAGGAGGAGGCTGAAGACGACGTCCTCGGCGTTGCCGAAGCTCGCGAGAAACTCCTGGCCGCCGTCGCTGCACTGGAACAGCCGAAACCCGCGCCCGAACTAAGCGACGAAGAAGCTGAAGCCCTGGCGCTGGCCGAAGCAATCGAGAACGAACGCCGCCACTTCGACGATTGACACGAATCCTGTGGGAGCGGGCTTGCTCGCGAAGGGGGCCTGACATTCCACCTCGATATTGACTGTCAGACCGCTTTCGTCGGATCGCCGCCCGGAGCAAGCCCGCTCCCACATTGATTTGTGTCTACAGGTGGTTTTGCAGTGAGCTCTATATCACCGGTCGGCGGAAAAACAATTAACCGACCGTTTATCCGCTAGTCTCTGATGCGCGAGCGGCGTCATGCGCGTATGATTCGCGACCCTTCGGCGATCCTTTCGCTCAAAGACCAGATTTCAAATCTTCAGGCCAGGCCTGAACAGACCACACCGGGAGGTGCCCAGATGAGTATCAACGACCAGAAAGACGACCAGGAAATCGGCCCAGCAGGCGAAAAACTGCAGAAAGTCCTCGCCCGTATCGGTGTCGGCTCGCGCCGCGACGTAGAAGCCTGGATCAGTCATGGCCGGATCAAGGTCAACGGCAAAGATGCCACCCTTGGCCTGCGAGTCGACCTGCACGACGCCATCACCATCGATGGCAAGGTGATCAAGCGTGAAGAAGCGGCCGAATCGGTCCGCCGCGTGATCATGTACAACAAACCCGACGGCGAAATCTGCACCCGTGACGACCCGGAAGGCCGTCCGACCGTGTTCGACAAAATGCCGAAACCCAAAGAAGGCCGCTGGATCAACATCGGTCGTCTGGACATCAACACCACCGGTTTGCTGATGTTCACCACCGACGGTGAACTGGCCAACCGCCTGATGCACCCATCCTACGAAATGGACCGCGAGTACGCGGTACGTGTTCGTGGTGAAGTCGACGACGAAATGATCGAGCGCCTCAAGGCTGGCGTCGTTCTCGAAGACGGCCCGGCGAAGTTCACCGACATCAAGCAGGCTCCAGGTGGCGAAGGTTTCAACCACTGGTACCACTGCGTGGTGATGGAAGGTCGTAACCGTGAAGTTCGACGTCTGTGGGAATCCCAGGGGCTGGTGGTCAGCCGTCTGAAGCGCGTGCGTTTCGGTCCGGTGTTCCTCAACTCTGACCTGCCGATGGGCCGCTGGCGCGAAATGAGCCAGTACGAAGTCGACGTACTGAGTGCTGAAGTCGGTTTGACCCCGGTGGCTATGCCGCAAATGAACGCCAAGAGCAAAGACAAGCTTGAGCGTATGCAGCGCAAGTCGTCGCGCCCGGTCGGCAAGAGCGAGCGCGTGCGGACCCTGCGTCCAGCGACCGGTGCTCCAGCGGCTGCTGGCCCGCGTCCAGCGCGCGAGCCGCAGATCGAAGGCGAGCGTCCGGCTCGCAAGCCGGCACCACGTCAGGACGGCGAGCGCGGTCCACGCACTCCGCGTCCGGCCAACGGTCGCACTGAACGTGGCGAAGGCCGCGGTGCTCCGTCCGGTGGTCGCAGCGATCGCGGTGCGCCGGCAGGTCGTGGTGAGTCGGGTCGCGGTACGCCAGTGGCAGACCGTCCGTCCGACACCAAGCGCCCGGCCAAGCCTGCGCCGAAAAAGCGTCCGGGCATCGTCCTGGTCGACCGTGATGCGCCATCGGGCAAGCGTCGTGGCGCACCGGCCGGTTCTGGTCAGCGCCCAGGCTTTGGTCGTCGCAAGCCGGAATAATCGGTAAGCGCTCCATAAAAAACGCCAACCCTCGGGTTGGCGTTTTTTTTGACGCGGCTTTAGTGATGTAGTGTTTTTGAGCCAGTCTTCGCGAGCAAGCCCGCTCCCACATTGGACCGTATCTACCTTGAGGTCGCGGTCAAATGTGGGAGCGGGCTTGCTCGCGAAGGCGTCAGTAGCATCACCAAAGCGGTTAGCGCTAAAAGACAAACCGCCCATCAAACACCGGCTTGTCATCCAGCGCCAACATGCCGCTGGCGAAGATCAGGTCCAGGTGATGGCTGCCCTTGGCGCCACCGCCCAACCCCAGGTGGAGGCCGCAATGGCGCTCTTCGAAGCCGGCGTTGCGCGCATACAGGTCCTTGACGCCCTCGTTGGTGCCGATCCCCAACTCCTCGATGCGTCGGTTGGAAGGATTGGCATCCAGGTATTTGTTGAAGTCATGTTCCAGCCCCGGCACTTGCGTGGCGATTCGGCTGATGGTCGAGTTCTCGATCCACAATTCCAGCGGCGATTCGAGCACACCATATTTGCGGGCGAAAGGAATGGTGCCGAGGAAGGTACCGACGAACTTTACCTGGCCATTGATGGCTTCGCTGTGGGTGGCGATCTCGCCGGGCGCCAGATCGAAGTTGCCGACGCCGTTGATATTGGTCCACTTCTTGATGCTGCTCAGCGGTGTTTCAAAGTAAGAGCCATGTCGATCACTGAAGCTCAGGGTGGTGGCCTGGGACATGCGCTGGATCAGATGGCTGTTGAGCCCGGCGATACGTTGCGGCGTGACACTGAAGGTGTCGTAGAAGTAATCGCCGTAATCCTTGAACAGCAGCGACTTCTTCCAGTGGTCGGCCATGACGCTTTGCAGGGCGCGAACAAACTCGGGGCCGTCCGGGCGCGGGTTGGGCAGGGTCGACGAGTCATAGAAGAAAATGTACAGATCACAGTCGGCAATCGCCTGTGCCAGGGTTTGGGTCGATTCGAGGTCCAGGCGCATGGCACTGAAGTGGAATGGCTCGTTGGCCGCTTGCTCGATGATCGCGCCGGTCAACGCCTCGTAAGGTTGCGTATGCCCGAGCAAGACCTTGGCCGGACGTACGCCAACGAGGGCAGGGTGGTGTTCGAGGTAGTAAAGGAAATGCGAAATGGCGCGGAGTCTATCCATGAGTCCTCCCTGACAGTCAGCGAATAGTGGCAGGTACGACCGGCCGGCGCGTACCTGCCTGGATTTCTTACAAAGGCCACATCGCCGTGCCGAACGGAACGACCGCGTCGGCTTGCATCATTTCAACAGCAGCGTCATGGGTCGGCGCTTCAAACCACTCGTCCAGTTGCAGTTCGGTTTCCAGGTCTTTATTCATTGCTTGCATAGTGAATCTCCCTGATAGCTTTAAGGTTGAATGACGGTGCTGTTTTCAGTGCGGGAATAAATCATTGCGACCGAAAAAAGTTGCCGCTTACTTGCGCGCCTTCACGGTCTGGCAAGTGGTTGGAAACCTAGTCCAGTACTTTTTAAAATACAATTTAAAATTTAAATTCGTCTTTTGTGAAATTTTTATTCCGTTTTTGGTTGTCTGTTTTTTCAATTAAAAACAAACGCTAACTCGGTCGCATCCGTAGGAATAGGACTACCGTCAATTTGCAGTCGGCCTACAGAAAGATCTGTAGTGGAAAAAATGCGTTACGCATCGTAAAGAAGACTTTACGAAAAGCCGCGTTCTGTGCTATGGATTCGGGTTGCAGTGAGGGCTGTAAGGAAAAGCTTCCGGTTGGTGCTCGGTCATACGGTTTACAGGGCTCTGGTCCGCTTGTTTCAAGACGGTTTCAGCGGTGAGATGCGCCCATGCCTGTCGTGCAGGTGCATAACAAGAAGGAGGCGCAATGAACGCCGTGAGCCATCTCCATCTCTCTTCGAGGGGTGATTTTTCCATCGCCCCCGTCAACGACCCGCAAAGGTCTGAGCTTTTTTTTGCAGCCGCCCGGGCCCCTCGAGGCGGACACAGGCAATCCCGGCAAACGACGCGCTGATTCAGCGGTGTCTGGCAGCAGGGGGTTACAGGTGTACAATGCGCCGCGTTTTAACTGTGACCTCCCTGCGTAACTGCGCAAACTCAAGGCTATCCGCTTTGTTAACTCCGCCGCGCCACAAGCGTGTCGGGTTCGATTTCGTCACAGATAAAAACAAACAGGTGACGCATGACCGGTAAAAAAACGCTGAACTCCTGGTGCCTGCGCTGGGGTTTGATCCGCGCCGCTTGATCCTGATCCGAGCGGCAACGTCTTAACGAACATTATCAAACCTTGCGTGAGACCCTTTTCATGAGTGGACAAAACTCGCATTCAGGCGAGCTGAAGCGCGGCCTGAAAAATCGCCATATTCAACTGATCGCCCTCGGTGGCGCGATCGGTACCGGATTGTTCCTGGGCTCTGCCGGTGTGCTGAAATCGGCCGGCCCGTCGATGATTCTCGGTTACGCAATCTGTGGCTTCATCGCTTTCATGATCATGCGCCAACTGGGCGAAATGATCGTTGAAGAGCCGGTGGCTGGCTCGTTCAGCCACTTTGCGCACAAGTACTGGGGCGGTTTCGCCGGCTTCCTGTCGGGCTGGAACTGCTGGATTCTGTACATCCTGGTGGGCATGTCGGAGCTGACAGCGGTCGGCAAATATGTGCACTACTGGTGGCCGGATGTCCCGACCTGGGCTTCGGCTGCAGTGTTCTTCGTGATGATCAATGCGATCAACCTGGCTAACGTCAAAGTCTTTGGCGAAGCGGAGTTCTGGTTTGCGATCATCAAGGTCGTGGCGATCGTCGGCATGATTGCCCTGGGCAGCTACCTGCTGGTCAGCGGCCATGGCGGCCCGCAAGCCTCGGTGAGCAACCTGTGGGAACACGGTGGGTTCTTCCCGAATGGCGTCAGTGGTCTGGTGATGGCCATGGCGATCATCATGTTCTCCTTCGGCGGCCTGGAAATGCTCGGTTTCACCGCAGCAGAAGCCGACAAGCCGAAAACCGTGATCCCGAAAGCCATTAATCAGGTGATCTACCGGATCCTGATTTTCTACATCGGCGCACTGGTGGTTCTGCTGTCGCTGACTCCGTGGGACAGCTTGCTGGTGAGCCTGAATGCCTCCGGCGATGCCTATAGTGGCAGCCCGTTCGTTCAGGTGTTCTCGATGCTGGGCAGCAAGACCGCGGCGCACATCCTCAACTTCGTGGTGCTGACTGCTGCGCTGTCGGTGTACAACAGCGGCACCTACTGCAACAGCCGCATGTTGCTGGGCATGGCTGAACAGGGCGACGCCCCGAAAGGCCTGGCGAAGATCGACAAGCGCGGCGTGCCGGTGCGTTCGATCCTGGCCTCGGCCGCGGTAACGTTCGTTGCGGTGGTGATGAACTACCTGATCCCGCAGCACGCGCTGGAACTGCTGATGTCGCTGGTGGTTGCAACGCTGGTGATCAACTGGGCGATGATCAGCTACTCGCACTTCAAGTTCCGCCAGCACATGAACCGCACCAAACAAACGCCCTTGTTCAAGGCGCTGTGGTACCCATACGGCAACTACATCTGCCTGGCGTTCGTGGCCTTTATCCTGTGCATCATGCTGATGATCCCGGGCATCCAGATCTCGGTCTACGCGATTCCGGTGTGGGTCCTGTTCATGTGGGTCTGCTACAACATCAAGAACAAACGCAGCGCTCAGCACGCGTTGAATGCTGCGGCTTCTGCAGTGAAGTAACGCAGAAAGCAGAAACGACAAACCCGGCCATGTGCCGGGTTTGTTGTTTTCAGGGTTCACACAAAACTCTGTGGGAACGAGCCTGTAATCTCCTTCAGGCTATTCGGGTATCCTGATGCACTCCTAACGCGGATACGCTTTTCCATGCTGGTGATTTCCAACAACGTGCATCTGCCGGATGCCGAGATCGAATTGACCGCCATTCGTGCGCAAGGCGCGGGTGGGCAGAACGTCAACAAGGTCTCCAGCGCGGTGCACCTGCGCTTCGATATTCCGGCGTCATCCTTGCCGGAGTTCTACAAGGAGCGCTTGCTGGCGCTGCGTGACAGTCGGATCACCAGCGACGGCGTGATCATCATCAAGGCCCAGCAGTACCGCACGCAGGAGGCCAACCGCGCAGATGCGCTGGCGCGACTGACCGAGTTGATCCTTAGCGCCACCAAGGTTGAAAAAAAACGTCGTCCGACCAAGCCGACCCTGGGCTCGAAGAAGCGTCGGCTGGAGTCAAAAACCAAGCGCGGCTCGATCAAGGCCGGGCGCGGCAAAGTCGACTTCTAGGGCGCTTCGCGCTCTTCACGATACTTTGGTGATTGCCGGTACAGGTAGACGCTGAGCATCAAACCGCTCAACGCGGCGAGGGCGGCGAACAGGAAGATCGAGGCAAAGCCGAATCCGGCTGCGATGGCGCCCGCCAACGGCCCGGTGATCCCCAGTGACAAGTCGATGAACAGCGAGTAAGCGCCAACTGCCGCGCCACGGCTGGAGGCGGGCACCAGATTCACCGCTTCCACGCCCAGCGCCGGGAACACCAGCGAGAAGCCGAACCCGCTCAGCGCCGCGCCCGCCAGTGCCCAGTGTGCGTCCGGTGCTATCCACAACAGCAATAAGCCAAGGGTTTCGACCGACAGGCAGGCAATCGCCACGCGAAAACCGCCGAGGCGATTGATCAGATTGCCGAACAGCAGACGCGCGCCAATGAAACAGGCGCCGAACAGGCTCAGGCAGAGCACGGCGTTGTCCCAGTGTCGGGTGGCGTAATACAGGGTGATGAAGGTGGCGATGGTGCCGAAGCCGATCGAGCCCAGCGCCAGCCCGCAACCGTGGGGCAGCACCCGTCCCAGGACATGCATGAACGGCAGGCGTTCACCGGCAACGATCGGCGCCGCGGTTTTCGGCCAGGCCAACAGTAGCCCCAGCGCTGCCAGCAACAGAATGCTCACGCCCATGCTCCACAGCCCCAAGTGATGCACCAGCAGCACGCCGAGCGGTGCGCCGACCGCCAGCGCACCGTAACTGGCGATGCCGTTCCAGGAGATAACCTTGGCGGTATTCGCTGCGCCGACCCGTCCGATGCCCCAACCAATCGATCCTGAACCGACCAGGCTTTCGGCACTGCCCAGTACCAGTCGGCCGATCAGCAGGCTGATCAGGCTCAAGGTCGGCAGGTTTTGCGTCCAGGCCGACAGCAGCATAAACACACCGCTCAAGCCGCACCCAGCCAGGCCGATCATTACCGCGCGTTTGCTGCCCTGGTTGTCGATGATCCGTCCTGCGTACGGGCGGCTGAGCAGGGTGGCGAGGTATTGCACACTGATCACCAGGCCCGCGATTACCGCGCCAAAGCCCAGGTCGCTGTGCACGTAACCCGGCAACACGGCCAAGGGGATGCCGATATTCAGATAGCCGATGAAGGTAAACAGGACGATGGAAACGACTTGCAGCGTGACCGCCATGGGGCGCTGAGGATCTGGCATGGGAATGGGTCCACGGGACAGCAGGATAGATAGGCTGCTTATGATACCGGTGGTTGGATGCGCAGAGGGGGAGAAATTGGTGCCGGGTGTCGATCGTTGTGTTGCCTGGCCGGAATCAGGATTTGGCAGGTGCGACCAGTTGCGTGGTTACCAGTGCGGCGAGGGCGTTTTCCTGGCTGCCGAAGCGGGTCAGGAGCAGGGCTTGCTTCTCGGGTGTCAGGCGGTTCCAGACATCGATCATCTTTTCGGCAGTGCCGATCAGTACGCTGGCCTGGCTTTCGGTGAAGGTGTCGCTCATGTGCGGGTCCTTGGTTCAGGCTGTGTGGAAAGCGCATGAGTTAGCGCTTTCCACACGGTCTGGGTAGTGCTTTTTTCAGTCTTCGCTGTCGGCCTTGCGGCTGCCAGTGGCTTCTTTCGGCTCGGGCTTATGGGCACCGGCTTGTTGCGGGGTTGTCTGCGCAGTTTCGTGCAGGCTTGGGAAGGGGAGATTAGGAATCTCGTGCATGTTGGTTGCTCCTCGCAAGGTCTGTTTTTAAATCGCTGTGTAGATCCGCGCTTTTAAAAAGCCTGGGCAGGATACAGCAGGGGAGATGACAGAAAGACTTTTATCTCCCTTTGTTGCGACGGATGGCCGCATGCGGTACCCGTGCTTTGAAGCATTTGTGGCGAGGGAGCTTGCTCCCGCTGGGCTGCGGAGCAGCCCCAAAAGTAAGGTAATTAGTTTGTTCAGTTAAAGCTCGAATGCAGGCTTTTCGACCACTGCGTGCTCGAGCGGGAGCAAGCTCCCTCGCCACAAGGAGCCTGCCGGGGATTTACTTGCAGACGTCAGCGATAGCTTGCGCCAGCAAATCCAGACGTGTCGCATCAATCCCGGCGACGTTGGCGCGACCGGAGCTGACCATGTACACGCTGTGGTGGTCGCGCAGGTTTTTCACCTGCGCCGGCGTCAAACCGGTGTAGGAAAACATCCCGCGTTGCACACCGATATGCGCGAAGCGTTCGCCCAAGCCGTGTGGCTCCAGCGCTTCCACCAGGCCCGAGCGCAACTGCGCGATGCGCAAACGCATGGCTTCCACTTCATCGGCCCACAGTTGTTTCAGCTCCGGGTCGCCAAGGATGGTTGCCACCACGGCGGCGCCGTGATCCGGTGGTGTCGACCACAGGTTGCGGGCGATGTTGGCCAATTGGCTGCGGATATCCACCAGCTTTTCGGCATCCTTCGCGCAGACGATCAACGCACCGGTGCGGTCGCGGTACAGGCCGAAGTTTTTCGAGCAGGAACTGGTAATCAGCAGCTCGGGCAGTTCAGCGGCAAACAACCGCACCGCCCAGGCGTCCTGCTCCAGACCATCGCCAAAACCCTGATAAGCGAAGTCGATCAGTGGCAGCAGTTCGCGGCTGCGAACCACCTCCAGCACTCGGCGCCAGTCATCGTGGGACAAGTCGAAACCGGTCGGGTTATGACAGCAGGCGTGCAGCAGCACCACATCGCCCTTGGGAATCAGGTTCAGGGTCGCCAGCATCGCTTCGACATCGAGGCGATTGTCGCTGCCCACGTACGGATAGTGGCTGACCTTGAGGCCGGCAGTGGCGTAGATGGTTTCGTGAATCGGCCACGTCGGGTTGCTCAGCCAGATGCCACGTCCCGGCAGGCAGTGCGCAATGAAGTCGGCGCTCAAGCGCAAGGCGCCGGTGCCGCCCGGGGTTTGGGTCGCGCCGGCTCGCTGCTCGGCGATCAGCGTGGAATCGGCGCCGAGCACCAGCTCATTGATCACTTTGCCGAAAGCCGGGTCACCGTGACCGCCGATGTAGGTCTTGGTGGTCTGACGATCCACCAGGCGCAGTTCGGCGAGTTTCACCGACTGCGGAATCGGGGTCAGGCCCTGGGCGTCCTTGTAGACGCCCACGCCAAGGTCGAACTTGCACGGATTGCTGTCCTGCGCATAGGCCTCCATCAGGCCGAGAATCGGGTCGCCGGGTACTCGGCCGATGGCGTCGAAATGCATTATTTGCGGCCCTCGGCGTCTTTGGCCACTTCGTCAGTGCGCGCGGCCATGATGAAATCGTTGCGGTGCAAGCCTTTGATCGAGTGGCTCCACCAGGTCACGGTGACTTTGCCCCACTCGGTGAGCAGGCCTGGGTGGTGACCTTCGGCCTCGGAGATTTCACCCACGGCATTGGTAAAGGCCAGGGCGAATTTGAAATTCTTGAACAGGAAGACTTTTTCCAGCTGCATCACGCCATCGCGGACTTCGATGTTCCAGTCAGGGATCTGCTTGATCAGTACCGGCAGTTCTTCGTCGCTGACTTGTGGAGCATCGGCACGGCAGGCTTCGCAATGGGCTTGGTTCAGAGCGTTCATGGTGTATTCCTGAATTCGGTTCTTGTTAGACGTTACTATTTTTTGAGGGGCGCCGCGACTGCGGCGCTCTCAGGCCGCCTTGGGTTTAGGCGGAAACTTGGGTGCGTGCAGACCCAGCTGCATGCCTTGCTGGACCATGCCCATGATGTCCTCGTGGGCCAGATCGAACAGGCGCTTGAGGTTGGGCAGGACGAAGTACAGCGGTTGCAGGATGTCGATGCGATACGGTGTGCGCATCGCCTCCAGCGGATCAAAGGCTTGATGCTCCGGTTCGCCGGACAGGCTGTACACGGTTTCTTTCGGCGAGGAGAGGATGCCGCCGCCGTAGATGCGTTTGCCTTGCGGGGTGTCGACCAGGCCAAACTCGATGGTCATCCAGTACAGGCGCGCCAGATAAACGCGTTCTTCCTTGGAAGCCTGTAAGCCGAGTTTGCCGTAGGTGTGGGTGAATTCGGCGAACCAAGGGTTGGTCAACAGTGGGCAGTGCCCAAAGATCTCGTGGAAAATGTCCGGCTCTTGCAGGTAATCCAGTTCTTCGCGAGTACGAATAAAGGTCGCGACCGGAAACTGCTTGCTGGCCAGTAATTCAAAGAAGGTCTGGAATGGAATCAGCGCCGGTACCCGGGCAACTTGCCAGCCAGTGGTCTCGCCGAGGACTTTGTTGATTTCGTCGAGTTGCGGAATGCGGTCATGGGGCAGGCCGAGTTTTTCGATTCCGTCCATGTATTCCTGGCACGCACGACCCTCGAGCACTTTCAGCTGGCGAGTGATCAGCGTGTTCCACACTGCATGCTCTTCAGCGGTGTAGTGAATAAAACCTTGCGCATCGGGCTCGCGGGCCACGTATTGCGTCTGCTTCATGCTGCTCTCCTGCAAAGGGATACGTTCTTGTTATGTCTGTTGCCTATGGACCTAGAGATAACCCGAAGTGTGCGACCTTGCAGCAGGTTTGGAGCGTTGCGCGTAGGAGAATTCCCTGATTTTCGTAAAGTATTCGTTACGGATGGGCGGCTGTGGCGTAGGTATTGAGATTTTCGGGTTTTAAAAGGCCCTGGGCTGTCACATAATCTTGACAACAAACTTCGCGCCTCGGCAGAAAAATCCTCGCCATGCGCCTCATTTACCACCGTTCGGGCCTTTATATGCGTATCAAAGTCCACTGCCAGAACCGCATCGGTATCCTGCGCGACATTCTCAACCTGCTGGTGGAGTACGGGATCAACGTCGCCCGGGGTGAGGTCGGCGGCGAGCATGGCAACGCGATCTATCTGCATTGCCCGAACCTGATCAACCTTCAGTTCCAGGCACTGCGTCCGAAGTTCGAGGCCATCACCGGTGTGTTTGGCGTCAAGCGCGTAGGGCTGATGCCCAGCGAGCGTCGGCACATGGAGCTGAACGCCTTGCTCGGCGCGCTGGAGTTTCCGGTGCTGTCGATCGACATGGGCGGCTCGATCGTCGCGGCCAACCGTGCTGCCGCGCAATTGCTCGGGGTGCGGGTGGACGAGGTGCCGGGCATTCCCTTGTCGCGGTATGCCGAGGACTTCGATCTGCCGGAGCTTGTTCGCGCCAATAAATCGCGGATCAATGGCTTGCGGGTCAAGGTCAAGGGCGACGTGTTCCTGGCCGATATCGCGCCGTTGCAATCGGAGCATGACGACAGCGAGGCCATGGCTGGTGCGGTGCTGACGTTGCACCGGGCGGACCGGGTCGGCGAACGCATCTATAACGTGCGCAAGCAGGAGTTGCGCGGTTTCGACAGCATTTTCCAGAGTTCGAAGGTCATGGCCGCGGTGGTGCGTGAAGCGCGACGCATGGCGCCACTGGATGCGCCGCTGCTGATCGAGGGCGAGACCGGCACCGGTAAAGAACTGTTGGCGCGCGCCTGCCATCTGGCCAGCCCGCGTGGACAGTCGCCGTTGATGGCGCTCAACTGTGCCGGGTTACCAGAATCGATGGCCGAGACCGAGCTGTTCGGTTATGGCCCAGGGGCGTTCGAAGGGGCGCGCGCCGAAGGCAAACTCGGGCTGCTGGAACTGACGGCGGGCGGTACGCTGTTTCTCGATGGTGTCGGGGAAATGAGTCCGCGCTTGCAGGTGAAATTGCTGCGGTTCTTGCAGGACGGTTGCTTCCGCCGGGTCGGCAGCGATGAAGAGGTTTACCTGGATGTGCGGGTGATCTGCGCCACCCAGGTCGATTTGTCTGAACTGTGTGCCAGCGGTGAATTCCGTCAGGATCTTTACCATCGCTTGAATGTGCTTTCGTTGCACATCCCGCCGCTGCGTGAATGCCTCGACGGTCTGACGCCGCTGGTCGAGCACTTTCTCGATCAGGCCAGTCGGCAGATTGGTTGTCCACTACCGAAGCTGGCACCGGCGGCGATGGAGCGGCTCAGCCATTATCACTGGCCGGGCAACGTCCGGCAGTTGGAAAACGTGCTGTTTCAGGCGGTTTCGTTGTGTGACGGCGGCACGGTCAAGGCAGAGCATATTCGCCTGCCTGATTACGGCGTGCGCCAGCCTCTGGGGGATTTCTCGCTGGAAGGCGGGCTGGACGAGATTGTCGGGCGTTTCGAAAAGGCGGTGCTGGAGCGGTTGTATTCCGAGTACCCGAGCAGTCGCCTGTTGGGCAAGCGCCTCGGGGTTTCTCATACCACCATCGCCAATAAACTGCGTGAATACGAAGTCGGTAAAGAACCGGGCGCATAGCCTGTGGTGGACGGGCTCTTTGTGGCGAGGGAGCTTGCTCCCGCTCGGGCGCGAAGCGGCCGCAACTTCCGTCGGCGGGTAATGCCTGCTGGAACTTCATTGTTGTTTTTGGGGCTGCTTTGCAGCCCAGCGGGAGCAAGCTCCCTCGCCACGGTGAATGTGTCGCGTGTAAAAGGCCGACACTTGCCGTAAGCGGCATAACCGCGCCGGTTTTTCGTCTTTGATGCCATTGCCCATTCTCCTCCAATTCCTCTCAAGTCCTTTGTTTAGAGGACTTCGAACCCCTGCGTGAAAGTTGGTCTGCAAATTGCTTGAGGCTCAGCAGTACAGCGGTGGGCGGCAAACGTCCGACATGCAGAGGAAAGACTGTGGACAAGTACCTTTATGTGGCAATGACCGGCGCCAGCCAGAACGCACTGGCGCAAAAGGCTCATGCCAACAACCTGGCGAACATCTCCACCAACGGTTTTCAGAAAGACCTGGAGCAAGCGCGGTCGATGCCGGTGTTTGGCGACAGCTTTCCGGCGCGAGCGTTTGCCCTGTCCGAACGTCCGGCCACCGACTTCTCTCCAGGCGCGATGATTGAAACCGGTCGCGACCTTGATGTAGCGGTTCAGGGCAGCGGCTGGATTGCCGTACAGAATCCGAGCGGTGGTGAAAGCTATGTGCGCACCGGCAGCCTGAATGTCGACGCCTTGGGCGTGCTGCGCGCCGGCAACGGCATGCCGGTCATGGGCAACGGTGGCCCGATTGCCGTGCCGCCCGAGCAGAAAATCGAAGTCGGTCAGGACGGCACCATCAGCATTCGGTCAATGGGTGAAGGTCCGCGCGTCATCGCAGAAATCGACCGCATCAAGCTGGTCAACCCGGACATCAAGAACATGACCAAGGGGCTGGACGGTTCGATCAACACCGCAGACGGCAAGCCGGCACCGGTCGATGCCAATGTGCAACTGGTGTCGGGCTTCCTTGAGTCGAGCAACGTCAATGCCGTTGAAGAGATGACCTCGGTGTTGGCCTTGTCCAAGCAATTCGAGCTGCACATCAAGATGATGAACACCGCCAAAGACGACGACCAGGCCATGGCTCGGGTCTTGCAGATCAGCTAATTATCAGAACGTCGCGCCGTAAAACAGGCGCACGAGGAGAATTGAATGCTTCCGGCTCTATGGGTTGCCAAAACAGGTCTGTCCGCCCAGGACACCAACCTGACGACTATTTCCAACAACCTGGCAAACGTATCGACCACGGGTTTCAAGCGTGACCGTGCCGAGTTCCAGGACTTGTTGTACCAGATCAAGCGTCAGCCAGGCGCCCAGTCGACCCAGGACAGCGCACTGCCGTCGGGTCTGCAATTGGGTACCGGTGTGCGCATTGTCGGCACTCAGAAAAACTTCACCGCCGGTAGCCTGCAAACCACCGACCAGCCGCTGGACATGGCGGTCGACGGTCGCGGTTTCTTCCAGATCCTGCAGCCGGATGGCACCACCGCCTACACCCGTGACGGTACGTTCCACCTGGACTCCAATGGCCAGATCGTCAATGCCAGTGGCTTTGCCCTGGAACCGGCCATCGTCATTCCGAACAACGCACAGACCTTCACCGTCGGTCGTGACGGCACCGTGTCGATCACCGTTCCGGGCGCTGCTGCCGCGCAAGTGATCGGCAACCTGCAAACCGCCGACTTCATCAACCCGGCCGGTCTGCAGGCGATGGGCAACAACCTGTTCCAGGAAACCGCCGCCAGTGGCGCGCCGCAAATCGGTACGCCGGGCCTGAACGGTTTTGGTACCACGCTGCAGAACACCCTGGAAACCTCCAACGTCAGCACCGTTGAAGAGATGGTCAACATGATCACCACTCAACGCGCTTACGAGATGAACTCCAAGGTGATTTCTACCGCCGACCAGATGCTCTCGTTCGTAACGCAGAATCTGTAATCAAGTCTATGAGGCGGCATGCAGCCGCCTGCAACACCGTGAGGTAGGGTCATGAATCGCTTTGTATCTGTTCTCGCATTGAGTGGGATCGCCGTGCTCGCGGGCTGCGTCGGTCCGACGCCGAAGCCCAATGACCCCTACTATGCGCCCGTGTTGCCTCGTACACCGCTGCCTGCAGCGGCGAACAACGGCTCGATCTATCAGGCCGGTTTCGAGCAGAACCTGTACAGCGACCGCAAGGCGTTCCGGGTCGGTGACATCATCACCATCACCCTGAACGAGAAGACCCAAGCCAGTAAAAACGCCAACTCCCAGGTGGACAAGACCAGCAAGGCCGGAATCGGTCTGACCTCGTTGTTCGGTGGCACCCCGGCCGCCAACAGTCCGCTGAGTCTGGGTGCCAATTACAACGGTGATCGCGCCACCAAGGGCGACAGCAAGGCAGGGCAGGGCAACAGCCTGGTCGGTTCGATCACCGTCACCGTTGCCGACGTGCTGCCCAACGGCATCATTGCCGTGCGTGGCGAGAAGTGGATGACCCTCAACACCGGTGATGAGCTGGTGCGCATTGCCGGTCTGGTCCGGGCAGACGATATTGCTACCGATAACACGGTGCCGTCGACGCGTATCGCTGATGCACGGATCACCTATTCGGGCACCGGTTCGTTTGCCGACGCGAGTCAGCCAGGCTGGTTCGACCGTTTCTTCCTAAGCCCGCTGTTCCCTTTCTAGGTGATGAAACGACTCATGTTTAATTTCAAGCACCTGATGGCGGCCGTGTTGTTGCTGTCCACCTCCCTCGGCGTTCAGGCCGAGCGGTTGAAGGACATCGCCAGTATTTCGGGCGTGCGTTCCAACCAATTGATCGGCTACGGCCTGGTCGTCGGGCTTAATGGCACGGGTGACCAGACCACGCAAACCCCGTTCACCCTGCAGACCTTCAACAACATGCTCTCGCAGTTCGGCATCAAGGTGCCGGCCGGCTCTGGCAACGTGCAGTTGAAGAACGTCGCGGCAGTGTCGGTCAGTGCCGATTTGCCGGCGTTTGCCAAGCCAGGTCAGCAGGTCGACATCACCGTATCCTCGATCGGCAACTCCAAGAGCCTGCGTGGCGGCACCTTGCTGCTGACGCCGCTCAAGGGTATCGACGGTAACGTCTATGCGATCGCCCAGGGCAACCTGGTGGTCGGTGGTTTTGATGCTGAAGGTCGCGACGGTTCGAAGATTACCGTCAACGTTCCGTCGGCCGGTCGCATCCCGGGTGGTGCTTCGGTCGAGCGTTCGGTGCCGAGCGGTTTCAATCAGGGCAACAGCCTGACCCTGAACCTCAATCGCTCCGACTTCACCACCGCCAAGCGCGTGGTCGACAAGATCAACAACATGCTCGGCCCTGGTGTTGCACAGGCGATTGATGGCGGTTCGATCCGCGTCACCGCGCCGCTCGATCCGAGCCAGCGCGTCGACTACTTGTCGATCCTGGAAAACCTCGAAGTCGATCCGGGTCAGGCGGTGGCCAAGGTCATCATTAACTCGCGGACCGGCACTATCGTGATCGGCCAGAACGTCAAGGTTTCACCCGCCGCCGTGACTCACGGCAGCCTGACCGTGACCATCACCGAAGACCCGATTGTCAGTCAGCCAGGACCTTTGTCCAACGGTCAGACCGCTGTCGTGCCGCGTTCCCGGGTCAATGCTCAACAAGAAGCCAAGCCGATGTTCAAGTTTGGCCCTGGTACCACGCTGGACGAGATTGTCCGTGCGGTGAATCAGGTCGGCGCGGCGCCGGGCGACTTGATGGCGATCCTTGAAGCGTTGAAGCAGGCTGGTGCCCTGCAAGCCGACCTGATCGTGATCTGATATGGCGAACATGGATCTTCACAAGAGCGGGTTGGTCAGCAGCGGCGATTCGGGTTCGTACTCGGACCTGAACCGGCTTAACCAGCTCAAGGTCGGTGACAAGAACAGCGATGCGAACATGCGCAAGGTTGCGCAGGAGTTCGAGTCGCTGTTCCTCGGCGAGATGCTCAAGTCCATGCGCTCGGCCACCGAGACCCTGGGCAAGGACAATCCGCTCAACACGCCTGCGGCCAAGCAGTACCAGGAAATGTACGACCAGCAGTTGGCGGTTTCCATGTCTCGTCAGGGTCATGGTATCGGTCTGGCCGACGTGCTGATGCGCCAGATGTCGAAGAACAAACCGCTGGCACCGGGCGAGGCGGCGGCAATGTCTGCGGCCAAGCAGGAAGCGGCGAAAGCGGCAGTATCAACGCCGGTGGCTGCCGGTACGGTGGGCACCGACGGGCCGTTGTCGCGGCTCAATGGCCAGCGGCCGTTGTGGGCGTCGCGCGCGGTCAATCCGCCGCAGCAATCGCTCGATGGGCACCGCAATGACGTGGCGATGCTCAACCAGCGTCGTCTGGCGCTGCCGCCGAAACTCGCGGATCGCTTGCTCGCCGGCCTGGTGCCGTCGGCATCGACGACTGCTGCGACCAGCGCAACGGCGCTCAACAACACCCAGTCGCCTCAAGCCATGAAGACCGGCTCCGGTCCGCTGTTCAATGGCGATTGGCTGGCCTCGCAAACGGATTCGGGATCGAGCGGGCGGATGCAGATTTATGGTCGTGCGATGGCTCAAATTCCGTTGGCGCCGGCGAAGAAAGCCTTCAGCTCTGCCGACGAATTCGTCAATACGATGATGCCGATGGCCAAGGAAGCCGCGGACCGCATTGGCGTCGATCCGCGTTATCTGGTGGCCCAGGCGGCCCTGGAAACCGGTTGGGGTAAATCGGTCATGCGTGCCCAGGATGGCAGCAGCAGTCATAACCTGTTCGGCATCAAGGCCGGCAGCAGTTGGACGGGCGATTCGGCGCGGGCGATCACCAGCGAATTCAGGAATGGCGAGATGGTCAAGGAGACGGCCGAGTTCCGTTCCTATGCCTCTTACAAGGACAGCTTCCATGACCTTGTGACATTGCTGCAAACCAATAATCGCTATCAAGATGTTGTGAAGTCGGCCGATAACCCAGAACAGTTTGTACGCGAGTTGCAAAAGGCCGGGTATGCAACCGACCCGGGCTACGCCCGCAAGATTTCGCAGATAGCCAAGCAGATGAAGAGTTACCAGAACTACGCTGCGGCGGGCTCTTCCACGACGCCTTTATAGGCATAAGGTATAAGGTCTGAATCATGAGTTTGCTCAATATCGGGATGTCGGGGTTGAATGCGGCCTCATCGTCTTTGGCGGTGACCGGCAACAACATTGCCAACGTTGATACGGCCGGCTATTCGCGTCAGCAAACCGTGCAGAGCAGCAAGGCCTCGATTCAGTACGGCAATAACGTATTCATCGGCACGGGCACGACCCTGGCTGACGTGCGTCGTGTGTATAGCGCCTACCTCGACACCCAGTTGCAGACCAGCACTTCGCTTAACGGCCAGGCATCGTCCTATCTGGGGCAGGTTACGCCGGTCGACACGATGCTGTCCGACAGCAACACCGGCCTCAGTGGCTCATTGCAGAAGTTCTTCACGTCCCTGCAAGCGGTCGCGACCAAGCCTACCGATGATGCGTCCCGCCAATCGGTGATGACCAATGCCAAGGCCCTGAGCGATCGCTTCAACTCGATTTCCAAGCAGTTGACGGACCAGAACACCGGCATCAACTCCAACCTCGCGGACATGGCGTCCCAGGTCAATAAACTGGCGACCACGATCGCCCAGTACAACCAGCAGATTTCTCAAACAGCGGGTAGCAACACCAGCAACAGCAGTGGCCCGAGCGACCTGCTCGACAAGCGTAACGAGGCGGTCCGCCAGCTTTCCGACCTGGTCGGTGCCCAGGTTGTCGAGCGCGGCACCAACTACGACGTCTACATCGGCAGCGGTCAGCCGTTGGTGATGGGCGGCACCACTAATACCCTGGAAACCGTACCGGGCAAGACTGATCCGACTCAGTCGACACTCCAGTTGAATCGCGGCTCGAGCGTCATCGATATTACGTCGGTGGTGACGACCGGTCAGGTGGGTGGCTTGCTGAGTTATCGCAGCGAAGTGCTCAACCCGGCAATTAACGAGCTGGGGCGAGTGGCACTGGTTGTCGCCGATCAGATGAACCAGCAGCAGGCTCAGGGCATCGACCAGAACGGCGACTTTGGTTCGGCGATCTTCAACAACATAAACAGTGCCACGCTGATCTCGCAGCGCAGCATTGCCCAGGCGGGTAACAGCGCCGGTTCCGGCAACCTCAATGTCACTATCAACGACACGGGCAAGCTGACCACCAGCGATTATAAGGTGACCTTCACCAGCGCTACGAACTACAGCGTTACGCGCTCCGACGGCACCAACATGGGCGCCTTCAGCACCACCACCACGCCGGCTCCGGTGATCGACGGCTTCAGCATGACGCTCAATGGCGGCGGTGCCATGAGCGCCGGCGACACTTTCAAGGTGACGCCGACCCGCAGCGGTGCCAGTGATATCCAGACGGTGATCACCGATCCGAAGAAGCTCGCCGCGGCTGCGCCTCTGAGTGGTGTCGCCAGTGCCAACAACAAAGGCACCTATACTCAGCCGACGTTGACCAGCACTCTGGATATCTACAATCCAGCGGCCAATGCCGACCTGCAAACCGGGCTCAAGTATTCGACGCCGGTCAAAGTGGTGTTCGATCCTGCCGGTGCCGGGACCCAGGGTTACAAGCTTTTCGACGCCAAGGGCGGGGTCATGGGCTCGGGCACCATCGTTCCCGGTCAAAGCAATACCCTGAACCTGCAAGTGAACATGGTCGATAGCACGGGTGCTGCGATCATGGACAACTCGGTCGTGCCGCCAGTGCAGAAGACCTTCTCGGTTCAAACAACGGTCAATGGTTCGCCCGCTGACGGTGAGAGCTTCAGTATTTCGTTGAACGGTGCCAACTCTTCGGACAACCGCAACGGCACCGCTCTGGTCGGTTTACAGACCAAGCAAACGGTGGATACCGGCTCGGTGAGCAAGGGGCTCAGCCTCTCGGACGCCTACGGCAAACTGGTGTCCAACGTTGGCGCCCAGGCGGCTCAGGCCAAGTCTGACGGCGATGCCGCCACGGTGATTCTGACCGGTGCCAAGAATGCCCGCGATGCCCTGTCGGGTGTCAACCTCGATGAAGAGTCCGGCAACCTGGTGAAATACCAGCAGTACTACACAGCCTCATCGCAGATCATCAAGGCTGCGCAGGAAACTTTCAGCACGCTGATCAACAGTATTTAAGGAGTCGTAATTCATGCGCATTTCTACCGCCCAGTATTACGAAACGACCGCTGCCAACTATCAGCGTAATTACAACAATGCAATCAAGACCAGTGCCGAAGCGAGCAGCCTGACCAAGGTCAATACCGCCGCCGATGATCCGATTGGTGCTGCGCGCTTGCTTCAACTCGGCCAGCAGAGCGCAATGCTCGATCAGTACGCCGGCAACATCAGCAGTCTCAAGGGTGCATACAGTCAGTCCGAAACCGCGTTGAGCGCGATTGGCACCGCCTTGCAGCGGGCCAAGGAACTCGCGCTCGGCGCCAGCAACGGCACGCAGACCGATGCGGACCGTAAGGCTGCGGCCCAGGAGCTGGGGCAGATCCAGAGCCAGGTGTTAGGCCTCATGAACAGTCAGGATGCCAACGGTAACTACCTGTTCGCCGGCTCCAAAACCAGTACGCCTCCGTACACGGCAAACTCCGATGGCACCTACAGCTACAACGGTGACCAGTCCGACGTGAACCTGGCCATCGGCGACTCCATGTCGGTTGCCAGCAACATCACTGGTTGGGATGCCTTCCAGAAGGCGAGCAACACCAGCCGCTCTCTGACCACCATGACCGCACCTGCGGTGGATGACGGTCGGGTGACGCTGTCCAGCGGCCAGATCAGCAACACCGGAACGTTCGATTCCAAGTTCGCCGCCGGTCAACCTTACACCGTGAATTTTGTCAGCAGCACCCAGCTGCAGATCACTGATGCGCTGGGTAACGATGTCACTGCCGAGGCCAGCCAGAACGGTGTGATCAGCAATAAGGACGCCTCTAACCAGACGGTCAGCTTCCGCGGTGTGGACCTGACGCTGAACATCAATCTGAAGTCTGGCGATACCGTTCCAGACGCAGTGATCGCCGGCCATAGCTTCCAGTTGGCGGTCAAGCCCGACACCATCAGCGCGTCGCGTAGCCCGGGCAACCCGTCCACGGCAGTGGTCTCCGGTGCGACCACGAGCAACCCGACTGCCTATAACAGCACCTTCCCGACTGGCGGCGCGATTCTCAAGTTCACCAGTGCCACGGCTTACGATCTTTATGCATCGCCGATCACGGCGAACAGCAAGCCCGTGTCTTCGAGCACCATGGCCGGTTCTACGGCGACAGCCGCAGGGGTTACGTTTACGCTCGGCGGTACTCCGGCAGCCGGCGATCAGTTTGTTGTTCAGTCTAACAACCACCAGACCCAGAACGTTCTGGACACTTTGGGGCAGTTGCAGGCTGCGTTGAATACCCCGGCGGATAACAATCCGGTCGCCTTGCAAAAAATGCAGGCGGCCGTCGCGTCGGGCTTGGGCAACCTGGACACCGCTTCGGCGCAGGTGGGCTCGGCAATCACTGCGGTGGGCGTGCGCGGTCAGGCCCTGGATGATCAGACGACAACCAACCAGAGTCTCGTCCTGGCCAACACCACCAGCCAGTCGGCTATCCGCGACTCTGATCCGGCCGAAGTCATGACCCGTCTGACGTTGCAGCAAACCATGTTGCAGGCCGCGCAACTGGCGTTCAGCAAAATCAGTCAGCTGGGTCTGTTCAACAAGATCTAAGGGGGCCTGGCGCGAAAGCGCCCGGTCGTAAACCGCCGAATACCAATCGCCTTTTTTCAGCGGTTTCAGGGGCTCACCCGACCGGGTGAGCGTCCGCCGCTTGAGAGCCCCGCCGTGAATCCAGTCCCGTTAGTCAGCCTCGTCATTCCCGCCTTCAATCCACGCTTCTTTGCTCAGGCTCTGCGCAGTGCCCTGGTCCAGCATTACGCCAACCTCGAAATCATTGTGTGCGACGACAGTCGCGGCGATGAGATCCGGCAGGTTGTCGAGTCGCTGACGGGCGATGCAGCAGAGCGCGTGCGGTATGTGCGAAACCCGCAGACGCTGGGGTTTGTCGGCAATCTGCAGGCGTGCCTGGGCGAGGCAAAGGGCGAGTACATCAAGTTTCTCTGTGATGACGATCAGCTGTCGCCTGCGTGTATCGAGCGCCAGGCGCAGGTCCTGACCGAGCAGGCGGACATCAATCTGGTGCTGGCCCAGCGCGTGTTCTGGGATGCGGATGATCACCCGCTGCCATCACGTCTGGAGAACAGCACACTGTCGCCGGAGTGCGGGATATTCAAGGGCGATGACCTGCTGGCGATTTTCGAGAGCTTCCCGGTCAACTTCCTCGGTGGTTTCAGCAGTGCGCTGTTCCGCCGCAAGGATGTGCAGGAACTGATGCCGGCTTTGACTCAACCTGGCCATTGCTTTGTCGCGTCGCTCGATCTGGCCTTGTACATCTGCCTGATGCGCCGGGGCAACATGGCTCAGCTCAACTACGTGTTGAGCGTCGAGCGCTTGCATCCGGAGCGTTTGATTCGTCAGCAGCCGATGAAAGATGCGGCGGAGCTGGAAAAGCACTGGCTGGTGCAAATGCTCAAGGTTCGTGGCGGCGAGGATGCTCCGGCGGGAGGCTGGGTTCGTTTCCTGCCACTGAGTCGTGCCGAAGAGGCGCCGCGAATCTGGGAGGAGTTGCCCCTGAGTCGGACGCTGGGGAATCGCCAGGCCAGCCAGGAATATCGGGTGGGTATCGCCAGCGAGAGTTTTTCCCAGCTGTACACGCAATGGCTGGCGTGTCGCACACTCAGTGAGACTCAGCGACATCTGTTGCCGGAAACCGTCGCCGGTTGGTCGCGGCAACCGAAAATCGTCCCGATCATCATCGATGATCAGTCCAGTCGTGCCAGCCTGGATCTCACCCTTAAAAGCCTTGCCGGACAGCTCTATGCGCCAGAACTGATCCTGGTGTTGTCCAGCGCCTGTACCGAAGCGCAGCTCGATGAGCGGGTGTTCAACCTGCCGTTGCAGGAGGACTGGTGCGCGCAGCTCAACGCACTGCTGGCGCAACTCGACGGGGTTGACTGGTTCTATGTGCTGCGTGCCGGCGATCGTCTGGTGGAGCCGGCGCTGTTGCTGCTGGCCGAGCGCGTCAGTGCGTCACCGAGCGCATTGTGTGTGTATGGTGACGAAGGCGGATTGCGCGACGGTGAGTCGGCAGACCCGGTCTTCAAGCCGGATTTCAACCTGGACCTGATGCGCAGTTATCCCTATGTCGGGCGATCCCTGGCCTTTCAGCGCGAGCGTTTCCTGGCGCTGGGTGGCTTCGATTCACGTTATGGAGAGCTGGCGCCTCACGATGTGCTGTGGCGCATGGTCGAGGACAGTGGCGTGGAGGTCGTCGAACATATTGCCGAGGTGATGCTGGAGTCGACACTCGGCCTGGCACAGTGGCTGGCGCTGCCCGACGTCATTGAACTCAATCCGCAAGTGTTGGAGGCACATCTTCAGCGATTGAATATTGCCCATGAGATTCGCCAGGGCAGTTTTACCTTGCTCAATCGTGTCGATTACCTGCACGCTGAGCGGCCGCTGGTGTCGATCATCATTGTCTGCAAGGACCAGTTGTCAGTGCTGCAACGGTGTGTCGAAAGCCTGTTGGAGAAAACCGCCTACAGCGAGTACGAGTTGCTGCTGGTCGACAACGGCAGTGAGTCTGCGCAGACGCTTGAGTGGCTGAGTGCCATGGCCCAGTTGGGCAGCGACCGGTTGCGGGTGCTGACGTATCCGCCGCAGGGGAATCTCGCGGCGACGCGCAACTTTGCGGCGCAGCAGGCTCGCGGTGAATACCTGCTGATGCTCGACCCGTATGTGGTGGTCACCCGTGCGGACTGGCTGGGTGAGTTGCTCAATCATGCGCAGCGTCCAGAAGTCGGTGTCGTCGGGGCCAAGCTGTTCAATCCTGACGGTTGCGTGCTGCATGCCGGGCTGATTCTCGGGCTGCAAGGGCCGGCCGCTTCACCGTTTTACGCCGACTCGCTTAACGCGGCGGGCTACATGCACCGCTTGCAGGTGGTTCAGGACCTAAGCGCTGTCGGTGCTGATTGCCTGATGGTGCGCAAGGCAATATTCGAGAGTGTCGGTGGGCTGCAGGCGCAGGATTTTGCCTTGACCCTCAACGAGGTGGACCTGTGTTTGCGGGTCCGTCAGAACGGCTATCTGGTGGTGTGGACGCCGTACGCCCAGTTGGCCCTCGGGACACAGCCTGCTGTCGTCCCGGACAAAGTCGAGTTGGCGCAACTCACGCAAGAGCAGGAAACCTTCTACCGGCGCTGGTTGTCCATTGTTGCTCGCGACCCGGCGTACAACCCGAACCTGATGCTCAATACGCCAGGGGGTTCCAGTTACAGCCTGGAGCCAGGCTTGCGCACCGGCTGGAGCCCGTTTTCCGTTCGCCAGTTACCGAACATCATGGCGCTGCCGGTCAACTCCTCGGCAGTCGGTCACTATCGGGCGATCCAGCCGCTGGTTGAACTGCAGAAGGCGGGTCGGGCGACCGGGCGGATCTACTACGATCTGCCGTCGATCATCGAGATCGAGCGTGAGGCGCCGGACGTCATCATCCTGCAAGGGCGCTACAGTGAAGGACCGGTCAACGAGATCGCCGCCTTCAAGCCCTACACCAACGCCCGACTGATTTTCGAGCTGGATGACTATGTCATCAAGGCGCCGAAGAAGAACGCACACATTCGCAATATGCCGGACCACGTCGAGATGGAGCGTCTGGTCCGTCGCGGTATCGGCCTGTGCGATCGGGTGGTGGTGTCGACCCAGCCACTGGCCGATGCGTTGTCGTCGATGCATCACGACATTCGGGTTGTGCCGAACATGCTCGCCACTCATCTTTGGGATGGCCTGCGCAGCCAGCGCCGCACCTCGAAAAAGCCGCGGGTAGGCTGGGGGGGCGGTACCAGTCACTCGGGCGACCTGGCGATCATCGCTGACGTCGTTCGCGAGCTGGCCAACGAGGTGGATTGGGTGTTCTTCGGCATGTGTCCCGAAGAGTTGCTGCCTTACATGCATGAGTTCCATGGCGTGATCGACCTCAGTGTCTACCCGGCGAAACTGGCCAGCCTGAACCTCGACCTGGCGCTGGCGCCGCTGGAGTTTCATATCTTCAACGACTGCAAGAGCAATCTGCGCCTGTTGGAGTACGGTGCTTGCGGCTACCCGGTGGTGTGTACCGATACCGAGGCCTATCGGGGTTATCTGCCGTGCACTCGGGTTGTCAGCAACAGTACCGAGGAATGGTTGCAGGCCATTCGCATGCACCTGGCGGACCCGGATGCCAGCTACCGCATGGGCGATGAGCTGCGCGAAGCGGTGCTGCGCGACTACATGCTGCGCGGGGATAACGTGCGGTACTGGGAAAATGGCTGGTTGGCCGACTGATACGCCCTGCCTTCGGAGCTGCCGAAGGCTGCGATCTTTTGACCTTGGCGGCCTGACAGCCGGCCAATCTCCCGCAGATGTACACAGTCCAGCTGTGGGAGCCGGGCTTGCCCGCGATGGCGGCCTGACAGCCGACCAATCTCCCGCAGATGTACACAGTCCAGCTGTGGGAGCCGGGCTTGCCCGCGATGGCGGCCTGACAGCCGACCCATCTCCCGCAGATATACACAGTCCAACTGTGGGAGCCGGGCTTGCCCGCGATGGCGGCCTGACAGCCGACCAATCTCTCGCAGGTGTACACCAATCCATTGTGGGAGCCGGGCTTGCCCGCGATGGCGGCCTGACAGCCGACCAGTCTCTCGCAGGTGTACATATCCATTCCTGCGGTAACGGCCACTTAGGGTTTCGCCCTGACGGCGACTCCCTTTGGCAAACGCCCCAAAGGAAGCAAAAGTCTTCGCCCCAAGCGTACGGCACCTCGCCTAGGCTCGGCGTCCCCTCACTCCGGTGTCCATCAGGGGGCATCGCCTACGGTCTGCTTCGCGACGACCTCCTCTCGATGTGTTCGACTGCGTCGAACGGCGCTGCGCGCCCACCCCCTGATGAACGCCTCCACTCGGCCTCCCGATAGGGGCGGGTGGATCAAGATCAACAGCGGCAGGCGAGCTAACGCTCGGCCTGTTGAGTGGTGAAGGCGAGCCACTTTATTGCGGGCGGTTGATGTCCGCAGCTGGCGCGTTTCCTGCAAGTCCCCCTCAAAATCGCCATAAATCGAGCATGTGCGGTGCAGCCAGAGAGTGATGGGTGCAGCCTCATACGATTTATCCAGACGGTCGCAAAGCCTTGCAGGGCTTGGGCTGGCGCTGTGACGAACAAGAGGGGACAAGATGAAGGCAGTTATTCTGGCGGGTGGCCTGGGCACGCGGATCAGCGAAGAGTCGCACCTCAAGCCCAAGCCGATGATCGAGATCGGCGGCAAGCCAATTCTCTGGCACATCATGAAGCAGTATTCCGCACACGGAATTCACGACTTCGTGATTTGCCTGGGCTACAAGGGCTACGCGATCAAGGACTTCTTCGCCAACTACTTCCTGCACACCTCTGACGTCACCTTCGACATGTCGAACAACCGCATGGACGTTCACCAGAACTACAGCGAGCCTTGGCGTGTCACCTTGATCGACACCGGCGAAGAAACCATGACCGGTGGCCGTTTGCGTCGTGCCAGCCGCTATCTGGAAGATCAGGAAGCGTTCTGCTTCACCTATGGCGACGGTGTTTCGGACCTCAATATTGGTGCCCTGGTGGATTTTCACTTGAGCAGCGGCAAGCTGGCGACGGTTACGGCGGTACAGCCACCAGGACGTTACGGCGCGCTGGAGCGCGACGGTGATCTGGTGCGCGGTTTCACCGAGAAGCCTCGCGGTGATGGCGGCTGGATCAACGGTGGCTTCTTTGTCTTGTCGCCCAAAGTGCTGTCGCTGATCAAAGCCGACGAGACGGTTTGGGAGTCCGAACCGTTGATGACCTTGGCGGCCGAGGGGCAACTGAACGCTTTCCAGCACGATGGTTTCTGGCACCCGATGGACACCCTGCGTGACAAGAATCATCTGGAGCACCTGTGGCAGAGCGGGGAGGCCCCATGGAAGCAGTGGGACTGAGTTCGCAATTCTGGCGCGGCAAGCGGGTACTGGTCACCGGTCACACTGGTTTCAAAGGCAGTTGGTTGACGCTTTGGCTGCAAAGCCTGGGGGCTGAGGTCACAGGCTTTGCCCTGGACCCGTCCACCGAACCGAGTCTGTTCGAACTGGCGCGCGTTGCTGAAGGCATCAACGATCAGCGCGGTGACTTGCGTGACCTGGCGGCGTTGCTGGAACTGATCGCCGAGGCTCAGCCAGAAATCGTCCTGCATCTGGCAGCGCAACCCTTGGTGCGCGAAGGCTACCGTGACCCGCTCGGGACTTACTCAAGCAACGTCATGGGCACGCTCAATCTGTTGGAAGCGATTCGTCAAATCGGCGGAGTGCGCGCGTGCGTGCTGGTGACCACCGACAAGGTCTACGCCAATCAGGAATGGCTGTGGCCCTACCGTGAAAACGAAGCCCTTGGCGGCCATGATCCTTACAGCAGCAGCAAGGCCTGTTGCGAGTTGTTGGCGCAGTCTTACGCAGCCTCGTTTTTCCCTGCCGAGCGGCATGCCGAGCACGGCCTGGCACTGGCCACTGCGCGTGCCGGGAATGTGCTCGGTGGCGGCGATTTCGCCCCGGAACGCCTGATTCCCGATGTGCTCAAGGCGTGGTCGGCGAATGAGCCGGTGACCCTGCGTTATCCACAAGCCGTTCGCCCTTGGCAGCACGCGCTGGAACCGCTGGCCGGTTACCTGCAACTGGCGGCGGGCCTGTATGAGCACGGTCCGCAATTCGCCGGTGCGTGGAACTTCGGGCCGAGTGAAAGCGATATGTGCAGCGTCGGTGAAGTGGTCGAACTGCTCTCCAGGCGTTGGCCGCACGCGCGAGGTTTGCGTGTCGAACCGAGCGAGTTGCATGAGGCCGGCCTGTTGCGCCTGGACAGCAGTCGCGCCCGTCAGTTGTTGGCATGGCAGCCGCGCTGGTCGCTGCAAGACTGTCTGACGCACACTCTGGATTGGCACCTGGCCTGGGAAAATGGCGATGACATGCGTGCCATCACGCTGCACCAGCTGAACCTGTATCGGTGGCCGCTGTGAGTGAGTTTTGCATCAGTGCGTTACCTCTCCAGGGCTTGTTCAGTGTTCAGCACAAACGTCATGAAGATCAGCGCGGGCACTTCGCCCGGTTGTTCTGCGAGGGCAGCCTGAACGCCTTTGGCGAGCCGTTCCATATTCGTCAGATCAACCAGTCCTGCACCCGTGAGCGCGGCAGCGTGCGCGGTTTGCATTATCAGAATACCCAGGCCCCGGAAGCCAAACTGATCACCTGCTTGCGCGGTGAAGTCTGGGATGTTGCGGTCGACCTGCGACCGGACTCGGCGACCTTTTTGCAATGGCACGCCGAGCACCTGCGTGCCGGTGATGGTCGCAGCCTGTTGATTCCAGCAGGTTTCGCCCATGGTTTTCAGACCTTGAGCGACGATGCCGAGCTGCTCTATTTGCACAGCGCCGATTATGCGCCGGATCACGAGGGCGGCCTGTCGGTGCTCGATCCGCGTCTGGCGATTGCCTGGCCCGAGCCTGTCAAAAATCTGTCGACCCGGGATGCCGCCCATCCCTGGCTGGATGACCAATTCCCTGGAGTGCGTCTATGAATTGCCGAGGTTGCGGCACCCCGTTGGCGTTGCCATTGATCGATCTGGGCACCTCGCCGCCGTCCAACGCGTACCTGCGGGCGGAGCAGTTGGAGCAGGCCGAGCAATGGGTCCCGTTGAAGGTCGCGGTCTGCCAGGAATGCTGGCTGGTGCAGACCGAGGACTACACCCGCGCTGACAGTCTGTTCGATGCCGACTATGCGTATTTCAGTTCGTTTTCCAGCACCTGGCTGGCCCATGCCGATCGGTATGTGGCCGAGATGGTCGAGCGTTTCGGGCTGACCGCCGACAGCCGTGTGGTGGAAATTGCCGCCAACGATGGCTACTTGCTGCAGTACGTTGCACAACGCGGTATCCGTTGCCTCGGCGTCGAGCCGACCCGCAGCACAGCACAGGCCGCGCGGGAAAAAGGCCTGGACATACGCGAGCTGTTCTTCGGTCGCGACAGCGCCTCGCAGTTGCTGAGCGAAGGCTGGGGCGCGGACCTGATGGCCGCCAACAATGTGCTGGCGCATGTGCCGGACATCAATGATTTCCTCGGCGGTTTCGCGACGCTGCTCAAGCCCACGGGCGTGGCGACGTTCGAGTTTCCGCAGTTGCTGACGCTGATGGCCGGGCAACAGTTCGACACCCTTTACCACGAGCACTATTCCTATCTGTCGCTGACCGCCGTGCAGCGTTTGTGCGAGCGCAATGGCCTGGAAGTTTTCGATGTCAGCGAGTTGCCGACCCATGGCGGCTCACTGCGGGTGTTCGTGCAGCGTGCCGAGGGTGTGCGCCGTGAAGTAACGCCTGCCGTGCAACAACAGTTGCAGGTCGAGCAGGCGGCCGGAGTCAAAACCGCCGCTTACTACACGACCCTGGCCCCGGCCGCGGAACAGATCAAACACGCACTGCTGCGTTTCCTCTTGCAGGCCAAGGCCGAGGGCAAACGCGTAGTCGGTTATGGCGCCGCCGCCAAAGGCAATACCTTGCTCAACTATGCCGGGGTCAAGCCAGATCTGCTGGCCTGGGTCGCGGATGCGAGTCCGCACAAGCAAGGCAAGTTCTTGCCGGGCAGTCGCATTCCGGTGGTGTCTCCCGAGCGGATTGAAATCGAGAAACCGGACTATGTCCTGGTGCTGCCATGGAACCTGCTGGACGAGATCACCCAGCAATACGCAGTTGTCCGCAGTTGGGGCGGGCGTTTTGTCGTTGCCATTCCGGAGTTGAGCTTCAGATGAGCCGAATTCACTACACCAAGCCCAGTGTGGGCGAGCTGGAAGCCAAGTACGTGCTGGATGCTGTGCAGCATGGCTGGGGCGAGCGTTGCTACGAATACATCACACGTTTCGAGAAGTCCTTCGCGCAGCACATGGGCGTGCCCTATGCCATCGCGACCTCCAGCTGTACCGGCGCCTTGCACATGGGCATGGCCGCATTGGGAATCGGTCCGGGCGATGAAGTTATTTTGGCCAACACCAACTGGATCGCCTCGGCGGCCCCTATCGATTACCTGGGCGCGACGCCGGTTTTTGTCGACGTGTTGCCGGACAGCTGGTGCCTGGACCCGGAGCAGGTTCGGCAAGCCATTACGCCACGGACCAAAGCCATCGTGGCGGTGCATTTGTACGGCAACCTGTGCGATCTGGACACGCTGCTTGCGATCGGCCGCGAGCACGGGATTGCGGTCATCGAAGACGCCGCCGAAGCCATCGGCTCGCAATGGCGTGGTAAAGCCGCGGGTTCGTTGGGGGCTTTCGGCGCCTTCTCCTTTCATGGCACCAAGACCATGACCACCGGGGAAGGCGGGATTTTCGTGACCTCGGACAAGGCGCTGTATGACCGAGTGCTGACACTCTCCAACCACGGTCGGGTCAGTGGCAGCACGCGGCAGTTCTGGCCGGATTTCATTGGTTTCAAATACAAGATGAGCAATCTGCAGGCCGCCATCGGTTGTGCCCAGATCGAACGTGTCGATGAGCTGATTGCCCGCAAACGCGCGATCTTCGATCGGTATGCCCAGGGGCTGCTGGATATCCCGTTGCTGTCCATGAACCCGCAACCTGAGCATTCCAGGAACGGTTACTGGATGCCCACCGTGGTGTTCCATGAAAGCACCGGTATTACCCGAGAGTTGTTGATCGAAGCCTTTCAAGCAGCGGATATCGATGCCCGGGTATTTTTCTGGCCATTGTCGGCGCTGCCGATGTTTGCCGATAAGCCGGTGCACACGCCGATGGCCGTCTCGCTGTCGGAACGGGCGATCAATCTGCCGAGCTACCACGACATGACCGACGCTGATCAACAGCGGGTGATCGAGGTGATTCGCACGGTCTGCCAGCAAAGGAATGTGCTGTGAAGGTCTACCTGTTGGGCGCGGCAAACCCTGAAGCCGTGCGGATGATTGGCTCCGTCAAACGAGCCAACCCTGCCATGGAGTTTGCCTTTCTCGACAACGATGCAGCCAAGCACGGCACGCTGTTTCATGGCGTGCCGGTGATCGGTGGGGTAGAGCGTGTGGCCGACTTGAAAGGCCCGGACACGCACTTCGTGAACCTGATCACCCGCGACACCAGAACCCGTTACGAGACGACGCGGCAGATCATCGAGGCCGGCGGAACACTGGGCAACTTCCTGCACCCCGGCATCGATCTGAGCATGACGCGCATGGGCACCGGCAACTATCTCCAGGAAGGCGTGATCATTCAGGCCGAAGTGTCCCTGGGCGATAACAGCAGCATCAGCTACGGCAGCCTGATCGGGCACGAAGGCCGCATCGGGCACAGCGTATTCATGGCGCCCGGAGTAGCCATCGCCGGCTGTGTCGAAGTGGGGGACGGGGCTTTCATCGGCACCAACGCCACCATTCTTCCGCGCTTGCGCATTGGCCGCTGGGCAACGGTCGGCGCCGGCGCCGTGGTCACCCGGGACGTTCCCGACTATGCCGTTGTCGTCGGTAATCCCGCACGAATTATCAAGACTCAGGCCGTCCCTTATCAGGACGGTCGGGTTTTTAACTAACAACACCCCGTATCGGAGCGTTTGCATGAATCCTCATGAGCAGTTTCGCGAAGAAGTAAGCCAGAACATCGAAGGCTTGCAGCAAGACAAAAAACTTCAGTCCGAGTCGCTGGACTGGGTCGGTGTCACGGCCAAACACAAATACACCTACAACTTCAGCTGGATGGGCCGGCCGATCATTCAGTTTCCCCAGGACATGGTTGCCATGCAGGAAATCATCTGGGACCTGCGCCCGGATGTGATCGTCGAAACGGGCATCGCCCACGGCGGCTCCCTGGTGTTTTACGCCTCGATGCTGGAACTGATCGGCCACGGCGAAGTGCTGGGTGTGGACATCGACATTCGTCAACACAACCGCGAAGCCATTGAAGCCCACCCGATGGCGCGCCGGATCAGCATGATCCAGGGTTCGAGCATCGATCCGGCCATCGTTGAAGAAGTGCGTGCACGGGTGGCTGGCAAGAAAGTGCTGGTGGTTCTGGACTCCAACCATACCCACGAACACGTGCTTGAAGAGTTGCGCCTGTACGCACCGTTGGTGTCGGTCGGCAGCTACTGCGTGGTGATGGACACCGTGGTCGAAGACATGCCGGAAGATGCCTTCCCGGATCGTCCGTGGGGCAAGGGTGATAACCCGAAAACTGCGGTCTGGGCCTACCTGGAAGAAAACCGCGATTTTGAAATCGATGCGCGGATTCACAGCAAGCTGCTGATCACCGTGGCGCCGGACGGCTATCTGCGTCGGGTTCGTTAAGCAACGACATCATTGTTGAGTTCATCGGGCGATACGCCGGTTGTGGGGAGAAATTATGCAAGGCAAGTGCGGTTCTGAAAGCGGATTACCATTGAACGAGTTGTTGACGGTGGTACTCATCACCCACAACCGACCGGCCTTTGCGCGCCGGGCGGTGAAGTTTTACAGCACCTTGCCTTGCAGGATTCTGGTGCTGGACTCTTCGACCCAAGCCACCGATGGCATCGACGGCGTGTACCCCTCGGTCGACTATCAGCACCTGCCGCAGTACGGTTACTGGGGCATTCGGGCCAAGCTCGACTACGGCGTGCAGCAAGTCACCACGCCGTACATGGTGTTTGCCGCCGACGATGACTTCATCGTGCATGACGCCCTCGACGCTTCGGTATCGTTCCTGGAAGAAAATCCGGATTACGGCATGTGCCATGGCTATTGCCTGATGTACCTGACCCTGGCCAACAGCGTGAGCTACTACCGCCGGGACAAGAAGGTCTGTGAAGACTACTCGTCCGAACGTGCGCAGGACCGGGTCATCGATTTCATGCACCAGTACATCCCGCCGTTCTATGCGGTTCACCGCACCGAGCTGTTGCGTGACTGGTACGCGCTCATGCCAGAGAACACCATCTTCGAATGGCAGGAAATCGGCCATGCGTACTACATGCTGGCAATGGCCAAGGCGCGAATTCTGCCGATCCCGTATGTGGTGCGAGAGGTCAATTATATTGAGTCGGAGCACAACACCGAGATCTACAGCACCCTGACCCTTGCCGATGCCAAGTCGGTAGCGGACCGTGAAGCGTTCGCCCAATTGCTGGCGACGTTGCCGAGTAGCCGCACCGGTCTTGACGCGGAGCAGGCCAGGCAACTGGCACTGGACAGTTTCGAGGCGCTGGCCGACAGCTTGCGCAACCGTCGGGCGTTGACTGCCGAGCCGATTTTCGAATCGCGCTGGAACAATGTGCAGAAGGGGCCAGACCGCCAATTCGGGCTTTTGCAATATGTCGAAATGCCTTTCTACAATCAAAAGTTCTTCGACCTGTTGAGCCAGTTCGAATTTCTGCTGCACGCCATGCCGGCCGGCCGCGTTCAGCTTCAGGGGCTCGAAGGTATCTGGACGATGCAGGCTGACATGATGCGGCCCCGCAACAACGACACCCCTGAAAGCGTTATCGAGCGACTGGGGCACGCGTACGGCAGCAACCCGTTCAACCGTCAGGTGGTCAAGCGCCTGGCGCAGCAGTTGGAGCTTCTGGGCGAAGCGGACGACGCGCGGGACATGTTTGCCTGGGCCGAGCGCCTGGATGCGGTGACGACCCAGGGCAACGACGAGGTGTTCGGTGCCATGCGCTCCGGTCGCCTGCTCAAGTGGCTGGCGGCGCGCGCCCCGGACGCTGACGAAGTCGCTGCGACGTCACGTTATCTGGCCGCCCACAACGGCGGTCCACAGTTTGGCATTCTGGTGCTGGACCTCGACAACGACGCAGCCAAGCTGCAGATCACCCTCGACAGTTTGCTGGAAGGCCACAACCATGCCTTCAAGATCGTGGTGTTCACCACCGGTGAGCCGCTGGCGGCAACGACGGTGCACAACACGCTGCATTTCGTTCGCGTAACCCCGGCCAACCATGTCGACAAGCTCAATCAGATCGCGCGTCAATCGCCGTGCGACTGGCTGCTGCTGACCGAGGCGGGGGACGAGTTCACTGCTGGTGGCTTGTTGCGCGCAGGTCTGGAACTGCACGCCGCGCCTGACTGTCGAGCAGTGGCAGCGGACGAGATTCAGCGTGACACCAATGGCGCGCTGATCGATGTGTTCCGCCCAGGCTTCAACCTCGATTTGCTGCAAAGCCTGCCAGCGCTGATGGCTCGGCATTGGCTGATCCGCAAGGATGTGTTGTTGGAAGCAGGCGGTTACCAGGCCGACTTCAGTAAGGCACTGGAGTTCGACCTGCTGCTGCGCATCATCGAGCAGGGCGGCCTGGCCTGGCTGGCTCATCTGGACGAACCGTTGCTGATCGCCCGGGCGCCGGTGCTGGAAGACAACGCCCACGAGCGCCAGGCGTTGATCCGTCACCTTGCGACCCGTGGCTACAAGGCGCAAATCAGCTCCGTCGAGCCTGGTACTTATCAAATCGATTACCGTCATGCCGAGCGTCCGCTGGTGTCGATCATCGTGGCCAGCCAGGACAACCTGGCGCAGCTGCAACGTTGCCTGACCGGCATTGTGCAACGAACCCGCTACACCCGTTACGAAGTGCTGATCGCCGATAACGCGAGCCAGTCACCGGACATCCTTCGATGGCTGGACGGCCTCGGGCAGCCGGGCGACAAGATTCAAGTCCTGCGGGCGCACGAGCGTCTCAGCCTGTCGGCGTTGTACAACGAGGCCAGTCAGCAGGTCCAGGGTGAATACCTGGTGCTACTGGCGGCGGACAGTGAAGTGGTCAACCCGAACTGGCTCGAATCCCTGCTCAACCAGGCCCAGCGCCCGGAAGTCGGGGTGGTTGGCACCAAGCTGCTGGATCACGACGGCAAGGTGACTCAGGCCGGGCTGATTCTGGGCATGAACGATGGCGTCGGTTCGGCTTTCGTTGGCGAGTCCAAGGATGCCAAAGGCTATATGAACCGTCTGGTGCTGGAGCAGAACTATTCGGCCGTTTCGGCTGTATGCCTGATGATCCGCAAAGCGCTGTTCGACGAGGTTGGCGGGCTGGACGAACAGGCGTTTGCCAATGCCTACGGCGATGTCGACCTGTGCCTCAAGGCAGGTCAAGCCGGCTATCTGGTGGTATGGACACCGCAAGTGCAGGTTATCCATCCTGGCACCTTGCCCGATGCACCGCAGGCGCTTGCGGCCTTGCGTGAAAAATGGGCCGGGCCGTTCCAGCACGATCTGGCGTACAACAAGAACCTCGCCCTGACCGGCAAGGGTTTCACTCTTGGCAATCCGACCAGCGTGGATTGGGCGCGGTTGCTGGTTTAAGTTTGGCGCACAGGTAAAAGGATCGCGGCATGTTCAACGGTAAATCGATTTTCATCTCCGGCGGCACCGGTTCGTTCGGGCGCATGTTCATCCGGCGTTTGCTCGAGCAGTACCAGCCCAAGCGGGTGGTGGTGTTCTCGCGCGACGAACTCAAGCAGTACGAGATGCAGCAAACCTTCAATGCACCGTGCATGCGTTACTTTTTGGGCGATGTGCGCGATGCCGAGCGTTTGCGTCAGGCGATGCGCGGGATCGATTACGTGGTGCATGCCGCTGCCCTGAAACAGGTGCCTGCGGCGGAATACAACCCCACTGAATGCATTCGCACCAACGTCAATGGCGCGGAAAATATCATCGCCGCCGCCATTGATAACGGTGTGAAGAAAGTCGTTGCGCTGTCCACCGACAAGGCGGCCAGCCCGATCAACCTGTACGGTGCGACCAAGCTGCTCTCGGACAAACTGTTCGTGGCGGCGAACAACATCGCCGGTGATCAGCAAACCCGGTTTGCGGTGGTGCGCTATGGCAATGTGGCCGGGTCACGCGGCTCGGTGGTGCCGTTCTTCAGCAAACTGATTGCCGAGGACGCGAAAGAACTGCCGATTACCGACGAGCGCATGACCCGCTTCTGGATCACCCTCGATCACGGTGTGCAGTTCGTGCTCGACAGCTTCGCGCGGATGCATGGCGGGGAGGTTTTCGTGCCGAAGATTCCGTCAATCCGCATTGTCGACCTGGCACGCGGCATGGCTGAGCATTTGCCGCACAAAGTCGTCGGGATTCGTCCGGGTGAAAAGCTCCATGAATTGATGGTGCCGCTGGATGACGCACGGATGACCCTGGAATTCGAGGACCACTACACCATCGAGCCGTCGATTCGTTTTACTCACGTCGATATTGATTTTTCGCTGGACGGCGTGGGTGAGCAGGGGCGGCGCGTGAGCGAAGACTTCGAGTACCGCTCCGACACCAATGGGCATTTCCTCTCGGTCGGGCAGATCACCGAGTTGCACGCCGGGTTGTCGGCATGATTCCTTACGGTCGGCAAAGCCTGGATCAGGCAGACATCGACGCAGTGGTCGCGGTGTTGCAATCCGACTGGCTGACCCAGGGGCCGACCATCGAGCGTTTCGAGCAGGCGATGGCCGAGCGCTGCCAGGCGGATTATGCGGTGGCGGTGTGCAACGCCACGGCGGCCTTGCACATCGCGTGTCTGGCGGCGGGGCTCGGGCCGGGCGATCGCTTGTGGACCACGCCGAATACGTTTTTGGCCTCGGCCAACTGTGGTCGCTATTGCGGTGCCGAGGTGGACTTTGTCGATATTGATCCGCTGACCTGGAACCTCGATGCCTACGCCCTGAAAGCGAAGCTGGAAACGGCAGAGGACAACGGCACGCTGCCTAAAGTGCTGGTAGCGGTGGCGTTCTCCGGGCAGAGCTGCGACCTGCGCATGATCGCCGAACTGGCCGAGCGCTATGGCTTCACCGTGATTGAGGATGCGTCCCACGCGGTGGGTGCGTCTTATGCCGGGCGCCCGGTGGGGTGTGGTGAGTTCGCGGCGATGACGGTGTTCAGCTTCCATCCGGTGAAAATCATTACCAGTGCCGAAGGTGGCATGGTCCTGACCAATCGCCGGGACCTGGCCGAGCGCCTGCAACGCCTGCGCAGCCACGGCATGACTCGCGATCCCGAGCAAATGACCGAAGCCAGTCACGGTCCCTGGTACTACCAGCAGGTGGAACTGGGCTTCAACTACCGCATCACCGACCTGCAAGCGGCCCTCGGGCTGTCGCAGTTGAACAAGCTGGATGACTTCATCGAGCGTCGGCGTGAGTTGGCGGCGCGTTATGACCGTTTGCTGGCGTACCTGCCATTGACCTTGCCCAGCGCTCAGCCCGAGGCCGAGTCGGCATGGCATCTGTATGTGGTGCGTCTGCAACTCGATCGTATCAACCTCAGTCATCGACAGGTGTTTGAAGGTCTGCGAGCGGCCGGGGTAGGGGTGAATCTGCACTATATTCCGGTGCATTTGCAGCCGTACTATCGGGACCTGGGTTTCGCCGAAGGTGATTTCCCACAGGCCGAGCGTTACTACGCCGAGGCCATCAGCCTGCCGCTGTTTCCGTTACTCAGCGATGAACAGCAGGACTACGTGGTCGAGCAATTGCGCCGGCTGACCGAATAATTGCTGCCATGGCGGCGAATGGGAATGTGTGATGCGCGAACTCAGTGAGCAGGAAAAATTCTGGCAAGGCGATTTCGGTAACCAGTACATCGACCGCAACGTCGGCCAGCCGTTGGTGGCGGCCAACCTGGCCTTGTTTGCCAAGGCTCTGACCCGGGCCGGGCGTATCGAAAGCCTGGTGGAGCTGGGCACCAATGCCGGCAATAACCTGCAGGCGCTGCGTCAGTTGTTGCCGCAGAGCGAGCTGTTTGGCGTGGAGATCAATGCCAGCGCGTGCGCCCAGGCGCAGGCGCTGGGGATTGCGCAGATCTGGCACGGTTCGTTGTTCGATTTTCCCCTCGAACGCACCTTCGACCTGACCCTGAGTAAAGGCGTGCTGATTCACCTGGCACCGCAGCTGCTGCCAGCGGCCTATGCGCAGCTGTATGAACTGAGCCGGCGCTACATCCTGATCGCCGAGTACTACAACCCGGCGCCGGTCGAGGTGTCGTATCGCGGTAACAGCGGCAAGCTGTTCAAGCGCGATTTTGCCGGTGAAATGCTTGATCGCTATGATGACTTGCAACTGCTGGATTACGGGTTTGGTTACCACCGCGACCCGCAATTTCCGGTGGACGATGTCACCTGGTTTCTTCTGGAAAAACGCCGTTGAGCAACGTCGCCATCATCCCGGCCCGCGGTGGCAGCAAACGCATACCGCGCAAGAACCTCAAGCCGTTCGACGGCGTGCCGATGATTGTCCGTTCGATCAAAACCGCTCTCGATTCGGGGTTGTTCGCCCAGGTACTGGTCAGCACTGACGATGATGAAATCGCCGACCTGGCCCGCGCCAGTGGTGCGCAGGTACCGTTTATGCGCCCGGCGGCGCTGGCTGATGACTTCACCGGCACCGCGGCGGTGATTGTCCATGCACTGGAAGAACTGCATCGACAGGGCAGTGACTTTGATTACGCCTGTTGCATTTACGCCACCGCGCCTCTGCTGCAAACGCGGTTTCTGCAACAGGGTTTGCAGCGACTGGAACTGCACCCGGACAAGTCGTTCGCGTTCTCGGTGTGCGACTTCGGTTTTCCGGTGCAGCGTGCCCTGACCCTTGACGATCAGGGCGCCTTGAGCGCGTTGTACCCGGAATTTCGTAATACGCGCTCCCAGGATTTGCCGCCGGCCTATCAGGACGCCGGGCAGTTCTATTGGGGCCGCAGCAGTGCCTGGTTGCGCGGCGATGTGTTGTATTCACCCCGGAGTTTGCCGGTGATCCTGCCGCGCTATCTGGTGCAAGACATCGACACCCTCGAAGACTGGAAGCGCGCCGAGTACCTGTACGCTGCACTGAAGGCTGGCGGTGAATTGCAATGAGAGTGCTGATCCGTGCCGACGCCTCGCCGACCATTGGCAGCGGCCACATCGCCCGCTGCCTGACCCTGGCCAGAGCCTTGCGCCGGATGGGCGCGCACGTGGCGTTCGCCTGTCGACGGTTGCCGGGGCATCGGCTCGACAGTCTCGCCGCTGAAGGCTTTGAAACCTTTGCGCTGCCAGACCGCTATCCCGACGAAGACCCGCTGCAAGCTATCGAGAGCCTGCTGCCGTGGCAGGCGGACATCGCCGCGCTGGGACAAGTGCTAGAGCAGCAGGCGGCTTTCGACTGGATCATTGCCGACCATTACGGCCTCGATCACCACTGGCAGACCGCCGCCCGCCGTTGGGCGCCACGGATCGGCGCAGTGGATGATCTGGCGACGCGCACCTATAGCGTCGATCTGTTGCTCAACCAGAATCTTTCCGGCACGCCAGAGGCCTATGCTTCGCTACTTGCCCCCGGATGCCAGACGTTGCTTGGCCCGCGCTTCGCCATGTTGCGCGATGAATTCTGCTGTCCGGCGATTGAAATCAAACCTCGGGCAAAACGCGTATTGGTGAACTTCGGGGGCTTCGATGCGGCGAGGCAGACTCACCATGCAATGCTCGCGTTGAGCGATTTCCCGGAGCTGCAAGTCGACTTCGTCGCCGGTGCCGACAACCCGGCGTGGGAGCAGATGCAGGTGCTGGCGGCCAGTCGCCCGAACTGGCGTTTGCAGCGTTTTGTCAGCGATTTTTACCGGCTGATGACCGAAGCCGACCTGTTTATCGGTGCCGGTGGCGGCACCAGTTGGGAGCGGGCGGCCATGGGGCTGCCGACGATTTGCATTGCAGTGTCGAATAATCAGCAGGCCAATGGCGAGGTCATGGCGATTTCGGGCGCCCATGTGTTCCTGGGCGCGCGGGAGCAGGTCAGCGTCGAGCAACTGCGCCAGGCTATCGGTTTTGTCGCAGGCAATCGGGGTTTGCGCCAGAGTCTGGCCGAACGCTCCCGGCAACTGGTCGATGGCCGTGGTGCGCAACGGGTCGCGGCGGCGCTGGTCGGTGCGGTGCTGCCGGTGCGCAAGGCAACGCAGAATGATGCGCGCCTGTTGTTCGATGGCCGTAATGCCGAGGCGGTACGGCGCTGGTCGCTGGACAACCGCAGCATCGACTGGCAAGCGCACCAGGCCTGGCTGGCCGCGAGTTTGAGCAATGAGCAGCGCTTGCTGTTGATTGCCGAGGCCGGTGATGGCCCGGTTAGCGTGTTGCGCTACGACCTTGATGGGGTGAGCGCCGAAGTCTCGATTTATTTGTTCGAAGGTCGTTTCGGCCTGGGCTGGGGCAGGGCGCTGCTGGCCCGTGGCGAAGCCTTCGTGACGGCCCATTGGCCGCAAGTACGCACCATCACCGCGCAGGTGTTGCCTGCCAACCGGCCGTCGCTGAGCCTGTTTCGCGAAGCCGGATTTACCCAGAGCGCTTGCGTGTTCACGCGCGTATTGAAGGAACACTGACATGACTAGCTTCAAGATTGGCGACCGGATGATCGGTGCCGATGCGCCGCCATTCATCATCGCCGAGATGAGCGGCAACCATAATCAGTCGCTGGACGTTGCGTTGCAGATCGTCGAGGCTGCGGCCAGGGCCGGCGCGCATGCCTTGAAATTACAAACCTACACCGCCGAGACCATGACCCTGGACCTGGATCAAGGTGAGTTTTTCATCAAGGACCCCAATAGCCTGTGGGCCGGCACCTCGTTGTATGCGCTGTATGAGAAGGCGCATACGCCGTGGGAATGGCACGCGCCGATCTTTGCCCGAGCCAAAGAGTTGGGCATGCTGGCGTTCTCGACGCCGTTCGATGACACCGCCGTGGATTTTCTCGAAGGTCTCGATGTGCCGGCCTACAAGATCGCCAGTTTCGAGAACACTGACCTGCCGTTGATTCGTCGAGTCGCCGCCACTGGCAAGCCGCTGATCATTTCCACCGGCATGGCCAGCATTGCCGAGCTGGATGAAACCGTGCGTGCGGCACGTGCGGCCGGCTGCAAGGACCTGGTGCTGCTCAAATGCACCAGCACCTACCCGGCTTCGCCTGCCAACAGCAATGTGCGAACCATCCCGCACCTGCGCGAGCTGTTTGGTTGCGAAGTGGGGCTGTCCGATCATTCGATGGGCGTAGGGGTCTCGGTGGCGGCGGTGGCCCTTGGGGCGACGGTGGTGGAAAAACACTTCACCCTGGACCGGGCTGCCGGAGGCGTCGACGCGAGTTTCTCGCTGGAGCCGGCCGAGCTGGCCAGCCTGGTGGTCGAGACCGGGCGCGCCTGGCAGGCCATGGGCCGGGTGCATTATGGCGTCACCGAGGCCGAGCAAAAGTCGCTGGTGTACCGTCGTTCGCTGTACGTTGCCCAGGACATGGCCGCCGGTGAGGTGTTCACGTCACAGAACCTGCGAGCCATTCGCCCGGGGTTGGGACTGGCACCCAAACACGCTGAAAGCATTATCGGACGACGTGCACGCGGGCCTTTAAAGCGCGGCACAGCGCTGGCCTGGTCGCTGATCGAATGAGCGCTTGTGCGGCTGATTGCGCAAAATAGCGTGACCTGTGAGTCATAACGGGCATCTTCACTGTATTGTATTGATCGGAAAGATGGCGCCTGGCCGGTAATCGGCTCAGTGATAGCCCTTTAGGCTTTCCGTGGTTGCCCGTTGCGGGCAACGCAAAATCTATGTGTCGGCGCCCCTCGATTCGTGCGAACGGGGGTATTCAGCTGTTTATTATTGGGAAGCCGTAATGATTGGCATAAAGAGCATTGCGAGCTACGTACCTGTAGCCGGCGTGGACAATTACGCACAAGGTGCAAAATTCGAAAAGGATGAGGAATTCATCCTGGGCAAGATCGGTTCCGCTTTCCTGCCGCGTAAAGACGCCGGGCAGGAAACTTCGGACCTGTGTGTCGAAGCGGTCAATACGTTGTTTGCCAACAACCCGGCGCTCAAGCGCGAATCGATTGACGTGCTGATCGTTGTTACCCAGAACGGCGACGAAGAAGGTCTGCCGCACACCGCAGCGATCGTTCAGGACAAGCTCGGCCTGCCCACCACCGTTGCCGCCTTCGATATCTCCCTGGGCTGCTCCGGCTACGTGTACGGCATCTACGCGATCAAGGGCTTCATGGAAGCCGCAGGCCTGAAGAACGGCCTGTTGGTGACCGCCGACCCTTACTCGAAAATCGTCGACCCCGAAGACCGCAACACCACCATGCTGTTCGGTGATGCCGCCACCGCGACCTGGATGGGCGAAGATGCTCCGTGGCAGTTGGGCAAGGCCAAGTTCGGCACCGACGGTTCTGGTGCACCGCACCTGAAAGTCACTGACGGAGTGTTCTTCATGAACGGTCGTCAAGTGTTCAACTTTGCATTGCTGAAAGTCCCGGCGCATTTGCACGAGCTGCTCGACGAGTCCGGTCTGCACGCCGACGATATCGATGCGTTCTGCATTCACCAAGGCAGTGCGGCGATTGTTGACGCCGTGGCGCGGCGTTTTGAAGGTGATCCGGAGAAATTCATCAAGGACATGGTCGAGACCGGTAATACCGTGTCTTCGAGCATTCCGTTGTTGCTGGAAAAACACGTACTTGACGCCAAATGGAAGCGCGTTGCACTGAGCGGTTTTGGTGTGGGGCTCTCGTGGGGCTCGGCGATTATTTATCGCCCATGAGCTAGATCCTGTGGCATAAAAAATAGCGTTCAAGGTGTAACCTTGAACGCTATTTTTTTGCCTGAATGAATATCGAGGCCGCATGAGCGACAGCGTTGAAGACAATTTCCAGGTGATAGAGCGTCGCTGGCCGGCGCTGCATGTACGGTTGATGACTGAAGACAGTGCGGCGGTTCAGGCTGAGCTGGTGGAAGGTTTGGGGTCGACCCTGAGCATTGCCGGTATCCAGCTCACCAGTCGCCATGACCGTACGCGTGAAGCGCGGTTGCAAGCGGCCAGTCTGCCGCCGGCAAGCGAGGTGGTGCATGTCTACGGTACAGGGCTGGGTGACTTGCAGTCAGTACTGCTTGAAAACGCCGAGCTTCAGCGTTTGTACGTGCATATCCTCAATGGCGCGATTTTCTCGTTGACGTTGCAGTTGCTCGATCAGCGGCAGTGGCTGAGTGATCCTCGGGTCGAGTTGATCTATGCCGGCGACTTGTCGGACATCCACCTGCCGTTTTTTGCATTACCGTCCGAGATGCTGCTGGCAGATGATTTCAATGCCAAGATTCGGGATCGGCTGATCAGCGAAGTGCACCTTACCTTCAATAACCGTGAGTTCGATCCGCAGTCTCCAGCGATCATTGAGCGGCTGGAGGAGAGTCGTGAGCTCGTCGGCAGCGATCGCGATGTGGCCGAGTTGTTCGCGACGTGTACCGGTCGGGAAGTCTATGTGATCGGCACAGGGCCAAGCCTTGAGCAGCATTTCGATCAGCTCCGGGCGATACGCGAGCGTGATCAGCGGCCGTTGTTCATCAGTGTCGATACGGCGTACCGCCCATTGCGCGAGCACGGCATCCGGCCGGATCTGGTGGTCAGTATCGACCGACGCATCAGCTTCAGGCACTTGCCGCCCGAGGACACCGGCAACATCCCCTTGGTGTACCTGCCAATGAGCGACCCGCAGGTATTGAAGGCCTGGCAGGGCACGCGTTACGTCGGGTATTCCGCCAGCCCGGTCTATGCCGCTATTCGCCAACAGATCAGCAAGGCTGAACTGTATGTCGGTGGCAGCGTGATTCATCCTGCCGTGGATCTGGCGGTGAAGATGGGGGCGGACCGGATTACCCTGTTCGGTGCCGACTTTGCGTTCCCGATGAACAAAACCCATGCCGGCTGGAACGATGGTGATCTGGGGCCGGGGGTGAACCAGGCCAAGCACTGGGTGCTTGATGGGCATGGGGTGCGGGTCAGGACGCAGTTGAACTTTCGCAGTTATCTGTGTGAACTGGAGCGCTACATCGCCGGGCATCCGCAGGTGCGCTTTTTTAACAGCAGCCGGGCAGGGGCGATGATCGTGGGAGCGACGTTCAATCAGGAGTTCGTGCAATGAGCGAGCTTGCACAATGTGTCATCGATTGTCGGCAGTGCGCCGGGTTGTTTCGTCTCGGGCGCGACGTCGAGGCTGCGCTGACCATGGTCGATGTGTTCGATAAGGTGCAGGACCTGCTTTGTCAGGCCCCTGAAGATATCCAGTTGCAATGGGCGCAATTGCTCATGTCGATGCTGGCCTCCCAGGAAGCGCAGGACTGGCTGGGGTTGGCCGACACCATGGAGTATGAATTGATCGACTTGCTGGACGCGATTCACGCTCACCTCTGAACCGTTTTTGCCGGCCAGGCGATCTCCTCGCTCTTCTGCCGCCGGCATTTCCCTGACGTCATTTTTCTCTCGTGGGTCTCGTGCAGGCCTTTGTTTTCGCGGGGGTGGCAGTGTGATGGCATTTTTTTTCAAAAAAGCCCTCAAGCAACCTGCAATCGCGACGATAACTACTACGAAGGTTCTCTAGGCCACACCCGGCGGTTGCCAGGGCCGGAAGCCGCAGTACCCAACCAACGAGGAACTCACCATGTCTTTAGGCGTAAACACTAACGTCGCTTCTCTGTCTGTTCAGAAGAACCTGAACAATGCCGCTAACGCGCTGCAGACCTCCATGACTCGCCTGTCTTCCGGCCTGAAAATCAACAGCGCCAAAGACGACGCTGCCGGCCTGCAGATCGCTACTCGTATGAGCAGCCAGATCCGCGGTCAGACCGTAGCTATCAAAAACGCCAACGACGGCATCTCGATGGCTCAGACTGCTGAAGGCGCTCTGCAAGAGACCACCAACATTCTGCAACGTATGCGTGAACTGGCTCTCCAGGCACGTAACGGCACCAACGGCACTGCTGACCAGTCCGCGACCAACGCGGAATTCACTCAGATGTCCGACGAGCTGACCCGTATTTCCCAGGCCACCAACCTGAACGGCAAAAACCTGCTGGACGGTTCCGCCGGCAGCATGACCCTGCAAGTGGGCTCCAACACCGGTACTGCCAACCAGATCACTCTGACCCTGAGCACCAAGTTCGACGCCGTCAGCCTGTCGGTAGGTAGCGGTACTACTGTTCTGACCGGTGCTACCAGTGCTACTGCTGCTACCAACATCGACGGTGCAATCACCGCAATCGATGCTGCAATCGCCTCTGTTGGTGCTGTTCGTGCAAACCTGGGTGCTTCGCAAAACCGTCTGACCAGCACCATCTCCAACCTGCAGAACGTCAACGAAAACGCCACCGCTGCACTGGGTCGCGTACAAGACACCGACTTCGCAGCAGAAACTGCTCAGCTGACCAAGCAGCAAACCCTGCAGCAAGCTTCCACCTCGGTTCTGGCTCAAGCCAACCAACTGCCTTCCGCTGTACTGAAGCTGCTTCAGTAATTTCGGAATGAGTTTTGGCGAGGGAGTGTGCTGGTCGCGCTCTCTCGCCTTTTTACGTTAAGAGGTGATGGATATGGACATGAGCGTGAAGCTGAACTTGTCTTACCCGACTGCTCAGCCGGCAAGTACGACGGTCGATAAAGCGGCTGCAGCACCTCGTAGCAGCAGTGACAGCGTTCAGGCTGTGGCTGGAAGTAAGGGCGCGGACGCGGACGCGCAGAAGTTGAAACTGGCCGTGCAAGAGATCGAGAAGTTCGTACAGTCGATCAAGCGCAACCTGGAGTTCTCTATCGATGAGGCTTCCGGCAGGGTGGTCGTGAAGGTGATTGCCACCGAATCAGGTGAAGTGGTGCGACAAATCCCTTCCGAAGAAGCGTTGAAGCTGGCGGACAGTTTGAATACGGCGAGCAACGTACTGTTCGACGCAAAAGCCTGACAACTGGCATGAATAGTGGTTGCACGTTCATTTGACGACTTGAGTGGTCAAAAGACTGGCGACAGACAGAAAGGGAGAAGCACATGGCAAGTCCAATTTTACCGGGCACAGGTCTGGGGTCCGGCCTGGATATCGGTTCGATCGTTACAGCTTTGGTCAACAGCGACAAGTCGGCCAAGCAGACTCAGATCACCACTCAAGGCACGCTCAACACCTCGAAAATTTCCGGTGTGGGTTCGCTCAAAAGTGCCTTGGCCGCTTATCAGGCTGCCATGGACAAGCTCAATAGCTCGACAAGTCCTGCGTTTGGCGGGTTTGCGGCTACCTCGTCGACGCCGGCGACCTTGACCGTGACTTCTGATAACACTGCGGTCAATGGTACTTACAGCATTAATGTGAAGAATCTGGCTACCGGTTCCAAAGTTGCCAGTGCTTCATTTGCAGGCGGTGCTAGCAGTGCCATTCCGAGTGGTACTTTGAATATCAGTCAAAATGGCACTGCCTACAACGTCACTATCCCGTCCGGTGCGACGCTGCAGTCCACTCGCGACGCGATCAACACCACGCTGACGGCCAAAGGCATCACGGCCAACATCGTCACCGACAGCAGTGGTTCGCGTCTGGTGCTCGGGTCGACTACTACCGGCAAGGGTTCGGACCTTACTGTCAGTGGTATTGCCGGTCTGGAAATCGACGGCACCAAGATGATGGGGACTATCCCTGATCCTTCGTCGACCACCGGGGGGACGCTGCCTGATCCCGCCAGTGCCGGTACTATCGGCGCGCTGGCCGCTGATGCGAGCCTGACGATTGATGGTCTGGCAGTCACCAGCAAAACCAATAGCGTCAATCAGGCGGTGGGTGGCTTGAGCATGACGTTGGTTGCGCCGGGTACTTCGACGGTAACCGTGGCCACCAACACCACCGGTTTGCAGACGGCGGTGCAGTCGTTTGTCGACGCCTATAACACGCTGGTGAAAACGGTTACCTCGCTGACCCAGGCCTCGGCCGATGCCAATGGCAAGCTGACCGTCTCTGCTGCGCTGACCGGTGACTCGGTGCCTCGTTCAATAATTGCCGATATTCGCAATCAGTTGGTGACTCCTGGGCCGGGAGGGCAATTGGCGGTGCTATCGCAATTGGGCATCACGACCGATCAGAAACTCGGCACGCTGAACTTTGACTCCACCAAGTTCACCGCTGCGATGACTACCCAGGGCTTGAGTAGCCAGGTTCAAACACTCTTTACCGGCACCAACAGCACCAATGGCCTGCTGGCCCGGATGGGTACGGCGATCAAGCCTTACTTGCAGACCAATGGCATTCTTGATCAGCGCACCGCCAGCCTGAACAAGCAGAAAAGCGATCTGGCCAATCAGCAGGTGGCGTTGGACTTGCGCGTTACCACGCTGACCGCGACGTTGACTGCCAAGTACAATGCCATGGACTTGTTGGTCGGGCAGATGAAGGCGACGTCGACCAGTATCACCTCGTTCTTCACCTCCTTGAACGCACAGAAGTCCGGCGGCTAATCTTGAGCCAGCGCCAAAAACCCGGCTGCGTTTTTAACGCGCCGGGTTTTTGCCTTTTGAATTTAAAGTTTTTTGACTCGTAGACGATACATTGGTTATACGAGCCCTTGAGTTGTGATGAGGTAGAGCATGAATCCGATGTTAGCCCTTCGGCAATATCAGAAAATTGGAGCACAGGCCCAAACCTCCGAAGCCAGTCCGCACCGGTTGGTGCAGATGTTGATGGAGGGTGGGCTGGATCGTATTGCTCAGGCCAAAGGCGCCATGGAGCGCAAGGATATTCCGGGCAAAGGTGTATTCATCAGCAAGGCCATCGGCATCATCGGCGGCCTGCGTGAAGGTCTGGACCTTGAGAACAAGGCGGAAGAAGTAGGCGAGCTGGATAATCTCTACGTCTACATGATGAAGCGTCTGGCGGAGGCTAATATCAACAGCGATCCGAAGATCCTCGACGAAGTCGCCAGTTTGCTGGGGACGATCAAGGAAGGCTGGGACGCCATCGCAGCGCCAGGTCCGCAGTTTTAAGGAGATCACCATGAGTCTTGTACTGCAGCGTATCGAACAAACCCGTGAAGCCCTGGTCGATGCACTGGCCGAGCGTAACTGGGAAGCTATCGGTCAACTTGACCTGGATTGCCGTTCCTGCATGGAAGACGTCTTGAGTGAGGCTTCGCTGGATGAGGTGGCGTTACGCGATAATCTCGAGGAGCTGCTGGGGGTTTATCGGCAGTTGCTGGAGGCTGCGACGGGAGAGCGTCAGGCAATATTCGATGAGATGTCGCAGATCCATCAAGCACAGAGCGCGGCAAAGGTTTACCATCTGTTCGGTTAATCCTCAGTTAATCCGATCGTAGTGCGTCATAAATTTGACTGTGTACGGTTTTTTGACTTAACTAGTGGCTGTTTGAAGATTTCAGGCGTCTATCAGGCTTAACGTGCCTGCAAGCGTCTAGCTTGCCCACCTATTTCGGGCATTGAGTTGACTAGGGAAGTTGCTATTGCATGTGGCGTGAAACCAAAATTCTGCTGATTGATGACGATAGCGTCCGCCGCCGCGACCTGGCGGTGATTTTAAATTTTCTCGGCGAAGAAAATTTACCCTGCGGTAGCCATGACTGGCAGCAGGCTGTCGGCTCTTTGTCATCAAGTCGTGAAGTTATTTGCGTCCTTATCGGGACGGTAAATGCTCCTGGCTCTCTTCCGGGACTGTTAAAGACACTCGCTACCTGGGATGAGTTCCTTCCGGTTTTGTTAATGGGTGATAATTCTTCCATTGACCTGCCGGAAGACCAGCGTCGCCGGGTACTTTCCACACTGGAAATGCCGCCCAGCTACAGCAAGTTGCTCGACTCCCTGCACCGCGCCCAGGTTTATCGCGAGATGTACGACCAGGCCCGCGAGCGCGGTCGTCACCGTGAACCCAACCTTTTCCGTAGCCTTGTCGGCACCAGTCGGGCGATTCAGCACGTCCGCCAGATGATGCAGCAAGTGGCCGACACCGATGCCAGCGTGCTGATCCTCGGTGAGTCCGGTACGGGCAAGGAAGTGGTCGCGCGCAACCTGCACTATCACTCCAAGCGACGCGACGCGCCGTTCGTTCCGGTCAACTGCGGTGCGATCCCGGCCGAGCTGCTGGAAAGCGAACTGTTCGGCCATGAGAAGGGCGCCTTTACCGGGGCCATCACCAGCCGTGCCGGGCGTTTTGAGCTGGCCAACGGCGGTACGCTGTTTCTCGACGAGATCGGCGACATGCCATTGCCGATGCAGGTCAAGCTGTTGCGAGTATTGCAGGAGCGCACCTTCGAGCGCGTGGGGAGCAACAAGACCCAAAGCGTCGACGTGCGAATCATTGCCGCGACCCACAAAAATCTCGAAAGCATGATCGAGGTCGGCAGCTTCCGTGAGGATCTGTACTACCGCCTCAATGTTTTCCCGATCGAGATGGCGCCGCTGCGTGAGCGCGTTGAAGATATTCCGTTGCTGATGAACGAGTTGATCTCGCGCATGGAGCACGAGAAGCGCGGTTCCATTCGCTTCAACTCGGCAGCGATCATGTCGCTGTGCCGTCATGGCTGGCCGGGCAACGTCCGTGAGCTGGCCAACCTGGTCGAGCGCATGGCGATCATGCATCCGTACGGCGTGATCGGTGTGGTCGAGTTGCCGAAGAAATTCCGTTATGTCGATGACGAAGACGAGCAACTGGTCGATAGCTTGCGCAGCGATCTTGAAGAGCGGGTAGCCATCAATGGCCATACCCCGGACTTCAGCGCTAACGCCATGCTGCCGCCAGAAGGGCTGGATCTCAAGGACTACCTCGGTGGTCTGGAGCAAGGCCTGATTCAGCAGGCGCTGGATGATGCCAACGGCATCGTGGCGCGTGCTGCCGAACGCCTGCGCATTCGTCGTACCACCCTGGTCGAGAAGATGCGCAAGTACGGCATGAGCCGTCGCGAAGGTGATGAACAGGCGGATGATTGACGCCTGTTTTTCAACTCACTGAATAATGGGCGGTTTTTTTTAGGCACGGGTATTGCTACGTCCCTCGCAACGTTCCGTTTAACTGACGGTCAGCCAAGCGAGAGAGCACGATGCCCCACGCCGCCCAAATGTCCCCTGTCTCCGAAGTCTCGGGGCAATCGTCCTCTGTAGAGCAGGCAAGTCGGCTTGGCCTTGAGCAGGCGTTCGCGCTGTTCAGTCAGATGTCGAGCCAACTGACCGATTCCTACAGCATGCTTGAGGCCCGGGTCACCGAGCTCAAGGGCGAACTGGCAGTGGTCAGTGCTCAGCGCATGCAAGAGCTGGCCGAAAAAGAACGCCTGGCCAACCGGCTGCAAAACCTTCTCGACTTGTTGCCGGGTGGCGTCATCGTCATCGATGCCCAGGGCATGGTGCGCGAAGCCAATCCGGCGGCCTGCGAGCTGCTGGGTCTACCGCTTGAAGGCGAGTTGTGGCGTCATGTGATTGCCCGCTGCTTTGCTCCACGCGAAGACGACGGTCATGAAATTTCCCTGAAGGATGGTCGACGCCTGTCGATTGCCACGCGCTCGCTGGATGCCGAGCCGGGCCAGTTGGTGCTGCTTAACGACCTGACCGAAACCCGGCACTTGCAGGATCAACTAGCTCGCCATGAGCGCTTGTCGTCCCTCGGCCGGATGGTCGCTTCCCTGGCGCATCAGATTCGCACGCCGCTGTCCGCAGCATTGCTGTATGCCAGTCATTTGACTGAGCAAGAGTTGCCGGTCGCTACCCAGCAACGGTTTGCCGGACGTTTGAAAGAGCGCCTGCATGAGCTTGAGCATCAGGTGCGGGACATGCTGGTGTTCGCTCGCGGCGAACTGCCGTTGACTGATCGCCTGACACCCGGGGCGCTCCTGCACTCGCTGCAAGCGGCGGCATTGACGCATGTCCAGGATTATCCGGTGCGTTGGCAGTGCGACAGTCATGCCGGAGAATTGCTGTGTAATCGCGACACGCTGGTCGGCGCGCTGCTGAACCTGATTGAAAATGCGATTCAGGCCAGTGCTGGCGAAGTCCGTCTAAAGGTCCATCTATACACCCGTGAAAGCACCCTTCGGCTGTGCGTCAGCGATAACGGCGGCGGTATCGACCCCACTGTGCTGGCGCGCCTGGGTGAGCCGTTTTTTACGACTAAAACCACCGGTACCGGCCTTGGCCTGACCGTAGTCAAGGCGGTGGCCCGTGCTCATCAGGGAGAATTGCAACTGCGCTCGCGGCCGGGCCGCGGCACGTGTGCGGTGGTGGTCTTGCCGTTGTTCTCCAGCGCTCAAGGAGTGGAAAGAGGCTGATGGCAATCAAGGTTTTACTGGTCGAAGATGACCGCTCGCTGCGCGAAGCATTGACGGATACGCTGCTGCTGGCCGGTCACGACTACACCGCAGTGGGCTCGGCCGAAGATGCGCTGCAAGCCGTGGCGAGCGAGTCATTCAATCTGGTGGTCAGTGACGTCAACATGCCGGGCATGGATGGTCACCAGTTGTTGGGGTTGTTGCGAATTCGTCAGCCGCAGTTGCCGGTGTTACTGATGACCGCCCATGGCGCGGTCGAGCGCGCCGTCGATGCAATGCGTCAGGGGGCGGCAGATTATCTGGTCAAGCCGTTCGAGCCCAAGGCGCTACTGGATCTGGTGTCGCGCCATGCCCTGGGTTGTGTCGGCGCCGCAGAGGGTGAGGGCCCGGTCGCGTTCGAGCCGGCCAGTGCGCAGCTGCTTGAGCTGGCAGCCCGTGTGGCGCGCAGTGATTCGACGGTGTTGATCTCGGGAGAGTCGGGCACCGGCAAAGAGGTGCTGGCGCGTTACATCCACCAGCAGTCGCGTCGCGCCAGTCAGCCGTTCATTGCGATCAATTGTGCGGCGATCCCGGACAACATGCTCGAGGCGACCTTGTTCGGTCATGAGAAAGGCTCGTTCACCGGTGCTATTGCGGCTCAGGCGGGCAAGTTCGAGCAGGCCGATGGCGGGACCATACTGCTCGACGAAATCTCCGAAATGCCCCTGGGGCTTCAGGCCAAGCTGCTGCGCGTGTTGCAGGAGCGTGAAGTCGAGCGCGTGGGCGCACGCAAGCCTATCGCGCTGGATATCCGGGTGGTCGCAACCACTAACCGCGATCTGGCAGGCGAAGTGGCGGCGGGGCGCTTTCGTGAAGACCTTTACTATCGCCTGTCGGTGTTTCCGCTGGCCTGGCGTCCGTTGCGTGAGCGCACCGCCGATATCTTGCCGCTGGCCGAGCGTCTGCTGGCCAAGCACGTCAATAAAATGAAGCATGCCGCTGCCAGGCTGTCGCCGGAAGCTCAGGCTTGCCTGATCGGTTATCCGTGGCCGGGCAACGTGCGCGAGCTGGACAATGCCATTCAGCGGGCGCTGATTTTGCAGCAGGGTGGTTTGATTCAGCCGCAGGACTTTTGCCTTGCGGGGCCGGTCGCTTGCGCGCCACTACCGGCATTGACGCCGGTTCCAATGTCGTCACGCATGCTCGAAGTCGAGGCACCGCAAGGCGATTCAGCGGGCGCGCTGGGCGATGACCTGCGGCGTCGCGAGTTTCAGATGATTATCGATACCTTGCGTTCCGAGCGCGGGCGGCGCAAGGAAGCGGCCGAGCGCCTGGGTATCAGCCCGCGGACCTTGCGCTACAAGCTGGCGCAAATGCGCGATGCGGGAATGGACGTTGAAGGTTACTTGTTTGCGACCTGAACCGTATCTGTAGCAGCTGTCGAGCTTGCGAGGCGGCGTACGAGGCGGGCCGCGTTCGGACGAAGTCCTCGCAAATCCTGCATACGCGGTTTACCTGGAAGAGCGTCCCGCCTGATTTTACGACCGCTCCGTCCGGATGCGGCTCAGACCGAACGCAGCCTCGCGGGCTCGACAGCTGCTACAGGGGCGGTGATCCGTGTCGGACTTTTATGAAGCCTCGCCATGGAGCTGGCACCCTTGTTGCTAACACCACTCTATCCGCCGAGTGAGTGTCAAAAAATTGCGGGTCGTCAGAGAGAGTAGACCATGAGCCAAGGTATTGAATTTAATCGCTTGATGTTGGACATGCGGTCCATGCAAATGGACGCCATGGCTCAGCCGAAAGCGGCGGTCGCGGTGCCGGAAATGGGCGGTAGCAGCTTTTCCGACATGCTCGGTCAGGCCGTCAACAAGGTCAACGACACCCAACAGGCTTCGAACCAACTGGCCAATGCTTTCGAAATTGGCAAAAGCGGCGTCGACCTGACAGATGTAATGATTTCCTCGCAAAAGGCCAGCGTATCTTTCCAGGCGTTGACCCAAGTGCGTAACAAGCTGGTTCAGGCATACCAAGACATCATGCAGATGCCGGTTTAAGGACGAGATTGAGTCATGGCAGAAGCAGTCGCCGATAACGTTCCGGCCAAGGTCACGCCAGCAGACGGCAAACCGCCGTTGTTTGGTCTGTCCTTCCTGGAAAACCTCTCCGAGATGACCATGCTGCGTCAGGTGGGCCTGTTGGTTGGCCTGGCTGCGAGCGTGGCGATTGGTTTTGCCGTGGTGCTGTGGTCGCAGCAACCCGACTATCGGCCGCTGTACGGCAGCCTTGCCGGTATGGACGCCAAGCAGGTCATGGAAACCCTGGCCGCTGCCGACATTCCCTACACCGTTGAACCCAACTCCGGTGCCTTGCTGGTCAAGGCCGATGATGTGGCGCGCGCGCGGCTCAAGCTCGCCGCTGCTGGTGTCACTCCCAGCGACGGCAACATCGGTTTTGAAATCCTCGACAAGGACCAGGGCCTGGGGACCAGTCAGTTCATGGAGGCGACCCGTTATCGTCGCGGCCTTGAGGGTGAACTGGCGCGGACCATTTCCAGCCTGAACAACGTCAAGGGTGCCCGTGTGCACCTGGCGATTCCGAAAAGCTCGGTATTCGTGCGTGATGAACGCAAGCCCAGCGCATCGGTGCTGGTCGAGCTTTACTCAGGCCGTTCGCTGGAACCAGGCCAGGTCATGGCCATCATCAACCTGGTGTCGACCGCCGTTCCTGAGTTGAGCAAGTCGCAGATCACCGTCGTCGACCAGAAGGGCACCTTGCTCTCCGATCAGGCGGAAAACTCCGAATTGACCATGGCCGGCAAGCAATTCGATTACAGCCGCCGCATGGAAAGCATGCTCACACAGCGTGTGCACAATATTTTGCAGCCAGTGCTGGGTAACGATCGCTACAAGGCTGAAGTCTCCGCCGATGTCGATTTCAGTGCAGTCGAATCGACTTCGGAGCAGTTCAATCCTGATCAGCCGGCCCTGCGCAGCGAGCAATCGACTTCCGAGCAGCGCACCGCCAGCAACGGCCCGCAAGGCGTTCCCGGTGCGCTGAGCAACCAGCCGCCATCGCCGGCTTCAGCACCACAAACCACCGGTGGCTCGAGCGCTTCCGCGGGCATGGTGCAGCCAGGTCAGCCGCTGCTGGATGCCAACGGCCAGCAAATCATGGACCCGGCAACCGGTCAGCCGATGCTGGCGCCGTACCCGGCGGACAAGCGTCAACAGTCCACCAAGAACTTCGAGCTCGACCGTTCCATCAGCCACACCAAGCAACAACAGGGCCGATTGAATCGCCTGTCGGTTGCGGTCGTTGTGGATGATCAGGTCAAGGTCAATGCGGCCAACGGTGAAACTACCCGCGCGCCGTGGAGCGCCGATGAATTGGCACGCTTCACGCGTCTGGTGCAGGACGCCGTCGGTTTTGATGCCAGCCGTGGTGACAGCGTCAGCGTGATCAACGTGCCGTTCTCGGCCGAGCGTGGCGAAGTCATCGCTGACATTCCGTTCTACTCGCAGCCCTGGTTCTGGGATGTGGTGAAACAGGTGCTCGGCGTGTTGTTCATCCTGGTGCTGGTGTTCGGCGTGCTGCGTCCAGTGCTCAACAACATTACCGGCGGCGGTAAAGGCAAGCAGTTGGCGGGTCTTGGCAGCGATGTCGAGCTCGGTGGCATGGGCGGTCTGGACGGCGAACTGGCCAACGACCGCGTCAGCCTAGGTGGTCCGCAAAGTATTCTGCTGCCTAGCCCGAGCGAAGGCTATGACGCACAGTTGAACGCAATCAAGAGCCTGGTGGCCGAAGATCCGGGTCGTGTGGCTCAGGTCGTGAAAGAGTGGATTAACGCAGATGAGTGATAACCGAGCCGCTATCGCCAAACTCAGCCGGGTCGACAAAGCCGCGATTCTGCTACTGTCCCTGGGTTCAACCGATGCTGCGCAAGTGCTGCGCCACATGGGGCCCAAAGAGGTCCAGCGTGTGGGTGTGGCCATGGCGCAAATGGGCAACGTGCACCGCGAGCAGGTCGAGCAGGTGATGAGCGAGTTCGTCGACATCGTCGGCGATCAGACCAGCCTTGGCGTCGGCTCCGATGACTATGTGCGCAAGATGCTCACCCAGGCGCTGGGCGAAGACAAGGCCAACGGCCTGATCGACCGAATTCTGCTGGGTGGCAACACCAGCGGTCTGGACAGCCTGAAGTGGATGGAGCCGCGTGCCGTGGCGGACGTGATCCGTTACGAGCACCCGCAGATCCAGGCCATCGTCGTGGCGTATCTCGACCCGGATCAGGCCGGCGAAGTGCTCGGTAACTTCGACCATAAAGTACGCCTCGACATTATTTTGCGCGTGTCTTCGCTGAACACCGTACAGCCTGCCGCGCTGAAAGAACTCAACCAGATTCTCGAGAAGCAATTCTCCGGCAACTCCAACGCCGCGCGCACCACCCTGGGTGGTATCAAGCGTGCAGCCGACATCATGAACTTCCTCGACAGCTCGATCGAAGGTCAACTGATGGACTCGATTCGCGAAGTCGACGAAGACCTGTCCGGTCAAATCGAAGACCTCATGTTCGTGTTCAACAACCTGTCCGACGTCGACGACCGCGGAATTCAGGCGTTGCTGCGCGAAGTCTCCTCGGACGTGCTGGTGCTGGCCCTCAAGGGCTCGGACGAAGGCGTCAAGGAAAAGATCTTCAAGAACATGTCCAAGCGAGCGGCCGAATTGCTCCGCGACGACCTGGAGGCCAAGGGCCCGGTACGCGTCAGCGACGTCGAAACCGCACAGAAAGAAATCCTCACCATTGCCCGCCGTATGGCCGAAGCCGGAGAAATCGTTCTCGGCGGCAAGGGCGGCGAGGAAATGATTTAACGCCATGGCATCCAAGAGTGATGAGTCGCCCACCGACCTGATCCGTGCGCGTGATGTTCGCGGTTTTGATACCTGGTCGTTGCCCAGCTTCGACCCGCACGTCCCGGAGCCTGAACCCGAGCCTGAGCCCGAGCCGCCGGAGATGGAAGAAGTGCCGCTGGAGGAAGTCCAGCCACTGACCCTCGAAGAGCTCGAAAGCATTCGTCAGGAAGCCTACAACGAAGGCTTCGCTACCGGTGAGCGAGAAGGTTTTCACAGCACCACGCTCAAGGTTCGTCAGGAAGCTGACGTGGCCCTGAGCGCAAAGCTCGCCAGCCTTGAATTGCTGATGGGCAATCTGTTCGAACCAATTGCCGAGCAAGATACGCAGATCGAGAAATCCCTGGTCGGGCTGGTCCAGCACGTTGCCAGGCAGGTGATTCAGCGCGAGCTGGCCATCGACTCGACGCAAATCGAACACGTCATGCGCGAAGCCCTGAAACTGCTGCCGCTAGGCGTCGGGAATGTGCGTCTGTACATCAACCCGCAGGACTTCGAGCAGGTCAAGGCATTGCGTGAGCGCCATGAGGAGACCTGGCGCATCGTCGAAGACGAAGCCATGTTGCCGGGCGGATGCCGGGTCGAGACCGAGCACAGCCGTATCGACGCGACCGTAGAAACCCGTATCACGCAGATCATGGCCAAGCTGTTCGATCAACTGCACGATCAGGCGCTGCATCCGGCCGAGGCGGATTTGACGCTGGAACTTCCCGTCAGCGAAAAGCCGTCTGTCGCAGCACTTGAGCTAGAGCCGGAAATCGCTGATGCGCCTTGATCGCACCAGCTTCGGCAAGCGCCTGAGTACTTATGCGCATGCCACCGAATTGCCCGGCCAACCGATCCTCGAAGGGCGCTTGCTGCGCATGGTTGGCCTGACGCTCGAAGCCGAGGGCCTGCGCGCCGCCATGGGCAGCCGTTGCATGGTGATCAACGACGACAGTTATCACCCGGTACAGGTCGAAGCCGAAGTCATGGGCTTCTCTGGCGGCAAGGTATTTTTGATGCCGGTCGGCAGTGTCGCCGGCATTGCCCCGGGCGCCAGGGTAGTGCCCCTGGCCGATGCCGGGCGCTTGCCGATGGGCATGAGCATGCTCGGGCGGGTACTGGATGGCGCCGGCCGTGCGCTGGACGGCAAGGGCGGAATGAAAGCCGAAGACTGGGTGCCGATGGATGGGCCGACCATCAATCCGCTCAAGCGCGACCCCATCAGCCAGCCGCTGGACGTGGGCATTCGCTCCATCAACGGATTATTGACGGTCGGTCGCGGTCAGCGCCTCGGCCTCTTCGCCGGCACCGGTGTCGGCAAGAGTGTGCTGCTGGGCATGATGACCCGCTTCACCGAGGCCGACATCATCGTGGTCGGGCTGATTGGCGAACGGGGTCGCGAGGTCAAGGAATTCATCGAGCACATCCTCGGTGAAGAGGGGCTCAAGCGCTCCGTGGTGGTGGCGTCGCCTGCGGACGATGCGCCGCTGATGCGTCTGCGCGCCGCGATGTATTGCACGCGGATCGCCGAGTATTTCCGCGACAAGGGCAAGAACGTCCTGTTGCTGATGGATTCACTGACCCGTTTTGCCCAGGCGCAACGGGAAATCGCCCTGGCCATCGGCGAGCCACCCGCGACCAAGGGTTATCCACCATCGGTATTCGCCAAACTGCCGAAACTGGTGGAGCGTGCCGGTAATGCCGAGGCGGGCGGCGGTTCGATCACCGCGTTTTATACGGTGTTGTCCGAAGGCGACGACCAGCAGGATCCTATCGCTGACGCCGCGCGGGGTGTACTCGACGGGCACATCGTCCTGTCGCGACGCCTGGCGGAAGAGGGGCATTACCCGGCGATCGACATCGAAGCGTCCATCAGTCGGGTCATGCCATCGGTGGTCAGCCCAGACCACATGACCCGTGCGCAGTACTTCAAGCAGCTCTGGTCGCGTTATCAGCAAAGCCGCGACCTGATCAGTGTCGGCGCCTATGTGGCGGGCGGCGACCGGGAAACCGATCTGGCGATTTCGTTGCAGCCGCAATTGGCCAAGTACCTGCGTCAGGGGCTGAACGACAGCATCAACCTGGGCGAGAGCGAGGCATACCTTGCCTCGATCTTTGCCCCGGCGGCTGGCGGCTAACACCTCATGGCCCAGAGCCGGTCGGCGCGCCTGGCGCCCGTGGTCGATATGGCTGAAAAGGCCGAAAAGACCGCTGCCCAGCGCCTGGGGCACTTTCAGGGCCAGGTGCGATTGGCCGAAAGCAAGCTCGCCGACCTCGAAAGCTTCCGCCTCGAATACCAGGAACAATGGATCGTACGCGGCAGCAGTGGCGTCTCGGGGCAATGGTTGCTGGGGTATCAGGGCTTTCTCGCGCAACTGGGTACCGCGATCGATCAGCAGCGCCAAAGCCTGGCCTGGCACCAGAACAACCTGAACAAGGCACGTGACACCTGGCAGCAGGCGTTTGCCCGGGTTGAAGGGCTGCGCAAGCTGGTGCAGCGTTACATTGATGAGGCTCGCCAACTCGAAGACCGGCGTGAGCAGAAACTGCTCGATGAGCTTTCCCAGCGTTTGCCGCGCCACGACCCGTATTGAGCGATCTTTTGACCTTGCTCATGCTCCCGGCAAGTGCTAAACCTTCTACACGTTGCCAATGACAGGGAAGCCGCAGCATGTCAGTCGTTACAGAAGTATCGCCGGATGGGCAAAAACTCACGATTTCGGTCAAGGGGCGGTTCGATTTCGCCAAGCATCAGGAGTTTCGCGAGTCCTACGAGCGCCCCGACGGGCAAATGCCAAACTCGGTGGTGGTCGACTTGAAGGACGCGACCTACCTCGACAGCTCGGCGTTGGGTATGTTGCTGCTGTTGCGTGATCACGCTGGCGGAGACAATTCCGATATTCGCGTGGTCAACAGCAGTTCCGATGTGAAGAAAATCCTCGCCATCTCCAACTTCGACAAGCTGTTCGACATCAGTTGACCGTCATGTCGACGCTGCCCGAGCCGCTGACCGTGCTGATCGCAGAGGACAGCGCGGCCGATCGCTTGTTGTTGTCGAGTATCGTCCGTCGTCAGGGGCATGAGGTGTTGGCTGCGGCCAACGGCGCCGAGGCGGTTGAGCTGTACCAGCAGCAGCGTCCGCAACTGGTGTTGATGGACGCGATGATGCCGGTGATGGACGGTTTCGAAGCGGCGCGACAGATCAAGCTGCTGGCTGGTGAAACGCTGGTGCCGATCATCTTCCTGACCTCGCTGACGGAAAGCGAAGCCTTGGCGCGTTGCCTGGAGGCGGGTGGCGACGACTTTCTGGCAAAACCTTATAACCAGGTGATCCTCAGCGCCAAGATCAAGGCGATGGATCGTTTGCGGCGCCTGCAGGCGACGGTCCTGGAGCAGCGCGATCTGATCGCCAGGCACCATGAGTACCTGCTCAATGAGCAGCGGGTGGCCAAGGCGGTATTCGACAAGGTCGCTCACTCCGGCTGCCTGAGCGCTCCCAATATCCGTTATTCACAATCCCCCTATGCACTGTTCAACGGCGATCTGTTGCTGGCGGCATATACGCCTGCCGGTGACATGCATGTGCTGTTGGGGGATTTCACCGGTCATGGCCTGCCGGCAGCAGTCGGCGCCATGCCGCTGGCGGAAGTGTTCTACGGTATGACCGCCAAGGGGTACGGTCTGGCGGAAATGCTGTGCGAGATGAACGCCAAGCTCAAGCGTATCCTGCCGGTGGATATGTTCTGTTGCGCGACCCTGTTGTGCCTGAGTTTTCAGCGTCGTTCGGTGGAGGTCTGGAACGGCGGTATGCCGGATGGTTATCTGCATGATATCGCCAACGACAAGCGCACCGTATTGCCGGCGCGGCATCTGCCGCTGGGAGTGTTGAGTGCGCAAGCCTTTGATGATCGCACCGAGGTGTTGCCGATGGCCCTCGGCGACCGGGTATTCCTGTTGTCGGACGGCGTGATCGATACCTGTGATGCCAACGACCAGTTATTTGGTGTCGAGCGGTTGCAGCAGGTGTTTGCCGACAATCGCCAGCCAGACCGATTGTTCGAGGAGATCGAACAGGCGCTGCGGGATTTCCGTGGCGAGGCGCGTGACGATGTCAGCATGCTCGAGGTTCGCCTGCTCGACGCCTCGCAACTCACGCCGCCAGCCATGGTGTATTCCGACAGCAGTGTGTCTTGCCCGCTGGATTGGTCGGTGAGTTTTGAGTTTCGTGCAGACTCGCTCAGGCGCTTCAATCCGTTGCCTTATCTGATGCAATTGTTGCTTGAGGTGCATGGGTTGCGGGCGCAAAGCGGGGCGCTTTACAGTGTGCTGGCCGAGCTCTATTCCAATGCACTGGAGCATGGTGTACTGGGCCTGGATTCGAGTATCAAGCGCGATGCCTCCGGGTTTGCGCGGTATTACGAGCAGCGCAATGCGCGTCTGGAGGCGCTTGAGGATGGCTACCTGCGGGTGCATATGCAGCTGTCGCCGCAAGGTGCGGGAGGCTGTCTGGTGGTGGAAGTCGAAGACAGTGGTGCAGGGTTCGACGTAGAGCGGGTCATGACTCGACCTGTCGACAGCGGCCGTTTGTCGGGTCGTGGTGTGAGTCTGATTCGTCAGTTGAGCCACAACGCCAGTTGGTCGGACAATGGCCGACGTGCCCGCGTGGAGTTTTCCTGGGAGGCTCAGGCATAATCCGCGCATTCTTGATCAAGGAGCGAACAAGTGACTGACATTCATCTGGATCACGACGTACTGAGTGCGCTGCAAGAAGTCATGGAGGATGAGTACCCGATACTTCTGGATACTTTCCTTCAGGACTCCGAAACACGTTTGACCCAACTTCGCGAAACTCAGGACCCCGACCAGTTGCTCAGTGCCGCCCACAGCTTCAAGGGCAGCAGCAGCAACATGGGGGCTACGCGCTTGGCTGAACTGTGCAATGAGCTGGAGCAGCGAGCCAAACAAAAAAGCCTTGCGGGAATTGAAGAGCTGGTCGGCGAAATCGACGGCGAATTTGCCATCGTCCGACGCTTGTACAGTGAAGAGCGCCAGCGTTTTCATTGTTGAAAGCACCCTCGGTGCAGGTTTTTCCAGCACCTGAGCAAACCTGGCTCGACCCTTGCAGCTTTGTTTCTCAACTGTACCTACGATCCCAGTGCAGCGGAGACCGTTATGCCCCTCGCCCCGAATTCGCTTCTTCAGGCCACCTCGCAGGCCAAGACTCAATCCGTGTCTGCCAGCGTGCCTGTCAATGCGCCGGCAGCGCCTGCGGAGCCCCGGGATAAGGCCGCCAGCTTTTCTCAGGTCTATGCCAAACAGGCGCAAGCTACCCCGGCGTCCAGTGCTGACGGGGCCGGTAAAAACGTGCGCGACAAAGTGGCGGACAGCACCGGCAAAAAAGTGGCGCCTGACAACAAGTCTGCCGCGCCAGAGGCGAAAGTTGCCGATAGCGGCAAATCCTTGCCCGCCGACAAACCGGCGGATACCAGCGACAAGGCTGCTAGCGACACAAGCGGCGCCAGCGATTCTGCAGTGGCCAAGGATGCTCCGGTGGCTGATAGCGCTCCGCTTGACCCAACTCTCGATCCGGCATTGGCGCAGGCGGTGCAACCGGCTCAAGCGCCAGTGCCGGTACCCGATCCACAAACACCGCCAGTGGTCGCTCAGGTTCAGACCCAGCCTCAGGTCGATCCGGCTCTTGCGGCGACAGTGACGCCTGCACCGGCCCAGCCTGTGGCTGCGACTGATCCTTCGTTCGATCCTGCAGCCGATCCTTTGGACGCGATGCCGGCCGTGCGCCTGGCACTTGAGCAAAGTGGTCACGTGTCGGCCTCCAGCCAGTCCCCGACCAAAGCGACGCCGGATCAGGCCGATAGCGAGCCCACCGCGGCGCAGAACTTTGCCAATGGCATGGCGAGCATGCTTGACGTGCAAGCCAGCAAGGACAGCACCAGCCAGGGGGGCGAAAAGTCCTTCAGCGGTTTGATCGATGACGGGCTCAAGGACCTGAAATCGGCGACCAGTGACACGCGCGTTGACGATTTTGCCAATCGTCTGGCAGCGCTGACCCAGGCCGCCACGCCCAAGACCGCGAATGCGTTGCCGGTGAATCAACCGATCGCCATGCATCAGAGCGGCTGGACCGAGGAAGTGGTCAATCGGGTCATGTACCTGTCGAGTGCCAACCTCAAAGCGGCCGATATCCAGCTTCAGCCGGCAGAATTGGGTCGCCTGGATATTCGGGTGAACATGGTTCCCGATCAGCAGACGCAAGTGACTTTCATGAGTGCTCACGTAGGTGTGCGTGAGGCGCTGGACAGCCAGATGCATCGTCTGCGCGACATGTTTGCCCAACAAGGCATGGGGCAAGTCGATGTCAACGTGTCCGACCAGTCCCGCGGCTGGCAAGGGCAAGGGCAGCAGCAGGCCCAGCAAGGCCAGGGCGCCGGCACGACTGCCAGCGGTGGTCGTCTGGGCTCGGCGGATGAAGAGCTGCCGGCAAGCGTGGCTGAAGCGGCCGCCAGCACGACCAGCGTCATCGGCTCCAGCGCAGTCGATTACTACGCCTGACGAGTTGCAGCAACCCGAACAGATCCCAGCCTTCGACAGCTCCTACACCCAGCCTTTGTAGGAGCTGCCGAAGGCTGCGATCTTTTAATATCGGCATTAGCCGACCGCTACACCATTTCCCCTCCTGACACTTCTGGCATAACACTTGCTCTTGCCTTGCCGTGCACCTGTGAAAACTCGAATAGTGACGGATTATTGGCATGGCGAAGAGCGAAGCAGCAGTGAAAGACCCTGCCGGGAAAGGCAAACTCAAGCTTATTCTCGTGATTGTGCTGGCCGTGCTGCTGGCGATCGGTCTGTCCGTGGGGGCGACCTGGTACTTCATGCACAGCGCTCAGAGCAAGCCTGCGCCTACGGCCGAAACCGCCAGTAATGCCAAGCCTGCGGCGATTTATGAACCCATGGCTCCGGCCTTCGTGGCCAACTACAACCAGAATGGCCGTCAGCGCTACATGCAGGTGAGCATTACCCTGCAGGCGCGTAACCAGGCCGATCTGGATGCGCTGAAAGTGCATATGCCGGTGATTCGCAACAACCTGGTCATGCTGTTCTCCGGGCAGAGTTTCGACACCCTGGCGACTCCGGTCGGTCAGGAAATGCTGCGCCAGAAAGCCACTGCCAGTGTGCAGGAAGTAGCGCAGAAAGAAGTCGGCAAAGTCGTTATCGACCAGTTGCTGTTCACCAATTTCGTACTGCAGTAGGAACACGACATGGCCGTGCAGGACCTGCTGTCCCAGGATGAGATCGATGCGCTGTTGCATGGCGTCGACGATGGTCTGGTACAGACCGACAACGCTACTGAACCGGGCGGAGCTAAAAGCTACGACCTGACCAGCCAGGATCGCATCGTTCGCGGACGCATGCCGACCCTGGAAATGATCAACGAGCGTTTTGCCCGTTACACCCGCATCAGCATGTTCAACATGTTGCGTCGCTCGGCAGACGTTGCCGTCGGTGGTGTGCAGGTGATGAAGTTCGGCGAGTACGTGCACTCACTGTATGTACCGACCAGCCTCAATCTGGTCAAGATCAAGCCGTTGCGCGGCACTGGGCTGTTCATTCTGGATGCCAAACTGGTATTCAAGCTCGTGGACAATTTTTTTGGCGGTGACGGTCGTCACGCCAAGATCGAAGGCCGTGAATTCACCCCGACCGAATTGCGCGTCGTGCGCATGGTGCTGGAACAGGCCTTCATCGATCTGAAGGAAGCCTGGCAGGCGATCATGGAAGTCAACTTCGAGTACATCAACTCAGAAGTGAACCCGGCCATGGCCAACATCGTCGGGCCGAGCGAAGCGGTGGTGGTCTCGACCTTCCACATCGAACTCGATGGCGGTGGCGGCGATCTGCACGTGACCATGCCGTATTCGATGATCGAGCCGGTCCGCGAAATGCTCGATGCCGGCTTCCAGTCGGACCTCGACGATCAGGACGAGCGCTGGGTCAATGCCTTGCGCCAGGACTTGCTGGACGTCGACGTACCGATCGGTGCCACGGTTGCTCGTCGCCAATTGCGCCTGCGGGACATCCTGCACATGCAGCCGGGCGATGTGATCCCGGTGGAACTACCGGAAGAAATGGTCATGCGCGCCAACGGCGTGCCGGCCTTCAAGGTCAAGATGGGCTCCCACAGGGGCAACCTGGCGTTGCAAGTGATCGAGCCGATCGAGCGGCGCTGATCGGCGTTCGCACACATTCGCTTTTAATTGACGGCGTCCAATTGATTGGTTGCCCGCTGAGGACAAATGATGGCTGACGAAATGAATACCCAGGACGACCAGGCGCTGGCCGATGAATGGGCTGCGGCGCTCGAAGAAACGGGTGATGCCGGGCAGGACGATATTGACGCCTTGCTGGCCGCCGATGCGGCGAGTTCGTCGTCCTCCAGTCGTATGGCAATGGAAGAGTTCGGCAGCGTGCCGAAGAGCCACGAGCCAGTGACACTCGACGGTCCTAACCTGGACGTGATTCTGGACATCCCGGTGTCGATTTCCATGGAAGTCGGCAGCACCGATATCAACATTCGTAACCTGCTGCAGCTCAACCAGGGCTCGGTGATCGAACTTGACCGTCTGGCCGGCGAGCCGCTGGACGTGCTGGTCAATGGCACGCTCATCGCTCACGGCGAAGTGGTGGTGGTCAACGAGAAGTTCGGCATCCGCCTGACCGACGTGATCAGCCCAAGCGAACGCATCAAGAAGCTGCGCTGAGTGAAGGCGTTTCTCGGCGTATTGCTGGCCTTGCCGCTCAGTGCATGGGCGGCGGAACCGGTAGCGGCGGTCGCGACCCCAGCGGTCGGCAGCGGCGTGGCCGGGCAGTTGACTCAGCTGGTGCTGGGGTTGCTGCTGGTGCTGGGCCTGATCTTCTTCCTCGCCTGGTTGTTGCGCCGCGTCCAGCAGGCGGGGCCTGCCGGCAAAGGGCAGGTGATCGAGCTGATCGGCTCGCGCGCCCTCGGGCCGCGTGATCGCCTGGTGCTGGTGCAAGTCGGTAACGAGCAGATTTTGCTTGGGCTGACCCCGGGCACCATTACCCCGTTGCATGTGCTCAAGGAGCCGGTGCAAGTGCCGAGCACCGAGCAGGCGACCCCCGAGTTTGCCCAGCGCCTGATGGAGTTGCTGGGTAAAGATAAGGATAAGAAGTAATGCCGTTGCGCATCCTGTTGACACTGGTCCTGATGCTGGCCGCGCCGTTGGCGTTCGCTGCCGACCCGCTGTCGATTCCGGCGATCACCCTGGGCACGAACGCCAATGGCGCTCAGGAGTACTCGGTCAGCCTGCAAATCCTGCTGATCATGACTGCGCTGAGCTTCATCCCGGCGTTTGTCATGCTGATGACCAGTTTCACCCGGATCATCATTGTGTTCTCGATCCTGCGTCAGGCCCTGGGCTTGCAGCAGACGCCGTCGAACCAGATCCTCACCGGCATGGCGCTGTTTTTGACCATGTTCATCATGGCGCCGGTCTTTGATCGGGTGAATCAGGATGCCTTGCAGCCGTATCTGGCCGAAAAACTTACGGCTCAGGATGCAGTCGCCAAGGCACAAGTGCCGATCAAGGACTTCATGCTGGCGCAGACCCGCAGCAGCGACCTCGAGCTGTTCATGCGCCTGTCCAAGCGCACCGACATCGCAACGCCGGATCAGGCGCCGCTGACCATTCTGGTGCCGGCCTTCGTGACCTCGGAATTGAAAACCGCATTCCAGATTGGCTTCATGATCTTCATTCCGTTCCTGATCATCGACCTGGTCGTTGCCAGTGTGCTGATGGCCATGGGCATGATGATGCTCTCGCCGCTGATCATTTCGCTGCCGTTCAAGATCATGCTGTTTGTGCTGGTGGATGGCTGGGCGTTGATCATCGGTACGCTGGCGAGCAGTTTCGGCGGTGTTTAGGCATAAGTGGGCGGGTAGGGCGATATGACTCCTGAAGTTGCGGTAGACCTGTTCCGTGAGGCGCTTTGGCTGACCACCATGATGGTCGCCATATTGGTCGTTCCGAGTTTGCTGGTGGGCCTGCTGGTGGCGATGTTTCAGGCGGCCACGCAGATCAACGAACAGACCCTGAGCTTCCTCCCGCGTTTGCTGGTGATGCTGATCACACTGATCGTTGCCGGTCCGTGGCTGATACAAACGTTCATGGAATACATCCTGCGCTTGTACACCAGCATTCCGCAGTTGATCGGCTAAACCATGTCATTGCTGGCGCTGACCGACGCGCAAATCAGTACCTGGGTGGCCAGCTTCATGCTGCCGCTATTTCGGGTTGGCGCGGTGCTGACGACCATGCCGGTCTTCGGCACGACCCTGGTGCCCAAGCGTATTCGGTTGTACTTCGCGCTGGCGATAACGGTGGTTATCACGCCGGGCCTGCCGCCGATGCCGCAGGTCAATCCGCTGGACTTGAGCGGTCTGCTGCTGATTGCCGAACAGATACTGATTGGCGCGCTGCTGGGGTTTTCCTTGCAGTTGTTCTTTCAGGCGTTCGTGGTGGCCGGGCAGATTGTTTCGATCCAGATGGGCATGGGCTTCGCGTCCATGGTCGACCCCACCAACGGCGTGTCGGCGGCCGTCATCGGGCAGTTCTTGACGATGTTGGTGACGTTGCTGTTTCTGGGCATGAACGGCCATCTGGTGGTGTTTGAAGTCCTCACGGAAAGCTTCACGACCCTGCCGGTGGGCAGTGGCATGCTGGTCAATCATTTCTGGGAAATGGCCGGCAAGATGGGCTGGGTGCTGGGGGCGGCGATGCTGCTGGTATTGCCGGCAATCACCGCGCTGCTGGTGGTCAACATTGCCTTCGGGGTCATGACCCGCGCAGCGCCGCAACTGAATATCTTCTCTATCGGTTTTCCGCTGACCCTGGTGCTGGGCCTGGTGATTTTCTGGGTCAGCCTGGGGGACATTCTCAACCAGTATCAACCGCTGGCCACCGAGGCCTTGCAGTTGTTGCGTGATATGGCACAGGCGCGCTGAGTCATGGCTGAAAGCGAGAGCGGTCAGGACAAGACAGAAGACCCCACGGACAAGCGCAAGAAGGACTCCCGTGAAAAGGGCGAGATCGCGCGCTCCAAAGAGCTCAATACACTGGCGGTGATGCTGGCCGGTGCAGGCGGATTGCTGATCTACGGCGGCGGTCTGGCGCTGGACCTGCTGGAAATCATGCGCCTGAACTTCTCCCTGCCGCGTGAAGTGGTGCTGACTCCGGACGCCATGGGCCTGTATTTGCTGAAGTCGGGCAAGATCGCGATTATCGCGGTGCAACCGGTGCTGCTGACCTTGTTGCTGGCGGCGATCATCGGCCCGATTTCCCTGGGCGGCTGGCTGTTCGCCGGCAGTAGCCTGGCACCCAAGTTCAGTCGAATGAACCCGGCCAACGGCCTCAAGCGGATGTTTTCGTCCACGGCGCTGATCGAGCTGCTCAAGGCTCTGGCAAAATTCCTGCTGGTGCTGTTCGTCGCGCTGAGCGTGCTGCGCTCGGACATCGACGATTTGTTGCGAATCGCCCATGAGCCGCTGGAGCAGGCGATTATTCACAGTGTGCAACTGGTGGGCTGGAGCACCTTGTGGATGGCGTGCGGGTTGATTCTGATCGCGGCGGTCGATGTGCCGGTTCAGCTTTACCAGAGTCACAAAAAACTGCTGATGACCAAGCAGGAAGTGCGTGACGAGCACAAGGATCAGGAAGGTCGCCCAGAGGTCAAACAGCGGATTCGCCAGTTGCAGCGCGAGATGTCCCAGCGGCGGATGATGGCGGCCATTCCTGAGGCCGATGTGGTCATTACCAACCCGACCCACTACGCGGTGGCGCTCAAGTACGATCCGGAGAAGGGTGGGGCGCCGATGCTGGTGGCCAAGGGCAGCGACTTCCTGGCGCTGAAGATCCGCGAAATCGCGGTGGCTAATGAGGTCTTGCTGCTTGAGTCGCCGGCTCTGGCGCGTTCGATTTACTATTCCACCGAGCTTGATCAGGAAATTCCTGGTGGGCTCTATTTGGCGGTTGCTCAGGTGTTGGCTTACGTTTATCAGATCCGTCAGTACCGTGCGGGCAAGGGTAAGCGTCCGGATCCGCTTAAGGATGAATTGCCGATTCCTCCGGATCTGCGGCGGGATTCCTGACCGGCTTACGCTGATCAAAATTGTGCGGGTTGGCCTGCCTGCGATGGCGGCCTGACGGCCGACCCGTCTCTTTCAGATATACCCCCATCCTCTGTAGGAGCTGAGCTTGCTCGCGATGGCGGCCTGACAGCCGGCCCGTCTCTTTCAGATATACCCCCATCCTCTGTAGGAGCTGAGCTTGCTCGCGATGACGGCCTGACAGCCGACCCGTCTCTTTCAGATATACCCCCATCCCCTGTGGGAGCCGGGCTTGCCCGCGATGGCGGCCTGACAGCCGACCAATCTCTTGCAGGTGTACATATCCATTTCTGCGGTAACGGCGGCATAGGGTTTCGCCCTTACGGCGCCTCACTTTTCCAAACGACGAAAAGTAAGCAAAAGTCTTCGCCCCAAGCGTACGGCACCTCGCCTAGGCTCGGCGTCCCCTCGTTCCGGCATTCATCAGGGGGCATCGCCTACGGTCTGCTTCGCGACGACCTCCTCTCGATGTGTTCGACTGCGTCGAACGGCGCTGCGCGCCCACCCCCTGATGAACACCTCCACTCGGCCTCCCGAAGGGGCGGGTGGATCAAGATCAAAAGCCACAGCACGGCGGCCTACCGGCCGGCCTGAGTGGTTGGGGCGTGAACGGCTTTAGATCGTTTCCGCGCAGGAGCGTGGGAGCGATTCGCGGTGGGTGAGTTAATGTTCGGCTTTTTGATGGTTGTTCGATGCGGATATGACTTTCACCGCGTTATCGATGACGGCTTTGCTCATCTCCTGCAAGTAGTGAGAGGCCCAGGCATAGCGGTCGGTTTTGCGCTCCATCGCTGCATCTTCGGCCAGCATCCTGGAGAGGTGGAGCAGGTCGGATACGTGGGGCAAGGCTTCGTGGATCGAGACGCCACTGTTGACGCGGAACGAGGCTTGATCGTTGTGGATGGAGAAGGGGGTGAGGCCGGCGGTTTTTAAATCGTGGAGGTGCGAAGATTTGTTCATGGCGAGGTTCTCGTTTACTGGTTAGAGCGGCCTCGTTTACTCAATCGGGTTTCCAGGCCCGGTCGCTGATTCGGCAGTGACCACCAAAGACTAGCGATGCCACTTCCGAGGGGCAACCTTGAAAGCCTGTCGGACAAATCCCGGTGTTTTCCAGATTTGTGGCTGAATTCTTGGGATGGGCGTTGAATATCCGGTCTCTTCGCGGGCAAGTCTTGCTCCTACGGATGTGAGTGATCTGTAGGAGCAAGGCTTGCCCGCGATGGCGTCTCTCCGATCGCTGAAAAACTCCCGATAAACCCCGCTGTTTCAAGCTCCCCGCAAAAGTTGGAAGGCTTCTTGCAATAGCCGGCCTGCGCCCGCTTCAGGCGTCAAAAGTTTGCTTCAAGGAACGGGGAATACCGGTGGATCGCTCTCAGTTAATCAACAGTGCCCGCAGCAACCTGGCAGACCTCAGTCGAGGCAATCTGGGTGTGCCGCTGTTGCTGTTGGTCATGCTGGCGATGATGATGTTGCCGGTCCCGCCGTTCCTGCTCGACGTGTTCTTCACCTTCAACATTGCGCTGTCGATTGTCGTGCTGCTGGTCTGCGTCTACGCCTTGCGGCCGCTGGATTTCGCGGTGTTTCCGACCATTCTGCTGGTCGCCACGTTGTTGCGACTGGCATTGAACGTGGCCTCGACCCGGGTGGTGATGCTCCACGGTCAGGACGGCCATGCCGCCGCCGGCAAGGTGATTCAGGCCTTCGGCGAGGTGGTGATTGGCGGTAACTACGTGGTCGGTATCGTGGTCTTCGCGATTTTGATGATCATCAACTTCGTCGTGGTGACCAAAGGTGCCGGGCGGATTTCCGAGGTCAGTGCGCGGTTTACCCTTGATGCGATGCCGGGCAAGCAGATGGCCATTGACGCCGACCTGAACGCCGGCCTGATCGACCAGCCAGCAGCCAAGCTGCGCCGTATGGAAGTGGCCCAGGAGGCCGAGTTCTACGGTTCGATGGACGGTGCCAGCAAGTTCGTCCGCGGTGACGCCATCGCCGGTCTGCTGATTCTGTTTATCAACCTGATTGGCGGTATGGCGGTCGGGATCTTCCAGCACGGCATGAGCTTCGGCGATGCCGGCAAGGTCTACGCATTGTTGACCATCGGTGACGGTTTGGTGGCGCAATTGCCATCACTGCTGCTGTCCACCGCGGCGGCGATCATGGTGACCCGTGCATCCGGTTCGGAAGACATGGGCAAGCAGATCAATCGGCAGATGTTCGCGTCGCCCAAGGCGCTGGCGGTAGCTGCCGGTTTGATGGCAGTCATGGGCCTGGTGCCAGGCATGCCGCACTTCTCCTTTCTCAGCATGGCAGCCGTCGCAGCAGGCGGCGCGTATCTGTTCTGGAAAAAACACAACATCGTCAAGGTTCAGGCTCTGGAAGAGGTCAAGCGTCAGCAGGACCTGCTGCCGTCGCCCGCACGGGCCATGGAAACCAAAGAGCTGGGCTGGGATGACGTGACCCCGATCGACATGATTGGTCTGGAAGTCGGCTACCGGCTGATCCCGCTGGTGGATCGCAACCAGGGTGGTCAGTTGCTGGCGCGGATCAAGGGCGTGCGCAAGAAGCTTTCCCAAGATCTGGGCTTCCTGATGCCGACCGTGCACATTCGCGACAACCTCGATCTGGCGCCGAGTGCCTACCGCCTGACCCTGATGGGGGTGATCCTCGCGGAGGCGGAGATTTATCCGGATCGCGAACTGGCGATCAACCCCGGGCAGGTCTACGGCACGCTCAATGGCATCACCGCCAAAGATCCGGCCTTTGGTCTGGAAGCGGTCTGGATCGAAATCAGTCAGCGTCCGCAGGCACAATCCCTGGGGTACACCGTGGTCGATGCCAGTACGGTGGTGGCGACTCACCTCAACCAGATTTTGTACAAGCACTCCAGCGAGCTGATCGGCCACGAAGAAGTTCAGCAGCTCATGCAATTGCTGGCCAAAAGCTCGCCGAAACTGGCCGAGGAGCTGGTGCCGGGCGTCGTTTCGCTGTCGCAGTTGCTCAAAGTACTGCAGGCCTTGTTGGCCGAACAGGTTCCGGTTCGCGACATTCGCAGCATTGCCGAAGCCATCGCGAACAATGCCGCCAAGAGTCAAGATACTGCCGCTCTGGTGGCGGCCGTTCGCGTCGGCGTATCGCGCGCTATCGTCCAAAGCATTGTAGGCACTGAGTCCGAGCTGCCTGTGATCACCTTGGAACCAAGGTTGGAACAAATATTGCTCAATAGTCTTCAGAAGGCAGGACAAGGCTCGGAAGAGGGCGTTTTGCTGGAGCCAAGCATGGCAGAGAAGCTGCAACGTTCGTTGATCGACGCCGCGCAGCGTCAGGAAATGCAAGGTCAACCGGTGATTCTGCTGGTAGCAGGTCCGGTACGCGCGATGCTCTCGCGGTTCGGACGTTTGGCAGTACCGGGGTTGCATGTGTTGGCGTATCAGGAAATCCCTGACAACAAGCAAGTGACCATCGTTGCGACAGTAGGGCCCAACGGCTGAGGTAGTGGTTTATGCAAGTTAAGCGTTTTTTCGCCGCCGATATGCGTCAGGCCATGAAGCTGGTTCGCGATGAGCTGGGCGCTGATGCGGCCATTATCGGTAATCGCCGGATCGCCGGTGGTGTCGAGCTGACGGCTGCCCTGGATTACAAGCTGTCGGCGCTGGCCCCGCGTGTACCGAACATTGAACTCGAAGACGAGTTGCGCAAGACCCAGTCGCGGATCGTCACGGCTCAGGCTGAATTGAGCCTGCGTGGCGACGGCGAAGGTGATGCGAGCGCCAGCACCAATCGCCAGTTGTTTGCCGGCCTGCCGCTGACCGCTGCGGAACCGTTGATCGAGCCGACCTTTGCTGAGCGGCCGCGTCCTGCTTCAGCGCCTGTGCATTCTGCCGGGGTCGATCCGCGGGCTTTCGACTCGATGCGTTTCGAACTCAATGGCCTGCGTGAATTACTCGAAGTGCAGTTGGGTTCGCTGGCCTGGAACCAGCTGCAAGGCAGTCGCCCGCAGCAAGCCAACCTGTGGCGTCGCCTGCAACGCATTGGCCTGTCCGGTCCGTTGTCGCGCGATCTGCTGGAACTGATTACTGACATTGAAGAACCCCGCCAGGCCTGGCGCATGCTGTTGGCGCACCTGGCGCGGATGATCGTGACTCCCGAGATCGAACCACTGGAAGAAGGTGGCGTGATCGCCATGGTCGGCCCTGCCGGCATGGGCAAAACCACCACGCTGGCCAAGCTGGCCGCACGTTACGTGCTCAAGTACGGCGCGCAGAACATCGCGTTGGTGAGCATGGACAGCTTCCGCATTGGGGCTCAGGAACAGCTCAAGACTCTGGGGCGTATCCTCAATGTCTCGGTGACTCACGTCGACCCGGGCCAGTCCCTGGCGCAAGCCCTTGATCCGCTGTTGCGCAAGCGTGTGGTGTTGATCGACACCGCCGGCCTGCAGGCCAGTGATCCGGCGTTGCGCATGCAGCTGGAAAGCCTGGCCGGTCGCGGGATCAAGTCGAAGAATTATCTGGTGCTGGCCACTACCAGCCAAAAGCAGGTGCTGACTGCCGCTTATCACAGTTACAAGCGGTGCGGGCTAGCAGGCTGCATTCTGACTAAACTGGATGAAACAGCGAGCCTGGGCGAGGTGTTGAGCCTGGCAATCAGCCACGAATTACCTGTCGCTTATCTGACCGACGGGCCACGGATCCCGGATGATCTACATTTACCGCGCCGGCATCAGTTGGTCAGTCGCGCCGTTAGCGTGCAGATGCAGGAAGAACCCAGCGAAGAAGCCATGGCTGATATGTTCGCTGACCTCTACCACAGCCCGGCCAAGCGTGTCGGCTGAGGTAATAATGAATAGATTTGTATCTACATCGATGGCCTGCCATGCATTGTTCACAAGTGAGCGCGCAGCCAGTCATGTAGTCCGCGTCTAAGCAAGACAAGGTAAAGAACGAACATGGGCAGCATGCATCCCGTACAGGTGATCGCAGTGACCGGCGGCAAAGGTGGCGTCGGGAAGACTAATGTGTCAGTGAACTTGTCCCTGGCTCTTGCTGAGCTCGGCCGGCGCGTCATGCTGCTGGACGCCGATCTGGGGCTGGCGAACGTTGACGTCCTGCTGGGGCTTACGCCCAAGCGTACGCTGGCCGACGTCATCGAAGGCCGCTGTGAACTGCGCGATGTATTACTCCAGGGGCCGGGCGGAATTCGCATTGTTCCAGCAGCGTCCGGTACCCAGAGCATGGTTCATCTGAGTCCAGCCCAGCATGCTGGCCTGATTCAGGCATTCAGCGACATCGGCGATAACCTCGACGTATTGGTGATCGACACGGCGGCGGGCATTGGTGAGTCGGTCGTCAGTTTTGTTCGCGCAGCCCAGGAAGTATTGCTGGTGGTGTGCGATGAGCCGACGTCGATCACTGACGCCTACGCGCTGATCAAGCTGCTCAACCGCGATTACGGCATGAACCGCTTCCGCGTGCTGGCCAACATGGCGCAAAGCCCGCAGGAAGGGCGAAATCTGTTCGCCAAGTTGACCAAGGTCACGGATCGCTTCCTCGACGTCGCCTTACAATACGTCGGTGCGGTGCCTTACGACGAATGCGTGCGCAAGGCGGTGCAAAAGCAGCGCGCCGTGTATGAAGCGTTTCCTCGCTCCAAATGTGCACTGGCGTTCAAGGCCATCGCGCAGAAAGTCGATACCTGGCCGTTGCCCGCCAACCCGCGTGGGCACCTGGAGTTTTTCGTCGAGCGTCTGGTGCAGCAAACTGCGGGTCCGGTTCTATGACAGCCAGCGGTTACAACCTGTACAAGAAGTCGGCGCGTGACGCGCAGTACGAACTGATCGAGCGTTACGCGCCACTGGTAAAACGTATTGCCTATCACCTGTTGGCGCGCTTGCCGGCCAGTGTTCAGGTCGAGGACCTGATCCAGGCAGGCATGATCGGTTTGCTTGAAGTGTCGACCAAATACGACGCGAGCAAAGGTGCGAGTTTCGAGACGTACGCGGGGATCCGTATCCGTGGTGCGATGCTCGATGAAGTCCGCAAGGGTGACTGGGCGCCACGCTCGGTACACCGCAATACCCGGATGGTGAGTGATGCGATTCGCTCAATTGAAGCTAAAACCGGGCGTGACGCTAAAGATCACGAGGTTGCGGCCGAACTCCAATTGAGTCTCGACGATTATTACGGGATTTTGAATGACACCTTGGGCAGTCGCCTGTTCAGCTTCGACGATCTGTTGCAGGACGGCGAGCATGAAGGGCTGCACGAGGATGGCGCGAGTGCTCATCTCGAACCGTCGCGCGACCTGGAAGATGAACGCTTCCAGGCTGCACTGGCGGATGCGATTGCCAATTTGCCGGAGCGTGAGCGACTGGTGTTGGCGCTGTACTACGACGAAGAGCTGAATCTCAAGGAAATCGGTGAGGTCCTGGGGGTCAGTGAATCGCGGGTCAGCCAGTTACACAGCCAGTGCGCGGCCCGTTTGCGGGGGCGTTTGGGGGAGTGGCGAGCGCGCTGACAGCAGTGTGGGGACACTGCGAACGAAACAGGCAGGGCGTAACGCTGTGCCGGTCTTCATCCGTTGTGCTCCAGACAGTCGTCGAGTGCTCTGCCGAATTGATTGAATGGCGTGTTCAGGTGCTGAACGCGTTTAAGACTGCTTGGAGGTCGAATTGGACAAGAACATGAAAATCCTCATCGTTGATGACTTCTCAACGATGCGGCGGATCATAAAAAACCTGTTGCGTGACCTTGGGTTCACCAACACGGTCGAGGCGGACGACGGTATTACCGCCATTCCCGTCCTCAACAGCGGGAGCATCGACTTTCTGGTAACGGACTGGAACATGCCTGGCATGACCGGTATCGATTTGCTGCGCCACGTGCGCGCCGATGAAAAGCTCAAGCACCTGCCGGTGCTGATGGTCACTGCCGAAGCCAAGCGCGAGCAGATCATCGAAGCCGCTCAAGCCGGTGTAAACGGCTATGTGGTCAAACCCTTCACGGCCCAGGCGTTGAAAGAGAAGATCGAAAAAATATTCGAACGCATCGGTTGATGCGCGGAGCCACTGCGCCACGGGGGGAGCTATGGAGCAAAGAGAATCTTCACAGGGCGATTTCGAATCGACCCTGAAAAAACACGCTCACGAACTGGTCGAAAGCCTTGAAAAGGGCAGGTTCGGTGACGCTGTGCAACTGATCCATGAGCTCAATCAGACCCGTGACCGCGGCCTGTACCGGGAGGTGGGCAAGCTCACTCGCGAGCTGCACAGCGCGATCGTCAATTTTCAGATTGACCCGAACATGCCGCAAGCCGAGGAAGTCTCACAGATCACGGACGCCACCGAGCGCCTGTCCTATGTGGTCAAGCTGACCGAAGCGGCCGCGAACCGGACCATGGATCTGGTCGAGAACAGTACTCCGCTGGTCAATGGCCTGAGCACTGACGCCCAGGCCTTGAGCGCCGACTGGGGGCGTTTCATGCGCCGCGAAGTCGGTGCCGAAGAGTTCCGCGAACTGGCCCGGCGTGTCGACGGTTTCCTGACGCGTAGTGTCGAGGAGAGCCAGGTCGTCTCGGGCAACCTCAACGATATTCTGCTGGCACAGGATTACCAGGATCTAACCGGTCAGGTGATCAAGCGCGTGACTCAACTGGTCACCGAAGTCGAAAGCAACCTGCTCAAGCTCGTGCTCATGGCCAGTCAGGTAGACCGCTTTGCGGGCATCGAACATGACCATGAAGCGATGCTGGCTGAAAAAGATCCGCAAAAACATCTCTCTCAGGGTGAAGGTCCGCAGATTCATGCCGATAAAAGAGAAGACGTTGTGTCCGGTCAGGACGATGTGGACGATTTGCTATCCAGTCTTGGATTTTAGGTTTTTTAGGTTTTTAGACCTTTAGGAGCACCCCCTTAATGAGCTTCGGCGCCGATGAAGAGATCCTTCAGGATTTCCTGGTTGAGGCCGGCGAGATTCTAGAGCAACTGTCCGAACAGCTGGTCGAGCTGGAAAGCCGACCAGATGATGCGGATTTGCTCAATGCAATTTTTCGCGGTTTTCACACTGTAAAAGGGGGCGCCGGCTTCCTCCAGCTCAACGAGCTGGTGGAGTGCTGTCACATCGCCGAGAACGTGTTCGACATCCTGCGCAAGGGTGAGCGTCGCGTCGACTCGGAACTGATGGACGTGGTTCTCGAAGCGCTGGACGCGGTGAACGGCATGTTCAGCGAAGTCCGCGAGCGTGCACCGATCACTGCAGCTACACCGGAACTGCTGGCGGCTCTGGCCCGTCTGGCCGAGCCTCAAACAGCCGATGTGGCGCAACCGGTTGCAGAGGTGGTTGAAGCACCTGCCGCTGAAAGCGAATCGGGCGACGTCACCGACAATGAATTCGAACTGCTGCTGGACTCGCTGAACGCGGTCAAGGCGCAAGCCGAGGCGGGGACGCCTGTCGCCCCGGCACCTGAAGTGGCTGCCGGCAGCGATGAAATTACCGATGCCGAGTTCGAGTCGTTGCTCGATCAATTGCACGGCAAGGGTCAGTTCGCTGTCGATGCGGTGGCAGCGCCAGCCGCACCGACTGCCCCGAAAGCGGCAGGCGACAGCTCCGACATTACCGACGACGAATTCGAAGCACTGCTCGATCAGTTGCATGGCAAAGGCAACTTCGCCGTTGATGCCCTGGAATCGGCAATTGCTGCCGTTCCGGCGCCTGCGGCACCTGTGGCTGCGGCCGCTGGCAGCGATTTGATCTCCGATCACGAGTTCGAATCGCTGCTCGACGAACTGCATGGCAAAGGCAAGTTCACGGAGGTCGGCACCGGTTCTGCTGCTTCTATGGCGACGCCAGTTGCCAAGGCTGCAGCGCCAGCACCTGTGGCTAAAGCGCCCGAGCCAAAAGCCGAAGCGCCTAAACCTGCTGCCGCTGCTGCACCGGCCCCAGCTCGCGCACCGGCCTCACCGCCACCGGAAAAACCGGCCAGTGAAGCCGAGACCACCGTGCGTGTGGATACCGCACGTCTCGACGAAATCATGAACATGGTCGGCGAACTGGTACTGGTGCGTAACCGTCTGGTTCGTCTGGGCCTCAACAGCGGCGACGAAGCCATGTCCAAGGCCGTGTCGAACCTCGACGTGGTCACGGCCGACTTGCAGACCGCGGTGATGAAGACCCGGATGCAGCCGATCAAGAAAGTCTTCGGGCGCTTCCCGCGGCTGGTTCGCGACCTCGCGCGCCAGTTGAAGAAAGAGATCAACCTGGAGCTGGTCGGCGAAGAAACCGACCTCGACAAGAACCTCGTCGAAGCCCTGGCCGACCCGCTGGTCCACTTGGTGCGTAACTCGGTCGACCACGGTATCGAAGAACCGGCTGATCGTGAGGCGATGGGCAAGCCTCGCAGCGGCAAAGTGATTCTGTCCGCAGAGCAGGAAGGCGATCACATCCTGCTGTCCATCTCTGATGATGGCAAGGGCATGGACGCTGATGTCTTGCGCAGTATTGCCGTTAAGAAAGGCTTGATGGACAAGGATGCGGCGGACCGTCTCAGTGAGTCCGACTGCTTCAACCTGATCTTCGCGCCGGGTTTCTCGACCAAAACCGAGATCTCCGACGTGTCCGGTCGTGGCGTGGGCATGGACGTGGTGAAAACCAAGATCGCCCAGCTCAACGGCACCATCAATATCTACTCGACCAAGGGCAAAGGCTCGAAGATCGTCATCAAGGTCCCGTTGACCCTGGCGATCATGCCAACGCTGATGGTCATGCTCGGCAACCAGGCCTTTGCTTTCCCGCTGGTCAACGTCAACGAGATTTTCCATCTCGACCTGTCGCGCACCAACGTGGTCGACGGTCAGGAAGTGGTGATCGTGCGGGACAAGGCGCTGCCACTGTTCTACCTCAAACGCTGGCTGGTCAGCTCCGCCGCTCACGAAGAGCAGCGTGAAGGCCATGTGGTGATCCTTTCGGTGGGCACTCAGCGGATCGGCTTCGTCGTCGATCAGCTGGTGGGCCAGGAAGAAGTGGTCATCAAGCCATTGGGCAAAATGCTTCAGGGAACCCCGGGCATGTCCGGCGCCACCATTACCGGTGACGGCCGAATTGCCTTGATTCTCGATGTCCCGAGCATGCTCAAGCGTTACGCCGCACGGCGTATTTGATTCTGGCGGAGCGGGGCGACTGAGCCTCGCTCCGTCTAACGGAGTGTTTATGGCAGTCAAAGTCCTGGTGGTGGATGATTCTGGTTTTTTCCGCCGCCGCGTCTCGGAAATTCTTTCAGCGGATCCGAGTATCCAGGTTGTCGGTACGGCGACCAACGGTAAAGAGGCGATCGATCAGGCCCTGGCCCTCAAGCCAGACGTGATCACCATGGACTACGAGATGCCGATGATGGATGGCATCACGGCGGTGCGGCACATCATGCAGCGCTGTCCTACCCCGGTTTTGATGTTCTCCTCACTGACGCACGAAGGCGCTCGGGTCACTCTCGATGCACTGGATGCCGGCGCAGTGGATTTCCTGCCGAAGAATTTCGAAGACATCTCGCGCAATCCCGAGAAGGTCAAGCAACTGCTGTGCGAAAAGGTCCACAGCATTTCGCGCAGTAACCGTCGTTTCAGCGCCTACAGCGCCCCGGCTCCAGCCGCCGCGCCAGCCCCGACACCGGCACCTTCGAGTTTTGGCAGCAGTGCGCCTGCGCCTGTGCGTCCGGCCCCGACGCCGATTCCTGCGCGTGCGCCGGTTAGCGCCTCGTCGCCAGCCCCGAAACGCAAAGCCTACAAGCTGGTTGCCATTGGTACGTCAACCGGCGGCCCGGTTGCCTTGCAGCGGGTGCTGACGCAGCTGCCGGCAAACTTCCCGGCGCCGATCGTGCTGATCCAGCACATGCCGGCGGCCTTCACCAAGGCTTTCGCCGAGCGTTTGGACAAGCTCTGCCGGATCAGCGTCAAGGAAGCCGAGGATGGTGACATCCTGCGTCCGGGCCTGGCCTTGCTGGCACCGGGTGGCAAGCAAATGATGATCGACGGCCGTGGCGCGGTGAAAATCCTCCCGGGCGACGAGCGTCTGAACTACAAGCCGTGCGTGGACATCACCTTCGGTTCAGCGGCCAAGTCCTACGGTGACAAAGTTCTGGCGGTAGTCCTTACCGGCATGGGCGCCGACGGTCGCGAAGGCGCGCGTCTGCTCAAGCAGGGCGGTAGCGCGGTCTGGGCCCAGGATGAAGCCAGTTGCGTGATCTACGGCATGCCGATGGCGATCGTCAAAGCCGATCTGGCAGACGCGATCTACGGCCTCGACGATATCGGCAAGCACCTTGCCGAGGCGTGCATCTGATGGATGTTTTAAGCCTCATCGGGATCATCATGGCGTTCATCGCCATTATTGGTGGCAACTACCTGGAAGGCGGGCATCTCGGTGCCTTGGCCAATGGCCCGGCGGCACTGATCGTGCTCGGCGGGACCATTGGCGCTGCGTTGTTGCAGTCGCCGATGAGTGCCTTCAAGCGCGCCATGCAGATTCTTCGCTGGATCCTCTTTCCGCCTCGCGTCGACCTGGCCGGTGGTATCGACCGTGTGGTCAACTGGAGCCTTACCGCGCGCAAGGAAGGCTTGCTCGGGCTTGAAGGGGTAGCGGACAGCGAACCCGACAGCTACTCGCGCAAAGGCTTGCAGCTGCTGGTCGACGGCGCTGAGCCCGAGTCGATTCGCAGCATCCTCGAAGTGGATTTCTACACCCAGGAAAGCCGTGACATCGAAGCCGCCAAAGTCTTTGAAAGCATGGGCGGCTACGCGCCGACCATCGGTATCATCGGTGCGGTCATGGGCCTGATTCATGTGATGGGCAACCTGGGTGATCCGTCGCAACTGGGCAGCGGCATTGCCGTGGCCTTCGTCGCGACCATCTATGGCGTGGCCAGTGCCAACCTGGTGTTGTTGCCGATTGCCAGCAAGCTCAAGTCCATCGCGTTGCGGCAGTCGCGTTATCGCGAAATGTTGCTGGAAGGCATTCTGTCGATCGCCGAAGGTGAAAACCCACGCTCCATCGAGTTGAAGCTTCAGGGCTTCATGGACTGATGGGGGTAATGGACTATGGCACGCCGCCGTCAGCACGATGAACACGTCAACCACGAGCGCTGGCTGGTGTCCTACGCGGACTTCATCACACTGCTGTTCGCCTTCTTCGTGGTGATGTATTCCATCTCTTCGATCAACGAAGGCAAGTACAAGGAAATTTCCGAAGCGCTGGTCGGGGTCTTTACCAACTCTGACCGTGCCCTCAAGCCGATCCCCATTGGCGAAGAGCGTCCGAAGACGGTTACCCCGGCCAAGCCGCTGGTCAAGGACAGCGAGCAGATCGATGCCGGCATCGCCCAGGCCAGCAAGGATCCGCTCAAGAGTATTGCCGATGACATCAGTGCGGCGTTTGGCGATTTGATCAGCTCCAATCAGATGACCGTGCGTGGCAACGAGTTGTGGGTCGAGATCGAACTCAACTCGAGCCTGTTGTTCGGCAGCGGCGATGCGATGCCCAGCGATATCGCGTTCAACATCATCGACAAGGTCGCGGCGATTCTGAAACCGTTCGACAACCCGATTCACGTTGAGGGCTTCACCGACGATCAACCGATCCGCACGGCGCAGTACCCGACCAACTGGGAACTGTCCTCGGCCCGCTCGGCGAGCATCGTGCGCATGCTCGCCATGCAGGGTGTCAACCCTGGGCGTCTGGCCTCGGTGGGTTACGGCGAGTTCCAGCCCGTGGCCAATAACGCGACCGCCGAAGGGCGTGCGCGTAACCGGCGCGTGGTGTTGGTGGTGTCGCGCAATCTCGATGTACGCCGCAGCCTGACCGGTACCGGAACCGCTAATGCAAAACCGGACGCCGCGTTGAAGCGTGCTGGCACACAAACTGCACCGACGACTATCAAGTCGCCGGGACACGAGAGTGCCGTCAATTCTCCGTCACCCGGCTTATAACGTTGAGCTATTTCTCGGTTGTATTGATTCGACCGGGAGGAACAATCTGAATGAGAGTCTGGGCAGTCGCCAATCAAAAGGGTGGTGTCGGTAAAACCACTTCCTCCATCGCTTTAGCCGGTTTGCTGGCAGAGGCGGGCAAGCGCGTGGTTGTGGTCGATCTCGACCCGCACGGCTCCATGACCAGCTACTTCGGTTACGACCCCGACAGCCTGGAACACAGCAGCTACGACCTGTTTCTGCACAAGGGCAGCGTGCCGCAAGGCTTGCCCGGGCAGCTGTTGCTGCCGACCAGCGACGAGCGTATTTCCCTGTTGCCGTCGAGCACCGCGCTCGCCACCCTCGAGCGCCAGTCGCCGGGGCAGAGCGGTCTGGGCCTGGTGATCGCCAAGAGCCTGGCGCAATTGTGGCAGGACTTCGATTACGCGTTGATCGACAGCCCACCGTTGCTTGGCGTGCTGATGGTCAATGCCTTGGCGGCCAGCCAGCAGTTGGTGATCCCGGTGCAGACCGAGCACCTTGCAGTGAAAGGTCTGGAGCGCATGGTCAACACCTTGGCGATGATCAACCGTTCGCGTAAACAAGCGCTGCCGTTCAGCATCGTGCCGACCCTGTTCGATCGTCGAACCCAAGCCTCGCTGGGAACCTTGCGGGTGCTGCGCGACATGTACCCGGAAGAAATCTGGCAAGGCTACATCCCGGTCGATACCCGACTGCGTGATGCCAGCCGAGCCGGCCTGACCCCTTCGCAGTTCGACGGCAAGAGCCGTGGAGTGCTGGCGTACCGCGCACTGCTCAAGCATTTGCTGGCGCAGCAACTTGTTCCGCAGGTGGCTTGAGGTGAATCTTTTCTCTGCCGGGATGGGGTGCCAATGAACCGGCCAGTAAAAATTACCAGCCGACCACAACTGGCGTTGCAGTCCTATCTGGATGCGTTGTTGCAAGACGCGACCGAGGAGTTGCCGTCAGAAGTCGAGGTATTGTCCGAGGTTGTAGAAGTCGTCGAGGTCGTTGAAGCCATTGAGGCGCAAGGCGCACTGGACGAGTTCCAGGCTGCGGTGCTCGAAGAGCAGGCTCGCGATGCACAAAAGCCAGTGGTCGCGCCTCCCGTTGTAGCTCCGGTTGCCGAGGCGCCCGTTGTCGTGCCGGTACTGGAAGCGCCGGCACCGATACTGGCGCCGGTTTCAACGGTCGCCCCCTTGCTCAAAGCGCTGGTCGAGCCGGTGGTTGAAGTCCATCTGCCGCCGAGCAACACGCCACCGCCGGTGGTCGGCGATGATCGGCCAAGCTGGGCTGCCGAACCGTTTGAATGCCTGTTGTTCGACGTCGCCGGTCTGACCCTGGCCGTGCCGCTGGTGTGCCTCGGTTCGATTTACTCGTTGGCCGGTCATGAGCTGACGCCGTTGTTCGGCCAGCCTGAATGGTTCCTCGGGATTCTGCCAAGCCAGGCCGGCAACCTGAAGGTGCTGGATACCGCGCGCTGGGTCATGCCCGATCGTTATCGCGATGACTTCCGCCAGGGCCTGCAATACGTAATCTCGGTTCAGGGTTATGAGTGGGGGCTGGCGGTGCATCAGGTCAGCCGCTCGTTGCGCCTGGACCCGAACGAAATCAAATGGCGCAGCCATCGGGGTCAACGGCCATGGCTGGCCGGGACGGTGATCGAGCACATGTGTGCGTTGCTGGATGTCTCGGAGCTGGCGGAGTTGATCGCCAGCGGTGGTGCCAAGCACATGGGCGGCGGTAAGCCGGCCCACAAACCTACATAACAAGCAGCTGGCCGCATACACAGTGCGGCCGGGCAGAACACACACCGCCACAGGCGGTTTTTCGAGGGGTCAGGGTATGAATGATAAGGCGTCGTCTGCAAAGGGTTCCGAAGATCCGATCCTGCAATGGGTAACCTTCAAGCTGGACAATGAAACCTACGGCATCAACGTGATGCGTGTTCAGGAAGTCCTGCGCTACACCGAAATCGCGCCGGTTCCGGGTGCGCCAAGCTACGTGCTGGGCATCATCAACCTGCGCGGCAATGTGGTGACCGTGATCGACACCCGCCAGCGCTTCGGCCTGGGCACCGTCGAAGTCAGCGACAACACCCGCATCGTGATCATCGAAGCCGACAAGCAAGTGGTCGGGATCATGGTCGACAGCGTGGCCGAAGTGGTTTACCTGCGTCAGTCCGAGATCGAAACCGCGCCTAACGTCGGTAACGAAGAATCGGCCAAGTTCATCCAGGGCGTGTGCAACAAGAACAACGAGTTGCTGATCCTGGTCGAGCTGGACAAGATGATGAGTGAAGAAGAGTGGTCGGAACTGGAGAGTATCTGATTGATTCTCGAGGTTGCTGTCATTTTACTGGGGCTCCTGTGGGTAGGGACCCTGGCGATGTTCCTGGCTTACACGCGCAAACAGCGAGAGCTGGCAGCGCTGCAAGCCCAGGGCGATGCGTTGCGCGATCAACGCATCAAGGACCTGGCCAAGCGTGTCGACGACTACCAGAACGGTAACGTGCGCATGGGTGAAGACCTGCATGAACTGCGTGCGGTGGTCGGCCCCTTGCCGGACAAGCTGGCCCAGCTTGAGCAGCGCGACCCGTCGAGTCTGTCATTCGCCCAGGCAGCCCGCCTGGTGGGGATGGGCGCCAGCGTCGACGAATTGACCCAGTCCTGCGGCCTGACCCAGGCAGAGGCCGAGTTGATGAGCAAGTTGCACAAGAACTAATAGCGACTGCGCGAGTCTGCCGACGGGTGAACAATTGTGGCGAGGGAGCTTGCTCCCGCTGGGCTGCGAAGCAGCCCTGAAACCAACAATTACATTCTTCCAGATAGATTCCGTCAGCTTTTTTACGACTGCTGCGCCCGAGCGCGAACCGGTCGGCGGGAGCAAGCTCCCTCGCCACAGTGAGCTTGCAACACTTGCTTGATCAGTAATCATCCCCGCGTTCTGTCACATCCCGCTCCACTATCGTCTCCTCAGAACCATGCCCTTGTGGAAACTTGCCCTTGAGTTTCCAGGCAAACGCAATGATCTCGGCAATCGTGCGGTAGAGCTCTTCAGGGATGCTTTCACCCAGCTCCATCCTCGCCAGCAACTTCACCAGCTCGGCGTTTTCATAAATCGGCACTTCATAGTCGCGGGCGATCTTCAGAATCGCTTCGGCCAGTTCGTCATCGCCTTTGGCGGTGAGCGTCGGGGCATGGCTGCCGTCGTATTTGAGGGCGATGGCCTGGCGCGGTGGCGTGTGATTGTTCATGCGGTTTCGTCGACCCAGCGTTGTTCGAGGCGGGTTTGATTGCCTTGGGGCGGTGTGCCGAGGTGGCAATTCAGGTCGCCAACATTCAGGCCCGATGCCAGCAGCTGCGCACGCAAGCCCTCCAGGTTGCTTTCGATGAGGCTGGCGGTATAAGGCCGCTCGGCCCAGAGCTGGCTGGAGAGTTTGCCCTGGGCCAGCTGTGCCTGGATCTGCAACGGCCCGAGCGGTTCCATGTCGAACGCCAGCTCGACTCGCCAAAGCCGTTGTTTCGGCTCGCGCTCGACGGATTTCTCGTGTTGTTCCTTCTCGGGGGTGTCCTCGCGTTGAAACTTGACCTGCAACGGCACGATGTCTTGCAGGTTACGCATGGGGATTTCCAGCTGCCAGGTGGTTTGCAGCTTGCCATCCTCGGTCATGCCGGTCTGTTCCAGGCTCGACAGTTGATGGCTTTGCAGGCGCGAAACGGCCGCTGCAGCCAGGCGCAGTAAATGCTCCAGATCGCCTTCACCTTCCAGGCTTTGCAGCAACCGCGAGGGCAGGGGGAAGTTGCTCGGCTGCGGTTTGGCGCTGACCTGACCGAGGGTGCCGAGGGCGCTGCGGACAAAGCTTGGCAGCACCTGCGCCAAGGTGTTGGCGGCGATGATCGCGTTGAAACTGGTATTGGCCGGCAGGTCGGGGGCCAATTGTGCGATCAATCGCAGCAAATTGCCTTTCAGGTCCGGTGTCAGGGCCGGGTTCTGTCCGGTGAGCAGTTTGCTTTCCAGAAACAGCCCGCTGTTGACCAGCGCCTGCGCCAAACCTTTGGGGGTGCTCAGTTGCTGAACGTCTGGCAGGTCGGCAAGCAGTTTGTCGACGGCGGCACGCAGGTCGTCGGAGGTGGTGTCGGAGGCTGGCAGGTTTTGCAGGGCATCGATCAGCCCGCTCAATGAGCCTTGGCGACTTTGCTGGGCCAGCAGTTGCTGACTCACCGCCAGTTGCTCCTGACGGCTGGCCAGAGGCACGAAGCTCAAGCTTTGCGCGCTCTGGACCAAGGCGCTGAGCAGGCTGCCGATACGCAACGGCTGCGGGCTGTCGATACTCAAGGTGCTACCACTGAGCGCGGTATTGAGCACACTCACCAGCGAGCGATAGACCGCCGGCTGCCCCGGTGTTTGCGGCATCAATTGGGTGGTCAGGACTTTACCTTGCAGCAAGGTGCCAACCGGCAATTGCGCCGTATCAAGGCGGGTGAGGGTGGCGACGTTCGCGGCGATGGCCTGTTGCACGGTAATCGCCAGACTACTGGCTGAAGGCTGGCTGACCGTCAGGTTGGTGCCCAGAGGCAACGGCTGGTTGCTGGTGACTTGCACGTTGGTTTGACGGCCACTGTCCAGGGTGACCTTGAGCAGCAGCTGGAACGTCTGGTCGTTCTGTTTGAGCGACAGCACTTCAGCGCTGGCGCTTTGGCCCGCGGCGATCAAGCCTTCCACCGGGGTCTGCAGCTTGAGCAACTCACCACCAACCACCAGCGGGCGCGAGGTGGCCGGCGTCGTAGCGGGCAGTGGAAGGATGTTCATCTCGCCGGTCATCAGGTCACACCCTGTCGAAATTGCCCTCTTTGGAGTAGGACATGACATGTATAATGCCGCCCCGTTGTTGTCGGGGCGCGGAAAACATCGCAAATGTTTGACGCAGCTCTCTAGAACAGGCCGTCAATACATCTATGCTGCATCACTTTAACGGCCGCTCCATTGCCGACTTGAACCGTAAAGGCCCGCGATCTCTTGACCATCCCTCTACTAGAAGCCGTAGCGCTCGCCTGTGAGCGAGACTGGCGGATGCTCTTCGAAAACCTCGAGTTGCGTCTGGGCCGCGGTGACATGTTGCAGATCAGCGGCCCTAACGGTAGCGGCAAGACCAGCTTGCTGCGCCTGCTTGCCGGTTTGATGCAGCCGACCAGCGGCCAGGTATTGCTCAACGGCCAGCCTTTGAACACGCAGCGTCCGGAGCTGGCCCATAACCTGTTGTGGATCGGCCATGCCGCCGGAATCAAGGACCTGCTGACCCCTGAAGAGAACCTCAGCTGGCTGTGCGCGTTGCATCAGCCGGCGACGCATGAGGCGATCTGGCAGGCGCTGGCAGCGGTAGGACTGCGCGGTTTCGAAGATGTTCCTTGTCACACCCTGTCCGCTGGTCAACAACGCCGCGTGGCCCTGGCCCGCTTGTATCTGGACAGCCCGGCGCTATGGATCCTCGACGAACCATTCACCGCGCTGGATAAACAAGGCGTCGCCCAGTTGGAAGAACACCTGGCCGCACACTGCGAGCGAGGCGGCATGGTCATTCTGACCACTCACCACACGTTGGCCCGGATGCCGGCCGGTTACCGCGACATCGATTTGGGGCAGTGGGCCGTATGAGTGTTTTCGCACTGTTGGTCGCCCGTGAGGCGCGTTTGCTGTGTCGGCGTCCTGCCGAGCTTGCCAACCCTCTCGTGTTCTTCGCCATTGTTGTCTCAATGTTTCCATTGGCGGTCGGACCTGAGACACAATTGTTGCAAACCTTGTCACCGGGGCTGGTCTGGGTCGCGGCCCTTTTATCGGTTTTGCTCTCGCTGGACGGGCTTTTCCGCAGTGATTTCGAGGACGGATCCCTTGAACAGTGGGTCCTTTCGTCGCACCCCCTGCCTCTTCTGGTTTTGGCAAAGGTGCTGGCACACTGGGCGTTTTCCGGCTTGGCACTGGTGTTGCTTGCCCCGTTACTGGCGTTGATGCTCGGTTTGCCTGCCGCTTGTCTGCCGGTTTTGCTCTTGTCGCTGTTGCTCGGTACACCGGTATTGAGCTTGCTCGGTGCGGTGGGCGCGGCGCTGACGGTCGGATTGAAGCGCGGCGGTTTGTTGCTGGCGTTGTTGATTCTGCCGCTGTACATCCCGGTGTTGATTCTCGGCAGTGGCGCCTTGCAGGCAGCCTTGCAGGGTATGCCGGCAACCGGTTATTTGCTGTGGCTTGGTAGCCTGACCGCCCTGGCGATAACCCTGACACCCTTTGCAATAGCTGCTGGCCTGAAGATCAGCGTCGGCGAATAATGAGGTCTGGTTAATTTTTAACCAGTAAAGACCCTGGTTCTTCGTGATGGCGAAGAACAACCGTGATGGAAACAGCAATGAACTGGACCTGGTTTCATAAGCTCGGCTCGCCCAAATGGTTTTACGGCATCAGCGGCAAACTGCTGCCCTGGCTGAGTGTCGCGGCGTTGCTGCTGATCGGCGTCGGCGTGGTCTGGGGCCTGGCCTTCGCGCCGCCGGACTACCAGCAAGGCAACAGCTTTCGAATCATCTACATTCATGTGCCGGCCGCCATGCTGGCGCAGTCCTGCTACGTGATGCTGGCGGTCTGCGGCATTGTCGGGCTGGTGTGGAAGATGAAACTGGCGGACGTCGCCCTGCAATGCGCAGCGCCGATCGGTGCCTGGATGACCGCTGTGGCGTTGGTCACCGGGGCGATCTGGGGTAAACCGACCTGGGGCTCGTGGTGGGTCTGGGATGCGCGACTTACGTCCATGCTGATTCTGCTGTTTCTGTACTTCGGTCTCATTGCGCTGGGCAACGCCATCAGCAATCGTGACAGCGCGGCCAAGGCCTGCGCGGTGCTGGCGATTGTCGGCGTGATCAACATCCCGATCATCAAGTACTCGGTGGAGTGGTGGAACACCCTGCACCAGGGCGCCACCTTCAGCCTCACCGAAAAACCGGCAATGCCGGCCGAAATGTGGCTGCCGTTGCTGCTGACGGTGCTGGGTTTCTACTGTTTCTTCGGCGCCGTGCTGTTGCTGCGCATGCGCCTTGAAGTGCTCAAGCGCGAAGCCCGTGCCAGCTGGGTCAAGGCCGAAGTGCAAAACAGCCTGGAGGCCGCGTAATGAGTTTTGCTTCATTCGGCGACTTCCTCGCCATGGGCCATCACGGTCTTTATGTCTGGTCGGCTTATGGCATCTGCCTGGCGGTACTGGCTCTCAACGTGGCTGCGCCGATCCTGGCCCGCAAGCGTTACCTGCAACAAGAGGCGCGCCGTCTGCGCCGGGAGAACAGCAAGTGAATCCGCTGCGTAAAAAGCGTCTTATCATTATTCTCGCGATCCTGGTCGGTGTCGGCGCAGCTGTCGGCCTGGCCCTCAGTGCCCTTCAGCAGAACATCAACCTCTTTTACACACCGACCCAAATCGCCAATGGCGAAGCCCCGCAAGACACGCGCATTCGTGCTGGCGGCATGGTCGAGAAGGGCTCGCTGCAACGCTCCGGCGATTCGCTGGACGTGAAATTCATCGTCACCGACTTCAATAAATCCGTGACCATCACCTACCGCGGCATCCTCCCGGACCTGTTCCGTGAAGGGCAGGGCATCGTTGCGCTGGGCAAACTGAATGCAGACGGCGTGGTGGTGGCTGACGAAGTGCTGGCCAAGCACGACGAGAAATACATGCCGCCAGAAGTGACCAAGGCGCTCAAAGACAGTGGTCAATCCGCTCCAACACCCGCGAAGGAGGGTTGATCCATGACCTCAGGTATCTTCATTCCCGAGTTGGGCCATCTGGCGATGATTCTCGCCCTGTGCTTTGCCATCGTTCAGGCCACCGTGCCGTTGCTCGGTGCCTGGCGCGGTGACCGCATGTGGATGGGCCTGGCCCAGCCAGCGGCCTGGGGCCAGTTCACTTTTCTGCTGTTCGCCTTCGGCTGCCTGACCTACGCCTTCATGACCGATGACTTCTCGGTGGGGTATGTCGCCAACAACTCCAACAGCGCCTTGCCGTGGTACTACAAATTCAGCGCGGTGTGGGGCGCCCACGAAGGTTCCTTGCTGCTCTGGGCATTGATTCTCGGCGGCTGGACCTTCGCCGTGTCGATCTTCTCCCGGCAGTTGCCGCAGGTCATGCTGGCTCGCGTGCTGGCGGTGATGGGCATGATCAGCACCGGGTTCCTGCTGTTTCTGATTCTCACCTCGAACCCGTTCGCACGGGTTCTGCCGCAGATTCCCACTGACGGTCATGACCTCAACCCGTTGCTGCAAGACATTGGCCTGATCGTTCACCCGCCGATGCTCTACATGGGTTATGTCGGTTTCTCGGTGGCCTTCGCCTTCGCGATTGCTGCCTTGCTCGGCGGGCGTCTGGATGCGGCGTGGGCCCGTTGGTCGCGGCCCTGGACCATCGTCGCCTGGGCGTTCCTCGGTATCGGCATCACCCTCGGCTCCTGGTGGGCCTACTACGAACTCGGCTGGGGCGGCTGGTGGTTCTGGGACCCGGTGGAAAACGCCTCGTTCATGCCTTGGCTGGTCGGTACGGCGCTGATTCACTCGTTGGCCGTGACTGAAAAACGCGGCGTGTTCAAAAGCTGGACCGTGTTGCTGGCCATTGCCGCGTTCTCGCTGAGCCTGCTGGGAACCTTCCTGGTGCGTTCTGGTGTACTGACCTCGGTGCACGCGTTTGCCTCGGACCCAGCGCGGGGCGTGTTCATCCTGATCTTCCTGCTGTTTGTAGTCGGCGGTTCGCTGACGCTGTTTGCCCTGCGTGCGCCAGTGGTCAAGAGCCACGTCGGCTTCAACCTGTGGTCGCGTGAAACCCTGCTGCTGGGCAACAACCTGGTGCTGGTGGTCGCGGCTTCGATGATTCTGCTCGGCACCTTGTACCCGCTGGTGCTCGATGCCCTGAGCGGCGCCAAGATGTCGGTCGGCCCGCCGTATTTCAACGCGTTGTTCATTCCGTTGATGGCGTTGCTGATGGTGGTGATGGCCGTCGGTGTGCTGGTGCGCTGGAAAGACACCCCGGTGAAATGGCTGATGAATATGCTGACCCCGGTGTTGCTCGGTAGCGCTGCTTTGGCGGTCGTCGCCGGGATCGCTTATGGCGATTTCAACTGGGCCGTGCTGGCGACCTTCATGCTTGCGGCCTGGGTGTTGCTGGCCGGTGTGCGTGACATTTTCGACAAGACCCGCAACAAGGGCCTGATCAAAGGCCTGCCGAGCTTGACCCGCAGCTATTGGGGCATGCAGGTTGCGCACCTCGGTATCGCCGTGTGCGCCTTGGGCGTGGTGCTTTCAAGCCAGAACAGCGCCGAGCGCGATCTGCGCCTGGCACCGGGCGAGTCGATGGACCTTGCCGGTTATCACTTCATTTTTGAGGGCGCCAAGCACTTCGAAGGACCGAACTTCACCTCCGACAAAGGCACCATTCGGGTGATCCGTTCGGGCAAGGAAGTCGCGGTGCTGCACCCGGAAAAACGTCTGTACACCGTGCAGAACTCAATGATGACCGAAGCCGGTATCGACGCCGGTTTCACCCGCGACCTGTACGTGGCGCTCGGCGAGCCGCTGGAGAATGGCGCCTGGGCCGTGCGCGTGCACGTCAAACCGTTCGTGCGCTGGATCTGGTTCGGCGGTTTGCTGACAGGTTTCGGCGGGTTGCTGGCGGCGCTGGATCGTCGTTATCGGGTCAAGGTGAAAAGTCGCGTGCGTGAAGCGCTGGGCATGACGGGAGCCACTGCATGAGACGTTGGTTAATGGTGTTGCCACTGGCGCTGTTTCTGCTGGTGGCGGTGTTTCTTTACCGGGGGCTCTACCTGGACCCGGCCGAGCTGCCCTCGGCGATGATTGGCAAGCCGTTCCCCGAGTTTTCCCTGCCGACCGTGCAAGGCGACAAGACCTTGACCCGCGCTGATCTGCTGGGCAAACCGGCCCTGGTCAACGTATGGGGCACTTGGTGCATTTCCTGCCGGGTCGAGCATCCGGTGCTGAACAAACTGGCCCAGCAGGGTGTGGTGATTTATGGCGTCAACTACAAGGACATCAACACCGATGCCTTGAAGTGGCTGGTCGAGTTCCATAACCCGTACCTGCTGGACATCCGTGACGAGGCGGGCTCCCTGGGCTTGAATCTCGGCGTTTACGGCGCTCCCGAAACCTTCTTCATCGACGCCAAAGGCATCATCCGCGACAAATACGTCGGGGTGATCGACGAAGTGGTCTGGCGCGAAAAACTGGCGGCCAAGTATCAGGCGCTGGTCGATGAGGCCAAGCCATGAAGCGCTGGATTGCTGCCGCCGTACTCGGCCTGAGTATCGCCGGAGTCGCTCACGCGGCCATCGACACTTACGTGTTCGCCAATGACGCCGAGCGCGAGCGTTTTCACGAACTGACCAAAGAACTGCGTTGCCCCAAGTGCCAGAATCAGGACATTGCCGATTCCAATGCACCGATCGCCGCTGACCTGCGCAAAGAGATTTTCCGCATGCTCGGCGAGGGCAAGGACAACCAGCAGATCATCGACTTCATGGTCGACCGCTATGGCGACTTCGTGCGCTACAAGCCAGCCCTGACCGGCAAGACCGCGTTGCTGTGGTTTGGCCCGGCCGGGTTGTTGCTCGGTGGCGTGCTGGTGATCGCCTTGATCGTCCGTCGCCGTCGTGCCGAGCGCACGGCAGGTACAGACACGCTTTCTGTTGATGAGCGCAAGCGCCTCGACCAACTGTTGGATAACACCAAGAATGATTGATTTCTGGCTCGCTGCAGGTCTGCTTCTACTGGTTGCCCTGAGTTTTTTGTTGATCCCTGTTCTACGTGGCCGTCGCGCCCAGCGTGAAGAGGATCGTACCGCGCTGAACGTGGCGCTTTACCAGGAGCGCGTGGCTGAGTTGCAGGCTCAACAGGCCGAAGGCGTGCTTGATGCGACGCAAATGAGCGCCGGGCGTGACGAAGCGGCTCGTGAACTGCTGGCTGATACCGAAGGTGCCGACACGGACCGGGTTTCCCGTCTGGGCAAGCCATTGCCACTGCTGGCAGCGATCCTGGTGCCGGTGTTGGGGCTGGGGCTGTATTTGCATTTCGGCGCCAGTGACAAGGTTGAACTGACCCGCGAATTTGCCCAGGCACCGCAATCGATGGAGGAGATGACCCGTCGTCTCGAACGCGCTGTCGCGGCTCAACCGGATTCGGCCGAAGGCCTGTATTTCCTGGGTCGTACCTACATGGCTCAGGACCGTCCTGGCGACGCTGCGAAGATCTTCGAGCGCACCGTGGCATTGGCTGGCCGTCAGCCTGAATTGCTCGGCCAGTGGGCCCAGGCGCAGTACTTTGCCGACAACAAAAAGTGGTCGGAGAAGATCCAGGCGTTGACCGACGAAGCACTCAAGGCCGATCCTAAAGAAGTCACCAGCCTTGGACTGTTGGGCATCGCGGCTTTCGAAGGCGAGCGTTATCAGGAGGCCATCGACTACTGGGGGCGTCTGTTGGCGCAACTGCCACCCGAAGATAACTCGCGCAGCGCGCTGGAAGGTGGCATTGCCCGGGCAACCGAAAAACTGCAAGCGAACGGCGCTACTGTCGCCAAGGCGCCAGTCGTAGCGGCCAAGCCGGCAGCGTTGCTGAAAGTGACGGTTGATCTGGCGGCGAACGTGAAAGCCAAGGTACAGCCAGGTGACAGCGTGTTCATCTTCGCTCGCGCAACCTCGGGGCCTCCGGCACCATTGGCAGCCAAGCGCCTGACCGTTGCCGATCTGCCAGCGACCGTCGAACTGGGCGATGCCGACGCAATGATGCCGCAATTGAAACTGTCGAACTTTCCTGAAGTCCAACTGGTCGCGCGCGTATCCCGTGCCGGCCAGCCGACTGCTGGCGAGTGGGTCGGTCGCAGCGAGCCTTTGGCCAGCAGCACTACCGCGCCGCAACAATTGACCATCGACAGCCCAGACAAATAATCAGGAATCCGCTATGACCGCCATCGCTCGTATCACCCTGCTCAGTCTTGTCTTGGGGTTAAGTGCATGTGCGGTCCAGCCACCGTCACATGAAGAGCGGTTGCCGCCCATTCCGTCATCGTACCCAGGCAGCAAACCGACGACCGCCCCTGGCAAACCGGTGACCCCAAACAAGCCCGGCAAGCCACAGTCGCGCACCTCCGCAAGCTTCGCGCCACCACCCGGCGGCAACAGCCACTGGGATGCGAAACTCGGCGTCTACGTCCTCGACAACCAGACCGACACCTTCTACCGCCAGCGCACCTACTACCACTGGAACAACGGCTGGAGTCGTTCGATCAGCCCGAACGGGCCGTGGGAAGAGATCGATATCCATGGCGTACCGCCAGGATTGGGCAAGCAATACAGTCAGTAACGAAAACGGCGACCCAAGGGTCGCCGTTTTGCGTTGTGCGCCAGGCATGGCGTGCAGGTTGAAACTGGCACGAATAGTGATTACTCATTGACTAACGATTGTTGAACAATCCTGAGGCGATGAGTATGAGTAGCGGACTGTCCCTGGCTGACCACATCACACTGGAGTTGCGCGCCGACATCATTGGCGGTCGCTTGCTGCCGGGGCGGGCGTTGGTGGAAGGCGATCTGGTGATTGCCTATAACGCCTCGCGCAATACCATCCGCGAAGCGCTGCACCGCTTGGGGCAGGAGGGCCTGACCCTTTATGTTCGAAATAAAGGCGTGATGGTTCGCCAGCTCGGCGCCGATCAGCTGCGCGACCTGTTCCAGGTCCGACGTACGCTGGAGCTACAGGCCATCAGCGCCAGTCGACCGCTGCGCGAATACCAATCCGATCACATGATCGACGCCATTGAAGCCGCGCAGTTGGCCCGCGAGCGTGAAGACTGGCGGGCTGTCGGCACCCACAGCCTGCGTTTTCATCAACACATTGTCGGTTTGTTACGCAGCCCGCTGTTCGATGAGTTCTTTACCAATGTCGTTGCGCAACTGCGCCTGGTGTTCAGTGCGGCACCTGACGAGCCCCGCTTCCAGGCGCCCTGGCTTGAGCGCGACCGGCACATTCACGACTTGCTGGTCGAGGGCGACAAGCCCGGCGCTTACGACGCCTTGAGCGACTATCTCGACGATTCCGAACAGCAATTGCTTGAGTTGTTCAACCATCCTTCCCGTCATTGATCGAGGACTCATGCCATGTACAAAGACTATCCCGCGGCTTATCAGGTCAGTAAGGGTTCGGCGTTGCAGGTCGATAAAGCCTTCTACGAGCGGATCCGCGATACACCGGCCGGGCGCACGCTGATCGAGCAATTCGAAGTGCCGATCCGCACCGGCCGCGCCTGGCATGTACCGGCGGGGCATGTGTTTCGTGTGACCACACCCGTGGGCCCGCAAGTGGGAGACTTCAACGTCTGGAATGCCAACGACCCGCGCGAACGGCTGTGGGCTGCGCGGACCCGGCAATTGCAGGGGGCTCATGTCAGCACCCATGACCGGCTCTGGTCGAACCTGCCTTTTCTGCGGCCGCTGGTGACCATCACTGACGACAGCCTGGCCAACTATGGCATCGACGAACACGGTGGACGTTTGCACGATCTGCTGGGCACGCGCTGCGATCCCTATGTGAACAAAATGCTCACCGGCGAGGATTTCCATCACCACTGCCATTCGAACCTGACCCGCGCCGTGTTACCTCACGGTCTGACCGAGTTCGACGTGCATGACGTGCTGAACATTTTTCAGTGCACGGGGCTCAACCACGATGACATGTACTTCATGAAGGCCTGTCCGGCGCAGAAGGGCGACTACCTGGAGTTCTTCGCCGAGATCGATCTGCTGTGTGCATTGTCGACCTGCCCGGGGGGCGATTTGTCGTTGCCGATGTGGGGGCCGAATGCGCAGGATCCGCTAAGTGTCTGCCGGCCGCTGGGCGTGGAAATCTATCGTTTGGAGGAGACGTTGCTCAAAGGCTGGAGCCAGCCAGAACGGGCTGCGTACAAGGGGCTGCACGGCTTGCATATCGCCAAAGCCGAGTGGGAGAAATAGAGAAGTTTTTGTGGCGAGGGAGCAAGCTCCCTCGCCACCGTTCAGATCAACGATCTTGCGCATCCTTGGCGTCCGCTTCGGCGTTGCGCTCAGCGACGCGTTTACGTTGCTCATCGGTCAATTCCACTTTGTTCGCGGTGTCGCGCAGCATCATCAAGCCACCGACGATCGATCCGATAGCAACCACCAGAATCAACCAGGCATACCAAGGCATAGGGTTCTCCTTAAGGACAGGTGTTGGCGCGAATGGTTTCGCGTCAACGCCGTGCCTATCCATTTTGAGTCACGGCGTTTCTCTATGGTTCCATTCTAGGCCTGTTCTGCCTGGGGCACCTCATCTAAGACCGGTCAGCATCGCGTCCGCTGGTGCATCGGCACGCAATTGCGCTGTCCGCAGGAAGTAGACAAAACCGACCGCCATGAAGCCGAGGAAGATCGCCCCGATCAGCGCGTTGAACCAGGCCATTGCTACCAGGCAGACCACTGCCAATGCCAGGGCAGTTGCCGGTACCAGTGGATAGCCGGGCGCACGGAAAGTCCGTTCCAGATTCGGTTCGGTTTTACGCAGTTTGAACAGACTGAGCATGCTCATGATGTACATCACGATAGCGCCGAATACCGCCATGGTGATCATCGCGGCGGTCAGGGTCATGCCGCCGAGGTTGATCAGCCCGTCGCTGTAAATGGCCGCGATGCCGATCAGGCCGCCAGCGATGATTGCCCGGTGCGGTGTCTGGAAGCGTGACAGCTTGGCCAGGTAGGCCGGCAGGTAGCCGGCACGGGCGAGGGCGAAGAATTGTCGTGAGTAGCCAAGGATGATCCCGTGAAAACTCGCCACCAGCCCGAACAGACCAATCCACACCAGCATGTGCAGCCAGCCGGAGCTTTCACCGACCACGGCTTTCATCGCTTGCGGCAACGGGTCGTTGATGTTCGCCAGGGTCCGCCAGTCACCCACGCCGCCAGCAAAGAACATCACGCCCATGGCCAGCAATACCAAGGTCAGAATGCCGCTGATGTAGGCCTTGGGAATCGTCCGTTTCGGGTCCTTGGCTTCTTCGGCGGCCATGGCCGCACCTTCGATGGCGAGGAAGAACCAGATAGCGAAGGGAATAGCCGCGAACATCCCGGCAATGGCCGGTGCGCCGAACGCATCGGCGCCGGCCCAACCATTGAGCGCGAAGTTGCTGAAGCTGAACGCCGGGGCGACCACGCCCATGAAGACCAGCAACTCGATGACTGCCAGCACACACACCACCAGTTCGAAGGTTGCCGCCAGTTTTACGCCGAGGATGTTCAGGCCCATGAATACGATGTAGGCGCCGACCGCTGCATGTTTCGGGTCGAGGGCGGGGAACTGCACGTTGAGATAAGCGCCAATGGCCAGGGCAATGGCCGGAGGTGCGAAGACGAACTCGATCAACGTCGCCAGGCCGGCGATCAGTCCGCCTTTTTCACCAAAGGCGCGGCGACTGTAGGCGAAAGGGCCGCCGGCGTGCGGGATCGCCGTAGTCAGTTCGGTGAAGCTGAAAATGAAGCAGGTGTACATGGTCGCGACCATGAGAGAGGTCACCAGAAAGCCGAGAGTCCCGGCTACGCCCCAGCCGTAACTCCAGCCAAAGTACTCGCCGGAAATCACCAGCCCGACCGCGATCCCCCATAAATGCAGGGTGCCCAACGTCGGTTTGAGTTGTGTGTTCATGCGTTTCTCCCGCTGCGATTTGGAAAAGCCCGTGGAGGGCGTGTGCAGTGGGCGTGCCATGTCGATTTGTTAGGTCGTAAAGCGCAGAAAGCTGTCGTATCGAGGATGTTCGCTGCGGGATGTGCGCTTTTTGTGCGCCAGTTGAGGGCGGTGGTGATTCATATGACGCCATCGCGGGCAAGCCACGCACCCACAAGGATTGTGTGAAACCTGTGGGAGCAAGGCTTGCCCGCGATGGGGCCGTTCCTGACACCACTGAAATCTGGCCTGTAACCCCCACGTAAAGCCACTCTTTACGCTTTCTTTATGCCGCGCCCAACCCCTCGGTCTCGTTCCTTTACAGCCTTCCTGCGGACAATTGCGCCACACGCGGCAGTTGCCGTACGACGGAGAAATTCCATGAGTGTTCTGGACGGGGTGTCCCTGCTGTTGGCGGTGGGACTGTTCATTTATCTACTGGTTGCGCTGTTGCGCGCGGATCAGCACTAGGAGCGGCTATGCACAGTTATGACTATTGGCTGATCCTCGCCTTCTTCGCCGTGGTGCTGATTCCGGCACCGTTCCTGGGAAGGTTCTACTACAAGGTGATGGAAGGCCAGCGCACCTGGCTGACGCCGATCCTCGGGCCCGTGGAACGCGGTTGTTATCGCGTGGCCGGGGTCGACCCGCAGAGCGAACAGAGCTGGCAGAAATACACCCTGGCGTTGCTCGCGTTCAACCTCGCGGGCTTTTTGCTGTTGTTCACGATCCTGTTGTTTCAGGACTATTTGCCACTCAACCCGCAAAACCTGCCGGGGCAGGAGTGGACACAGGCGTTCAATACCGCCGTCAGCTTCATGACCAACACCAACTGGCAGTCCTACAGCGGTGAGGCGACCCTGAGCTATCTGAGCCAGATGATCGGCCTCACCGTGCAGAACTTCGTCAGCGCCGCCACCGGCCTGGCTGTTCTGGTTGCCTTGTGTCGCGGCATCGGTCGCAAATCGGCGCAAACCCTCGGTAACTTCTGGGTCGACATGACCCGCGCCACCCTCTACGGACTGCTGCCGCTGTGCCTGTTGCTGGCGCTGTTCCTGGTCTGGCAGGGCGTGCCACAAACCTTCGCTCATTATGTGAATGCGCTGACGATGCAGGGTGTGGATCAAGTGATCCCACTGGGTCCTGCCGCCAGCCAGATTGCGATCAAGCAATTGGGCACCAACGGCGGTGGCTTCTTCGGCGTCAACTCGGCGCACCCGTTTGAGAACCCGACGGCCTGGAGCAACCTGTTCGAAGTCACGTCGATCATCCTGATCCCGGTGGCGCTGGTGTTCACCTTCGGCCATTACGTCAAGGACCTGCGTCAGAGCCGGGCGATCATCGCCTGCATGCTGGCGTTGTTCCTGATCGGTGGCGCGGTGTCGCTGTGGGCTGAATACCAGCCGAACCCGACCCTGAACAACGTTGCGGTCGAACAGACTGCGCCGCTGGAAGGCAAGGAAGCACGCTTCGGTACCACGGCGACCGTACTCTGGTCGGTGACTACCACCGCAGCCTCCAACGGCTCGGTCAACGGTATGCATGACAGCCTCAACCCGCTGAGCGGCATGGTCGCGCTGATCAACATGATGGTCGGCGAAGTGATCTTCGGTGGCGTCGGCGCCGGCCTCTACGGCATGTTGCTCAACGTGCTGATCGCGGTGTTCCTCGCCGGCCTGATGATCGGACGTACACCGGAATACCTCGGCAAGAAACTGCAAGCCAAGGAAGTACAACTGTTGGTTGTCACCTTGCTGGTGATGCCGGTCGGCGTACTGGTGCTGGGTGCCATTGCGGCGAGCCTGCCTGGCCCTGCGGGAACGATCAGCAACCCCGGTCCCCACGGTTTCAGCCAGTTGCTATACGCCTACACCTCCGCCAGCGCCAACAACGGTTCGGCATTCGCCGGCCTGAACGCCAATACGCCATTCCATAACCTGATGCTGGGCCTGGGCATGTTGATCGGGCGTTTCGGCTACATCCTCCCGGTACTGGCCCTGGCCGGCAGCCTGGCGATGAAGAAAACCGCGCCGATTGGCCAGAACAGCTTCCCGACCCATGGCCCGCTGTTCGTGACGTTGCTGACCGTGACCATATTGCTGGTGGGCGGCCTGACGTTCCTGCCGACCCTGGCGCTGGGTCCTATCGCTGAACACCTGAGCTTGGGCTTCTGAGGGATTTGATGATGAATATGCCCGTTCGTGTATCGAAAAAAGCCGCGCCACACGCTGTGTCGGCACAAGCTGTCGAACAACCGAAAACCGCGATCTCGGCCCTGTGGCGGCCGGCGCTGGTGCAAGCCTTCGTCAAGCTCGACCCTCGGCAACTGAAGCGCTCGCCGGTGATGCTGGTGGTCGAACTGACCGCGATCCTCACCACCGTGTTGTGTGTGATTCCAGATCCGGCAGTGCCGACGTTTGTCGCGGCACAAATCGCCCTGTGGCTGTGGTTCACCGTGTTGTTCGCGAACTTCGCCGAAGCCTTGGCTGAAGGTCGCGGCAAAGCTCGTGCCGACAGCCTCAAGGCCGGCAGCGAAGGCTTGAGCGCTCGGCGTAAGAAAGCCGATGGCAGCTTTCAGGTAGTGCCAGCGGTCAGCCTGCGCAAAGGCGATGTGGTTCGCGTCGAAGCCGGCGAGATGATTCCCGGTGACGGCGAGGTGATCGAAGGTATTGCCGCGGTCAACGAAGCGGCGATTACCGGTGAATCCGCACCGGTGATTCGTGAGTCCGGCGGTGACCGCTCGGCGGTCACCGGCAACACTCGACTGGTGTCTGACTGGTTGCTGGTGCGCATAACCGCGAACCCCGGTGAATCGACGCTGGATCGCATGATCGCCCTGGTAGAAGGTGCCAAACGCCAGAAAACCCCGAACGAAGTGGCGCTGGATATTCTGCTGATCGGCCTGACCATGATCTTCCTGGTGGTGGTCGTGACCTTGCAGCCGTTCGCCCACTTCGCCAACGGCAACCTGCCGCTGGTGTTCCTGGTGGCGCTGCTGGTGACGCTGATCCCAACCACCATTGGCGGTTTGTTGTCGGCCATCGGTATCGCCGGCATGGATCGTCTGGTGCGGCTGAACGTGATCGCCAAATCCGGCCGTGCGGTAGAAGCGGCGGGCGACGTGCATGTGTTGCTGCTGGACAAGACCGGCACCATCACCTTCGGTAACCGTCGCTGCACCGCGATTTATGCAGCGCCGGGCGTCAGTGCCAAGGAACTGGCGGAAGGTGCGCTGTTCGCTTCGCTGGCCGACGACACCGCCGAAGGCAAGTCGATCGTCGAGTACCTGCGCGGACTTTATCCACAGGCTGAACCGTCCACCGAGGTGCTGACCGTTGTGCCGTTCAGTGCCGAAACCCGCTTGTCCGGCGTTGACTATCAGGGCCGCGTCTACCGCAAGGGCGCGGTGGATTCGGTGCTGGCCTTCATCGGCCTGACGCGTGCCGAGATACTGCCGGCGATGTCCCGGGAAATCGACAAGATCGCCCAAAGCGGCGGTACCCCGCTGCTGGTGTGTGCCGAGGGTAAGTTGCTCGGTGCGATCCACCTCAAGGACGTGGTCAAGCCGGGCATTCGCGAGCGTTTTGCCGAACTGCGCAAGCTGGGGATTCGCACGGTGATGGTGACCGGCGACAACCCGCTGACCGCGGCGGCGATTGCCGCTGAAGCCGGTGTCGATGACGTGTTGGCCGAAGCGACACCAGAGAAGAAACTCGCCCGCATTCGTCACGAGCAGAACGACGGGCGTCTGGTCGCCATGTGCGGTGATGGTGCCAACGATGCGCCGGCACTGGCTCAGGCTGACGTCGGCATGGCAATGAACGATGGGACGCAGGCAGCGCGCGAAGCGGCGAACATGGTCGACCTCGACAGCGATCCGACCAAGCTGCTGGACGTGGTGCAGATTGGTAAAGAGTTGCTGGTGACGCGCGGCGCGTTGACGACGTTTTCCATCGCCAACGACGTGGCCAAGTACTTCGCCATCCTGCCGGCGCTGTTTGCCTCGATCTACCCGCAACTGGGCGTGCTGAACATCATGCATCTGAGCAGTCCGCAGAGCGCGATTCTCTCGGCCATCGTCTTCAACGCCTTGATCATCGTCGGGTTGATCCCGCTGGCCCTGCGCGGGGTACGCGTCCAGGCCGCGAGCGCTGCACACCTGCTGCGGCGCAACCTGTTGATCTACGGCGTGGGCGGCATCGTGGTGCCGTTCGTGGGCATCAAGCTGATCGACATGCTGCTGACTGCTTTGCATTTGGTTTGACGGTGGGCCTGGAGGCCGGGGCTTTTGTGGCGAGGGAGCTTGCTCCCGCTGGGCTGCGAAGCGGCCCCACCCCGGGCCACCGTGTTTATTCAGGCACACCGCATGTACCGCGTTTACGACTGCTGCGCAGCCGAGCGGGAGCAAGCTCCCTCGCCACAGGCGGTGTGTACCTCCCACGCTGATGAATATTCTCCGATTCGAGGGTTTTGAAATGTCTTCTATGATCCGTCCAGCGTTGAGCCTGCTTGTTTTGATGACCCTGATCACCGGCGTCGCTTATCCACTGGTGGTGACCGGTGTCGCCCAGGTCGCGTTCCCTGATCAGGCCAATGGCAGCCTGGTGCGTGACGCCGATGGCAAGGTGCGCGGCTCGTCCTTGATCGCCCAGGACTTTGTCGGTGATGCGTGGTTCCATCCACGGCCATCGGCGGGCGCATTTGCGACCGTCTCGAGCAGTGCAAGTAACCTGGCACCGAGTAATCCGGCGCTCGCGACCCGGGTGATCGACGATGCCAACAAACTGCTGGTGCCTGGCCAGGGGCCGGTGCCGTTGGCGTTGCTGACCACCTCTGGCAGTGGCCTCGATCCACACTTGCCTCCGTCGGCAATTGCCTATCAACTGTCGCGGGTTGCGGCGGCGCGCAATCTGCCGATATCGACGGTCGAGCAGTTGATGAATGCACACATCGAGCAGCCGCTGGTAGGACCGCCGGTAGTGAATGTACTGGAACTGAACATCGCGCTGGAAAAACTGTAGAACCGCGGTGGTGCCATTCGCGAGCAAGCCCGCTCCCACATAGGATCTTCAGCGTTGACAAATCTAGTGTGGGAGCGGGCTTGCTCGCGAAGGCGGCCGCACAGCCACTACATCAATATCTGAAAAAAGAGAGCTTCAAGCATGAGCGACTCCGGCCGAGCCGACGCACTGTTAGCAGATTTACCCCGCGATGGTCGTGGCCGGCTCAAGGTTTTTCTCGGTGCCGCGCCTGGCGTCGGTAAAACCTACGCCATGTTGCAAGCCGCCCACACTCAGCTGCGCCAAGGCGTGAAAGTCATGGCCGGGGTGGTGGAAACCCACGGTCGGGCGGAAACCGAAGCGCTGCTCGGCGGCTTGCCGCAGTTGCCGTTGGTGCGCTCGGAATACCGTGGCGTGATGCTCGAGGAAATGGACCTCGATGGCCTGCTCAAGGCCAAGCCAAAACTGGTGCTGGTCGACGAACTGGCTCACAGCAACGCCCCCGGCAGTCGCCACGCCAAGCGCTGGCAGGATATTCAGGAGCTGTTGTCAGCCGGCATCGACGTGTACACCACGGTCAACGTCCAGCATCTGGAAAGTCTTAATGATCAGGTGCGCGGGATCACCGGTGTGCAAGTGCGCGAAACCCTGCCTGACTGGGTGCTGCAAGAAGCCTACGAACTGCTGTTGATCGACCTGCCGCCGCGCGAGCTGCTCGAGCGGCTGCGTGATGGCAAGGTTTATGTGCCGGAGCAGGCGCGAGCGGCGATCGATGCGTTCTTCACCCAAACCAACCTCACGGCACTGCGCGAACTGGCGATGCAAACCGCGGCGGCGCAGGTCGATGATGACCTCAGTCGCGGCTACCGACAGTTGGGTCAGGCGGCACCGGCCGTGCGCGGTCGCTTGTTGGTGGGGGTCGATGGCGATGCCCAGGCCGAGCGTCTGGTACGGCATGCCAGTCGGGTCGCGCAGCGTCGGCATTTGCCGTGGAGCCTGGTGCATGTGGACAACGGCAGCGTGCGCGACGAGCAATCGCGTTTGCGCCTGCAAAGCGCCCAGCAATTGGCTGAACGGCTGGGCGGCGAAGTGGTGCTGCTGCGCGCTGGCGAAGTGGCGAAAACCCTGATTCAACACGCCACCGAACGGCGTGCCAGCCTGCTACTGGTCGGTCAGTCGCGTCAGCGTTGGCGTCGTCGACTGTTCGGCGGCGGCTTGGCCTCACGCTTGTTGCGCAATGCCCGAGGCCTGGAAATCAACGTCCTCGACAGCGATGAACAACAGCATCAACCGCGTCAGCGTTCGGTGCATTCGTTGGTCTGGTTCGACTATGCGCTGGCACTGTTGGCGACGGTGCTGGCCAGCGCTTTGGCGTGGGCGGTGTCGAGTATTTTGCCGCTGCCGAATATCTCGCTGGTGTTCCTCGCGGCGGTGTTGCTGGTGGCGGTACGCAGCAGCCTCGGGCCGGCGCTGGCGTGTGCGGCGTTGTCATTTCTGACCTACGATTTCCTGTTCATTCCGCCGACCTTCTCCTTTGCGATTCAGCGTGAGGAAGACGTGTTGACGCTGCTGTTTTTCCTGCTGATGGCGGCGCTCACCGGCAACCTCGCGGCGCGTCAGCGGCGACAACTGGAAGCCTTGCGCGACACGCAGCAAGAGACCAGCGAACTGCTCGACCTGTCGCGCAAGCTCACCGCCGCCACCGACCGGCAAGCGGTGATCAGCGCGGCGGCGACGCATCTGGTCGGCTGGAACGATCTGCAATTGTGTCTGGTTAACCGTGACGGGCAGGGCGGCTGGAAGGTCGAAACCGGTGGCCCGCTGCAGTTTTCCGAAGCCGAGCGCGCTGCCGCCGACTGGGCCTGGCAGCACGATCAACCGGCCGGCATGGGCACCGGCACATTACCGTTCGGTCGCTGGTGGTGGTGGCCGTTGTCAGTCGACGACGGGCCGTTGGGCTTGCTCGGCGTTTGCCCGAAAGAGGGTCAGCAGCTCAGTGGTCAGCGGCGACGCTTGCTGACTGCATTGAGTCAGCCGCTGGCTCAAGCGTTGGCCCGTGCGCAGTTGGCCGACGACCTTGAGGCGGCACGTTTGCACGGTGAAACCGAGCAATTGCGCAGTGCTTTGCTGGCGTCGGTGTCCCATGATTTGCGCACACCGCTGACGTCCATGCGCGGCAGCATCGACAGCTTGCTGGCGCTGGGCGAGGCGATCCCGCTGGAAGATCGCCGTGAGTTGCTGGAAGGCACCCGCGATGAAGCCGAACGGCTCGACCGCTACATTCAGAATTTGCTGGACATGACGCGCCTGGGCCACGGCGCGCTGAAGCTGGCGCGCGATTGGGTGTCGCCGGCGGATATCGTAGGCAGTTCGCTCAACCGTTTGCGTGCAGTGCTGGCGCCGTTGCAGGTGAGCACCGATGTGCCGGGCGCGTTGCCGTTGCTCTATGTGCATGCAGCATTGATCGAGCAGGCACTGGTGAATGTGCTGGAAAACGCCGCACGCTTTTCGCCGGCCCATGGCCGTTTGCAGCTGAGTGCCGGTGCCAGTGACAGCGAGCTGTTTTTTTCCGTGAGTGACGAGGGCCCGGGCATTCCCGAGGAGGAACGCGCGAAGATCTTCGACATGTTCTACACCGCCGCCCGTGGTGATCGGGGCGGGCAGGGCACCGGGCTGGGTCTGGCGATCTGCCAGGGCATGGTCGGCGCCCATGGCGGGCGGATCAGCGTCGCCGATGGTATCGGTGGGCGCGGCACCTGCATCACCATTCATTTGCCATTGCAGGAGCAGCCGGGGTTTGAAAGTGAAGCCTGACGCTGCCTGCGCTACTCTCTCGCCACTTACTTTGCCTGATTTGAAACCATGAGCCAGACCACGACCATTTTGGTCATTGACGATGAACCGCAGATCCGCAAATTCCTGCGCATCAGCCTGGCCTCCCAGGGCTACAAAGTGCTTGAAGCCGGTACCGGCACCGAGGGCCTGGCCCAGGCTGCGCTGAACAAGCCGGATTTGCTGGTGCTCGACCTCGGCCTGCCCGACATGGACGGCCAGCAAGTGCTGCGCGAATTCCGTGAATGGTCGACAGTGCCGGTGCTGGTCCTGTCAGTGCGCGCCAGCGAAGGGCAGAAAGTCGAGGCGCTGGATGGCGGCGCCAACGACTACGTGACCAAGCCGTTTGGCATTCAGGAGTTTCTGGCGCGGATCCGCGCCTTGTTGCGGCAGGCTCCAGCGGGTGAAGCCCAGGAAGCGGCGCTCAAGTTCGGCCCGTTGACGGTCGATCTGGCGTACCGGCGGGTATTGCTGGACGGTGCCGAGGTGGCGCTGACCCGCAAGGAGTACTCGGTGCTGGCGCAACTGGCGCGCCACGCCGGGCGGGTCATCACCCAGCAGCAGTTACTCAAGGATATCTGGGGCCCAACCCATACCGAAGACAGCCATTACTTACGGATTGTGGTCGGGCATCTGCGTCAGAAACTGGCGGATGACCCGACCCGGCCGAGGTTTATCCTGACCGAGGCGGGGGTAGGGTATCGGCTATTGAACGAGGGCAGTCTGTAGTCCTGTGTCGTTTGGCCAATCGCTATCGCGGGCAAGCCTTGCTCCTACGGATTTTGAGTCGGCCGCACGATTTGTGGATGGCATCAATACGTAGGAGCAAGGCTTGCCCGCAGTGGGGCCGGAACATCCGGCCAGGATTTGGAGGGGGTCAATCGCGCTCATTCTCGTACCGATCCATGGTATCCCGGGCAATCTCCCGTCCCAGCGCGATCAGCTCCGGCGCCTTGTAGAACTCGAAAAACCGGCAAACCCGCTTTGGCACGTTGATCAGGATGTCCGGTGGATAACCGGCGATCTTGTATTGCGCCAACGACGTTTGCATCACTTCGAAACTTTGGTTGATCAAGTCCAGCAACGAGGCTGGGCCAACGTTGTCGATGATAAATGAGCCCGTGGCCGATCTCGGCGCCCCGTCGCCTTCCGGGGCGGCAGCGGGTTGTTGCGCTTCGGGCTCGGCGGATTCGATCCAGGGGTTGATTTCGGCGGCTTCACTGCGCAGTGCTTCCTGTTCCAGAAGCAGCAATTGTTCGGCCTGTTTGCGGCGGAACGGCAGGCGTGAACCGAGCGAGTTGAGCAGGTTGTCGAAGCGGCTTCTGAACGCGGCAGGGCGCTGGATCACTGGCAACTGATAGTGCCGCTGGTTGGTCGCGTTGAGGTTGACCGCAATGATCAGGTCGCAATGGCTCGAGACCACTGGAACAATCGGCAGAGGATTGAGCAGGCCGCCGTCGACCAGCATGCGATTGCCTTGCATGACCGGCGTGAACAGGCTGGGGATCGCCGCCGAGGCGCGCATAGCCTGGTGCAGGCAGCCTTCCTGGAACCAGATTTCCTGCTGGTTGGTCAGGTCGGTGGCGACGGCCGTGTAGGGGATGCGCAGGTCTTCGATGTTGATCTCGCCGACAATCTTGCGGATCTGCCCGAAGACTTTCTCGCCGCGTATCGCCCCAAGACGAAAGCTCACGTCCACCAGGCGCAGTACATCAAGGTAATCCAGGCTCTCGATCCAGTCGCGGTAATCGTTGAGTTTGCCGGCGGCGTAGATACCGCCGACCACCGCGCCCATGGAGCAACCGGCGATACAGGCGATGTCATAACCGCGTCTTTCGATTTCCTGGATAACTCCGATATGGGCATAGCCTCGGGCGCCACCTGAGCCCAGCACCAATGCGACACGCTTTTTCATGACTCGCCCCTTCATCAAACAGGCTTCAACAATGCACCCATTGAGGGGCGTGCTTCAATCATGCTGACTCTGAGTCAGGCCATTAGCGTCGTTTTTTTGATACTCAATAACGGCACATGAGTATTCTCGCGGGCGCTATAGTTTCCATGGGTGGACCAAGGCACTTTTTGCAGCATTGGCCGTCTTACCTGCACGATTGTTTTTTATACCTTGAGGAATCATTGATGAAAGCCTGGATCTGTCTGCCATTGATCGCGTTGGTGCTTGCCGGTTGCGCGGGAAAATCTGCTTACCGCGACAGTTGCGGTAGTCAACTGGATGCCGCCTGGCAGGAGCTGGACATTGCCAAGGCCGAAGGTTTCGCTGGTACCGTGAGTTACTCCAAGGCGCTTTCGCTGCTGACCGGGGCCAAGACCCAGCAGCAGTTCGAGGCCTACGAGGGCTGCACTAAAAAAGCCGAGAAAGCACGCTTCTATATTCGCGAATCCCGCGCAGGGCGTTGAATTCACAATGATCTGACGCAATGTCGGCACCCGGTTTTACCGCCAGCATGAGCGTAAACTTGCGATCTGATGCTGGTTGTCGACTTGGGAGAGAGCGATGTCTGCGTTGGTGAATCGGTTGGTGGCCAAGGTGTTGGGGCTGGAAGTGCGATTGCTGGCCTGCCAGGCGCGCTTGAGCGCCAGCACCGACCCTGAAGCGCTGCATGACTTGCGCACAACGGTTCGCCGTTTGCGCAGCTTGTTGCGGCCATTGCGCGGTTTGCCCGGTGTCGAACAACTGGAAGCAGCAGCGGCGGGTGTTGGAAGCCTGACCACGCCGCTGCGCGACCGAGAAGTGCTGGCGGCGTACTTGCTGGCACACGGTCAAGCAGACGCGGCCAAGCGCCGAATGGTGCAAATGGCGCAGGCCTATCCGGCTGTGGCCGACAGCCCGGAATTGGCGCAGCTATTGATGATTCTCGATGCATTTCCACGCTTTTTGCGCGCCTCCCAACGTCAAGGCTTGCTCAAGGGGTTGCGTACGCGCATCGAGAAACGCCTGGCCAAACAATGGAAAGCGCTGGATGTGGCCCTGCACGATCCCGCGCATGACCGCCATCGTCTGCGGCTGTTGATCAAACGCGTGCGCTATGCGATCGAAGCCTACCCGGAACTGGATCGCTTGCCCAAAGCTGCCATGCGACGTCTCAAATCGGCACAGGAAGCGCTCGGCGACTGGCACGATTGCTGGCAATGGTTGGCCCGTGCCGAGCACGAGCCCGACTTGCTGCCTTGTGTGGCCGTCTGGCGAGCAACCATGACCAAGGCTGAAGGTCGCGCCGATCGGGTGCTCGACAAACTCATATCGGCTTGTTTCAAAGCCTGACGCGGATTGCTTTTCGTCGCCGTTGGCGGCCTATCTGTCAGCCTCTTTGGCCGGAATAGGTGCTGTACAGGCGCTGCTGGCTGGTTAAGATCCTTCGATCCTTTCCCAGCCTTGAGGTTTCCATGCGTTTTTCCGATTTGCTCGACGCCGTGCGCAGTTCGCCGCATGAGCTGTCTATTCCGGCGGAATGGGCCCAGGGCCGCGCCAGTTTCGGCGGTCTGGTCGCCGCGTTGCAGTACGAAGCCATGCGCGCGAAAGTCCCGTCGGATCGCCCGGTGCGTTCATTGGCGATCACCTTTGTCGGCCCGGTCGAACCCGGTGTGCCCGTGAGTTTTGAGGTGGACGTGCTGCGCGAAGGCAAAGCGGTCAGCCAGGTGCTGGGGCGAGCCGTGCAGAACGGCCAGGTGGTGACCCTGGTTCAGGGCAGCTTTGGCGCTTCGCGTCCTTCCGAAGTCGAGGTGGTGGCCGCGCCCGCGCCAGAGATGAAACACTGGGACGATTGCCAGGAATTGCCCTACATCAAAGGCGTGACGCCCGAGTTCATGCGCCATCTGGCGATGCGTTGGAGTGTCGGCGGTTTGCCGTTCACCGGTAATAAATCCCGGGAGATGGGCGGCTGGGTTCGCTTGCGTGGCGACGTCAAGGAAGAGCCGGTCACCGAGGCGCACATTCTGGCGCTGGTGGATGCCTGGCCTCCGGCATTGTTGCCACACCTGAAGAAACCGGCGGCGGGCAGCACGCTGACCTGGACCATCGAGTTCGTTCAGCCGTTGCTGGCGTTGAGCACGTTGGACTGGTGCAAATATCTCGTGGAAATCGAACATGCCCGTGACGGATATGGCCACGCCGCCGCAGCGCTGTGGAGCGCTGAAGGGCAATTGATTGCGTTGAGCCGGCAGACGGTGACTATTTTCGCGTAAGACCTTCAGCGGTGATGGCGTTTGCGCCAGGCGCGCCACCAGCCACCGCTGAGGACAAAACGCGGGAACGTCAGGAATTGCTCGACCAGCAAGCGCGACACCGCATCTTTGCGATCACTGAACGGCTCGGAGGCTAGCGCCTCCAGGCTGTGGCCGTGGCGTTGCAAGCCAAGTGCGGCGAGCAGGCCGACGACGCCAATGGCGACGTTCAGAAAACTCAGGCCGAACACCCCGGAAACGATCAGTAGAAACGCCACGATGAACAGCGGCACGGCAATCAGGTGCAACACCAGATTGGTCGGGTGCTGGTGGTTTTGCGGGTATGCACGCCATTGCCAGGCGGGAAGGTTGGGGTGACGTTTGCCCATGTGGGGAATCCTCGATCCGTGTTGAACACATGATTGAAGGATAGGTGGGGCGGCGGTCGTCGGCGAATCAAGGTTGGCTATCGGTGCGATAGGGGGGCATGGTTGATATTGATGTTGACCGGTATGGCGCTATCGCGGGCAAGCCTTGCTCCTACGAATTTAGACTCGTCCACGCATCGCGCAGTTGGCCCCAAATCTGTGGGAGCAAGGCTTGCCCGCGATGGGACCCTCAAAGTTTCAGTTGCCCGATCGCCTTGCTCAACTCACCCGCCAGCGTTGCCAGTTCATTGCTGGTGGTCGCCGAATCCACGGTCTGCTGCACGGTGTTCACGGTGACGTCACGGATGCTCACCACTGCGCGGTTCATCTCTTCTGCCACCTGGCTCTGCTGTTCCGCCGCCACGGCAATCTGGGTGTTGCTTTCGCGCATCTGCGCCACTGCGCCGGTGATCTCTGCCAGTGCGGCGCCAGCTTCTTGAGCCTGCTGCACACAGTCATCGGCCTTGAACGAGCTTTCCTGCATGAAGTCCACCGCATCCCGTGTCCCGGCTTGCAGCGCCGAGATCATGCTGGTGATTTCATCAGTAGAGGTCTGCACACGCTTGGCCAGATTGCGCACTTCATCGGCGACCACCGCAAAGCCCCGGCCCATTTCCCCGGCGCGTGCGGCTTCGATGGCGGCGTTCAGGGCCAGCAGGTTGGTTTGCTCGGCGATGCTGTGAATCACACTGACCACGCCGTTGATTTTCTGGCTGTCTTCGGCGAGACGCTGAATCATCTCGGCGGTTTGCTGCACCCCGCTGGAGAGTCCGGCGATGGACTGTTGTACCCGGATGACCACTTCCTGGCCGCTGCCGGCTAGGCTGTCGGCGGTTTGCGAGAGGTCGCGAGTGGCGCCGGCATGTTGGGCGATGTGATAGACCGTGGCCGACATCTCATTGATCGCGGTGGCGGCCTGATCGGTTTCGCTTTGTTGGCCGAGCATGCCGTGGCGTACCTCGTTCATGCTGGCGGCCAGACGCGCCGCGCCGATATCCAGTTGGCGGGCAGTATTGGCCACGGTGTTGACCACGCGTTGGTAGCCGGCCTGCATGGCGTTGAAGGCGCTGGCCATCTGGCCCACCTCATCGGTGCAAGCCAGCGGTACGCGAGCCGACAGGTCGCCGGTTTTTTCGACGTGCAGCATCACGTCCTTGAGGGTGTTGAGTTGGGCGAGCAGAAAACGGATCAACAATTGTGAGGCGCCGAGCATCGCCAGCATCAGGATGAACACGGCTGCCGCATAGTTGGCGAATCGTTCGCCGAACACCTGACTCAAACTCGGGCCATAGGCCAGAACGGCGATCTGCTCGCCGTTGGCACGCGCTAGCACCTCGGCACCGATCAACGGGTTCTCGCCAAACAGCGGCATGTCATTGATGTCGACCCAGCCGTTGGCGTTGTTCAACTCGGGCAATGGCTGTTGGTTCAGCAGGGGAGTCTGGCCTTTGCCGAAGCTCAGGAAATGCTTGGCTTCAGGCAAGGCCTGGCCGACCGGCCAGTTGCTGATCAGTCGCGCTTGAGCAACGGCCGACTGCTGTGAGGCCTGGTTGCGCGCTTGTTGCTCCAGTTGCACGGCATACAGCACCAGCAGCAGGGTGGTGACGAAGGCGACCGCGTTGACCGCCCAGAATTTGTATTTCAGCGAAATGTTGCTAAGCCAGGCACCCATGGAGGTCTTCTCTGATAGCGGAAACAGTATTGGCAAGGTGCCAGCATTGTGCCGCTACTCAGCGAAGGGCTTTTTGATGTGGATCAATGATGATCCTGGTGTAGCGGGTTCAATCAACCGACGGCAACCCGAAAAACGCTCGCGCACACGCGGTGCTGTGAGCCGCTACGTCTTCCAGGCTTTCGCCACGATGCAAGGCCACCTCACGCAGCACTTCGGTCAGATACGCCGGTTCATTGCGCCCGTTCTTGGGTTTGGGGCGCAAGCTGCGGGGCAACAGGTACGGCGCGTCGCTTTCGAGCATCAAGCGCCCAGGCGCAATCTCGCGGACTAGCGGGTGCAAGTGAGTGCCGCGACGTTCGTCACAGATCCAGCCGGTGATACCGATATGCAGGTCGAGGTCCAGGTAGCTGAACAGCGCCCGCTTCTCGCCGGTAAAGCAATGCACCACGGCGGCCGGTAGCTGGTCGCGGTAGTCGCGCAGGATTTCCAGCAGGCGCTGGCTGGCGTCGCGTTCATGGAGGAAGACCGGCAGTTGCAGTTCGACGGCCATTGCCAGGTGCTCTTCGAGCACTTTTTCCTGTTGCGGACGCGGCGAGAAGTCACGATTGAAATCCAGCCCGCATTCGCCGACCGCCCGCACGTTTGGCTCCTTGAGCAAACTGCGCAAGCGCTGAGCGCTGTCGGCATTCCAGTCACTGGCCGAATGCGGGTGGATACCGGCGGTGGAGAACAACCGCTGGCCGGTTTCGTCCAGTTGCTGGCACAACTCCAGGGCCTGTTCACTGCCTTCGACACTGGTGCCGGTCAGTACCAATTGGCAGACGCCAGCGGCATACGCGCGATCGAGTACCGCCTGGTGTTTGTCGGCAAAACCGGGGTTGGTCAGGTTGACGCCGATATCGATGAGTTGCATGGTGTGACCCTAGGCCTGCGGCCGGAAAGCATACCAGAGCTGTAGATTTATAATAAAAACGAAGAACTACAAAGAGTTAAAGCTGTCTTTTGATGCCGGAAGAGAGCTTCGACGAGCCAGATGGCCGTCGCGGCTGCGCTCTTTCGCACTCTGCCAGCGCTCCAGGCGCTCTGTTTCTGTCGACCCACGGCTCGAAATATCGAGACGTTGGACAGTATTCTTTCCGGAGAACGGATGACACGACTCCAGGTTTTGCTAGTGCTGTGCTTGTCGATGCTGCTGCCGATGCCGGCCGTTGCGCGGTTGGCGGGTCCCTTGGAAGCCGTTCAGTCGGGCAAGGTCCGCGATCTGGCGGAAATCCGCGGCAGCCGCGTATTGCGGGTGCTGGTCAATCAGAGCCGGAACAGTTCCGGCGAGGTCCAGGGCCAGGCCATCGGCGTTGAATACCATCGCCTGCGAGCCTTCGAACAGTACCTCAATGGCCATGCCCGTGACGGCCAGGAAATCTCCCTCAAGATCATCCCCAAAGCCAAGGATCAATTGCTCGGCGCGTTACAGCGCGGCGAGGGTGACCTGGTAGCGCCGGGGGAGTTGCTCGATGCGCAGTCCGCACACGCGGTCAGTACCAGCGAGCCGATAGGTGCAAACGTGCCATTGCTGCTGGTGGGGATCAAGGGCGAGCGCCGCTATACCCGGCTTGAACAACTTTCCGGTAAAACCCTGGCGCTGCCCGCCGGTAGCACGGCCGGTGAGGCAATCAACCAGATCAATCAGAAGCTGGCGCTGCACAAACTGCCACCGGTCAAGGTCGAATGGGTCGACCCGAGCCTGGCGGTCGAAGACGTGCTGGAGATGGTGCAGGGCGGGATTTTCCACCTGACCATCGTCGAGCAACCGATTGCCGAGCGCTGGGGCAAGATCCTGCCCAAGCTGCGTTTCGATCGGCAGGTGGTCATCAGCGAGCCGGGCAAGGAGTACTGGTTCGTCCGTCGTGACGCATCGATGTTGCGAGCGAGCATCGATCGCTTCCTGCAAACCTATAAAACCCCGTCCGATGAGGATGTGGCTTTCCTGCGTATTTACCGACGCCTGTATCAGGTTCACTACCCGCTGGATCGCGCTGACCGTCAACGTCTTGAGAAGCTGCGCCCGGTCTTGCAAAAGCACGCCCGAGAACAGGGTATGGACTGGTTGAACCTGGCGGCGCTGGCGTTCAAGGAATCGGCGCTGGAGCCAAGCGCCCGCAGCGGCAGTGGCCCGACCGGGTTGATGCAAATTACCCCGTCGGCGGCGCAGCGGGTCGGGGTCAATAACATTCAGTCCGTGGACAACAATGTGCAGGCCGGGGCCAAGTACCTGGCGCTGATCCGTCGCAAGTTTTTCGCCAGCCCCAAGCTCAATGAGCGTGAGCGCATGGCTTTCGTTCTGGCGGCCTACAACCTTGGGCCGGAACGTGTTCAAGGGATGCGTGCCGAGGCCCGGCGCCGGGGCTTGAACCCCAATCAGTGGTTTTTCCAGGTCGAGCGCATTGCTATGGAGCAGGTGGGAATGGGTCCTGTCAGCTATGTTAATAGTGTGAATAAATACTTTTTGGCATATGACCGGGAGCGGGAGTCATTGGAGCCTCAAGGTCAGAAAGTTGTCTCACGTAAATGATCGACTAAACTGATTGTTATGGCGGGTTTTTTGCGCTTTTAACATTATGTTTACTGATTAATATAGCGGTCAACCAACACACACTTACACTGGATGACATAGCATGAGCACACTGATCAACAAGGTACTGTCCACCCGCGCTGGCTACGGTCTGACCATTATGCGGATCTTCGTCGGCCTCATCTTCGCTGCCCACGGTTCACAGAAGCTCTTCGGCATGTTCGGCGGTTATGGCATTGCCGGCACCGCGCAGTACATGGAAAGCATCGGCCTGGCACCGGGTCACCTGATGGCGATCCTGGCGGGTGGTACCGAGTTCTTCGCCGGTCTGGCGCTGGTCATCGGTCTGCTGGCACGCCCGGCAGCGCTAGGGCTGGCCTTCCTCTCACTGGTCGCGATTTTCTCGGTGCACATTCACAATGGATTGTTCATGGCCAACAACGGCTATGAATATGCCCTGACCCTGCTCGGTGTCAGCATCGCCGTACTGATCGAAGGCGCAGGCAAGTTGTCGGTAGATCGTGCCATCAGCGGCTAACCGCTCTGACTCAACCAAAAGACCCGCATTGTGCGGGTCTTTTTTTGTTGCGCGAGATTCTTGACACTGTCCTGTCGGCTTCTCTAGGATGCTTGCCATGCGCCGATTTAAACAGCTACTTGCGGGGCGCCAGGTAACTCATCCAGTTGCCGATAGAAGCTTGAAACAGGCTTCGAAATACCGCTAAAGCGCTGGTTCGGTGTTGCCTCTCACCTGCCATGCAGACTTTTGAGGCCGAGACACGACACGATGAATGCACTACGCCCCCCAGTACGTCCTGCGCCGATTACGGCACACCCGACCCAGCGCAATCCAAAAATCCTCCTTGGCGGTAATCATCAGCCGACCCTGTTGCGTTATCTCGATGGCTGGCCACGTCGTACCGGCGGCCCTGCAGCGTTCCTGATCCAGTTTGTCGAAGACGGCGAATCGCTGGCGCGCTTTGCCAGCGACAGCTTCGATCTGGCGGTGATCCAGTCACCCAGCGCCGAAGACGCGCCCGAAGTGATCAGGCAGCTGACGCGTGTTGCTCGCCAAGGGTTGATTACCCGTCGCTGAGGTCTTGCCGAGATTCAGGGATAGTCGATTGCGACGATATACACGAACTGCTCGCCAGTAGGCGTCTGAACCTGGACTTCGGCATCCAGCGCTTTGCCGATCAAGGCCCGCGCCAGCGGTGAATCGATGCTGATCAAGCCTAGTTTGAGATCAAGTTCATCCGGGCCGACGATGCGATAGCGCGACTCTTTGCCGTGTTCATCTTCGATGGTCACCCAGGCCCCAAAGTAGACCTTGTTCGGGTCACTGGGTTTTTCGCTGACAACCTTGAGCGCTTCCAGCCGCTTGGTGAGAAACCGCACGCGGCTGTCGATCTCGCGCAGCATCTTTTTGCCGTAGGTGTACTCGGCGTTTTCAGAGCGGTCGCCCTGCGCAGCAGCCTCGCTGACCGATTGGGTCACCTGGGGGCGGCGTACATGCCAGAGCTCATGGAACTCGGCACGCATCCGCGCTTCGCCCTCAGGCGTGATGAGGGCGGTGCCGGCGGTGCGAGGAGGGCGATAGCGGCTCATTGCGGTTTCTTTTGGTCAGGAGGCATCAAGTTTATCAACCCTCGCGCAAGACTGTCAGGGGGCTGGCATTCAGCGCCCGACGAGTGCCGAACACGCCCGCGCCGCCGATCAGCAGCGCCCCAATCACCGGCAACCACAGCAGCCACGGATGCGGATGCCAGGCCAGATCGAACGCATAGCGGTAAAGCACCAGGCTCACCAGTTCCGAGCCCAGCGCCGCGAGTAAACCGCTGACGGCTCCGAGCAAGCCGAACTCGATCCGCCGCGCCTTGACCAGCAACGGCCGTTCGGCGCCCAGCGCACGTAGCAGCGCACCTTGGCGAATACGCTCATCGAGCGTCGCCTGCAAGCCGGAAAACAGCACTGCCATGCCGGCCGCGAGCACGAACAACAACACGTACTCGACCGCCAGCGTGACTTGCTCAAGGATGCTGCGCAGCTGCGCCAGCAAGGCTTCGACCTGCAGAATGGTCACCGCCGGGAACGCTCGCGCCAGGTCGATGATCTGTTGGTCATGACCTGCCGCCAGGTAAAAACTGGTCAGGTAAGTAGCCGGCAGGTCTTTCAAGGTGCCGGGCTGGAAGATCATGAAGAAGTTCGGCTGGAAGTTGTCCCAGTTGATCTTGCGCAAGCTGGTAACCTGCACCTCGCGGTTGACCCCGCCGATGCTGAAAACCAGATGATCGCCGAGCTTGAGCTTCAGGCTCTCGGCCACTTTGCCTTCCACCGAAACACCGGGTACATCGCCTGTCGGCTGCGCAGACCACCAGCTACCAGCCGTGATGCTGTTGCCGGCGGGCAGGTCGGCAGCCCAGGTCAGGCTCAGATCGCGCTGGATGGCCCGATCACCTTCGGTGTCCTTGCTGACGATGCCTTGCACCGGTTCGCCGTTGATGCTGATCAGCCGTCCCGGCACCACCGGGTACAGTGGCGCGGATTGGGCAGAGAGCTCGATCAGTCGATCGGTGAAGGCCTGTTTGTCGGCGGGCAAAATATTCAGTGCGAAGTAGTTGGGGGCGTTTTTTGGTAACTGGTTTTGCCAGGTATCCAGCAATTCACCGCGCAGCAGGGCGATCAGCGCCATCGACAATAGAATCAAGCCGAAGGCCAGCGATTGTCCCGCCGCCGCCAATGGGTGACGCAGCAATTGGCCCAGACCCAGCCGCCACGGCAAGGACGCACGGGCCAACAGGCGCCGCAGGCTGTTGAGTACCAGCAGCAACAGGCCGCCGAGGACCAGTGCGGCGATGACACCGCCACCGAGCAGGGCGAAGGTCAGCAGCAGGTCCAGGCTCAAGCGCCACATGATCAGGCCCAAGGCTGCCAGTGCGGTGCCGTAAACCATCCAGGTGCTGGAAGGGATTGGCAGTATGTCGCGGCGCAGTACCCGCAGCGGTGGTACGCGACCCAGTGCCGCCAGTGGCGGCAGGGCGAATCCGGCGAGTGCTACCAGTCCGGTGCCGATCCCGGCGACGGCCGGCAGCAGCCCGCCTGGCGGTACATCGCTGGGCAGCAATTCACCCAGCAAGGCGAACAACCCCAGCTGCGCGAGCCAGCCGAGGAGGGCGCCGCTGAGGCTGGCCAGCAGGCCGAGTACAGTCAGTTGTACGCTGAACAGCAGCAGGGTTTCCCGACGCGATAAACCCAGGCAGCGCAGCAGCGCGCTGGCGTCGAAGCGGCGGGTGGCGAATCGGGTCGCCGAGAGCGCCACGGCAACGCCGGACAACAGCACGGCGACCAGGCTGGCCATGTTCAAGTAACGTTCGGCTTTGCCCAGCGCACCGCCGATTTGCCGGTTGCCATCGCGGGCGTCCTGCAGGCGCTGGTTGGCGGCCAGCCCCGGTTTGATCAGCTCTCGATAGGTTTCCAGGGCCGGTGCCGTGCCGCGCCAGAGTTCGTGGTAACTGACCCGGCTGCCGGGCTGGACCACACCGGTGGCCGCCAGGTCGGCGAGATTGATCATCACCCGGGGCGTGAGGCTGTAGAAATTGCCGGCACGGTCCGGTTCATAGGTCAGCACACGAGTCAGGTGCAGAGTTTTCATGCCGACGTCGATGGTGTCACCGACCTTCAGATTCAGTGCCGTCAGCAGGCGCGCTTCGGCCCAGGCTTCGCCCGGTTTCGGACTTCCACCGGCCTCTTCGGGAGCGAACGGCGCGGGCGCGCTTTTCAGTTGGCCGCGTAATGGATAGACCCCGTCGACCGCTTTGATGCTCGACAGCTGAATGCCGTTGTCGGTGGCGATGACGCTGGAAAACTCCACCACTTGGGCGTGTTGCAGCCCCAGCTCCTTGCCGGATTGAATTTGTTCCGGGCGCGCGGGCGAGCTGCCTTCCAGCAGCATATCCGCCCCCAGAAACTCGGTGGCGCGCAGCAGCATGGCGCCGTTCAGGCGGGCACCGAAATAGCCGATGGCGGTACTCGCCGCCACGGCGACCAACAGGGCGAAGAACAACACCCGCAGTTCTCCGGCGCGGGCATCGCGCAGCAATTGGCGAATGGCGAGACTGAACAGGCGCAACAGCGGCAAACGTACCATCAAGGCTCCAGAGGGGCGACGACCAACAGGCCGGCTTCAAGGCGGATCAGACGGTGGCAACGGTGTGCCAGGCGTTCGTCGTGGGTCACCAGGACTAGCGTCGTGCCGCTTTCTTTATTGAGTTCAAAGAGCAGGTCGCTGATGTGCTCGCCAGTATGCGTGTCGAGGTTGCCGGTAGGTTCGTCGGCAAACAGCACGTCGGGTTCGGCGGCAAATGCCCGGGCGATCGCCACGCGCTGTTGTTCGCCACCGGAAAGCTGGCGCGGCGAATGGCTCAGGCGTTGGCCCAGGCCAACGCGGCGCAGCAGTTCGGTGGCGCGTTCGCGGGCGTCTTTGCGGCCGTCCAGCTCGAGTGGCAACATGACGTTTTCCAGGGCGTTGAGGCTGTCGAGCAACTGGAACGACTGGAACACGAAGCCGACGTGCTCGGCGCGTATCCGCGCGCGCTGGTCTTCATCCAGATTGCTCAGGGCTTGCCCGGCAAGGGTGACTTCGCCGCTGCTGGGCAGGTCGAGACCCGCCAGCAAACCCAGCAGGGTAGATTTGCCGGAGCCGGAACTGCCGACGATGGCCAAACTGTCGCCCTTGTTCAGTTCCAGGTTGAGTTCGTGCAGGATGGTCAGTTCACCTTCCGCGCTGGGAACCACTTTGCTAAGGTTCCGCGCAGTGAGAATGCTTGCGCCCATGGAGAGTCCGATGCGTGTGTGGTTTTTGAGTGCTGGCCTGGCCTTGATGTGCATGGCCCAGAACGCAGCGGCGGGTACAGTCCTGATCGTTGGCGATAGTATCAGCGCAGCTTTCGGCCTGGATACCCGGCAAGGGTGGGTGTCGTTGCTCGAGCAGCGGCTCAAGCACGAAGGTTTCACCGAGACGGTGGTCAATGCGTCCATCAGTGGCGACACCAGTGCCGGTGGCCAGGCACGCCTGCCGGCGTTGCTTGTGGAGCATAAGCCTGAGGTGGTGATTCTCGAGTTGGGGGGCAACGACGGGCTGCGCGGATTGCTGCCAACGCAATTGCAACAAAATCTTGCGTCGATGATCGACAACGCCAGGGCCAGCGGTGCCAGGGTGCTGCTGCTGGGTATGCAATTGCCACCCAATTATGGGGTGCGCTACACCGAGGCGTTCGCGAAGGTCTACAGCGATCTGGCCGAGGAGAAAAAAGTCCCGCTGGTGCCGTTTTTCCTTCAGGGAATCGGCGGGAATCCCGAGCTGATGCAGGCCGATGGCATTCATCCGGCGGTCGCGGCGCAGGGCAAGTTGCTGGAAAATGTCTGGCCTACGCTAAAACCGCTGTTATGACGCTTTTCTAGCGGCAGTCTTTCGGCTAATGTGGCGCCCCCCTGATTTGGAGCCCCCGATGCCGCGTCCTGCCTGGTCCCTGTTTGCCTACCAACTGATCGAGCCTGACGAACAGCTGGATCTGTTCGCCTGCCAGGAAGTCCGGGTGCATCTGGTGACGCGTCAACTGGAGTTGGGTGGCTCGGCCGACCGTACCCTGTGCGGCACTTTGCTGCCGGCACAACCGCGCTGGTCGAGCGTCGACCGGACGGTGTTTCAGGACCAGCGACTGTGCTCGCTGTGCCGGGCGATCCTCGAGTCGCAAAAGCGCGGCACATCGCCGATCTGGCCCGAGTTGCGCTTCGAGCTGTAAAGCCCCCAAAAGGGCAGCCCATCGACCCGGCTCCCCGAATTCGGGGGCTTCGGTGTACAATCTTGCCCCCATACCCTCTGTTGATCATACGAAGGATGTTCCGGATGCTGCCGCGCTTTCCTGCCGTCACCCGCTACTTGTCTCTTGCCGCCTTGTGTGTAGCGGGTCCCGTTGCAGCATTGGAGCTGCCTTTACCGCCGCCGGGCGAAGATATCGTCGGCCAGGTGCAAACGGTCAAAGCCAAGTACGAAGACACCTTTGCCGATCTGGGCACCACCTACGATCTGGGCTACCTGGAAATGGTCGCCGCCAACCCGGGCGTCGATCCGTGGTTGCCGGGTGCCGGTACCGAAGTCGTACTGCCAACACGCTTCATCCTGCCACCAGGCCCGCGTGAAGGCATCGTGATCAACCTGGCCGAGTATCGCCTCTACTACTACCCCAAAGGCCGGAACGTGGTGTACACCTTCCCGCTGGGTATTGGTCGTGAAGGCTGGGGCTCACCCATCGCCCACACCAGCATCACTGCCAAAACACCGAACCCGACCTGGACCCCTCCAGCCTCGATCAAGGCCGAACACGCCGCCGATGGCGATCCGCTGCCAAACGTGGTGCCGGCCGGTCCGGACAACCCGCTGGGGCCGTTCAAGTTCACGTTGGGCACACCGGGCTACCTGATTCACGGTTCGAACAAGAAGTTCGGTATCGGCATGCGTACCAGCCATGGCTGCTTCCGCATGTTCAACAACAATGTGCTGGAAATGGCCGGCATGGTGCCGGTGGGAACGTCGGTGCGGATCCTCAACGACCCGTACAAGTTCGGCATGAGTGGCGGCAAGGTTTACCTGGAGGCGCATACGCCGCTGGACGACACTGGCAACCCGTCGGTGGTCGACAAGCACACCGCGGTGATCAACGCTTTGCTCAAGCGTGAAGACCTGGCCAAGAACCTGCGCATGAACTGGGATGTGGTGCGCGACGTGGTCGCCGCTGAAGATGGTATGCCGGTGGAAATCGCTGTACCGAATACCTCCGCGCCTGTGGCGTCGGCTGTACCGATCGATCTGCAGTAAGCGCTTCAAACGACCCGCCGGGGCCTCACAGCGTCGGCGGGTTTTTTATTGCCCTCGGCAAAATCGGGGCAATAAAAAAGCCGACCCAAAAAATGGATCGGCTTGATAACAGTCCCGAGGGACTATTACTTGCGGCTAGCTTTGTCCAGCATGCGCAGAGCACGCTCGTTAGCTTCGTCAGCAGTCTGTTGTGCTTTTTGAGCAGCAGCCAGAGCTTCATCAGCTTTACGGTAGGCTTCGTCTGCACGAGCCTGGGAGCGAGCTGCTGCGTCTTCAGTAGCAGTCAGACGTGCTTCGGTTTCTTTCGATACGCTGCTGCAACCGGTAGCCAGAACTGCGGCCAGAGCCAGAGCAGAGAATTTCAGAACGTTGTTCATCGTGTTCCCCTTCAAGGACTTTCTATTAAGTAGCTGTCTCCTCAGAGTGAGGAAATAGCCGGCATACATACTACCCATTACTTGTAGTAAGTAAACTGACGTAGCGCAAGAAGCAAAAAAAATTGTAGGCGCGGAATCTTTTTCGAGCAACTTTTAATCGTGTTGTATAAAAATTAGTCAGCTGGGAAGCCCGCCCTGAGCGACCTGCTTGTATAGCTGACAGACGAATATGACTGTTTCACGCTCTAGAGCCCAAGTCGCTCTATATCGATTCGTCTACACTTTTGTTCAGAATTTGCGGAGCGGCTCACGCCTCTTTGTGCATCTAGAGGTGACTTTAACAAGGCCGGTTCGTCTTAAGTCTCAACATCCGGCAATGTTCAGGCTATCGACCAGGGGAGATGTTCGGTCGAGCCGCCACTACGTGCCCTGCGCTGGACCGACGCAATCGACATGATGACAAGTGCGCCTTGAGCATTTCAGCCTTTGGTGACTACTATTCGAAATGTGTCCGGTTGCGCGAGATGGCTGCAGTTCCTCTCGGTGTCCAAACAGACACGGGGTGGCGTAGAGGTTCCTTCGCCGGGAAAACATCGGTAAGGTAGGGGTCAGTTCAAGACCCGCGAGGAGTAGTGATGAGCGAGGCGTTGTCCATCCACCATGACCAGGCTGGTCATCAGTTCGAGACCAATGTGGACGGTCATCGTGCCTACCTGACCTATATGGATCTGGGGAAACAGACCTTGGATATCTATCGTACTTTCGTGCCCAACGCGCTGCGTGGTCGCGGTATTGCGGCGGCGTTGACCGAACAGGCGCTGCAGTACGCTGAGGAAATGGGCTACACAGTCATTCCGTCGTGTTCCTACGTGGAGCGCTACATGGAACGTCACCAACGGCATGCGGCCAAGCTCTGAGCAGGATCACCGAATAAAAAAACGCCGGGCTTAGCCCGGCGTTTTTGTGTGCGCTGAATGCAGTCAGGTGCGCTGACGTTTCGGCAGCACATCCTTGAGCTTGGCATGCATGCTGCGCAAGGTGTTTTCGGTCGCTGTCCAATCGATGCAGGCGTCGGTGATCGACACGCCGTATTGCAACTCGGCGAGGTCTTTCGGAATCGCCTGGCAACCCCAGTTCAAATGGCTTTCGACCATTAGGCCGATGATCGACTGGTTGCCTTCGAGGATCTGGTTGGCGACGTTCTCCATCACCAGTGGTTGCAGCGCCGGATCCTTGTTGGAGTTGGCGTGGCTGCAGTCGACCATGATGTTCGGCTTGATCTTCGCCTTGTTCAGCGCTTGCTCGCAGAGTGCGACGCTGACCGAATCGTAGTTCGGCTTGCCGTTGCCGCCGCGCAGTACTACGTGACCGTAGGCATTGCCCTTGGTGGTGACGATCGACACGCCACCTTCCTGGTTGATCCCCAGGAAGCGGTGCGGGCTGGAAACCGATTGCAGGGCGTTGATGGCAACCGTCAGGCCACCGTCGGTGCCGTTCTTGAAGCCGACTGCCGAGGAAAGGCCCGAAGCCATTTCACGGTGCGTCTGGGATTCGGTGGTGCGTGCGCCAATCGCCGACCAGCTGATCAGGTCCTGCAGGTACTGTGGCGAGATCGGGTCGAGGGCTTCGGTCGCCGTCGGCAGGCCCATTTCGGCCAGGTCCAGCAGCAACTGACGACCAATGTGCAAGCCATCCTGAATCTTGAACGAGTCATCCAGATACGGGTCGTTGATCAGGCCTTTCCAGCCGACAGTGGTACGAGGCTTCTCGAAATAGACCCGCATGACCAGATACAGGGTATCGGACACTTCAGCGGCGAGTACCTTGAGGCGCTCGGCATATTCGTGTGCAGCCTTGATGTCGTGGATCGAGCAAGGCCCGATGACGACGAACAGGCGGTGGTCGGTGCCATCCAGGATATTGCGAATGACTTCGCGGCCCTTGGTCACGGTGCGCAGGGCAGCATCGCTCAGGGGGATATCACGCTTGAGCTGGTCAGGAGTGATCAGCGTCTCGTTGGAGGCGACGTTTAGGTCATTGATCGGTAAATCAGCCATCGTGTTACTCGTCAGGTCACGGGTGCCGGCCGCCAGCGATCCCCGCGCGGCGGAGCACAGCATGATTTAAGCGCAGCGGGGAGCCGAACCTTAGCGCGTTACGCGGTGGCTCGACAATGGGCAGGCGCGGGTTTATCCAGCGTTTACTGCGCAAAGGCCTGTCGAACGGTCTCGTGAGAGTACTCGGTGGCATGCTGGTCGAGCCATTTTAGGGCCAGCGCATCGACGCCTTGCTGTTCAACCTGGGGCTTTTGCTGACGGCAAAAACGTTCGATCTGGCAGACCTGCTCGCCCATCCGCGCTTTAAACAGGGTCTGTTCGTCAATGAATGCGATGCCGACCAGATAACCGTGCTTTCGTCGCAGGCACCAGGCCACGTAGCCCAGATAACAGACATTTTCGCTCAGGGTCGGCATTCGCACTTCCAGTGCCGTTCCTTTGCGCCAGGCGCGGTGGTAATTGCAAGCCACGCCTCCGAGACTGATAGTGTGCAGTTCTTGCCGAGAAATACACTGATGCTTGCGCAACGTTAACTCGACAGGCACATCGTCAGGATGAGGAATAAAGCGCCCCATGAACACAGACTCCAAGTGTCGGTCATTCGACAGTGCTTCACCCAGTATAGTTGTCGAATGCGAGCTGACTGATTTCGATGCCGACCAGCGGCTGTTGGCGATGAGTGGTGTGTCGCTGGTGATTTTTACCAGCGTCGGCTGTTCCAGTTGCCGTTGGGCGCGCCAGCAGTTGCCGGAACTGGAGCTTGAAGTCGATCAGCTGTGCTGGATCGACGCGGGGAACAATGGTGGCGCGGTAGAGCGTTATCAGGTCTTTCATTTGCCCGCGCTGTTTGTCGTGCGCGATGGCGAGTTTTATGGGGCGTTACAGTCGCGCCTGGCCCGCACCGAACTGAATGCTGCGCTGGGGCAGGCGCTGAGTCGAAATCCAGAGGAGTTGCCATGACGGGCACTGCAGTTGAAAAGCCGAGAATCGGCATTATCGGCACCGGAGCAATCGGTGGCTTTTACGGTGTGATGCTGGCGCGGGCCGGGTTCGATGTGCACTTTCTGTTGCGCAGCGAGTTTTCAGCGGTCGCCGAACGCGGCCTGCAACTCAACAGCGCGCCCTATGGCGCGTTGACCTTGAATCCGGTTCAGGCGTATTCGTCGGCCGACGATATGCCGCTGTGCGACTGGTTGCTGGTCGGCGCGAAAACCACCAGCAACGCCGAGCTTGCACCGGCGATCATCAAGGCCGCGGCGCCGGGGGCGAAGGTCCTGTTGCTGCAAAATGGCCTGGATGTCGAAGACAGCCTGCGCGATCTGTTACCCGACTCACTGCACTTGTTGGGTGGGCTGTGCTTTATCTGCGTTCACCGCGCGGGGCCCGGAGTGATCGAACATCAGGCACTCGGTGCGGTGAACGTGGGTTATCACAGCGGACCGGCGCTTGATGACGAGACGGCGCGCCAGGCGATTGTCGAGCAAGGGGCAGGGTTGTTTCGTACCGCCGGTCTTGAATCGCAGGCGATGAGCAACCTTCAGCAGGCGCGCTGGCAAAAACTGGTCTGGAATGTTCCTTACAACGGTTTATCGGTCTTGCTCGGCGCGAGCACGACACCGCTGATGACTGATGACAGCAGCCGTGAACTGATTCAGGCATTGATGGCCGAAGTGGTGAAGGGCGCACTTGCCTGTGGCCACAGCATGCCGCCGGGGTATGCCGAGCACCTGTTCAAGGTCACCGAAAAAATGCCCGACTACTGGCCGAGCATGTACCACGACTACCAGCATAAACGGCCACTGGAACTGGCTGCGATTTATGCGCGGCCACTGGCAGCCGCCAAGGCCGCCGGTTGCGAGTTGCCGAAAATCGAGGCCTTGTATCAGGCCCTGGGTTTTATCGATCGGCATAACGGTTAAGTCGTTTCACCCGGGGGGAGCAGCATGGCAAAAGGGATAGGCGACAAATTGGTGCTGGCGATTTCTTCGCGAGCGCTGTTCGATCTGAGCGAAAGCCACAAGCTCTATCTGGCGAGTGGCGTCGAGGCTTATCGGCAGTATCAGATCGAGCACGAAGACGAAATCCTCGAGCCGGGTGATGCGTTCCCTCTGGTGCAAAAACTGTTGAACCTCAATACCAGCCTCGGTCGGGCGCGGGTCGAGGTGGTGCTGGTGTCGCGCAATAGTGCAGACACCGGTTTGCGAGTCTTCAACTCGATTCACCATTACGGGCTGACGATTTCCCGCGCGGCGTTTGTCGGCGGGCGCAGTCCATATCCGTACCTGAAGGCCTTCGGCTGCGATCTGTTTCTCTCCACCCACGCCGATGATGTGCGCAGCGCACTCGATGCCGGCTTCGCCGCGGCGACGATTCTGTCCGGTGGTGCGAGCCGCGCCGCCAGCGAAGAGTTGCGCATCGCCTTCGATGGCGACGCTGTGCTGTTTTCCGATGAGTCGGAGCGGGTTTATCAGTCGGGTGGCCTCGAGGCCTTTCAGGCCAACGAGCGCGAAGCCGCTCGCGAGCCGTTGCGCGGAGGTCCGTTCAAAGGTTTTCTGGCCGCGCTCAATCTGTTGCAGCGCGAGTTTCCTGATGACAGTTGCCCGATCCGCACTGCACTGGTGACCGCGCGTTCGGCACCGGCTCACGAGCGGGTCATCCGTACCTTGCGCGAGTGGGATATTCGACTCGACGAATCGCTGTTTCTCGGCGGGCTGGCGAAATCGGCGTTTCTTGAAGCCTTCGCCGCCGACGTATTTTTCGACGACCAGGCAGGTCATTGCGAGTTGGCGCGTGAGGTGGTCGCCACCGGCCACGTCCCTCACGGTGTCAGTAATGAACTGAAGATTTAAGCCCAACGTTCAATGCCTTGCGCAGAACGTCGTATCGCTGTGGCACTGCTAAGCTGAATTAATCGCCGCCATCTTTGCATTCGAGGAGATCAAATGATCCATTCGATGCTGTATGCCACTGACCTCGGCCTGTACGCACCCTTTGTGATGCAGCATGCGTTGGCATTGGCACGAACATTCAAAGCCGATCTGTATGTGGTGCACGCCGTTGAGCCCATGGGGCTTTTTGCCGAATCGGTGTTGCAGAGCTATCTCGACGAGCAAGCCTTGAATGAATTTCACAGTCAGGGTTTGAACACGGTGATGGCCAATATCGAGCAACGGGTATTCGACAGTTTCCGCGAAGAGTTGGGGGAGGGGCAGCAGGACCTGGAGCTTATTCAATCGGTCAGAGTATTTCAGGGTGACCCGTCGCAGGTCATTCTTGATCAGGCACAGAAACTCTCGGTGGATTTGTTGATCCTAGGAAGTCACAGCCATGGGGCCGGTGGAGAAACACCGTTGGGACGGACTGCTGCGCGTGTGCTGCAGTTGTCGCAGGTTCCGGTTTACCTGGTGCCATTGTCGCAGCGTCGGCGTCACGGCGATATTTAAGGCGAGAATGCTGGCCTTTTGATGAAAAAGTTCTAGATTTATTCTTCAAACCATTAATATAGTTATATACCGTCGCTGATGCCCGTGGCGTCTATCTGCTTTGAGGGATTGATATGAAGCTTCAACAATTGCGCTACATCTGGGAAGTGGCGCACCACGACCTCAACGTTTCCGCTACTGCTCAAAGCCTGTACACCTCGCAGCCGGGCATCAGCAAGCAGATCCGTCTGCTGGAAGACGAGTTGGGTGTCGAGGTTTTCGCGCGCAGCGGCAAACACCTGACCCGAGTGACCCCGGCCGGTGAGCGAATCATCACCACGGCTGGCGAAATTCTGCGCAAGGTCGAAAGCATCAAGCAGATCGCGCAGGAGTTCTCCAACGAGAAGAAAGGCACCCTGTCGATTGCCACCACCCACACCCAGGCACGTTATGCACTGCCACCGGTGATCAGCAATTTCATCAAGCAATACCCGGACGTTGCCCTGCACATGCACCAGGGTTCACCGATGCAGATCGCCGAAATGGCCGCTGATGGCACCGTGGATTTTGCCATTGCCACCGAAGCGCTGGAGCTGTTCGGCGACCTGGTGATGATGCCGTGCTACCGCTGGAACCGTTGCGTAGTCGTGCCGCAAGGTCACCCGCTGACCAAGCTGCCAAAGCTGACCCTCGAAGCCTTGGCTGAATACCCGATCGTGACCTACGTGTTCGGTTTCACCGGTCGTTCGAAACTCGACGAAGCCTTCAGCCATCGCGGCCTGACCCCGAAAGTGGTGTTCACTGCCGCCGACGCCGACGTGATCAAGACTTACGTTCGCTTGGGCCTGGGTGTCGGGATCGTGGCGAAAATGGCCGTCGACACCAAACTCGACAACGACCTGGTGGTGCTCGACGCCAGCGAACTGTTCGAATCCAGCGTGACCAAAATCGGTTTCCGTCGCGGGACGTTCCTGCGTGGCTTCATGTGCGACTTCATCGAGAAGTTCGCCCCGCACCTGACTCGCGAAGTCATGGCCAAAGCCATCCAGTGCCACAACAAGCAGGAACTGGAAGAGCTGTTCGAAGGCGTTGAACTACCGGTTCATTGAGTATGGTGGCCTGTGTGGTCAGTTCTGTTAGCCCAACTTCGGCGCCAGAAACCCATATCCTGCGTTGCTGTTCCTCGCCATAGCGGGCTATGACTCGTCACAGCGCCTTGGCTATGGGTTTCTGGCATCCGAATTTGGACTAACGAACTAACCGTACAGGCCACTAGACCACCTCGGTGACAGCGAACTGTTGCCGAGTGCCTGCTACCACGATCTCCACCTCATCACCCTCGAACTTGCCCAGCAAACTTTTGCCCAGCGGTGAGCGTGGGGTGATGACGGTAATCAGTTGCCCCACCAGATCAACCTTCAAGCCGGCTGCATCAGGCGCCAGGAACAGCCACTGTTCGCGCCCCTTTTCGTCTTCCAGGCCCAACAGCGCACCGACTTCAATCCCGCGCTGGTCGTCATAAGCGCGCAATGTCAGGTTCTGGCACAGCACCAGCGACTGGCGGATTTCCTCCACCCGTTTGGCTTGACCGGCGGCCAGATAAGACGCTTCCAGTCCCAGGGTGTCGTACTTGTTCTCGGCGATGTTTTCTTCGTGAGTCGCGGTTTCGTACGCGGTTTGCGCTGCACGCTCGGCGATGTCGAGATCGACCGCAAGCTTTTCCAGAATCAGTTGGTGGACCGTGTGTTTGTTCATGATCAATCGCAGAATTGCTGGACGTTGGCGCGGCTTTTTTCGGTGGGTGCGGTTTGGTCTTGCTGTAGCCAGAACTGGCATTTCGGGTTGGACAGGTTGCGGGTATTGCTGCGTGCCTGATCGAGCGTTTGCTGTTGCGCCTGTTTGCGCAGGTTTTCCTTGTACTGCTCGAACATCGGATTCTCGGGTGCCGGCTCAACCGCCGCAGGCTTGGGTTGTGCTATTCGATGCGCTGCGTCAGCAAGCGGGGCGAGTTGTTCGCTGAACAGCAGTTTCGACGCCAGCCAGCAGGTCAGCGCGATGGCCAAAAAACCCAGCCACAAACCCACGGCGATGCTGGCAATCAGTTGCAATGGGCTGAGTGTGATGGACACCGTGCGGCGAACGTGTGGACGGTAGGGCATGGCTGCTTCCTGGCGAGGGTGGTGGGCTGCGGCGATTGTCGCATGAAGATTAATCGGCGTCGGCTCTTCTGCGCGCAACGATTTATGCGGACAATTAAGGTCTTTGCCCCACGGAGCCTGGAATGAAAGTCGACTGGGATATTTTCTGTACGGTCGTCGACAACTACGGCGACATCGGCGTGACCTGGCGCCTGGCCCGACAATTGGTGGCCGAACATCACTGCGCAGTACGGCTGTGGGTCGATGACCTGCGGGCCTTCGAACGCTTGTGCCCGGAACTCGACATCAGTGCTGCCCGGCAGTGGCAGCAAGGCGTCGAAGTTTGCCATTGGCCGGCCGACTGGGCGCCGACAGAGGCCGCCGATGTGGTGATCGCTGCATTCGCCTGCCAGTTGCCGCATGCCTATATGGAGGCAATGGCGGCGCGCGAAAAGACTCCGCTGTGGATGAACCTCGATTATTTGAGTGCCGAAGACTGGATCGTCGGCTGCCATGGCTTGCCGTCGGTGAAGTACAAACAGGTGCAGAAGTACTTCTTCTTTCCGGGGTTTAAGGCGGGTACTGGCGGCTTGTTGCGTGAGCGCGGGTTGCTGGAGCGGCGCGAGCAGTTTCAACACAGCACTGAGGCTCAGCGCGAATTCCTGCAAGGGCTGGGCGTCGATCGCGCCGAAGGTACGCGGCTGATTTCGTTATTCGCCTACGAGAATGCCGGATTGGCCGATTGGCTGGACGTCATGGCGAGCGACGTTCATGCCACTCATCTGCTGGTACCCGAGGGCCGGATTCTGGGCGACGTCGAGCGCTGGCTGGGCGTTGAAGGGCTTGGTGTCGGCGCATTACAGGTGCGCGGGGCGTTGACCGTGCAGGTGTTGCCGTTCGTCCGACAGGATCAATATGACCTGCTGCTGTGGTGTTGTGATTTCAATGCGGTGCGTGGAGAGGACTCGTTCGTCCGCGCGCAATGGGCGGCCCGGCCAATGCTGTGGCATATTTATCAACAGGAAGAAGATGTTCACCTGGACAAACTCGAAGCCTTTCTGACGCTGTACACCGCAGGCCTTTCTCCGGCGGCAAAAGCCGCGCTCGTCGGATTATGGCGAGCCTGGAACACGGGCGCTGGAATGGCTCAGGCATGGGTTGCGACACAGGAACACTGGCCAGAACTGCAAAAGCACGCCCAGGCATGGTGTCTGGATCAGGCTTTGCAGGCCGATCTTGCCACGGCGCTGGTACAGTTTTATGTAAATTGGATATGATACGCGGCCTAGATTTTTGTAAATCCCATCCAAATTCGGATATTCGCAATGAAAACTGGTAAAGAACTGAAACCCGGTACGGTGATCCGTCTCGAAAACGACCCTTGGCTGGTTCAGAAAGCTGAATTCACCAAGTCCGGTCGTAACAGCGCGATCATGAAGACCAAGCTGAAAAACCTGCTGACCGGTTACAAGACCGAGATCGTTTACAGCGCTGACGACAAACTGGACGACGTAATCCTCGACCGCAAAGAAGCGACCCTGTCGTTCATCAGCGGCGACACCTACACGTTCATGGACACCACTGACTACACCATGTACGAGCTGAACGCCGAAGACATCGAAGCTGTTCTGCCTTTCGTTGAAGAAGGCATGACCGATGTTTGCGAAGCGATCTTCTTCGAAGAACGTCTGGTTTCCGTAGAACTGCCGACCACTATCGTGCGTCAGGTTGACTACACCGAAGGTTCCGCTCGCGGTGACACTTCCGGCAAGGTGATGAAGCCTGCCAAACTGAAGAACGGTACCGAACTGTCGGTTGCCGACTTCATCGAAATCGGCGACATGATCGAGATCGATACCCGCGAAGGCGGTTCTTACAAAGGCCGCGCTAAATAAGCGCAGTTTTTTGCAGGAAAGAAAAAGCCCGACCATCGAGTCGGGCTTTTTTGTGCGCGTCTGTTGGGTGCGAACACTCAGACAGTGACGTGCAGGCGAACGTCTACATTGCCGCGCGTGGCGTTGGAGTACGGGCAGACCTGGTGCGCGGCGTCGACCAGCGATTGCGCGTCGGCCTGTTCCAGGCCTGGCAGGCTGACGTGCAGGTCGATGTCGAGACCGAAACCACCTGGAATCTGGCCAATGCCGACGTGAGCGGTGATCGAGGAATCATCAGGGATTTTGCGCTTGGTCTGGCTGGCGACGAATTTCAGTGCGCCAATGAAGCATGCGGAGTAACCGGCCGCGAACAGTTGCTCAGGGTTGGTCGCCGCACCGCCGGCACCGCCGAGTTCTTTTGGCGTGGCGAGCTTGACGTCGAGGATGTTGTCGCTGGAAACGGCGCGACCATCACGGCCACCGGTAGCGGTTGCAACTGCGGTATAGAGAGTTTGCATGGTATGGGCCTCGTTCGAATTTGATTTTTGCGCTAAAGGTTTGCGCGCTAAGTAATTGCGGAATGAATGTAGCTCGCGAATGTTTTGCGCGCAAGATAAATTTTAAAAAGTTTGCCGAACAAAAAATGTGGGAGCGGGCCGGGCGGCGTTCCGATGCTCGCGAAGGCGGTCTATCGGCCAACATCAATGTTGAATGTGAGTCCGCTTTCGCGAGCAAGCCCGCTCCCACAGTGGTGGTGTGGTGTACTGAAGGTTAGAGGCTCTCTTGCAGATGACTGCGCAGATTTTGCAGATCGGCCTGCAGTTTGCGCATTTGTTCCAGGGTCTGGCCGCTGGCGCCGAGGATGCACGGCGGAATCTCTCGGGCTTTTTCCCGCAGGGCGCGACCTTGTTCGGTCAGCTCGACAATCACCACGCGTTCATCTTCGCGGCTGCGGGTGCGGCTCAGCAGGCCTTCGGCTTCCAGGCGTTTGAGCAGTGGCGTCAGGGAGCCGGGATCGGTCAGCAGGCGCGTGCTGATTTCGCCGACGGTCAGCCCGTCGCGCTCCCACAGCACCATCATTGCCAGGTATTGCGGATAGGTCAGGCCCAGTGCTTGCAACAAGGGTTTGTAGACCTTGGTCATCAGCAGTGACGTCGAGTGCAGGGCAAAGCACAGCTGGTTATCCAGCAGCAGGTTGTCGCAGTTGTCCGGGGTGTTGCGTTGGGTGCTCATGTCTAAACCTTGATCATTCATCGTCATGAATTTAGCGGTCGAGTCTTTAATGCGCCAGATAATTTTCGGTTATTGCCGGCGAGGACGCACGCGGCAGGGTTTCGACGTGACTGCGCGTTTCCCTGCGTGGGCCGACTGCGTAGGATGCAAGGCCTGATGTGAGGGGGAGTCGTCAGTGATTGAGTTAGTGATGTATCTGGTGCTCGGCGCTGCGCTGGGCACTGTCGGCGGTGTGTTCGGGATTGGCGGTGGTTTGATCGCGATTCCCGCGTTGGGCGTGTTGTTCGGTCTGGATCAGCAAATTGCCCAGGGCACGGCGCTGGTCATGGTGGTGCCTAACGTGATGCTGGCGCTGTGGCGCTATCATCAGCGCAATCGCATCGAACTGCGCCACGCATTGCCGCTGGCCTCGATGGGCTTCTGCTTTGCCTGGATCGGCTCGATCCGGGCGGTGGGCATTGATGCACAGCTGATGCGCATCGGTTTTGTAGCGTTCCTGATCGCCTTGTCGGCCTACAACTTGTTGCGCATGTTCATGGCCACTGCGCCGGCTGCCTCGCAGATGCGTTACTCGTGGCCTTGGCTGGGTGTGTTGGGCGCAGCGTCGGGGACCATGGGCGGGTTGTTCGGCGTGGGCGGTGCGGTGGTGGCGACGCCGGTGCTCACCAGCCTGTTCGGCACCACGCAAGTGGTGGCTCAAGGGTTGTCATTGGCGCTGGCCTTGCCCAGCACCGGTGTCACACTGGTGACTTACGCGGTCCATCATCAAGTGAACTGGAGCATCGCACTGCCGATGGCCGTCGGCGGTTTGCTCAGCATCAGTTGGGGCGTGAAGATCGCCCACGCCATGCCGGAGCGTTTGCTGCGCGGGTTGTTCTGCGCCTTTCTGGTGCTCTGCGCGGTGATGCTCGCCTTTAAAGTTTGAAGCCTTCGACAATGTGCTCCGCCAGGCATTCGGTGATGGGTGAAGGGGTGTTCAGGTTGCGCACCAGCATGATGCTGGCTTCGGGCAACAAGGGCAGGCCTTCAGCCTCGCCGAGGATGCGCATGTCCTGGGTGATCAGGCTTTCCAGTTGCGCGGTGACCGCCAGCCCGGCGCTGACCACCGCCATGATCGCCGACAGGCTCGAACTGTTGTAGGCGATCCGGTACTCGCGCCCGGAAGCGTCCAGCGCATTGCAGGCCCAAAGCCTGCAAAAACAATCACTGTTGAACATCGCCAGAGGCAGCGGCGTCTGCTCGTTGGGGCTGAAGCACTGCGCCTGCGCCCAGACAAATCGTTCCTTGCGCAGCAGTTGGCCGATCTCGCTGCCGGGTTCACGGGTGACGATCGACAGGTCCAGGTCCTGACGCAGCAGTAACTGCTTGGATGACTCGCAATGGACCTCGATCTGGATCAGCGGATAGGCCTGGGCAAAGCGCGAGAGGATGCCCGGCAAGAAACGCATGACATAGTCATCCGGGGTGCCGATGCGCACCGTGCCGACCATGTGTGGCTCACGCAGGGTGTTGAACACTTCGCTGTGGAGTTTCAGGATCCGCCGGGCATAACCGAGCAACACCTGACCCTCGGCGGTCAGCTTCACCTGACGGCCGTCGCGCTGAAACAACTGGCGTTGCAGCACATCCTCTTCCAGCCGTTTCATCTGCATGCTCACCGCCGATTGCGTGCGATTGACCAGCTCGCCAGCGCGGGTGAAACCACCCTGGTCGGCAATGGCAACGAAGGTGCGCAGGACTTCCGTATCGATACTCGGGTAGTGGCTCAATTCATCAATCTCCGAGATGTATTGCATAAGAAACATTCGTTGGATTGATCTTAGCTCCGGCGCGAGACTTCAGTCATCTACAACGGAGGGCAAGATGATGAAAGGTCAAAAAGGTTATGTGCTGGTTGGAAAGTTTCACGGATTTTCCCTGGGCCATTGGCTGGAAAAAATCGTCCGCTGGCATGAACTTCATCGTGAGCGCGCTTTGCTGGCGAGCATGAGTGATGAGGCGCTCAAGGATATCGGTATCAGCCGCGCCGATGTCGAGCATGAAGTCGTCCGGCCATTCTGGGATGACCCGATGCACAAATGAGTACCGAACCGCTACACAAGCAGCTTCACACTGAGGTAGTTTGCGAGCAGACAAGGAGATGCACATGCCCGCAGAACTGTCCTTATCCCTCAAACAGGCTCGGCGTCTGGCACTGGCCGCCCAGGGTTTCACCGGGCGCCAGCCGCCAGCGGCGGTCAAGCCCGCTCAGCTCAACCGCCTGATCGAACGCTTGGGTATTCTGCAAATCGATTCGGTCAACGCACTGGTGCGCTCGCACTATCTTCCGCTGTTCTCGCGTCTTGGCAACTACTCCGCCGACTTGCTCGACCAGGCCGCCTGGAGCCAGGGCCGACGGCGTACGTTGTTCGAGTATTGGGGGCATGAAGCGTCGTTGTTGCCGCTGTCGATGTATCCCTTGATGCGTTGGCGCATGCAGCGCGCGGCGCAAGGTGAGGGGATCTATCAGCAACTGGCGCGATTCGGTCGCGAACAGCAAGAGACCATTCGCCGCGTCCTGGCTTCAGTCCAGGAGCTGGGTGCACTCGGCGCTGGCAGTTTGTCGACGCGCCAGGAGCGGGCCGGTCCGTGGTGGGATTGGAGCGCTGAAAAGCATGCACTGGAATGGTTGTTCGCTGCCGGCGAAGTGACGGTGGCGGGGCGTCGCGGCTTTGAGCGTCTTTACGACTTGCCGGAGCGGGTGATTCCCGAATCGCTTCTCAAGCAACCGCTGCTCGGCGAAACCGAGGCACAACGCGGATTGCTGTTGCATGCAGCCAATGCGCTGGGTGTCGGCACGGAAAAGGATCTGCGCGACTATTTTCGTTTGAGTCTGACCGAGTGCCGCAACGGCCTGGCCGAGCTGGTTGAAAATGGTCAGTTGCTGGTGTGCGGGGTGCAGGGCTGGAAGCAACCGGCATACTGCCTGCCGGAGCCAAAAGTGCCGCGCAAGGTTGAAGCCAGTGCGTTGCTTTCACCGTTTGATTCGTTGATCTGGGAACGCAGTCGAACCGAGCGGTTGTTCGATTTTCGTTATCGACTGGAAATCTACACGCCGCCAGACAAGCGGGTTTACGGCTATTACGTGCTGCCGTTTTTGCACAACGAGCGGATTGCCGCGCGGGTTGACCTTCGAGCGGAACGGGCGCTGGGGCGGTTGGCGGTGCATGCGGTGCACGAAGAAGAGCAAGGCCTGGATGAGCAGGGGATGCAGGCATTGGCGGCGAATCTTCGGCAGATGGCCGGTTGGTTGGGGTTGGAGCAGATTCAGCTCAATTGCCCGCGGGCCAGTGCGGCGCGGTTGCGGGTGGCGTTGACGCAGATTGGCGGTGCCTGAGCTGACGCCTTCGCGAGCAAGCCTGGCTCCTACGGGTTAGGGTTGTTACGGCCAACCTCATTCTCTGTAGGAGCCAAGCTTGCTCGCGATGGCGGTGTGTCAGGCAACACAAGGCTTACAGATTCAGCGCCGAACCTGCTTCAGGGTCTCGGCAATCAAGAACGCCAGCTCCAGCGACTGATCGGCATTCATCCGCGGGTCGCAATGGGTGTGGTAACGGTCCGACAAACCATCTTCGGTGATCGGCCGTGCACCGCCGATGCATTCGGTGACATTCTGCCCGGTCATCTCGATATGAATGCCGCCGGCATAGGTGCCTTCCGCTTCGTGAACCTGGAAGAACTGCTTCACCTCGCCGAGGATCTGCGCGAAATCCCGGGTCTTGTAGCCGCTGCTGGCCTTGATGGTGTTGCCGTGCATCGGGTCGCTGCTCCAGAGCACTTTCTTGCCTTCGCGTTCGACCGCACGAATCAGCTGCGGCAGATGGTCGCCGACCTTGTTTGCGCCCATCCGCGCGATCAGGTTCAGGCGGCCTGGATCGTTGTCGGGGTTGAGCACATCGATCAGGCGAATCAGTTCTTCGGTGTTCATGGACGGGCCGACTTTGACCCCGATCGGGTTGTTCACCCCGCGCAGGAACTCGACATGAGCGCCGTCGAGCTGACGCGTGCGATCGCCGATCCACAGCATGTGCGCCGAGCAATCGTAGTAATCGTTGGTCAGGCTGTCGCGGCGTACGAAGGCTTCTTCGTAGTTCAACAGCAGCGCTTCGTGGGCGGTGAAGAAACTGGTTTCGCGCAATTGCGGCGAGCTGTCCATGCCGCAGGCGCGCATGAACGCCAGGGTTTCATCGATACGGTCGGCCAGGTGGCTGTACTTTTCGGCCAGCGCCGAGTTGGCGATGAAGTCCAGGTTCCATTTATGCACTTGATGCAAGTCGGCAAAACCGCCCTGGGCAAAGGCCCGCAGCAGGTTCAGGGTCGCGGTGGACTGGTGATAGGACTGCAACAGGCGATCCGGGTCGGGGACGCGGCTTTTTTCATCGAAACCGATACCGTTGACGATGTCGCCGCGGTAGGCCGGCAGGGTCACGCCGTTGATGGTTTCGTCATTGGACGAGCGCGGTTTGGCGAACTGCCCGGCCATACGCCCGACTTTTACCACCGGACAACCGGCAGCGAAGGTCATGACGATCGCCATTTGCAGCAGGACTTTGAAGGTGTCGCGGATTTTCGCCGCCGAAAACTCGGCGAAGCTTTCCGCGCAATCGCCACCTTGCAGCAGAAACGCCCGGCCCTGGGTCACCTCGGCAAACTGACGGCGCAACTCCCGGGCCTCACCGGCAAACACCAATGGCGGATAACTGGCCAGGCTTTGCTCGACCTGTTGCAAATGCGCAGCGTCAGGGTAGTGGGGTTGTTGCTGGATCGGCAGGGCGCGCCAGCTGTCAGGACTCCAGGGTTGGCTCATCGTGGACTCTAATGTTTTACGATCGGACGTTTATGTTATCAGCAATTAGTGCGTGACCTGTTCCCGAAGCTTGGCGGACAATCGCGCCTTTGCCGCACCAAGCGGAACGAATGATTGCGTTGCCGGGGATCAACCCGACAACGACCAGGAGACGAAATGACTGAGGAGCGCGTCGAGCATCTGCTCGCCGAGGTGCACGATGAATTCGGCATGATCCGGGTGCTGGAAGTGGCGGATTACCGTTTTCTCGAATTTGGCGATGCCATCGAGCAGAGCTGCGTTTTCACTGCCGATCCGAGCTGGCTCGAGTACGACTACACCCGCGCGATGCTGATTGGTGCGCTGTGCCATGAGCAGCCGGAAAGCGCGCTGTTTCTCGGCCTGGGGGCGGGCACCCTGACTCAGGCGTGCCTGAAGTTCCTGCCGCTGGAAGACGTCGAAGCGATCGAGTTGCGCCCGGATGTGCCGCGCCTGGCCATCGAGTACCTGGGGCTGGACGACGATCCTCGTCTGTATATCCGCATCGGCGATGCCCTCGAGTTGCTTGAGACCGCTGAGTCGGCGGATCTGATTTTCGTCGACCTTTATACCGATGTCGGGCCGGGTGTCGGCCATTTGGCTTGGGGCTTTCTGGAAAACTGTCAGAAACGCCTGAATCCGGGCGGCTGGCTGGTGATCAATCAATGGGCAACCGATGACGGAAAACCGTTGGGTGCAGCATTACTGCGTGGGCTCTATCACCGGCATTATTGGGAGTTGCCGGTGAAGGAGGGCAACGTGATCCTTATCGTGCCAGCCGACCTTGACCAGGAACTGGACATGCAAGGATTGACCGCCCGCGCCGAAGCGCTGGCGCCGCGGTTGGGGTATTCGCTGCAATCGCTGATCAAGGCGATTCGCCCGGCGACCTGAATTCTGGCGAGCCACTGTGGCGAGGGAGCTTGCTCCCGTTGGGGCGCGAAGCGACCCCAGAACCGGCAAGCGCCGTCTTTCTGATGCACCGCGATTGCTGCTTCACGACTGCTGCGCAGCCGAACGGGAGCAAGCTCCCTCGCCACAAAGGCAATGTCAGCAGCCTTTGAATACGCCTGGGCGTTTCTCGATCAACGATCGCACGCCTTCCTTGGCGTCTTCACTGTTGAGCAACTTCTTGACCAGCGCTGGCAAAGCCAATGCCGCCGCTGTTTCTCCCTCCAGATGGGCCTGGCGCGCGGACTGCAAGGTCGCCTGAACCCCCAGCGGCGCCTGCCTGGCAATGCGTTCTGCCAGCTCGATCGCACGCGGTAACAGGTCTTCGCTGGCCATCACCTCCTGCACCAGTCCCAGACGCAGCGCTTCGTGGGCATCGAACTCATCGCCGGTCAGCAGCCAGCGCATGGCGTTGCCCCAGCCGGCTACCTGATGCAGGCGCAAGGTTGCCCCGCCAAAGGGGAAGATGCCGCGTTGCACTTCCATTTGTGCAAAACGGGTGTTGCTGGCGCAGAGGTTGATATCGGCGGCCAGCATCAGTTCGATGCCAATGGTCAGGCAATAACCCTGGGCCGCAACAATCACCGGTTTGCTGACCCTGGGGCCAACGAACACCCCCCACGGATCGCAACCGCCGGCCGGGACTTGCCAGCCTTCGGCCAGTGCCGCGCTGACACTCGCCAGGTCCAGCCCGGCGGTAAAGTGCTCGCCATGACCGAACACCACCGCAACGCGGGCCTCGCTGTCGGCTTCGAACTCGCCATAGGCCAGGCTCAGTGCGTTGAGCAGATCGAGGTCAAATGCATTGCGCTTGGCCACCCGGTCCAGCCCGATCAACAGGACATGACCGCGTCGTTCACGGCTGACACGACTGCAATCTGCTTGATTCATGGGGTCTATCCTCGGGCGGGGAAGGGGGGGCGCGGACCAAAGGTCATAGCCTGAAAGATGAACCGTTTAAGTGTCACGACCAACAGGGCCGGGCCTTTGAAAAATAGACCGTTGCACGATTATCCGCAAAGCCTGTGACACAACGGTGTATGCCGGGTTTTTCCGACAAATAAAGCTCCCTTTTTTGGCGAATTCCGGTATAGTGCGCGCCGGTCTTTAGCCAGGCCGCGTTTAGGTAGCGCAATTCCCCGAAGTCAGCTTCGGCTGCACGTCCGCACAGCGGACTCTTCCTTGACGAATCTTTTTCATTCATTCGTTTTCGCAAATCCCCGCCGACAAAGCAGCCAGGGCGACTCTTGAGTCTTACACGGCATGCGCAGCTTTGGAGCATGGGTCTTTGCGGATGCACTTAGAGGCAGACCCATGACCCAGGAAACCGGCGGCTTCGCCGCTTTTAACCTTAATCCGAATATTCTTGCAGCCGTCATCGCGACTGGCTACGAAGAGCCTTCGGCTATTCAGCAGCAATCGATCCCGATCATCATGGCCGGTCACGACATGATTGGTCAGGCGCAAACCGGTACGGGTAAAACCGCTGCGTTCGCCCTGCCGATCCTGCACCGCATCGATCCTGCTAAGCGCGAACCGCAAGCCCTGATCCTGGCGCCAACCCGTGAGTTGGCGCTGCAAGTAGCAACCGCTTTCGAAACCTACGCCAAGCAAATGCCGGGCGTTACCGTTGTGGCCGTTTACGGCGGCGCGCCTATGGGCCCGCAACTGAAAGCAATCCGTAATGGCGCACAGATCGTTGTCGCCACTCCGGGCCGTCTGTGCGACCACCTGCGTCGTGACGAAAAAGTATTGGCGACCGTGAACCACCTGGTTCTCGACGAAGCTGACGAAATGCTCAAGCTGGGCTTCATGGACGACCTGGAAGTTATCTTCAAGGCCTTGCCGGCAACCCGTCAGACCGTATTGTTCTCGGCTACCCTGCCGCAGTCGATCCGTGCCATCGCCGAGCGTCATCTGCGTGATCCGCAGCACGTGAAGATCCAGACCAAGACTCAGACCGTTACCGCGATCGAACAGGCTCACCTGTTGGTTCACGCTGACCAGAAGACCTCGGCTGTATTGAGCCTGCTGGAAGTGGAAGACTTCGACGCGCTGATCATGTTCGTGCGTACCAAGCAAGCGACCCTGGACCTGGCCAGTGCCCTGGAAGCCAAAGGCTACAAAGCCGCTGCGCTGAACGGTGACATTGCTCAGAACCAGCGTGAGCGCGTGATCGAGTCCCTCAAGGATGGCCGTCTGGACATCGTTGTGGCGACCGACGTTGCTGCTCGTGGTCTGGACGTTCCACGTATCACTCACGTTTTCAACGTTGATATGCCGTACGATCCAGAGTCCTACGTTCACCGTATCGGCCGTACTGGCCGTGCCGGTCGCGAAGGTCGTGCATTGCTGCTGGTGACTCCGCGTGAGCGCCGCATGCTGCAAGTGATCGAGCGTGTAACCGGTCAAAAGGTAGCTGAAGTTCGCCTGCCAGACGCTCAAGCCGTTCTCGATGCACGCATCAAGAAACTGACCAACAGCCTGTCGCCGCTGGTGGCCGATGCCGAATCGACTCACGGTGATCTGCTGGATCGCCTGACTGCCGATATCGGTTGCACCCCGCGTGCACTGGCTGCTGCGCTGCTGCGCAAGGCTACCAACGCTCAGGCGCTGACCCTGGCTGCCATCGAGAAAGAACGTCCACTGGTGCCGAACAATGCACCGCGTGGCGATCGTCCAGAGCGTACCGGTGATCGTCCGGACCGTGGTGACCGCGAGCGTCGTGCTCCGATCCCATTGGCCGAAGGCCGTGCTCGTTGCCGTACCGCGCTGGGTGCGCGTGATGGTATCGCTGCCAAGAACCTGCTGGGCGCCATCCTCAACGAAGGTGGTCTGGCTCGTGAAGCAATCGGTCGTATCCAGGTGCGTGACAGCTTCAGCCTGGTCGAGTTGCCGGAAGATGGTCTGGAGCGTCTGCTGACCAAACTGAAGGACACTCGCGTTGCCGGTAAGCAGCTGAAACTGCGTCGCTATCGCGAAGATTGATCCGCTTTCGGGCTGATTGATCGCAGATAAAAAATCCCCGACTGGTTCGGGGATTTTTTTTGCCTGCAGTTTTGTGTCTGGCCTTTGTTGATCGTTCCCACGCTGCGCGGGAACGAGCGGCAGGATTCAGCCGAAACGATAGATGTCCATCCCCAGCGCACCCATGGTGAACCCCTGGTGGGCGATGCTGAAATCGCCACCGGCGCCGCGGGCGAAGTACAGCGGCAGCAAGTGTTCGTCGCTGGGATGGCTGCGCACGGCATTCGGGGCTTGCCGACGATAGTCGTGCAGGGCGGCTTCATCGTTTGCGGCGAGCTTTTCAATCATCCAGTCGCGAAAGGCCTTGGCCCAGGGCTCGATGCTTTCCGGGCCGGCATGCCAGTCCAGTTCGCGCAGGTTGTGGGTGATGCTGCCGGAACCAATCAACAGCACGCCTTGCTCGCGCAGACTGGACAATGCGCGACCGACGCGAGTTTGCAGGGCTGGGCCAAGACGACTCGGCAGCGACACCTGTACCACCGGAATGTCGGCTCGCGGATACATCAGAGACAGTGGCACCCAAACACCATGATCGAACGGACGCTGGTTATCGAGCTGTGCCGGCAAGCCATCAGCCTTGAGTAATTCGGCGACCTGCGCCGCGAGTTCCGGCTGGCCGGGTGCGGGGTATTGCACCGCGAACAGCGCAGCAGGAAATCCGCCGAAGTCGTGCCAGGTTTCCGGTTGCACAGCGCTGCCGACGCGCAGGTCCTGGCTTTCCCAGTGTGCGGAAACGATCACGATTGCTTTGGGTTTTGGCAGTTCGCTGGCCAGACGGGCCAGTGCCGGACCACTGGCGCCGGGCTCCAGTGCAAGCATGGGTGAACCGTGAGAGATAAACAGGCTGGGGAACATGAATAAGGTCCTGAGCGTTAAGATGGGAGCATCTTCAGTCAGATCATTGATCTAAATCTAATATAAGTTTTAGGGCATATAGATCGAAATATCAGGGGGATTTATGCAGCCGGAGTTTTGGCAAAAGCGTTGGGAGCTCAATCAGATCGGTTTCCATCAGTCAGAGGTTAATCCTTATTTGCAGCAATACTGGCCGCAATTGAATCTGGCAAAGGGCTCGCAGGTGTTGGTGCCGCTCTGTGGGAAAAGTCTCGATCTCGTGTGGCTGGCAGGGCAAGGACATCGGGTGCTGGGTGTCGAGTTATCGGAAAAAGCCGTTGAGGAGTTTTTTCGTGAGCAGCAACTGACACCGCAGATCACCGAGCAAGGTGCGTTCAAGGTCTACCAGGCGGGTCCCCTGGCATTGTGGTGCGGGGATTTTTTCGGCCTGACCGCAGACGATGTGGCCGATTGTGCGGCTGTCTATGATCGGGCGGCGCTGATTGCCTTGCCACCGCTCATGCGCGAGCAATACGCCGCGCACCTGAGCCGGATTTTACCGTCAGCTTGTGAAGGCTTGTTGATTACGATGGACTACGATCAGGCGCAGATGGACGGGCCGCCCTTTGCCGTGACGGATGAAAACGCGCAGACATTGCTGGGTGGTCGCTGGCAGCTTGATTTCTGTGAGGTGCGGGACATTCTGGGAGAGAGCTGGAAGTTCCTCCAGGCGGGCGTTACGCGCCTTGAAGAGCGGGTATATAAATTGATGGCTCGCTAAACAGCAAAAGATCGGCATAAAAAAAGGGGCGATCAAATCGCCCCTTTCGTATCACCGCAGAACCTCTCAGCCCCGACGACGCAAGGCGTCGATCCGCTCTTCCAGTGGCGGGTGGCTCATGAACATGCGAGCGAACCCTTGCTTGATGCCACCGTTGATGCCGAAGGCATTCAAGGTGTCCGGCATGTGCACCGGCAGGCCTTGTTCCGAGCGCAGGCGCTGCAGGGCGCCGATCATGGCGCTGGTGCCGGCCAATTGGGCGCCGGCTGCGTCTGCACGGAATTCGCGTTTGCGCGAGAACCACATGACGATTGCGCTGGCCAGGATACCCAGTACCAGTTCGGCGAAGATGGTCGCGACATAGTAGGCGATGCCTTGGCCTTCTTCGTTTTTGAAGATCACCTTGTCGACGAAATTACCGATGATCCGTGCGAAGAACATCACGAAGGTGTTCACCACGCCCTGAATCAGCGCCAGCGTTACCATGTCGCCATTGGCCACGTGACCAATTTCATGGGCCAGAACGGCTTTCACTTCATCGGGCGAGAAACGCTCGAGCAAGCCCTGGCTGACCGCGACCAGCGCGTCGTTCTTGTTCCAGCCGGTGGCGAAGGCGTTGGCCTCGTAGGCCGGGAAAATCCCGACTTCAGGCATTTTGATTCCGGCTTCACGAGACAGCTGCTCGACGGTTTGCAGCAGCCATTGTTCATGGCGAGTGCGCGGCTGGCTGATGATTTGGGTGCTGGTGCTCATCTTCGCCATCCACTTGGAGATGAACAGCGAGAACAACGAGCCGGCGAAACCAAAGACCGCACAGAAAATCAGCAGCTGATTGAGGTTGAGATCAACCCCGTTGGCCGCCATGAACCCGTTGAAGCCGAAAAGGCTCAGGGTGATGCTGGCAATCAGCACGACCGCCAGGTTAGTGGCCAAAAACAGCAGGATGCGCATCATGGTTGTAGAAATCTCCTCGTGCTAAATATGTAGCGTACTGCGGGGTATATAAGGTGCCGCACCAGGCTATTCAACCGGGTGACTATTTCAAACTGTGTCCTACAGCTGGATTCTAGATGCTTGCAGGGCATTTCTGACGTCACCTGAATAGATATTTGGCTGGATTTTGCTTTCACAAGTCCCGCCTCTGTTGGGCGTAACCGGCAGCCGCGTAAATCCGCCTGCACTCAAGGCGCTGTCGCAGTCGAAGAATGGAGATATGTTGCTGAATTAATCGCTGAGGGCCTTTTTGAGGCCCTCGGCGTTATCGCGCTTACTGGCGATAGGACTTGAGGAAGTTGCCGATCCGACCGATAGCCATGTCCAGGTCGTCCACCCGTGGCAGGGTCACGACGCGGAAGTGGTCCGGCCATGGCCAGTTGAAGGCTGTGCCCTGGACCACCAGCAGTTTTTCCGAAAGCAGCAAGTCGAGAACGAATTTTTCATCGTTGTGGATCGGGCAGACTTTTGGGTCGATCCGCGGGAACGCGTAGAGCGCGCCCATCGGTTTGACGCAACTGACGCCCGGGATGTCGTTGAGCAGTTCCCAGGTGCGGTTGCGCTGTTCCAGCAGGCGACCTTGCGGCAGCACCAGATCATTGATGCTCTGATAACCACCCAATGCGGTCTGGATTGCATGCTGGCTTGGCACGTTGGCGCACAGGCGCATGTTGGCCAGCATGTCGATACCTTCGATGTAGCTTTGGGCGTGATGCTTGGGACCGGAAATGGCGATCCAGCCGGAGCGGAAACCGGCAACCCGATAGGACTTGGACAGACCGTTGAAGGTCAGGCACAGCAGGTCCGGCGCCAGGGACGCGGTGCAGATGTGCACGGCATCGTCGTACAGAATCTTGTCGTAGATCTCGTCGGAGAACACCACCAGATTGTGCTGGCGAGCCAGTTCCAGCATGCCCAGCAGAACTTCCTTGGAGTACACCGCACCGGTCGGGTTGTTCGGGTTGATGATGACCAATGCCTTGGTGTTCGGGGTGATCTTGGCCTTGATGTCGGCCAGGTCCGGCCACCAGTTGGCTTGTTCATCGCACAGGTAATGCACCGGATTGCCGCCAGCCAGGCTGACTGCTGCAGTCCACAGCGGGTAGTCGGGGGCTGGGACCAGCACTTCGTCGCCGTTATTGAGCAGGGCCTGCATCGACATCACGATCAACTCGGAAACGCCGTTGCCCAGGTAGATATCTTCGATGCCGACACCTTCTACCTGTTTCTGCTGGTAATACTGCATGACAGCCTTGCGCGCACTGAACAGGCCTTTGGAGTCGCTGTAGCCCTGGGCGGTCGGCAGATTACGGATCACGTCCTGGAGGATTTCATCGGGCGCTTCGAAACCAAAAGGCGCCGGGTTGCCAATGTTCAGCTTGAGGATGCGATGGCCTTCCTCTTCCAGGCGTTTGGCGTGCTTGAGCACTGGGCCGCGAATGTCGTAGCAGACGTTGGCGAGCTTGTTCGATTTGCTGACCTGCATGGCGATGTGTTCCCGAAAATGAACGATCCAGACGCTGTATGAACTACCGTACTGGGAATCCTGCGTTTTCACACGCGCCTGGTGCCTGGGGTCACCGCACCAAAATCCGTTTGAATGCGGGTAACGCGGCTGCCAGACTGGCGATTAACGAGGCGCAATCATACGTGCCGCCTGATCCGTGGAAAAGATACAGATCAGGCTTTTTCAGATGCAGAGGTATGACAATGGAAAAGTTGGAAAAAACCCTGGAAGAATGGCGCGCGATGCTCGACCCGGAGCAGTACAACGTTTGTCGTCTGAAGGGCACCGAACGGCCGTTCTCGGGCAAGTACAACGGCACCAAAACCGATGGTGTCTACCACTGTATCTGCTGCAACGAACCGCTGTTCGACTCAAAAGCCAAGTTTGATTCAGGCTGTGGCTGGCCGAGCTTCTATGAGCCGATCGGCGAGAGCGCCATGGTCGAGATTCGCGATATCAGCCACGGCATGATTCGTACCGAAGTGGTCTGCGCCAAGTGCGACGCGCACCTGGGGCATGTATTCCCGGATGGCCCGCCACCGACTGGCTTGCGTTATTGCATCAATTCGGTGTGCCTGGACCTGGTGCCGCGCGAATAATGTGAGTCCTGACCTGCGGCAGCTGCTTGTCGGCAGGTTATTGATTTATTAAATTGCATACAATCTAATTGCTCGCTATTTTTAGTCCTTCCCCATCTTCCACCGGAGCATGCGCGATGACTGACACCCTGCTGAGTATTCCCTGCACCACCATCAACGGTGAGCAAAAGACCCTGGCCGATTACGCCGGCAAAGCGGTATTGGTGGTCAACACCGCCAGTAAGTGTGGCTTTACCCCGCAGTACAAAGGACTGGAAGAACTGTGGCGGACCTACAAGGATCGAGGCCTGGTGGTGCTTGGTTTTCCGTGCAACCAGTTCGGAAAACAGGAGCCGGGCAATGAAGGGGCGATTTCCGAGTTCTGTGAATTGAACTTCGGTGTGAGTTTTCCACTGTTCAAGAAAATCGACGTCAATGGTAGCGACGCCCACCCGCTGTTTGTTCAGTTGAAAAAACGTGCGCCGGGTGTACTGGGCTCCCAGGGCATCAAGTGGAATTTCACCAAGTTCCTGATTGGCCAGGATGGCAAGTTGGTCAAGCGTTTTGCACCGGCGACCAAGCCGCAGGACCTGACCCGCGAGATTGAAGCCCTGCTCAAATGAACGATGTGTCAGCCGATTCGCTGCTGCTCGACAGTCAGCTCTGCTTCAAGCTGTACGCCGCGTCCCGAGCGGTGATCCGCGGTTATAAGCCGATGCTCGATCAACTGGGCCTGACGTATCCGCAATATCTGGTGATGCTGGTGCTTTGGGAGTGGCAGCACAGTGCGCCCGAGCAACCAACCGTCAAAGCCCTTGGCGAGCGATTGTCGCTGGATTCCGGGACGCTCACGCCGCTGCTCAAGCGTCTTGAGCAGTTACACCTGGTCCAGCGTCAACGCTCGGCGCGCGATGAGCGAGAAGTGCACTTGAGCCTGTCGCCGGCAGGGGGTGCCTTGCGCGAACAGGTCGGGCCGCTCAAGGCACGCCTGTTGTGCGACAGCGGTGTCGACCTTGAGCGCTTGGGCAAATTGCGTGACGGCCTTGATCAACTGCTGGGGCAAATCAGGGCGCTACCGTAGCCGGCACCCACTGTTCAAGCAGGGCGGCCAGTTCCTCGCGACGGAACGGTTTCGCCAGATAATCGCTCATGCCTGCCGCGCGGCAGCGTTCGCGCTCCTCGGGCATGGCGTTGGCGGTCAGGGCAACGATCGGTAGATCCGGCCAGCGCCCACTCTGACGGATCTGCCGGCTGGCCTCGTAGCCGTCCATCACCGGCATGTTGCAGTCCATCAGCACCATATCAAACTGCTTGAGTTCCAGCTGGTCGAGCGCTTCGGCGCCGTGGGAGGCGACAACCACCTTGCAACCCAACTTGCTGAGCATGCCTTTGGCTACGAGCTGATTGACCGGGTTGTCTTCCACCAGCAGGATTCTCGCCCGCCGCTGGGGCATGAGGCTTGGCTCTTGAGTATCGGACACGAGAGCGACTTCGTCGGCCTGCAAAGTGCGTCGTAGTGTCTGGTAGAGTGCGTTGCGGGCCAGTGGGCGGGCTTGTTGTTGCAGAGGGGCGAGGGCAGCCGCTTCTTCGCTGGGCATGAAACTGCCATAGGCGGTCACCAGCAAAATCGGTGCGGTCATGCCCGGACGTAATCCGAACAGACATTCCGGGCAGTCGGTGATCAGCACATCGGGCGATAAGCCGATCATTGAGTCGTCGATGGTGCGCTGCTGGTACTCCAGCCCCCAACCGGGTAACAGATTGCCTAACAGTTCGGCCAGACCGCTGCTGGCGGCGGTAATCGCCAATACCTTGCCTTGCAGGGACGCGGGAACGATTGCCGGCGTGTGGGTGGGCAACGGCAGATCAGCGCAGAACTGGCTGCCGAAACCAGGCTCCGAGCTGATACCGAGTCGACCCTGCATGGCTTCGCACAGGTTGAAGGTCAGGGCCAGCCCCAGCCCGGTACCGCCGAATTGACGAGAGATGCCGGCACCTGCTTGGGTAAACGGCTGGAAGATTTTGACCTGATCATCCTGCGCGATGCCGATACCGGTGTCGCAGACTTCGATTCTGACACCGTCTTCGTGGGTGCTCAGGCGCACGTCCACCCGTCCAAAACGGGTAAATTTAAGGGCGTTGGAGAGCAGGTTGCTGACAATCTGCCGAACCCGCATCGGGTCGCCGAGTACCTGCGACGGGAACTGCGGATCAATCAGGCACGTCAGTTCGACGCTGGGCGCGGCGTTCTGTGACAGCAGGTTGGCGGTGTCTTCGATCAGTGAGCCGAGGTCGAACGGAATGCGCTCCAGCTCAAGCTGGCCAGCGTCGAACTTCGACAGGTCGAGAATATCGTTGAGCAGCTCCACCAGTACTTTGCCGGAGTCGTGGGCAATCGACAGTTGCTGGCGTTGTTCGGCATTCAGCGGGCTGTCCAGCGAGAGGGCGATCATCCCCAGCAAACCATTGAGTGGCGTACGGATTTCATGGCTCATGTTGGCCAGAAACACAGAGCGCGCCTGGGCCATGTCCAGGGCGGTCTGGCGCGCGATTTCCAGTTCTTCGTTCGATACCGTCAATCGGCTATTGATCGCTTTCAGTTCACCGGTACGCGCTGAGACAATATTTTCCAGTTGCCCCAGGTAGTCGGTCAGGCGGTTTTCGGCATTGCGGCGTTGCTGGATTTCAGTGGTCATGCTTTCGAATTGCTGGTTGGCCACGGTGACCAGAACGCCGATCTCATCGTTTTCGTGCGCTACCGGACACTCCAGCGGTGGTTGTTCCGAACTGCTCGGGTCACGTGCACTCAGTTCGCGGATCACCCGCACCAGCGGTTTGGTGAGCATCACGTAGAACAGCGCCAGCAAAATCCCGGTCAGTATCAGGCTGCGGACAAAACCGTTGATCAGAGTGACTTCGGCCCGACGCAGAAAGCGGCTGCCAAACGTGTAGGTGTCAATGTCCAGTTGCAAGGTACCGAGGGACTCGTCGGGCAGATGGTCGAGGAACAGGCGGTCCTTGAACTGTCGATTGGCGCCGAACAGAAAGTCGCTGATCACCCGATAGCCGCCGTTTTGCGGGTCCGGGCGTTTTACGCTGGCGAGGATCGTATTGTTGTTATCGCTCAGTTGCGCACTGATGACCGCAGGCGAGCGCAGCAGGCCGAGGGTCAGTTCCTGGGCCAGTTCGGCATCGATGTTGTAGGCGATCCGCGAAGCCGGGTTATGGCTGATTTCCAGCAGCGAGTGTATTTCCCGGTTGATGGAGGCGTCTTCGCTGGCATAATCGATGCCTATTTGCACCAGACTGAGCAAGGTTCCCAGAATGAAACCGACCAGCACCGTAAGCCTGGCTTGCTTGTAAGACAGGCGGTTGGTGAACTTGATATCCATGGTGTGCTGAACCACTTTCGTTTCCCTTCTGGGCGAAGCATAGCCGATCATCAGTGTATTTCGGCATGACTGGCGGGTAAGCCATTATCGCGATAATCCCGGCATTACGTGCTGCGCTTGGTTTTCTGTCGCCCATCATTACTGTGAACGTGCCTGAGGAGAAGTCGTGGATTCCCGATTGAATGCATTTCTTGAACGCGCCGATGCGGTTCTGGCTCGTATTGAGCCGCTACTGCCCGCGCAACGCACGGCCATCGACTGGACGCAGTGCCTGGCGGCACGCTGGCAGCGCGAGGGTCGCAGCGGATTTCTGTTGCCGCTTGAGGTCAGCCTGGACATGCGTCTGTCCGACTTGATCGGGGTCGACAAGCAGTTGGAACAGTTGGGGCGAAACACCCGGCAGTTTCTCGACGGCATGCCTGCCAACCACGCGCTGCTCTGGGGTTCGCGCGGTACCGGTAAATCGTCGCTGGTGCGGGCCTTGCTGGCCGAGCACGCCAAGGGCGGTTTGCGTCTGATCGAGATCGAGCGCGATCACCTGGCGGACCTGCCACGCGTCGTCGAGCAAATCGCCAAGCTGCCACAGCGCTTTGTGCTGTTTTGCGATGATCTGTCGTTCGAGGCCGGCGAGGGCGATTACCGGGTGCTCAAAAGCGTGCTCGATGGCTCGCTGGAACAGGCACCGGATAACGTACTGCTGTATGCCACCTCCAACCGTCGCCACCTGGTTCCGGAAAAAGAAAGCGATAACGAAAACTGGAAAAGGGTCGACGGCGAGCTTCATCCCAACGAGGCGGTCGAAGACAAGATCGCGCTGTCGGACCGATTTGGCCTGTGGCTGTCGTTTTATCCTTTTACCCAGGAGCACTTCCTCAATGTGGTCGAGCATTGGGTGGGAGCGTTGGCGGGCAAAGCCGGCCTTGAGTGGAAGCGTGATGAAGAACTCGAGATTCTTGCGGTTCGCTGGGCTACCGGACGCGGTAATCGCAACGGCCGTTGCGCGTATCAATTTGCCCGGTATTGGGTCGGCCTGAAGTTGTTGGAGCACAAGGCATGATCGATTTGCAAAAGAGCGGCGCTGGACTTGAGGGCTACGGCCTGCTCTGCGCGCAGTTGGAGTCGCTGCTGGCGGATGAGCGCGACTTTATCGCCAACGCCGCGCAGTTTTCGGCGTTCTTGTTCAATCAGCTCGATGATCTGAATTGGGCCGGGTTTTACCTCAATCGCAACGAGGAACTGGTGCTCGGACCGTTCCAGGGGCAGATCGCCTGTGTGCGCATTCCGTTCGGTCGTGGCGTTTGCGGCGCAGCGGCTGCAACCCTTCGCACTCAACGGGTTGAAGATGTGCATGCGTTCGCCGGGCATATTGCCTGCGACAGTGCCTCGAACAGTGAACTGGTGGTGCCGCTGGTCAAGGACGGTCGATTGATTGGCGTGCTGGATCTGGACAGTCCTTTGCTGGCGCGTTTCACCGTTGATGATCAGGTCGGCATTGAGCAGTTGGCGGCGATTTTCCTGCGTTTGACCGAGTGCTGATCAAACCCGCAGCCGCTACCGAAGGCGGCTGTTACGGGTTGCTTCAGGGGCGCTTTTACACGTTGGCGTGATGATGGATCTGTCGTTGTAGCGCCTGCTCCAACTCAAGCATGGCGTGCTCTATGCCTTTGCAGCGGGCCTCGAGCAGGTCCAGACAGAAGTTCTCATGACATACGCGCTCAAGCGCTTCGCAACCGTCGATAAGCCTTGAGGCCTGAACAATACGGGCCGCCCCTTTGATTTTGTGCGCCATATCGATGAAGGCTTGCGGCCCGCTTGCAGGCGGCAGTGCGAGGAGTTCCTGGCGGTCGAGGCGATTGCTGTTGAACAGTTCGGCGAGCAAGCGCTGAACCAGTTGTGGATCGCCGCCGGTGAGTAACCGCAAGCCATCCAGGTGAAAGGCTTGATCTTCGATAATCGGCTTGAGTGCTTCCAGTCGTTGGCCCAGCGTCGTCAGGCTGATGGGTTTGAACAGGCAATCGTTCATGCCAGCCTGGCGGCATCGGTGTTTTTCCTCCGGCTGAGCATTGGCGGTGAAGCCAAGCACCGTGCAGGGCGGGCGCTGCTCATCGTGCTCGGTCTGGCGGATGGCACGAGTGAGTTCGTAGCCATTCATCAGTGGCATATTGCAGTCTGCAATCACCAGATCGAAATGCCCCTCTTTCCATGCCTGGAAACCTGTCTCACCGTTGTTGGCCGTGACGGATCGATGCCCCAGAAAGCCGAGTTGCTGGCACATGAGCAATCGATTCGCGGGGTGGTCGTCGACCACCAGCACGTTCAGGGTGGCCGAGGCGTTCGCGATGACCGGTTGCGGGGTGTCCAGCACCACGGCGTCCGGCAGCGCGGTCATCGGCAATGAAATCCTTACCTGAGTGCCGACCCCGGGCGAACTGGTCAGTTGCACGCAACCGCCCATCATTTCGCACAGGTTGCGGCTGATCACCAATCCCAATCCAGCGCCGCTTCTGGCCAAATGCCCGGTGTTATCGGCCTGGGTGAAAGGCTCGAACAAGCGTCGCTGATCGTCTTCGCTGATGCCAATTCCGCTGTCATTGACCCACAACTCCATCTGGAGCCGGTCGGGCTCCGACGCCGGTTGCAGATTGACCTTGATCCTCACCTGGCCGTGCTCGGTAAACTTGATGGCATTGCTGATCAGGTTGGACAGTATCTGTTTGAAGCGCAGGGGGTCGATCAATACATCTGGCTGTTCAGCGCTGGTGGGGAACTCCAGCACCAGGCCGAGATTTTTTTGCCGGGCCAGTCCATCGAAGACCCGCACGACCGATTCAATCGTCTCGCCAAGGTTCACCCGCTCAGGGGCCAGGCTTAAATGGCCAGACTCGATTCGGGCGATATCGAGTATGTCGCCAATCAACGCCAGCATGTCATTGGCCGAGCTATGGGCCACTTCGATGGCCGGTCGATCCAGCTGGCCCTGATCGGCCCGTTTCAATGTCAGTTCGAGCATGCCGATCACTGCATTCATCGGTGTGCGAATTTCATGACTCATGGTGGCCAGGAAGGTGCTCTTGGCACGATTGGCCTTGTCCGCCTGTTCCTTGGCTGACCTGAGCTCATCAAAAAGCTGCCGTCGTTCGCTGATGTCGATCCAGCCTCCGATGATCCCCTGGACCTCACCCGTCGAGTCTCGATAGGGAAGAATCCAGTGATAGATCGTCAGCCTTTTTTGGCCAATGTGCAGGGGGCGGTCGAGAATCAACGGGACACCTTCAGCCACCACTCGCTGGTAGTCGGCCAGGTATTCCCGGGCCTCGAACTCGTTGCTCATGGCACCCTGCATGAGGCTTTTGCCAATCACGTCCTCGCGTTTGGCACAAAAGGCTTCCAGATAGCTGTCGTTACAACTTTGCAGCAGTCCTTCGCGGTCCCGTACGTAGATGGGGTGGGGCGTACCATTGACCAGCGTGCGCATGAATTCGAACTGGTCGTTGAGTGCGCGCTCCGCTTTCTGGCGTTGCTTGATCTGCCTGCGCATGTGGGCATTCCAGGTCAGCGAAATCAGCAACAAAAGACCGCTGCCAATGACCAGTTGATAAAACAGGCGATGGTAGTTGCGCCAGGCGCTATTGGCGGTGCCCGTGTAGCCGCGCCAGCGGCTGTTGATTATTCCCAGTTCGTCCGGCGCGATGCTGAGCAGGGCTTTGTCGAGGATGGAGTGCAGTTCCGTAGCGTCGCGCGCGGTGGCCAGTGAAAACGCGGCTTGCTGCGTCCCGACAGTCGCGCTGATTTGCAATGCGTCCTCGAACACTTGCGATGAAATGAAGTAGTTGGCAATCACCAATGAGTTGACTGCACCCTCGACCTGACCTTTGGCGAGTAACTCCACCGCGCTGAAACTGTCAGGTGTTTCAACCAGCTGGATCGTCGGGTAGGCACGGTGCAGATAGTCGAGGAGCGGATTGCCTTGAGTGATGGCAAGGCTCTTTCCATTCAATTGCTCAAGACTGATTGGGCTGGAGGTGCTCTTTCGGGTCAGTAGTACAAATGAATTTTCCAGGTAGGGACGGGTGAAACTCAGTTGCGCCTCGCGCTCGGCGCTGGGAATCATCGCGGCGATCAGGTCGGCCTGGTTCCCTTTGACCTGGCTGATCATCTCGCTGTCACTTTGGCTGCGGTGAATCTCGAAGCGTAAACCGGTTCGAAGCCTGATCAGTTCGAGCAAGTCGGCGGTGATTCCCCGAAAGCTCTCGTCGGCGTCAAAGAATGTCAGCGGGGCGAAGGCATCGTTGACGACTACGCGAACAACGGGGTGCTGCGCAAGCCAGCGTTCCTCGCGGTTGGTCAGTTGCAGTTTGTGGTCGGTCAGAAGGATGTCGCTGCCCGCGCTCCAGCGTTTGGCAATGTTTTCCCGCTCGCTCGCAGGCACTTCCTTGAGTACCGCGTTGATGATTGCCAGCAGGTCTGGATTGTCCTTGCTGACTGCGAAGCTGAAGCCATAGGCCTCATGTTTGCCGAAGTTGGCCATCCGTACATTTTTCAGATAGCCCTTGTTGATCATGAAATGAGTGGAAATGGTATCGCCAAGGAATACGTCTGCCTGGTCGAAGGCGACGGCATTGATCGCGTTCTGGTAGGACGGGTAAGAGGTGATGATGGCCTTGGGATATTGCGCCTTTACCTCCTCCAGCGGCAGATAGTGATAGACCATGCTCAATCGCATGTCGGCGAGACCTTCGGTCAATGATCGGTTTTCGGCGTTCCGGGTGACCAGAACCGGTTGATCTATGGCGTAGGGGGTAGACAGTACGATGCTGGAACGTCGTTCTTCAAAGCTATTGGCCGTTCCGAGCAGGTCGACATCGCCGTTTTCGAGTGCTTCGATGGCGGCCTCTCGGGAGAGGTAACGACGGACCTTGATCGGCAGGCCCAGGGATTGTGCAAGAACGCCTGCGTAATCAGCCGTGAAACCCTCGTAGTCGTGGCCGCTGATCGTTAAATCGAAAGGAGGGTAGTCGGGTGCGGAGGTCCCCAGGATCAGTTCGCGCTTGTTTTGCAGCCACAACCGTTGTGATTTATCCAGTTGGACGTCCATGTAACCTGCCGTTGAGCGGCTGAGCAGCGCGTAATTTCCGACTCCGCTGCCTGCTCCTGACACAGAGGTGCTCAGACATAAACCTGCACTCAAATACAATAAATAGTCCTTTAAACACCTGGGCATCCTGTCTCTCACACTAGCGCGTTACGTTTTGCCATCTCGATAAGTTCTACCAGGGATTTGGCCTTGAGTTTTTGCATGAGTCTTTTTTTGTAGGTGCTGACGGTCTTGTTGCTGAGGAACATGCCCTTGGCGATTTCCTTGTTGGTACGACCCTGGGCGAACAGTTGCAGGACCATCAGTTCGCGATCGTTGACGGACTTGAACAAGTCCAGTTCAGCGCAGAGCGCTTCATCCCCGCGAACCGGGTTCAAGGCCTGGCTGGGGAAGTAGTTGTAACCGGACAGCACGGCTTTGATGGCACTGAGCAGCTCGCTGAGATCTTCCTGCTTGCAGACATAACCGGAGGCCCCGGACTGCATGCAGCGGATGGCGAACAGCGTTGGGCTCTGGGCCGTCAACACCAGTGTTTTCAGCGGGGTGCTCATTGCATTGAAGCGGGAGAGAACTTCCAGTCCGTCGAGTTTGGGAATGCTGATGTCAAGAATGATCAGGTCGGGCATGCATTCGCGAACCATCTGCATCGCATCGACGCCGTTGTCGGCTTCACCGACTACTTTGTAACCTTCATGTTCCAGCAACATACGAACCGCAAGGCGAATGACGGGGTGATCGTCAACAATAAAAACCGAGTTCATAATCATGTCCCATACGTGCGCAAATAAAGCGAGCACCTTAGCTCAGATAAGTGCGTTGACGCATGAACTGACGAGGCTATAGGTGCAATATAGGACATGTCCTACATTAAAAGAGGCAGAGGACTACGAGTGAACTAGGTTTGTGAGGAGGAATAAGTATATTAACCGGGCATGTAGGCGCATTTATTCAGGGTCGATATGTGTTTTTACAATATATGCCGCATCGCTGTTTTCTGATGCGTAATGGCGCTGAGGTTTTTTTATTTGTCGTGAGGTATCCGAGGGGGTTAATTGTGTTTATTTATAAAGGTCCGAAAGGGTCAACAAGTTTATAAATTCAGATTGTTTCAGTGGCTTTGCCAAATAACCAAGTAATGGCAGTCGTTGTTCATGTGCATTTTTTTTCAAGGTGTCCAGTTCGGTTGAGTCAAGGCTGCTCAGGATGATTGCCTGTCGTATCAGGCCCTGGTGGCTGGCAATACCGATCAAGTCGAGGCCGCAGAGGTCTGGCAGGCATTGATCGCACAGCAGTATTTCGAAGGGGGGCTGCACATGTCTCAACGTTTGTAATGCATTTTCGGCATTATCTACAGCGGTGACTTGAGTAAAACCGTAACTTTCAAGCAGGTATTGGGTTGCTTTCAGCTGAAAAGGATGGTCCTCCACCAGCATGATGCGCAGATCGTAGTTGAACATATAGCTTTCCATGTGGAGGGTCGAACTGCGGTGGGTGTCGGAAACAGCGTTGTCGGTTTAATCAGTACTGTCTTGTTTGCCGTTGCTGGAGCTCTATCGGCTGTAAGGCCGCCAATTCTATTGTTCAGGATAGAGTGATTATTTCGTGTGTATACAGAGCAAACGATCAGTTTGCTCTGTATACGATGTAGGGAGATTCTCCCGGTACTACAAAGTGTGGGGAGATTAGCCGTCACGGAATATTTCGGGGCGACCGATCAATGGATTTTTAGTGGTGACTGGAGCGTCCGGTCATTTCCAGTGCCATTTCGCTGGCATAGCTGTCGGTCATTCCGGCGATGAAGTCGATCATGCGTAAAAACGAGTTATGCAAAGGACCGTGCGGGTCGGGTGCATTATTACCCAGCAGATCGAGTATGCGACGATTCTTGAATGAAGCCGTACGACCGCCGTGCTGTTCCAGTGCCGCCCCACAAAAGCCATTCAACAGAATTTCCAGCGTGGTGTAAGCGCCGATTTCATGCAGGGTTTTGCGCTTGTCCTGGAAGATTTTTTTACGCGCCATGTCTTTGGCATTCAGTACGCAACGCTTGGCGGGCCCGTGCATGTGTTCCACCAGATCGCCGTGAAGGGTGCCGGCCAATAGCGCGTCCTGTTGCTCGACGAATGCCCGTGCCGCAGCGTTGGTCAGGTGCTCGATGGCTTTACCGCGAAGAATCGCCAGTTTGCGGCGACGCGAGTCATCGGGGCCGAGTAGGCGGTAGGTTTCCGGCAGATCATCACCAACCAGGCCGAGCAACAGGGACTCCACCTCGGCGTACTCCAGAAGCTCCATCTCCAGGCCATCTTCAAGGTCGATCAAGGCGTAGCAGATGTCGTCGGCGGCTTCCATCAGGTAGACCAGAGGATGTCGAGCCCAGCGCTGCTCCTCGAGTTGAGGCAGGCCGAGTTTCTGGGCGATCTGCTCCAGCAGGGGCAGCCCACTACGGGCAATTCAGCAACCAAACTGTAAAGTTGCTATCTAGTTGATTTATATGAATAAAGCGTAGTTTTAAGCCTTGTTCTGAAAAGCCCAGAGATCGTGATGCCAACGTTAGCGGTAGGGAACGTTTTTAAGGAATCGTAGAAAATTGCCGTCAGGTAGCGAGCTTCTTGGTGGTGGAGAGGCTTTGCGGGCATGCGTCCCCATCAGTCACGCCCTTGGCGTTCCCATTGCGTTAAACGACAATGAGGAACACCAAAGGAGTCGTCATGAAAGCAAATTGGATTTTGGCGGGAATCGGTATTGCGGTAGGGACCGGCGTTCTGGTTGCCATTGGTGTCCTCTGGGCTTATGGGTATTACCTTGGACCAGTATCAAGACAAGCAACAGACTGGGGAAGCTTCGGATCCGTGATGGCGGGGGCATTCACGTTACTCAGTTCGTTCGCGACTATCGGGACTTTACTTTTCCTTTATCTTCAACAAGTGAAGAACGACGAAAAACAGGAAAAAACCGACTTGCAAAACCTGCTTAAAGAAAAAAAACACGATGAGGTCGTAGAAAAACAACTGAAAGCGTTGGCTTTTGAGCAATATTTGAATCACCGAAAACTATTTATAGAACGGCTAAACGAGCAAGCAACATATTTTCGAGGGGAGATTGGATTCCCTAATCCTGAGCGTGTCTATAATGCAGTGTTCCCCAAAAATAGCCCAAGCCATTGTGAGTACCGGGTTGATCTCCTCGATCCCAAAGATGCAAAAGCTTACGATCTGACCGACTGCGTAGCAATTTACCGATCAATCGGATTACTGTTGGAGAATTATAGCGACAAGGAAAAGCACTTAACCTTGATTCAAAAAATTGTGCATATACAAGGGTGTCTCGGTATAAGCTATTCTGGACAACATCGGGAAGGCGATATCTATTTCGTTGGTGTGAACGCAGGTTTAAATATTTACACGATTGAGAAAACACTTATTCGTATAGAAAACGTACTTAATTCAATACTTTTCTACACTGGAAATGAAGCACTACCACAAATCCATCACAAAGGACAAAGCTCACTTATACGTGATGCCCTGTATGACACAATTACCAACTACCATAGAGCAAAAGGTGGTATTGAAATTAGGTATACGATTGAAGCTCTTCCGTTTCTTCATCAATTATATGAGGATAGTCAAATTCATTTCGTCGTAACGGAGAGGCTGCTAGAAGAAAGCTATATAGCGTTAGTAGAGTTGTTTTCAAGTCACGACGAGATGGCGAAGTTAAATGACCATGACTACGCGGATAGACTCACAGACATAATTCTTTACGAACTGAATTCGGCAAAAAAAATATACGCTTCAGAGCCTGACCGTATGGCTATATTGCAAAGAATTGAGAATACCAATTGGTGTGCAATGGAGTCTCTTGGCGTTACAGTGTGATTGAATATTATTATCTATGTGTTGATAGCATGCTCCCGATTAGGGAGCAAACGCTCGCAACCGTAGTTATCAAATGTTAGGCGACTGAAACTCCAATGAAGAGAGTTAACAGTATTGGGGAAAAAATAATAAAAAATTATCGGATAGCTGATGCAAAATTTTCTTCGGAAATTCGCAAAAACTCTCTCAGATATACGGTTAAGTCTTGAACAGTAATATACTTAGCACAAGTTCCTCTGGCCTGCGACACAACCCTAGGCAAACAGCTCTCAATCCAATATTTCAAAAAAATGTTGGAGCTTATAGACGGCGGTAGACGCACTCTAAAAACACAATCAGATACTAAGTACTCACCCTCTTCGACAGTAACGGCTCGCCCAACAACCCTACTACCTACGCGGCTAATTAAAATATCACCCTTGGTAGCTATCAAAAGTTTCTTGCCTATAATCATAGTCGACTTTAAAGGAATAGGGGCAACGCCAATCGCACTGTTAGAAAAGCCGCTTGTATGATAGAAAGGCAAACCTAGTGATCTACATTCCTTGCCCGAAAGTTGTCCTCTTTTTATCGAGAAGCCATCTGAGTCCGAATAGGGTTGGCATCCAGAATTTAACTGTTTCAAACCAAGGTTAAAGTCGGACTGCTGTTTTGCTACCGATGCTCCAGAAGTATCTATAAAAGTGAAGCTTTTATCTGACTCACCCTTTTTCAGTATAACTATGTAAGTTTTAGCCTCGGTTCCTTTGAATGCACCGCTGCCAATTTCGGCTACAGCAACCACACTACAAAACTTTAATAATCTAGAACGAAATTTTGTAAAAGCAGCCGAACAAACAATCAACTCTGGAAGAATGAAAGCCACACAGGCTGAGTCAGCCATCAATCTCAAATACTGCAAAACGAAGAGTACTTCGCTTCTGATGCGTAAACCGCTGAACACATCACGCAGCCCAAACGCTTCTAGGATGGAAATATCATAATCAGAAACTTTCCTCCATGAAAAAGGAGGATTGCTAACAGCAAAATCGAAACTAGAAAACTTGCCCAGAAATATACTTTCGAAGGACTCGGAAAGGACATCAATATTATAATGCTTTCCTTTAAAGCTTGATTTCAATTTTGACACGTTTAGCGGATCAAGTTCGCATGTGGTTATTTTTATTTTTGGCCACTTCCGGATTATAGGAAGCAAAAGAGCCCCTTCGCCTGCACTAAGCTCTATACATTGCCGTGGCGTCATAGGAGGTAACATTGAGGCCAATCTTTCCCCAATCCCCTCTTCAGTGTAATATTGCTCCAATGACACCAAAAAAACCTCATAAATTGACGCTACAAAATACCAAAAAATAGCGGCCCTGTAAAGGAAACAGGTAATGAAAAGTACGCAAGAAGAGTTGGACTTTAAAGAGCTTGAGTCTCATGAGTTCGAAGAAAGAGCAGACTATCTCCCTGATAGCTATATTAAGGACAAGACAGCCAAGGGGCAGTATTTTGATGAAATACAAAAAAAATTATTCCAAGTAGGTGCGAAGCTGCTTATTGGCCCACGGGGCACAGGTAAAACTCACCACATGAGACTTGCCTACATTAGTTGCAAAGAAGACAAAGCTAAGCCTTTGCCCATATATGTCTCTTTCAATCATTATCTTCGCTTAGAAACTTATCTTAATGAAACATCCAACGCGATTGGTGTATTTCACGCTTGGGTGCTTAGCAAAATACTTCTGGATTGTCTAAAAACCTATAACATAACTCCAGAGCAGACCGAGCTAGAACCTAAAAACCTTCAGGATTTTATCGAGGCGGTTGAAAAACAGCAATATAACTCAACTCATGACGCTATTGTACAAATCATCTCAGTAGAAAAAACTCAAGGCTATATAGAAGATGCCATTCAAGTAGCCGGAAGAAAGCGTGCAGTTTTATTGCTAGATGATGCGGCACTTACGCTGACGCCGGAATACATGGTTGAGTTTTTTGAAATTTTCAGAAGTTTAAAAACAGCCCATATTTCGCCGAAGGCTTCTGTTTATCCGGGAACGACTCAGTACGGCCCACGCTTTCACCTAGGTCATGACGCTGAGCCTATACACGTTTGGCTCAATGTTGAGAATCCCAAATATATTGAGTTCATGAGTTCGTTAACTGAAAACAGATTTGAATCCGATATAACTATTCCTCAAGAAATCCTTACGCTATTTAAGTATGCGGCATTTGGCATTCCAAGAGCCTATATTATGATGGTGAGGGAGTATCAACAATTAAAAACAACTAGTACGCAGTCGAAGTTTAATAAAGTAATTTCTGACAGAAAAAAATACATGTTGGCAGAGTATTTGTCTATTGGCGATAAGCTCAAACAATATCAGGGCATGATCGGGTTGGGGAGTGAGTTTTTAAATAACACGGTTGCCAACTTAAAGAAATTCAATCATGAGCGAATCGATAGGGATGAAAACACTTTCGAAAAGGTTATCGCCGTCGGCGTAACCGGTATCCCACCGAAAGCGGAGAGGATGATTAGGTTTCTAATTGAAGCCGGTTTGCTCTACGAAACTGACGATATTTCACATGGTCCAGGAAGAAAATTAAGGCGTTTCATCCCACATATTGTTCTTTTACTTGAAGGCAGAGTGCTCACTAAAAGCAGAGGGTTTAAATCGTCTGAGCTGCTAGAGATACTGAAAAGGAAATCCGCAAAGCATCCGTCGAGGCCGTCGTTTGAGGCAATCATAGCTAAAGACAAATTATCTATGCTAAACCTCAATCTCCCACCTTGTCATAACTGTCAAGCGGAACGCATGACTGAAAAGCAGAAGTTCTGCCATGAGTGCGGTAAGCCTTTAATCGATCACTCGACATTTAAAGAATGCATGGCAAAACCACTTAATGAACTTCCGTTGACGAAATTTCAAATTAAAGCGATTGACACATTTACTAGCTTCAAAACCGTCGAGGATGTTATTCGGAGTCAAGATCCCGCTAATGAGCTTCAAAAAGCACACAGGGTCAAAGCTGCTAGGGCGGAAGATATATATAGAAGAATTAATCAATGGGTTAATGAGTTTCTAGTATGAAAGCCAAGCAAACGCCATACAAGAGCCTCGTGTCTGGTCCAAGGACCTCATCCAAATTTGACTCAACGATTTATTTTAGAGACGTCGAGCTAATAGACTCATCGCCGATTGAACGCTTTATTAGTCAACGTGAAATTTTAACAAAAATTCTTGGCAAAGAAGATGACTCTGAAGAATGGAGAATCAAAGCAAACCTTGCGATTATTGGAATTGTATCAGGCGTTGAATCATATTTCCGAGCGATAATTAGACGAGTTCTCATATCTGATGAGGACTCTAGAGCACACAGCTACAGAAATAAGGTCTCTTACGGGGCTGTTCTTTTCCATCTCTCTCATTTGTTGCCAGAGGCGTTACTTGAAGACAGCACATTCGTGAGTAAAGAAACAATATTAAAAAATGTAAAAAACTTTCTAGGACTACCAATTAATCCTCAGCAGGTTCCTGCTCTGGATACTGCTCTTGATGAGTTTGAAAAAGTTTGTCATCTCAGGCACTGCATAGCTCATCGCTCAGGACTTTTAGGTTCAAAAAACGCCATCGAGTTAGGGCTTGATAAGTTTTCTATTTATTTAGAGAAGCCCATATCGCCAACGCTCGATTCAGTAAATAACGTATTTAATATCTGCCAGAATTTAGTTCTCGAATTCAATGATCAGATATTTGATTGTATTGTTACGCGTTCGATTCCGAAAGGAATCTGGACTGGTGACCTGAGGAAAGATAAAAAAATCTATTCAGCTCTTTTCGCGACTTTTTCACCTACACCTAACGATATGGATGAGTTAAGAAGGTCTTATCGAAGTTTTACTAACCACTTCGGAATCTAAAGTTTGTCGATGTGGCTCAGGCTTTAAGTGTTTCTTTGCGTGTCCGTAAAGTACCTTATGAATATAGTCGTAAATAGGTTGGAAGGGTAAAGAAATGATATTAGTTTCTGGCTTGAAGTCATGTATTTTCGGATCTGTTTTGAAGTTATTGTGTAGATCAGCTATCTTGTATATTAACTAGATTATTTGGGAGGCATGCATGGAAAGCATGAGTTGGGACAAACTGCTGAATAACACTCGTCTTGGAGGTCGGCCTCCTAAATCTGAGTTAGGCCGTTCGCCTTTTCACTCAGACCATGACAAGGTGATTTTTTCTGGTGCTTTCAGACGCCTTGCAAGAAAGACTCAGGTACATCCGCTCGCCACTAATGACCATGTTCATAATCGTCTCACGCATAGCTTAGAAGTTGCTTGTGTTGGACGCACACTAGGTGTGAGAGTAGGTCAAGAGCTTCTGAATGAAAGGCTTATCCCTGTACAACATTCGGCTTCTGATATTGGTGATATTGTCCAAACTGCTTGTCTTGCTCATGACATTGGCAACCCTCCCTTTGGACACACAGGTGAAGAGGCTATACGACACTGGTTCTCCAATGATGTCGGGGCAAAGATAATTGAGCAGCTTCCATTCAATGAAGCTGCTGACTTGCGTAGGTTTGAAGGTAATGCCCAAGGGTTTAGGGTTTTAACTACCTCAGAGTATCATCCCTATGAAGGGGGGATGCGTCTGACATACGCTTCATTGGGTGCATTCATCAAATATCCGTGGTTGGCCGCAGACGCGATGAATGACCTGCGGCCTGTAAAGAACAAATATGGGGTCTACTGTTCTGAGCTAGACCTCTTTAACGAGGTGGCAGATGCTACCGGCCTACTTGAACTTGGTGATGGCTGGCGTTGCCGTCATCCCCTTGCGAACCTGATGGAAATCTCTGATGACTTTTGTTATGCCATTCTGGATCTTGAGGATGGTGTAGAAATGGGCATTTTGGAGTGGGATAAGGTTTTTGAGATCCTGTGTCTTGTCCTTGATGATAAGCAGAAAAAACAGCTCATGAAAGACATGCAAGGCATGAAGGTAGGTCGTCGGCTCTCTTTGGTACGCGGGAAGGTCATTTCAGCTTTTGTAGATGCTGGTGCTGCTGCGTTTATGGCTAACCATGACGAAATCATGAGTGGGAAGGCATTAGGTATCCTAGACCGTTGCGACAGGAACGTCAGGGAATGTGTTGCTGCTGCTAAAGCTCTTGCTCGGGATGAAATCTTTCAGCATCCCCGTAAGGTTGAGCTAGAGATTGGAGCCTACAGCACCATTTCTACCTTGTTGAATGTAAGCTGTACTGCCGCCTTGAATTACGTCAGAAGCGGCGGAGTAGCCGACTCTAAGACAAGGCGGGTGGTTGACCTTTTGAGTTTAGATTTAACCGCCTTGAAGGGATCTAACGGGGTTTCCAGAGAGTATGGGGCAATTATGCAGGTGCTCGATTATGTTAGTGGCATGACCGACAACTATGCGATGCATTTGGCACGTCAATTCAATGGAATGGGTATAGAGCGATAGAGCTGAGAGGCGATTCGCTTCATCGAGATTATGCAGAACGACATAATGGTTGTGACGCAACCGGTATGCTAAGGAATGGGGTTATGGAAAACAACGCTGAAAACTGTGAAATGATTGACCTCACAAAGTTGAACTACAAAAAGAATCAACATTACGTGTCTAGATTTTATTTGGAACAGTGGCTAGTCAATAAACGTTTTTTTGTGAAAAGATCGGAGTTCGATAGCTTTAAAGTCTTTGACAAACAAACGGCGAAGGAGGTGGGTACAGAAAGATACTTCTATGGCATTGAGATTGATGATGATGTCCTTGACACGCTTAAATATATGTTCGGTGAGCAGTCTCTAAGTAGTGAGGTTCTTGAGAAGCACTTACAGAATTTGACTCTGCTGAAGCTAATGGATGATGTGATAAATAAAGAAATTGGCATCGTTAATCGCGATGAGGCTTTACTTGAAAACGTAAAATCTGCCTTCAAGCATATGACTCTTCATCATCTTGAAGATAATTATGAAAGAATTGAGACTGCAATAGCGGCCGAAATTCAAAAATTTGCTAATTCAGATTTTGATGAGTCTTGGTATAAACCGACTCGCAAAACCGCCACGTTTATCTTTGTGCTATTTGGGACGCAGTTATTTAGAACAAAAGAGAAGATGAATGAGCTTCGGAGCCTTATCCCGAAAATTCATATTGATCGCAATGGCCTCAAGAAAACTTTAACCGAAGAGCAAAAAGACTCTGTGTTGAAGGTTATGGCTTTCTTCCATGCACTAGAATTTTCAGCTTCGCTTGAGAAATCCGGTTGCACATTGACAATCACAAGAAACCATACGGACTTGGGTTATCTGACATCTGATTCCCCTTCTCTCATGCATATGAACCCTCCGCCAGAACTTGATTTATTGGCCTACGGTGCTATTCCTCTCTCGCCTAGGGTTATGGCTCATATCCATTTTCCAAAAGTGAAAGGGAACACAAATGTTTTGACAGTTCGTGACGTTTACGATGTTGATCAGATTCTCCTTGCTAACAAGGTAATCATCAGTAACCCTCATAGCCAACTCTATGCTAGTAAGCTGGCTGACTTTGTTAGGTCAGGCGTCGATATTGGTGATTACGTCGAGCCCGCTGAAAAGGCTGGCAGGAGCAATTAGAGTCGATAATTTAGCCACTTCGAACGTTGGTTTGTTAAGGAGTTGCATTGTGAGCGTCCAAAGTCTTATGGACAGGAGTAGAGTTCTTCATGAGGCTCTCGAACAAATTGGTTGGTCCGATGCTGATGCGGTGGTTCAGCGTGTACAACGTCTTGATATTGGGTTGCCAGCGGAAGATGAATTTGCTGTTATTTGTAGCTGGCTTGGAAAGTGCTCGCTGATTCACAAGCTTGACCAGCAACAAACTCCAAAGTCGTCACGTGAAAATTATCAAGTCCCTGATTTACTTGCGGTTTTCGATACGGGACATAATCAGTACAAGGTCTTGATAGAAGTCAAAACTAAAAATGAAAGATATCTCACTATACGTGCTAAGGATAGGGATAAACTTATAAAGTATGGTGAGCTGCTTGGGATGCCTGTATTATTTGCTTGGAAATATCATGAGGTGTGGATGCTTTTTGATATTTCACTGTTTAAGCTCTTAAATAAGAATTACCGCGTTTTCTGGTTTGAGGCTCTTTCCAATAGTTTGATGAGTATTCTAGCCGGTGACGTAGGGTTTCAGCTTGGTGATGGTGTGGGCTTACATCTGACCTTGAGTAAGGAAAAGCTTCATCGTGAAGACGGGGATACCCAAACATGGAATACCCGCATTAAGGAAATCTACTTTCAGAATTACTTGGGTGAGAAGATTTACCACATGACTTCCTCAACCTTAGCAATCATCGGTTGCTGCGAGCTAGAGGACTCTTGCATAGTAGATGATGAATCTATCAAGCAAACTTTCTTGGTGCGTTCCGGGATGGGTTATTACGCACACAAATCGCTAGCTTCTTTGCTGAAATTTCGAGGCCCGTCAGCTCAAGATAGTATTCACTGGCGTTCTTTGCTAGTGGATGAAACGCCGTTATATTCATCGGCCAATTTCCAGAAAGCATTGGATGAAGCTCTACATCAAAAGATCGTAAGATTGATAATTATCCAGCATCCAATAATCTATCCATCGTTCATTCAAGAAAACGATAGATCCCCTCATGCTAGTCAGCTACCTACCTAGGCCTGACGTCTAATCACGTAGATGTTAGTGTTTCCAAGGAGTACGGGACCATCATGCTGGTTCTGGATTACGTGAGCGGTATGACAGATAGCTATGCCATGCACTTGGCTTGACAGTTTAGTGGTATGGGCGGGGAGCGAATCTAGGTGGCTTGCCTCGCTGGGTCGGTGGTAAAGTGACGGTCTAGCAAAAGCCTCTTTATTCTTTTTTTGAAATCTAAGTCTTCTTAATATTGCCAAATAGTTGCACTTATAACTTTCTGGCTGTTGCTTTTCAAAAAATGTCATTTTTGGCTGCAAGGCCTAAGTACAGTTCGCTCTGATAGCAACCGAACTTGTGTTTTTTGTAACCCAGCGAATCGGCATGGCGCGCGGTCCACGGGTATTTCAGATAAGTGCCCAGCGTTGCGTAAGTCAGCCGTGTACCGCCGTCAAACTGGTGGTATTCCAGTTGGGTCAGAACCCGGAAGCCTTGGGCATTGCCTTCGAAGTTGAGGAAATCGTTGCGTTCGACTTCGCTCATGGCGTCCAGCCAGCCTTTGCCCGCGGCTTGCTGGAACCAGTAGCGGATGGCGTCTTCACCCGAGTGGCCAAAAGGTGGGTTGCCAATGTCGTGGGCCAGGCACGCTGACTGCACCACCATGCCCAGATCGCTAGGCTCGCACCAGTCGGGCAGGGCGCTGCGGATGGTTTCACCGACGCGCATGCCCAATGAGCGCCCCACGCAACTGACTTCCAGTGAATGGGTCAGGCGCGTGTGGATATGGTCATTGCTGGACACCGGGTGAACCTGGGTCTTGCGCCCAAGACGGCGGAAGGCACCGGAGAAAATGACCCGGTCGTGGTCTTTATGGAAAGGGCTGCGACCGAGCTCTTCCGGGCTGTGTAGCGGTTTTCCGAGGCGTTCACGATTAAGCAGGGTATGCCAATCCAAGGCAGGTTCTCCGTCAGGTGACTGATTGGGGGCTGTGGGTCTACGGGTCTTTGCGCGAGGAGCCTTGCAGCACCAGCTTGATCAGCGGCAACAGGCTGGTGCCGAGCTGGACTAACCGAGTGACGCTGCTGATGGCACCGCCCTTGGCACCCTTGGCGGTGAGAAAGCCCAGCAAGGTTACGGCGGCGATGCCCCAGAGTGGCGCGTGCTTGATGCCCAGACCCTCCTGAAAACTGTGCGTCATTCCCCGTACGCGTTGCAAGGGCTCCAGCATCTGCCGGGACTCGTGGCGCATTTCCTGGCGATGCATTTCCATGCGCAAGCGTATCAATGCCTTGCGCATCTCTTGTCGGGAACTGTTTTTGGGGATTTCAGGCAGGTTCATGGCAGCAAGCGCTCCCTGTCGTTCGCCAGCTCTTGAAGGGTGGCATTGAAAGGTGATGTTTCATCGAAGATCGCCGCTTTCAAGCGCATGCCACAAAAGAGTGCCGCGAGCGCATAGAAAACGCACAGGCCGATGATCCCTGCCAGGCGATAAGTGTCCCACAGCAGAATCAACACCAGCGCCGAAAGCCCGATCAACAGCAATAAGGCGAAAACCAGTGCCAGCCCTGCGAACAGCAACAGGCTTACGGTGCGGGCTTTTTGCTCCTGCAATTCGATGCCGAACAACTCTACATGGCTGTGCAGCAACCCGAGAAAAGCGGCACCCAAGCGTCGCGATGAAGACCCCGTACCTGTTTCGGACGAGCCGGATTCATCGATAGCCATATCAGCGCCGCGTCGTCAGCAGGCCAATCAAAAAGCCTACGCCGGCCGCGATGCCAACCGCTTGCCAAGGGTTGGCCTGAACATAGTCTTCGGTGGCGGTGACAGCTTCCTGGCCGCGTTGGCGCAAGGAATCTTCGGTCAGTTTCAGGGTTTCGCGAGCCCGCTGCAGGCTTTCGTGAATCTGGCTACGCAACTCATCGGCTTGATCACCGGCCAGTGTCGCAGTGTGTTCCAGCAACCGTTCGGTGTCGCTGACCAATGTTTGAAAATCTTCCCTGAGGATTTCTTGAGCAGTCTTTTCCGTTTTTCTGGCCATGATGATCTCCATTATTGGTGTGTGAAATGTTCGAGTATGAGCCTTGTTCGAAGGTTCAGTGCCAGGGGCTGTTCTCAAATAGATTCCCCCACCGCGTTGAGACCCCCCTAATGCCTGGTACAGCTTTTGCTATGTCGTGGTGCGTCAGCCAGTGCTGTTGTACTGAAACTGGGCGTGCTTCGCGAAAACCTTAACCTAAATAATAGAAACTCGCGCAAACACCCGAGCAACGATCGACCTCAATGAGTTTTTTGCGCCAAAACGGTTCGCCGGAATAAGGGTGGATACCAAGCCTGGTGTCAACTTGGTGCGCAAATTGTCTCAGTGAACCGCTTTGGTGCTTTTGCGACTTTAAGGTCTGCCAACTCCATGGAAAATTTGCAAAGTGCTGTGGACAGCCTGGTCCATAGCTCCAATACGCTGTTCATTCTGATCGGTGCTGTCATGGTTCTGGCCATGCACGCCGGTTTCGCTTTTCTGGAAGTCGGCACGGTTCGGCAAAAAAACCAGGTCAACGCGTTATCGAAGATCCTCAGTGACTTTGCCATTTCAACGCTGGCTTACTTCTTTATAGGCTACTGGATTTCCTACGGTGTCACTTTCATGCAACCGGCCGCGGTAATCAGTGCTGATCACGGCTATGGGCTGGTGAAGTTTTTCTTCCTGCTGACCTTTGCTGCGGCCATTCCGGCCATCATTTCCGGGGGGATTGCCGAGCGCGCCCGATTTGTTCCGCAGTTGTGTGCGACGGCGTTGATCGTGGCGTTCATTTATCCGTTTTTTGAAGGTGTGGTCTGGAACGGAAACTTCGGCCTGCAAGCCTGGCTGTTAGCTCGCTTTGGTGCCAGCTTCCATGATTTTGCCGGTTCCGTGGTAGTGCATGCCATGGGGGGTTGGCTGGCGTTGGCGGCGGTATTGCTGCTCGGTCCGCGCAATGGTCGGTATCGCGACGGGCGCCTGGTGGCGTTTGCGCCGTCGAGTATTCCGTTTCTGGCATTGGGTTCGTGGATTCTCATCGTCGGCTGGTTTGGCTTTAACGTGATGAGCGCGCAAACCCTGCAAGGCGTCAGCGGTCTGGTGGCCGTCAACTCGTTGATGGCGATGGTCGGCGGCACGGTAGCCGCGTTGATTGTCGGTCGTAACGATCCAGGGTTCCTGCACAACGGTCCATTGGCCGGGCTGGTGGCAATTTGCGCCGGCTCCGACCTGATGCATCCGGTTGGCGCACTGGTGACCGGAGCCATTGCCGGCGCCTTGTTTGTCTGGTGTTTCATTGCGGCGCAAAGCCAATGGAAGATCGACGATGTGCTCGGCGTTTGGCCGTTGCATGGTCTTTGTGGTGTTTGGGGCGGGATTGCCTGCGGGATTTTTGGTCAGAGTGCCTTGGGCGGGCTCGGTGGCGTCAGCCTGATCAGCCAGTTGATAGGCACTGCACTCGGGGTGACCGTGGCACTGATCGGAGGCTTTGCGGTGTATGGCACGATCAAGCTGTTGCACGGGCTGCGCCTGAGCCAGGAAGAGGAGTATTACGGGGCGGATCTGTCGATCCACAAGATCGGTGCAGTCAGCCAGGATTGATTGTCTTCAGCTAATTGGCCGGGCTCGCGCAGGATATTTTCCAGTTCTGCGCGAGCAACGCGGCCACGCCTCATTACCCCGCCAACAGCCGTGCTTCACAGGCCTCGATGGCAGACAAGGTGCCTGACATCAACACCCGATCGCCTGCCAGCAATCGGGTGACGCCCTCAACTGCCAAATCAGCGCCATTGCGCTGAATGGCTTGAACGTCCACCCCCAATGCTTCAAGTGCCAGCTCATTCAAGGGCCGGCCGCATGCATGGGCATCCATTGTCAGGTTGACGGCATACATCAATACTTTCGGCTGCCCACGACTGTCCAACAGGTTGCTTTGCGCTCCGTGATAGAAACCGTGCAGCAGGCGATAGCGCCCATGTCGCACTTCGTCGACGCGCTCCTGGACCTGCGGATGGGGCAAACCCAGCATGAGCAACGCGTGGGAAGCGAGCATCAGACTCGATTCCAGCAGTTCCGGGACAACCTCATTGGCTCCGGCCGCCTTCAGTTCGGCCAACTGACTGTCGTCACGGGTTCGAACCAGTATCGGGACCTGAGCGTTTAGCTGCCGTGCTGCCTTGAGTACGGTCATGGCTATATCGGTTTTGTCCACTGCGATCACCAACAGTCGTGCGCGTTCAAGACCTACGGCACCCAGTAGTTCCACGCGACGGGAATCGCCATAGTGCACGCAGCTTTCACCCGCTGCGGCTTGATGAACGCGAACCGGGTCATCGTCCAGCGCAACGAAAGGCTGACCTTCGCGACGCAGAAAACGCCCTATCGACTGACCCACCCGACCGTAGCCGCAAATCACTACATGCCCGTGCAGCTCGGCGTTCAATGCCGCGACCTGATCGAGTTGCGCTTCCTTATCGGGTTTGCGATGCAAGCGTGCGGCAATGCCCGGTGCTGCGCGCAGCAACAGTGGTGTCAGCAGCATCGAGCAAAACGTCGCGGCCAGTAACAGACCGCTGAGTTCGGCCGGTATCAGTTTGTTCTGTTGCATCTGTGCCATCAGCGCAAAGCAGAATTCACCGCCTTGCGCCAATGCCAGGCCGCTGCGCCAGGCGGTTTCGCCGTCGCTGCCGCGCCATTTGACCAGTGCCGCGACCACGGCGCCCTTGATCAGCAGCAACCCCAATGTCAGGCCGAGAATCAACAGGCCATGGCTGGCGAACAGCTGCAGATCGATCAGCATGCCGATACTGACGAAAAACAGCCCGAGCAGAATGTCGCGGAATGGGCGAATATCGGCTTCGATCTGATGCCGGTAATGGCTTTCGCCCAGCAACATGCCGGCAAGGAAGGCACCGAGGGCGGGGGAGAGTCCGAGCAGATGTGTCAGCCAGGCAGTCAGCAAGACGATGACCAGGGCCAGCAGGACGAACAGCTCGGCGGAGCGCGAGGTGGCGACTTCGTGGAACAGTCGTGGCAGTAACCAGCGACTGGTCAGCAACAGGCCGACAAACAACAGCACGGTTTTGCCCAGTGTTATCGGCAGCGCCCAGTACCAGCTTTGATCACTGCTACCGGCGAACACCGGGACCAGCGTCAGTAACAACACCGCAACTACATCCTGAAACAACAGCACGCCTATCGCATTCTGGCCGTGACGACTGAAGATCTCGCCGAGGCTGCTCAGCTCTTTGCTGACAATTGCCGTGGACGAAAGCCCCAGACCGGCGCCAAGCAACATGGCCGGAGGGGCGGGCATGCCGAGTAACATCAGCAAGCCGCCCAGCAGCACCCCCGAGCACAGCACTTGCAGGCTGCCGAGACCAAATACCACGCGCCGCAGCGCAAGCATTTTCGACAGGGAAAACTCCAGTCCCAGGGAGAACAGCAGAAACACCACGCCCAACTCGGCAAGGTCTGGTAGATCCTGGTTGTCATTCACCCAGCCGAATGCGCCGGGCCCAACCAGCAGTCCCACGCACAGGTAGCCCAGCACGGGAGGCAGCTGAAGACGCCGAAACAGCGCAATCACCACCAATGACGAGGCGAGGATGATCAACAAATTGGCAAACACAACACTCTCCGTTTCGGTGCCGGGACGTACCCAGCGTAGAGGCAAAAAAAGCCGCGAGCATTGCGCAGTTGGAGCCGACGTCGAATGATTTGCATCAGGGTTATACCAGATAGCTAAAATTGGCTGTCGTCACGGAGGGCGTTGCTCGACGACTTTTCATCCCGGGCCTAGAATAGTCACCCAATCCTCGTTGGTCTGTTTGTCATGACTCCTGAATGCCAGTTGTTCAGCACCCTTGGTTGCCATCTCTGTGAACTCGCAGAAGCAGAGCTGATGCCGCTGGTCGAGCATGGGCTGCTAGTGGAACTGGTCGACATTGCCGACAGTGAAGCGTTGTTTGAAGCCTACGGTTTACGCATTCCGGTGCTGCGCCGTGTTGATACAGGGGCTGAGCTTGGCTGGCCCTTCGACGCCGAACAGGTCGTGGCATTCCTGCGCTAAACCCCTTCTTGTTTTCAGCGACGGCCGTTCCGCCTGTCGCGCTCCTCAGGTAATACGTTGGCGTAACCCCGAGTATTCGTTTACTGTATGTGCATACAGTTATTTGCGTCAGAGGGAAGTGCATGGTCAATGTCGAACAATTGAAAGCCAGCGTGAATCGCATGTCGGCTGATGTGGTCCAAGAGGCAGTGCTGGAGTTGCGCCTGGATGGCCTGGTTACGGAAGGGAAAACGCCATTCAACAAATTGCACTTCAATACGTGCTTCGCTGAAATCGAAGCCTTGTTTCAGCGTGCGGGTTACCACCGTCAACTGGATGTCGTGGGTTATCAGGGGTTGTTGTATGCGCTTTATGATCCCGGCCGTTGGGAGGCTGTCGATGTATTGCGCTGGCTGAAGGAGTTTACCGAAGCGGCGGCGCAGCGAGTGTCGCTGACCGCGTGATAGTCATGAGGGAGACCCGCACGGAATCTGTCCTAGGATCGCTCGGGTCCTTGTTGGATAATGCCCACCTGCATTAGGGCCAGAGCTTTCGTATGTCCACCTCATCTTTTTCCGCCGCACAGAACCAGGCCAGCACGCTGTACCTGCCGCCTGGCGCCTGGTTGACCGTTCTCGATTGTCTGTGCGAGCACTTCAGCGCCATAGGTCGTGAACAATGGCTGGACAGGATTGCCCGTGGCCGTGTCCTGGATGGCCACGGACATGCGATTGCCGTCGATCTGCCTTACAAGGAAGGGCTGCGGATTCACTATTTTCGGGAAGTCCCCGACGAAAAGACAATCCCGGTGCTCGAGACGATTCTGTATGCCGACGAGCATCTGGTGGTCGCGGACAAACCACACTTTCTGCCGGTTACCCCGGCAGGCGAGTACGTCGAGCAGACGTTGCTGCGGCGTTTGATCCGTCGCCTGGATAACCCGCACCTGGTGCCATTGCACCGCATAGACCGACACACGGCTGGGCTGGTGCTGTTTTCGGCCAACCCCCAGAGTCGCTCGACTTATCAGTCATTGTTTCCGACTCGACAGATCGAAAAGCGCTACGAGGCAATTGCCCGCGCCTTGCCTGAGTTGTCGTTTCCACGGGTGCACAAAAGCCGTTTGGTTGATGGCGAACCCTTCTTTCGCATGCAAGAAGGTCCGGGGGCGAGCAATACCGAGACAGCGATTGAAGTCGTAGAAAAAAATGCCGATCTCTGGCGTTATGCGTTGTATCCGGTGACTGGCAAAAAGCACCAGTTAAGGGTCCACATGACGGCGTTGGGGGCGAGTATCTGCAATGACCCGTTTTATCCCGACGCATTGAAAGACGTTGAGGATGATTACGCCAATCCGTTGAAGTTGCTGGCCAAAGGGTTGCGCTTTATCGATCCGGTGACCGGGCTGGAACGAAGTTTTGAAAGCGAGATCACCCTGCAGTGGTGAGTGCCCTGCGGTGGTGATTGCACAGCTCAAACGCGGTGCTCAGTGAGTGACTTGGCCTGTGCAAGGCCTGCTTTTGCCAGAAACGATAAAGCCCGCACACTGGCGCAATGCTGTTCACTTAAGGAAGTCTGGAGGCCTGAGAAGTATCTGTGGCGAGGGAGCTTGCTCCCGCTGGACTGCG